>CAZWEV010000136.1:0-1654 GCA_964633015.1 uncultured Desulfobacteraceae bacterium | reverse complement strand
CCCAGTTTCCTCTGGAGTCTCCGCAGTTCCACCTGGACCTGTGCACGCAGTTTGGCATCCAGTGCGGACATGGGTTCATCCAGCAGCAGGACCTTGGGTTCGTTCACCAGTGCACGGGCAAGGGCTACCCGCTGCTGCTGTCCGCCTGAAAGCTGGTGAGGGTGCCGGTCGGCCATGTCCTGCAGTCCCAGCATTTCCAGGCGTTTGCCGACACGGCTTTCCACTTCAATCCTGGGGAACTTCCGGGACCTGAGTCCGAAGGCCACATTTTCAAAGATGGTGAGATGGGGGAAGAGGGCATAACTTTGAAAGACGGTATTGACCTGGCGCTTCGTGGCAGGAAGGGAGGTGATGTCCTGTCCTCCCAGTATGACCTGGCCCCTGTCAGACAGTTCAAGACCCGCAATAATGCGCAGGAGCGTGGTCTTTCCACATCCGGAAGGGCCCAATAACGTGAAGAATTCCCCTTCGTATACATCCAGGGATACATTATCAAGGGCCTGGACTTCGCCGAAGCTCTTATCAATGGTCTTGAGCGCCAGCCCCGTATCTCCTGTAACAGCCATAGATATACCCTAGCCCGGATAAACCGGAAATGGACAAATGGCAAAACTCAAATGTCAAGTGAAACCGAACATCCCCGATGACAGAACATGTCCCCTCCACCCTCCCGTTGCAGCCAAAGGTGATGAAGGCAGGAATCGATGCTTTTCACCGTTTGTCAAGTGCAACGCTCATCAGCTCCAGGACACAGCGGGCGGCCAGGTGCGCGGTAATTCCGCCTCTCCCGTCCAGAAAAGGATTTACTTCCACCACGTCGAATCCAACAATATTCCCCCGTTTTCCCAGAATATGGAGGACGTCTGAAAAATGCTCGAAGAAAAGCCCCCCCGGCTCAGGGGTGCCGGTGCCGGGTGCGAGGGAAGGATCAAAAAAATCAATATCCAGGCTCACATAATAGTCGCCTTCCTCAAAAAGAGAGGCACGGTCCTCCTGCAGCCATTTCCGCAGTTCCCTGGCCGTCAGTGTTCTGATCCCTTTCTCCTCTATCCAGGCAATGTCCTGCCCCGCGTTTGTCAGCCCTCTGACCCCGATAATCGTGATGCTATCCGCAAGCCCCTGCTCACTGATCAGGAGAACGGGACTCCCATGGGTGTAGGTGCTGTAACTGATCCTGTCACAATCCACGTGGGTATCGAAATGGACATAGTGGATTTTTCTCCCTTGAAAGGCCCGCACCACAGGAAAAGTGATGGAGTGATCACCGCCCACAACGGCAGGGGCAGCGCCGCTATCCAGGATTGATTTTACCGTGTTTGTTATGATTTTCCAATTCTTTTCCAGACACAGGGGTTCGATAGGAACATCCCCCGCGTCCGCCACCTTCTTCCCGGAGAGAATCCAGCGACGCCTGTCCGCATCATAGAAACGCCCTTCCGCTCCCTCATAACTGTAAAACATGGAGGCATCTCGAATAGCCCGGGGGCCGAACCTGGTACCGGGCCGGTAAGTGGTCCCTTCATCATAGGGAATCCCCAAGACTACGGCGTCGACGTTCTGTTCCTCCTGCCACAGGGGATACCCGGCAAATGTCGCAATTCCGGTAAAGGGAAGGTTTTCCTTCGGCGGTAAAAAAGGCGACCGTGGAAACATT
>CAZWEV010000135.1:0-2184 GCA_964633015.1 uncultured Desulfobacteraceae bacterium | reverse complement strand
ACTCAAACCGGAATTCGTGGCCCCCCTCGTCCTCTACCTCTGCTCGGAACAGTGTCCGGTAACCGGGGCCATGTACAATGCCGGCATGGGCTACTTCAACCGGGTTACCGTCAAGACCGGCCCGGGTTCGGTAGTGGGGAACGGGAAAGAAGCCCCGTCTCCGGACGAAGTGGCGGCCACCATAGACAAGATCAAGGTTCTCGAAGGGGCCGAGGAATACCCCAATGCCACGGCCGCCTTCAGTCCCATGCTGGACGCGTTCAGCCCCAAGAAACAGGAAGCGGCCGCTGAGGCTGGTGCCGGCCTCAGCGTGAAGGCCATCTTTGAGGGACTTCCGGGCGCTTTCCAGGCAGACAAGGCCGCAGGAGTGGACGTGGTGTTCCAGTTCGTTATCTCCGGCCCCGACGGCGGCTCATGGTACGTGACCGTCAAGGACGGCAACTGCCGGGTGCATGAAGGGACTCACGACAGTCCCACCACCACCATTCAAATGGGGGACGAAAATTTTGTGAAGATGATCTCCGGTGAATTGAATGCCATGGCCGCCTATACAAGCGGGAAGCTTAAGATCGGCGGGGACCTCATGAAGTCCCAGCTTATTGAAAAACTGTTTGCCTTCTAGTCACTTTAGAGCATTCATATCGAGGAGGATTACCCATGATCGGCATCACTTCTTTCGGTGGTTATATCCCAAGGCTGCGGCTCAACCGCATGAGTATTTTCCAAAGCATGGGCTGGTTTGCCCCTGCTATTGTCATGGTTGCCCAGGGAGAACGCTCCTTCTGCAACTGGGACGAAGATGCCGTGACAATGGCGGTGGAGGCATCGCGCGATTGTCTGAAAGGAATCGACAGGGCCTCGGTTGACGCCCACTATCTCTGCTCCACCACCCTTCCTTTTGCAGACCGATCCTGCGCGGGCGTGGTGAAGACCGCGCTGAACCTGGCGGATAATATCATCACGGCTGATTTCACTACCTCGCTCAAGTGCGGGACCGGCGCCCTGATCACGGCCCTTGACGCAATAAAGGGCGGCGACAAACACAGCATCCTGGTAACCGCATCCGACAAACGAGAGGCCAGAGCGGCGTATTTCTACGAGATGTGGTTCGGCGACGGCGCCGCATCCCTCCTGCTCGGGGACAAGAATGTGATTGCCGAATTTCTGGGGAGCTATTCCTTGTCTTATGACTTCGTGGATCATTACCGCGGGTCATGGAACGAGTATGATTACATGTGGGAGGAGCGCTGGGTCCGGGACGAAGGATACTCGAAGATCATCCCTGACGCGGTTTCAGGGCTTTTCAACAAGCTCTCCATCTCCATGGATGACGTGGACACCCTTGTATTTCCGTGTTTCTTCAAGGCGGAGCATCGGAAAATCGCAAAAAAACTGGGCGCTTCCTCCGACAAGGTCATAGACAACATGCACGAGGTCTGCGGTGAGACCGGGGCCGCTCATCCGTTTGTCATGCTGGTCTCAGCACTTGAGAAGGCCAAGCCCGGGGACCGTATCCTGGTCGCGGGTTTTGGACAGGGGTGCGACGCACTCTATTTCCAGGTGACGGATCATATAGAGGACCTCGCACCGCGCAGGGGAATCAAGGAGAGCCTTGACAACAAGAAAACCATTGAAAACTATCCGAAATTCCTCAAATTCAGGGATCTCATCCAGACGGAGATGGGTATCAGGGCCGAGGCCCCCACCCAGGCGGCCATGACGGTCCTCTGGAGGAAAAGAAAGATGCTCACGGGTTTGATCGGGGGCAGGTGCAAAAAATGCGGGACACCGCAGTTTCCCAAGATGGATATCTGCGTGAACCCCGAGTGCAACGCCCTCAACACCCAGGAGGACTACCCCTTCGCGGATGAGCCGGCGTTTATCAAGAGCTTTACCGGCGACCTCCTGGCCGTCTCCATTGACCCGCCGGCCATATACGGAATGATCCAGTTTGACAACGGCGGCCGCTTCATGGCGGACTTCACGGACTGTGAACTGGGTGACGTCCGGGTCGGACAGAAGGTCACCCTCCAGTTCAGGAGGCGATTCGTGGACCGGCAGCGGGGATTTTCCGGGTACTTCTGGAAGGCCATTCCCGTCCCCGGCACCGCTCCGAAAAGACCGGCAAAGGGCGTGATCCGATTTGACGGCAGGGTGGCCGTTGTGACCGGTGCGGGTGCAGGA
>CAZWEV010000134.1:0-2251 GCA_964633015.1 uncultured Desulfobacteraceae bacterium | reverse complement strand
CGGCAGCCATCAAAAGAGGTCCGTTGTTATCCCGGAAGAAGTGCTTCTCTACAATGATGTCCGTCTCAAGTGATCCGCCCTTGAATGCAAATGTGCATTCCGAACAGAGATCAATGTCCTGATAGTCCTTCCTGAAGTTTCCGCGAAGCCTGTTCATTCCCGGGCCCCACCAGATATCCTTGAAATCCTGATGCCTGAGGTTCCCCACCGCATAGGTATCGTGGGGGTCAAACGTGCACGGGGACACGCTTCCGTCCCAATGGATTGATGGATTGTTCCAGAGCTGCTTGCAGGGGTTTTTCTCGAGGCGTATACGGGAGTGGGTCCCCGGGGCATATTCGAAACGCTGGTAGCGAGGGTCCTTCGGGATGGAATCCGAGCCGTTTGCATTGGTGGAGGAACATTCCCCCTGGTCATGCGGGTTGAGCGTTTTGAGGGTCAGCGCATCCACTACCAATGAACTGGCAAATTTCCGGAGTTTGGGGATCTCATGCTCATTATGCCGCATGGGCAGGAAGCGGAGGTTTATCAAAGGGGTTGGGGAATGTAGGTGGAGTTTCGCGTCCACAACGTTTCGGATTCCTGTGAGAATTTTTTCGAGATCACCTTTGGCACGGTACCGTTCATAGGTCTCCTGGGTCATACCGTCCATGGCAAAGATGATAGAGTCAATACCTGATAGCACAAGATTTTCAGCGTGCTCCCCGTGGGCAAAGGCCTGTCCGTTGGTACTTGAGACAATCTTGATGCCCCGCTTCTTGGCATAAGTGATCATTTGGTAGATGGAAGGATTTAAAAAGGGTTCTCCCCAGTCCCAGAGCAGAATGAGAAAGACATGGTCACCCACTTCATCAATAAGCTTTTTGAAGAGACTGAAGTCCATATGACCCGTGGGGCGATGAAGCCCGGTCGTAACCGGACAAAACGTGCATCTCAGGTTGCAGAGAGAGGAAGGTTCTATTTGTAAATGGGTCGGCCATCCCCACGACCTCTTCGTGCCAAGGGAAATGGATGTTTCTACCATGATCCAGTTCATGATTTTTTTGTGAGTGACCCTGTTAAATTGGTAGGGGATGCCGTCACACTCGATAGTCACCTTTCGGGTGAAAAGCGCTCTGGATGCATTTGACAGTTTTGATGTGAGGTTGTGTACCATGGGTGTGTCTCCTTACCGGAATTATATGTTCCGGAGAGAATCTTCCGGACCTACCGTTCGAGGAAGCATACACGATCTTGCCACATTTTCAATCAAAAAGGCGTTTCCAAGGGAAAAGGCTGCCGATCCCGCGTCAGCATCCTTCGGCCCTGATATTGGAGGGTTGTCCCTGAACTGAACTCCCCAATAGAAACAAAGGCACTCGAAGATTGTAGTTCCAGGACAACACCGGGAGGAATTGATGCAGGCTTTTCCTCAGGATGATGCGGGATTTCATTATTGACTTAAGTGAGTTCTTCATCTATAGAGTTGGACCATACAGGATGGCTCCGGCACATTTTTTTCATTCCTCCGGACAATTTCCCATCATTGAAAACAAGTCTTCGAGACTCACTGGAACATACCCTTATGAAAGTACACCTGGAAAAGAGTAAGGGGCAAGACATCCATATCGTAACGCAGGGTCCTGAAGTAGTGGGATATCTTGTGATTGATTCGGTGGTGGGAGGGCGTTCGTGCGGTGGGCTGCGTTTGCTTCCGAACATCGACCAGGAAGAAATGAGCGGCCTGGCGAGAGCCATGACCCTCAAGTATGGGTTTCTCGGATTGCCCCAGGGGGGCGCCAAGGCGGGTGTGTGCGGGGACCCGGCATCCCCCAGGTCGTTACGCCGGCGACAACTGAAGGCCTTTGCCGGCGCAATAGCGGAGCTGCTCCAAAACCGTACCTATGTCCCGGGGAATGATATGGGGACGGATAATGGTGATATCCGATATATGCTCCAGTCCATCGGGATCTCTATCAAGCGGAGAGAGTTGCGCGGAACACTCTCGGGCTATTACACGGCACGGACAGTCCTGGCAGGGGCAAAGCAGGCGGCCAGACACCTCGGCATGAGGCTTGGATGCTGCACTGTGGCGATTGAAGGCTTCGGCAAGGTTGGGGGCGCCCTGGCGGAACTTATGGCTGCTGCCGGTGCCAAAGTTGTGGCAATTTCTACTTCTCAGGGTGCAATCCAAGATCTCCGGGGGCTGGATGTGAAAAAGCTCAAAGAACTCGGTGATCGAGACGGAAGCAGGGTTGTTGAGACATACGAG
>CAZWEV010000133.1:0-2256 GCA_964633015.1 uncultured Desulfobacteraceae bacterium | reverse complement strand
CATCACTGGAAAGCAGTTCCGCGTTGTGTCTCATGGGGGTAATGGCAATCCCGAAAGGAACCCCCTCTTCCCGCATGTTTTCAAAGGCCCTGAGAATCTTCCTGAATACCCCTTTGCCTCTCCTTGCATCGGTCTCTTTTTCAAAGCCCTCCACAGATACCTGTGGAACAACATTGCCAAGTTCTCCCATCCTCTTGGCCATGGCCTTGTCAATCAAAACACCGTTGGTGTACATGAGAAACATGTTATCCTGATGACGATCAGCTATAGCAAAGATATCCTTGCCCTCGCTCCGGTACACCGTAGGCTCACCCCCGACCCAGGTCGTATAGTGGGAACCCCACAATTCCGTCTTCTCGGTTATGATCCTGTCCAGGATGGAAAAAGGAATCGTAGCAGCGGTTTTAGAGTGGGAGGACGCGTAACATCCCTTGCAACGGAGGTTGCATTTCCTTGTCGGCCCAATAACTAGGAATCCCGGCGGTCTCCTCCCGTATCTTGCGACGAATGCATCGACGATCTTCTTGGTCTTTCCCTTTGGAGAAAAGAGTACTTCACTGACAAAAATTTCAATCCCGTGCTTGATCACGCTCCTGGAATAAAGCCCCTCTTCCACCCTCTTGAACGCCGTCTCTGTCAGGTTGAGCATGATCCGCATTTTTTCCTTCTGGACTGTTATCGGTCTCCGATCCTCGTTTTCCTCGATGATATACTCATACGCCGCCCGCTCCGCCCGCTTCTGGAAAAGACTCCTGACCTTCGCGCTCTGCACAAAGGCTGTCACTCCGGCCTGTGACGCCATATAGGCAACCATACTGCTGAAGTTCTCTAATCCTTTCATATCGCCATTCACCTCCCCCCTCGCTGTAGAAATCCCTCCAGCTTTTCCTGCAAAAGACCTCCAACTCATCATGTTTGATAGATTTTCCTAGTGCCGCTTAATCAATTTATATAAGCAATGTCCATGCCAGAGATATGGCTCAAAGTGAAGATCATTTTTACTGTAATTTCAACATGGTATACTATACTATCGCTGGATGTCCGGAAAGGGAAGAGATCGTTTCTGTTGCAGGATCTGAAACTGTTTCACGGCAGGTGTCAATTCACGGCACTCCTGCGAGAAATCGGACGATACGGATCAAAAGCCCTTGAGATTGGAAAAAGGTGCCCGAGGGTGATAAAATATTTGCCTGCATGGCGCTTCTTGAGGGAGGCTGCGTTTATGAAAAGCATTGGAAATAACCTTGCCCGTTTTGACCCCGCCGGGTTTATCGATTCATGCCGAGACGCCCTCCTGGCAGCCATGAAAAACAACAAGAAAAAAGGAATTGCTTTCGGGGCCAGCGGCGGGATCGACAGCGTGGTCACGGCGGCCCTCTGTATGGATTCCAACAGGAATGGGGTGGGATGGCCGGTGATCGGGCTGCAAATGATCGACGCCCGGGTCCAGGGGGAAGACTATCATCCGGATGCGTATGGGCGTCTGGGCGTGGAACTCATCAAAAAGCACATCACTGATGAAGCCGTCGAAAAAGAAAAACAACTCCATATGCCTCCCCGGTGGTTGACCGTATTCCTCATGAAATTAGTCCTCCGGGGCCTCCCGGTGCGTTCCAGGAGATGGTTTATTCTCGAGGTGAAATCCGGGAAGGCCCCGCAGTGGGGCATGGCGTATCTCAATCTTCTCACGCTTCTCCACCGTATCAGGATCGCGAAGTTGAGAGAATTCGCGGCGGCCCGGCAACTACTGATTATTATCTGCTCGAACCGGACCGAGGCGTTGCTTGGATATTTTGTGGAGCAGGGTGTGGATGACACACGGATGGGGGATCTGGCGCCCATTGCAGGGCTTTACAAGACGCAGGTAATCGCCCTGGCGGAACACCTGGGGCTTCCCGACGACATCATACGGCAGAGACCCTCCCCGGGCTTCGGAGGAATCTATGATGAAGAGATACTGGGGCCGTATGAACTGGCGGATCAGGTCCTTGCCGGGTTTGAGCTGGGGTATCCTGATGAGGAGGTTGCCGACTCCATATCAGCACACGGCCTTGGAGTCAGCCCGGCAGAAGCAAAAAGATATGTCCGGTTTCTGAGAGCACTTTCCCGCTATGCAGCACAAAAAAGCGGCACTCCCCTCGCCAAATCCGGAGCGGATTAGCCATGTAAAAATCGGCGGCAGGTGGGCTCAGAGAGGAAGTCATTTCTTCCGTTCCGAGGCTCCGGGCTGGTCTTTTCAGTGACTTATCAGCGTGG
>CAZWEV010000132.1:0-2687 GCA_964633015.1 uncultured Desulfobacteraceae bacterium | reverse complement strand
CGGGATCTTCGACTTGCATTTGAAACCTTGCTGGTGATCAGGACTCTCCCTAAATCTCCAGGTGGACGTCACAATGCGAAATTTGGACGGTGGATTTGGGAATCTGTGGTGCGGGAGAGGGGGCTCAGGGGGCAAGCCTTCAAAGATTGCATCCGCTGAAAAGTTACTGTCCCAGAATCATGAAACTGTGTTATACTATGAAACATGCAGACCTTCCGAAAAGGAGGAATCAATGGGAAAAAGTCTGCCGCCACCACCCAAGGATTTCCCCTGCAAACTCATCCGGGGCATCTCCTCTTTCACGCGTACGGTGCTTGAATCCATAAACGAGGGCGTTATAACCATCGACCTCGACAAGAAAATCAATTCCTTCAATCGCGCCGCCGAAATCGCCACGGGTTTTCAACGGGAAGAGGCCATCGGACAGTTCTGTTTTGACGTATTTCGCACCAACATCTGTGACAGCAAGTGCATTATGGAAGAGTGTCTTGCAGATGGTCTTGCCAGGCATGACCTTCCCGCCTTTATCATAAACAGAGGCGGGGATCAAATCCCTGTCAGCATCAGTGCGGATTTTATCAGGAATGGGGAAGATGAAGTCGAAGGTATCATTGAAATATTCAATGACCTGACAGAAATCGATAAACTGCGGAGACAGCTCAGCCGCTCATTTACCCCGGAAGACATCGTGGGCAAACATCCGCGGATACGGGAAATCTTCGCTTTCTTGCCCGACATCGCGGAAAGCGAGAGCGCTGTGCTCATACAGGGACCAACCGGGTCCGGCAAGGAACTCTTTGCCCGGGCTATCCACCATCTGAGCCCGCGCAGGGATGGTCCGTTCATTGCTATCAATTGCGGAGCACTCCCCGATACCCTGCTTGAATCAGAGCTCTTCGGATACACAAAGGGGGCCTTCACCGGAGCAGGAAAGAACAAGCCGGGCCGCTTCCTGCTGGCGGATAAAGGCTCTCTTTTCCTGGATGAAATCAGCAGCACGTCAACCGCCTTTCAGGCCGATCTCCTCCGCGTCCTGGAGCAGAGAGAATTCATACCGCTCGGTGATACAAAACCGACCAAGACCGATTTCAGGGTGGTTGCCGCTACCAACAGGGACCTGAAAACCATGATGAAAGAAGGTTCCTTCCGCGAAGACCTCTATTACCGGCTCAACGTGGTGAAGATCAGCCTCCCTTCACTGCAGGAGAGGAGAGAGGATGTTCCCCTGCTGGCGGATCACTTCATCCACAAGTACAACTTCCTGAAAGGCAGGAATATTCAGGGGATATCTCCTGACGTCCTATCCTGTTTCCTGAAGTATCCCTTTCCCGGCAATATTCGAGAACTGGAAAATATCATTGAGTATGCCTTTATCCTCTGCAAGTCCAAACACATCGATCTGGAGCACCTGCCTCTGGAGGTACGGGAATGGAATACCTTCCACGATCATCACCTCCCAATGGACCCGGTATCAAGAGAGACAGCAGATAAAATCAGGCAAGTCCTTGAGAGAAACCATGGGAAACGCATACAAACGGCACGTGAACTTGGCATAAGCCGGAGCACTCTGTGGCGCAAGATAAAGAGATACGGCCTCGCCTGAAACACCTTCCTGTAACGTTTCATCCTTGAAACATATCCCCCGTCCGACCTCTCCCCTTGAGATCAAACTAAATTTTAACTACTTGAATTGACAGTATATTAATCACTTCTACAAGTTGCATCTCTTCGGCACACTAATTGCTTTTATGTTGTGCAGGAGGTGGATAATGAAAATTGCCATTCCACTTTTCAAGGGCCGGGTTTCACCACATTTCGGTTCTTCATCACGGGCGTTGCTCGTGGAAATTACCAATGGGACCGTGAAACAGGAAGCCAGATGGGATGTTGGGAGTGCTGGCGCCATGGAGATGGCCAGTCACCTGGTAAATCTGGGTGTTGAAAAGGTTGTCTGTGGAGGGATCAGCAGACTGCACAAGCAGTGGCTGATGGATAAAGGGATCATGGTAGAAGACAATCAAAAAGGAGATGCGAAAGAAATAGTTGAGAAATTATTGTCAGGAAATGAGATTTGAATCATGCTTCATGCAGACGCAACGGCACGTGCCGGTGTACAACATCCGACATGGTTGCATGTCTCAATCTGTGACACAAGCTGCAGGCTCGCGAATCAGAAGGCGCCGGTCCGCAAGCAGCATGGAAAAATACGGCAGGATGCATCCACTTGAATCAACGCTGAGACCATTTATTCCCCGGCTTATCCAGAATAAGCTTTCCTCTCTCTTTTCTTCCAGTTCTTCTCTGCATACTTCTCCCACCCTACTTTTCGACGCCCGGGGACTATTCATTACACTCCGTTTTCAATTCGGGAACCGTTGAAGAGGTGAAAGGGAGTCGCGGGTCGGGGCCCACCTTTTCACCCTTCAGGTATATGCTCTCCCAAAATGGATCCAGGAGTTTTTCTATCTGTTCATCGAATTCAATCAGCCCCTGATGGACCTCCTCGTCATAAAGCCATTTTTCCGTCGCCTCATCTTCAGGCTTGGCGCCGTATTTCTCTATCTTCTCCATGGCTATCTTGTGGTGATCCCTGATCGGGCACGGACGGAGCCAGTTTCCGGTCTCGTCTCCCTCCTTTCTGTAGGCGTATTCATCCTGCCAGTCTCTTATGGCCTCGAAAAAGGGCT
>CAZWEV010000131.1:0-2751 GCA_964633015.1 uncultured Desulfobacteraceae bacterium | reverse complement strand
GATCTGTCCCTGGGCGACCGCTATCATCCGTTGGGACCGGCCCAGCTTGACAAACGTAACCCGGAGATTCTGTTCCTTGAAAAATCCTTCCTTCTGTGCGATGTGGAATGGCGCATAATAAAGAAATGGAAGCATGGAGACCTTGACCTCCTCCGGGTTCCTGTTTCCCGAATCGCCCCATGCTGCGTGGAGAGGCGCCAACCAGACAAGAATCAGCAACACGGCAAGCAGCCATTGACGGAACAAGTGTTTCATTCTGTCACCTCGATTCCAATAATATAATCCCGGGGATCCGAAATAAAGCCATACCCCCGTGTTGTTCGACCCGCGTTCTCTATCAACAATGCGAAAAACGCATTCCTTCCGGCCGGAAAGGAGTCAAATCCAGCGGCGCCGGATGGCGATGCCTGCAACAGTCACCGGGAGCTGTTCCGCCGCCTGGATAAAAGTGACGGCATTTTTCCCCTTTCTGTCCAGGCCGGTTTTTCCCGTATCACCTGTATCGTCTTAGCCTGCTCCCATATCGCTTTCGAATAATCAGCACTGATGCTGCTCCGCTGCAGGGCGCCAAGAAGCGTTTTGACGACCGCATCCTCGTCCTGGATGCGAACCGCCGGATCAATTATAAGGTGGAGGCGGGTAAACCCGCTTTGATCTTCCACCTCGCGTAACTGGAAATCCAGGGGGGACCCGCCAAACCGCGCAGGCAAAACCTCCTCCAGAATTTTGAGCATCTCACTGCCCACGAGCGTTACACCTTCACTGGTAAGTTTCCCGAAACTGCGAATCCCGCAGAGATGGGTCTTGTACCCGTATTTTTCCAGCCCGCATCCGCAGGAACGCCGATCAATCACTCCGTAATCATCAATTTCCACATTGAGCAATATTTTTGGGGCTGTGGGCAGAAGACTCGTAAAATAGAAAGGATAAATGACAACATCTGCCCCATGGACCTGTCGGGGGAATTGAATAACCGCGTTGAGATCATCGAAAAAATGGATATCGTTTTCATCAGCTGGCTCGGCACACCCCATGCCTGCCACACCTGTTTCCGTAAAAAAATACGATGGAAACACGCTGGCACCGCTTTCACGGATTCCCTGAATCTTCGCCCGGGTCAACGGTTCGCCTCCGGTAATAAACGTCACACCCGTTAAATCAACGCCCATGCGGCGTGCTGCCACAGATATTCGCAGGGACATACTGACGCCCGCTCTGATCTGGCATCTCCCATTCGATCGCAGCTTCTCAGCAGCCCATCGCACCAGGGTACTGCTCCGGTCCAGAGGAAGTTTTTCAGGATATGGAATGGCTTTACCGTACAACCGGCCCAACCCGACTATACCTTTGGTCGCCAACCAATTTTTTGGAGAAAACCGCATATCGCCCGTCGATACCGGGGTAAACCAGCGCTCCGGGGAATGACCGAAATGGGCGTGACGCAAAATGTGATTGACCCCCGCAGGTGCCGGAAGGATTCCCATCCACAGGGCGGTGGGAATTTCCAGAATTCCATAGGTGTGATACGCTACCATGATGTTCGGTGTTTGCGCGGCAAGATGGTCCAGATCCATTGGAACACGCTTTCCCACGCCTGTAGAGCCCCCGGTAGCCGCCATGTAGAAACGGCTGAGATGAGGATTGTCAAAATCCTGAGGCTGAAATCCGAATGTCTTGCCTCCGCGGTGTATCTTCTTTCTTCCCTTGAATTCTTCAAAGGTAAAATAGACGTCGTTCTTTCGGAGTTCATCAAGCGTCTTCTCTAAACCCCTTGTTTGTACCATCTGCCGCAGGTCGCCGAATTCGCATCCAGCCATCTTCAACAGCGGCAGGTAAGGGCTCCGGGGATTCCTGAATATGGCTTTTTCAACCAGGCAAAGAAAATTTTCTTCTCTCTGCTGAAACCGACGTTGGATGATCTCCACCGCATCCTTCAACCTGAGAGTTCTCCCGAAAAAGCCTTTCAACCCAAAGAGGAAATGAACATATGATCGTATCTCGCGGAAAAGTTCATTCATTGAAAAAAATCCGTCAGTATCGGACAATCCGGATCAGGATTCAGCGTGACACGTCAGTCGAGATGATAACGTGTTGTATTCAGCGGAGGACCATAGAGAATATCCCAGTGTGTGTCAAGGACAAACAGACCACAACATATCCGCCATTGCAGGGAAAAGGAATCCGTTTCGCAGATCTTCTGTATCGGGAAAACAGCTATTTGAAAAGAGGGTGTGAAAGCGAGAGGTATCCTCTCACACCTACCGGGATCAGAGCGGAAGATTGTTGGCATGCTGAACAAGCAATCTTGGTGGGGAACAGAAATGATGGCTTCTGTGCAACATAATCCTTACATTTTTTCCCAATCCATGGGCAACCTGTACCAGCTAAAAGGCTCTCACCGATCTGTCCTGATTGGCAAAATTACAGGGCACTAGGACTTTTTGTCTGTCTATATTTCCCTCTGCCCCGGGCAGCTCGGACAAATATTGCTTCAGTTCCGTGATAAATTCTCTTATCTCTTATTTGGCCGAAAAGAGGTCCGACAAAGCTGATGCATCCTGTTCTTCAGCCATTGCCTTCGTGACCCTGTTGAAACCTTTGGTATTTCCCAGCATGATACAGCCTATGATCTTGCCTTCCTCCATAACCAGCTTTTTGTAAGTCTTCTCATCCTGGACCACTGTTGATTCGAGTTTTCCTTCCGCATCTATGTTTCCGGCCGAGGCAAGATCGATTCCCACCACTTTCAGG
>CAZWEV010000130.1:1209-2983 GCA_964633015.1 uncultured Desulfobacteraceae bacterium | reverse complement strand
AGCCCTCAAGGGGAAAATTGGTAATCTGAATCCGGGCCTTTGACGGCATGAACATCCCCTCCTTGACCGCCGCACAGGCATATACGCAACGGTTACAACCGGTGCAGAGATTGGGTATCGACAGCAGGTGCTTTTCCATTTACTCCTCCACGATTTCTACAGATTCTCCAGTCCCAGATCCCTGAGTTTTTCCAGCCGGGGTGTGCCTTCCGCATCCCAGCCGCGGAGATGATAGTAGAGTGCTTTCATCTCCTCCAGGTCTTTCCTGCTCAGGATCCTGCCTTCGTGGGGGCCCCCTTTCAGGGCCTTCTGGGTCAGTTTTTTTGAGAGAGTGTCGTCGGCAGCAGTGAACCCGGCCCTCAGGTTAAATAACCTGATCAGGTTCCAGATGCGTTCGCCTGCCTTGAGCAGATCCTTTCCGGAAACCTGACGGCCCAAGCCGGCAGTGAGCAGTTCCGCCATGATGTTATGATCGACAGACCCCCAGAAATCACAGAGGCACAGAGACCACTTCGCGGCATTCCTGTTCTGGCCGTCAATGACATCACGCGTCAGCGGCTTCAGTTTGAAAGGATCCTCGGCAAATATGGTAAATGCCCGGAGGTGGCAGGCCCCGCGCTCGCTGGTGGCGTAGGCAAGTCCCATCCCGTAGCTTCCCCGGGGATCATAGGCAGGCATTTCAAGCCCCTTGGAGTGGGCGGCCGCATCATCCCGACCCAGCTTTTCCGCGAGACGTGCGGCGCCCAGTGCCAGGTCACGTCCCCGCCCGCTGTTCAAATGGGCGATCTCTTCCAGGACGGCCAGATATTCCTCCGGCTTCCCGAACTCGATGCCGTAATCATGGACCCCCGATTCGGTCATCTCCATGGCCAGAGCGATGGTTGCGCCCGCAGACATGGTGTCAAGGCCCAGGTCGTCACACAACCGGTTGAACCGCATCACGTGCTCAATATCATTTATTTCACAATTGGACCCGGCCATGCAAAGGGTCTCATATTCGGGTCCTTCTACCTGGACGCCGTTCACAGAGGTGAAATTTCCGCACCCCAAGGGACACGAGGCGCAGGCACGATCACCGACTTTCACGGCGTTAATCGTTTCGGAATCAAGGCTGTTTCGATCCGGATTCACGCCTGCCGAATAGTTCCTGGTTGGATGGATACCCATTTCATTGGTGACATGCATGAGGACAGGAGTGCCCTCATTCTTGGCCCACATGTTCTCACTGGTCAAAAGGCTGGACTCCTTGTACTCCGTCGCTTTTCCCCAGAATATCCCCATGTCCGCCACCTGGACACCCCCGGTGCCCTTGACCGCAATGGCTTTCAGGTTCTTGGAGCCGAAAAGGGCGCCGGCGCCGGCCCTGCCCAGTTGGCGGTAGGCCTCGGATCCCACACACGCATACGATACCATGTTCTCCCCGGCAGGACCGATGGAGAGGCTCTTTGTTCCGTGCCCCATCTCGGCCGACAGCCACCGTTCGGTGTCGAAGATGCCTTTTCCGGCGACCGGGGTCGCGTCCTCCAGGCTCACCCTGTCGTCCTCTATGCGGAGATACACGGGGTGGTCGGCTTTCCCGGTGATAACGATACCGTCATACCCGGCGAACTTGAGTTCCGGACCGAAGGCTCCCCCCACGTTGGACTCGAACATGGTCCCGGTATGCGGCGACTTGGATATGAGACAGGTGCGTGAAGAGGTGGGTACAATGGTTCCACACAAGGGACCCGTCATGACTACCATGGCATTTTCCGGAGACAAAGGTTCAATCTTC
>CAZWEV010000130.1:0-1199 GCA_964633015.1 uncultured Desulfobacteraceae bacterium | reverse complement strand
ATCAACGAAATACCGTACTGCCAAACCCCACCCTCCGATGTACTGATCGATCCATTCCTTGTTGGTGGGCCTATTTTCTATCTTGCCGTTTGTCACATCAACGAACAGCACCCGTCCAGCATAGAGATTTCCGGACTCCTTTCGCCTCGGCAGTTCAATGGTCTTGAAAACGTCCTCCAGCCTGTTGAGGACCTCATCGAGGATCTCCTGAGGAATATTCAGGGCCGGTTCAAAGCGGATGGTCTTGGCATTGGTCAGGGTCCCGGCGGTAATCACTCCCCGGGAGAAAAGACCGGATGCAACTTTATAGCCGATACCGTCGGTAGGGAATTCCATCCCGATGAGCAGTCCAAGCCCTCTCGCCTCCGCCAGGACGCCGGGATACCGCTCTTGGAGTTCCCTCAAGTGTTTCAATACATACGCGCCCTTGGTCTTTGCCTGGCCGGCCAGGTCTTCTTCAAGGAGCACGGTCACAGCTGCCAGGGCCGCCGCGCACGCGAGCGGGTTTCCGCCGGTGGTGGTGGTGTGGATGAAAGGGTTGGGTTCCATGCATTCCCATATTTTAGCGGTGGACATGAAAGAGGACATGGGCACTACTCCCCCCCCCAACGCCTTCCCCAGGCACAGAATATCGGGGACCACATCCCAGTGATCAACCCCGAATATTCTGCCGGTCCGGCCCATGCCCGTCTGGACCTCATCCGCGATCAGCAGGACCCCGTAATGACTGCACAGTTCCCGCAACCGGGGCCAGTAGTCGTCGGGCGGAACCGCTGCCCCTGCCTCGCCCTGGACCGGTTCCGCGACCACTGCGGCAATACCGTCGCCGACGGCCTTTGCGGCGGCCAGGGCATTTTCCACTGCGTCCGCGTCGCCGAACGGCACATGCCTGACGCCTTCCAGCAGGGGCAGGAGGGGTTCCCGAAACATCTTTTTCCCCATGAGAGAGAGGGAACCCAGGGTTTTGCCGTGAAATCCTTTGAGCATGGCAATGAAGCCCCTCTTGCCGGTCGAGAGCTTGGCCAGTTTCATGGCCCCTTCCACGGCCTCGGTCCCCGAGTTGGCAAAGAAGCCATACTGGATCTTTCCCGGGGTGAGGAGGGCCAGTACCTTTGCCAGCTGGGCACGCAGGGGATCGAGCATTTCCTGGCTGTACTGGGGTGAACGATCGAGTTGAGCCTTCACCGCCGCGATAATCT
>CAZWEV010000129.1:0-3082 GCA_964633015.1 uncultured Desulfobacteraceae bacterium | reverse complement strand
GAAGTGGAAGTGAATTGATTAATCCAACTGAAAAAAAAGACAGGAAGAGTGAGAAGAAAAGACATTTCAGTCCGCAAGAGAAGTTGGAAATACTGAAAATGCATTTTGTTGAAAAAGTTCCCTTATCCCTCTTGTGTTCAGAACAAGGTCTGGGGCCCGCAACCTTTCGAAGCTGGCAAGAAGAATTTTTTGACAAAGGGGCTTTGATTTTTGAGGAGGGGTATAAGAGGTCGTCCTACCAAAGCGGCAAACCTTCTCGGTAAAGACTCCCGATTTTGGTTTCATCCTCTTTTTTGGGGTGAGCAGCCTCCTGATGAGCAGCTATTGGTTGGTGTGATGGCAGTGATGAACACCGGAAGAAAAAGACCGTCAGTCTCGATTATTTTGTGCACCTACAATCCGCGGATGGACCTGCTTGAATGGGCACTCGATTCGATTGAGCAACAGACGCTTTCCAAGGAACGGTTTGAATTGATTGTCGTGGATAATAATTCAGATCCTCCTCTTTCAGAAAAGACAGTCAGGGATAGCTGTCCCGTCCCATTGCGGATCATCCGGGAGCTGAAACAGGGTCTGAGTTTTGCCAGGTGTGCAGGGATTACTGCGGCCCAGGCGGATCTTCTCGTCTTTGTGGACGATGATAATGCTCTGGATGCGGGCTACCTGGAAACCGCTTTGCGGATCGCCCAAGAGGAGCCCGAAATCGGGGTTTACGGCGGCATTGCGAGGGGCGTATTCGAGAAAACCGTTCCGAAGTGGAAAGAGAAGCTCCTGCCGTATCTCGGCGTGCGCGACTATGGGCAAATGCCCATCACTTCAAGAAATGAATACTGGGGGAAATGGGAACCGATCGGGGCGGGCATGGTGTCACGAAGAGATGTGGCAGAGGAGTTTGCCCGAATGATCGAACATTCATTGTTGGCCGGCGAACTTGGCAGGAAAGGGGAATCCCTGCTGAGCGGTGAAGACTCGTTATTCGCGAGGCTGGCCAATCGGCTTGGCTATTCCTGCTCCTACCAGCCGGCGCTGCAGCTTTCTCATCACATCAAAGAATCACGCCTTGCCTATGCGTATCTGGCGAAGACCCTGCAGGGGCATGGAAGGTCGTTTGTGCTTCTGCAGCGGGCAACAGGCAGAGAAGTGGAGGGACCGGCAACCATGAGCATGTACTCTACCCTGGTCCGCAGGTTTTTCAGCCGGATTCGGTCATGGGGTCTGCGTGCCGGCATCATCCACTGGTTCTGGGACATCGGCTTTATGGCTGAGAGCCGTAACGGTTCCGGCGGGCCGGAAAGAGAGAACACCTGAGATGGGGCTTTCCTTTTCCATCGTCATTCCCAACTACAATTCGGGGGCGGTCATTGAGCGGGCCGTCACCTCTCTGCTTTCACAGGGATATCCCCATGTGCAGCTCATCGTGGCCGACGGGGGGAGCAGCGACGTCTCGCGGGAGATTATTGAGCAGTACAAGGAGCATTTCGATGTGGTCATTTGCGAAAGAGACGACGGCCAGGCAGACGGGCTCAACAAGGGTTTTGCACGTGCCCGTGGTGATATCTTCGGCTGGCTCTGCGCTGATGATGAACTCCTGCCGGGGGCACTGGACCACGTGGCCGGTCTTTTTGAGAACCGGCCGGAGGTGGACCTTGTTACCGGGAGTTGTGAACGGGTCTTTGAAGACGGGTCAACGTGCATAACCCATCCGTACCCGGACGCCTGGGAGAGAATAGGTGTCCACAACGTGATCGAGCAGCCGTCCACATTCTGGAGGGCGGAACTGCACCGCAAAGTAGGCCCGCTTGACACCGGCTACTTCTTGGGCTTTGACTGGGATTTCTGGGCGAGAATGAGGGACGTCAAGGCAAATCTCGCCCTCACGGATCGGGTGCTGTCCCGCTACTATTTTTCTGATTCCAATAAATGCGGCACGGCCGGTGATCTGTTTGCGAAAGAGGCGTTTCAACTGATAAAAAAGCACGGCCCGGCCCGGGGATGGGTGGCCTATATCTATCGGTTTATCTATCGTCATTTTGATCTTCATGGGTGTTTCGACAATCCTCCCACGTGCAGCGACGCCCGATATTTCTTCTACAAATGGACGAGGAGGGCGCTTGGTCTGGCACTCGGGAGACGCAAGCTGAACATGTACAACTGGCACTTTGCTTCCTGCCAGGAGCGGGGCATAAAGTGGTATTGAAGGCAACTATCGGCAACACCGGAAAGGGAGCTATGGACACAGGTACCATAAACAAATCCATGGACCGCGATGATTTGTTTGCGGAGGCTGCTTTGCCCACCGTGGATCGCATCAATCAACTGATACAGGATATCTACGGAAAAAAACAAATGATGACCTCCTGGTATGGGACGATCGAGGCGCCCTTCACGGGAGTCGGACTGGATAACCGTGGCAATTCCTACGAGGTGCTGCCCGGGGCTGTAGACGATAACCGGATTCCCTGGTTCCTCTACTGGGAGATCGAGTGGGTGATTCGCAACGGGCCCCGGCTGGAACAAGGCATGCGGGTCCTTGACGCGGGAGGGACGTCATCCCTTTTTTCCTGCTACCTCGCCTCACTGGGACTGGAGGTCCATTCGGTGGATCTCAATCCCGCTCTGGTGGAAAACGCCGAGACGCTTTCAAAGAAGATGGGCTGGAACCTGCGCGCGTACGCAATGGACATGGCGGCGCTGGAGTTCGAAGAGGGCTTTTTCGACCATGCGTTTTCTATCTGCGTGTTCGAGCACCTTGATTTTTATACAAAGCAGAAGGCCATGCTGGAGATCCACCGCTGTTTGAAACCCGGAGGGCAATTGAGCCTTACCTTTGATTACGCGAATCCGGCACCGTTCGTGTTCGGAGTGAACCGCTTTGACAGCCGGTACCGGAATGCTCTCAACTCCCCGGAACGGGTCACGGAAGTCTTTTGCGCAAACGGACTGTTTGAGCTGAGGGGGAACCAGGAATTCTATGACAATGGCAAACGCTACCTGGTCCCGCCCGCAGATGCAGACCTTGAAAACCCCACAGATTACAGCTTTGGAGCCTTGTTTCTTCGGAAAAAGGATTTCTTTTGAATGA
>CAZWEV010000128.1:0-3091 GCA_964633015.1 uncultured Desulfobacteraceae bacterium | reverse complement strand
GAAACCAGAAGAGCTGTCGAAACTGGAACACACACCTCCGTTGATGAAAGGCTGGATGGATACGCCGGTCGAGATCAGGGAGGGTATTGCCTGTTATGGCGCCAAGGCCAAGAACCTTGCGGCGCTGGATATGCCCAACGCAAGGGATTGGCGTCCCTTGGATGATGACTGGAAACTTCCGGAGGACTGGCAGGATATTGTCCACCAGGGATTCAGGGATCGCCTTGACAGGTTTCGGTCCTTAAAGCTCTTTATGGACATCTGCGTCAGGTGCGGCGCCTGCGCGGACAAGTGTCATTTCTTCATCGGTTCCGGAGATCCCAAAAACATGCCGGTCCTACGCGCCGAGTTGATCCGGTCCGTGTATCGGCGAAACTTTACCACCGGAGGAAAGCTCCTGGGAAAGCTCGCCGGCGCCAGGGACTTGACCGAGGATGTGTTGAAGGAATGGTGGTATTATCTGTATCAATGCACCGAGTGCAGGCGTTGTTCACTTTTCTGCCCGTACGGTATCGACACTGCCGAGGTGACCATTCTCGGGCGGGAGTTGACAAACCTTCTCGGACTCAACACGGATTGGATCCAGGCCCCGGTTGCCAACTGCAACCGAACGGGCAACCATCTCGGTATTCAACCGCACGCCTACAAGGACATGATCGAGTTCTTTGTGGATGAAATTGAGGAACTTACGGGTATCAAAGTGGAGCCGACCTTCAATCGGAAAGGGGCTGAGATTCTCTTCATCACCCCGTCCGGAGATGTGTTCGCTGATCCGGGAACCTACACCTGTATGGGATATCTGATGCTTTTTCATTACCTTCAGAGCATGGGTCTCGATATCACCTGGAGCACTTACGCATCGGAGGGAGGAAATTTCGGCTACTTTACCTCTCATGAAATGGCCAAACGGCTCAATGCCAAGATGTACGCCGAGGCCAGGCGCCTGGGAGTCAAGTGGATCCTGGGCGGAGAATGCGGACACATGTGGCGCGTCCTGAACCAGTACATGGATACCTGGAACGGTCCTGCAGACTTCCTGGAAGAACCTGTCTCCCCCATTACCGGGACCAAATTTGAAAACGCGAAATCCACGAAAATGGTCCACATCACCGAGTTTACGTCTGATCTGATCAAGAATAATAAACTGAAGCTCGATCCCAGCAGGAACGATCACCTGAAAGTGACTTTTCACGATTCCTGCAATACCGCGAGGGGGATGGGCATTTTCGAGGAACCTCGCTACGTGATTAAGAATGTCTGCAATAATTTCTATGAAATGCCCGTTGAGACGATCCGTGAGCAGACTTTCTGCTGCGGCAGCGGGGCGGGTTTGAACGCGGGTGAAGATATGGAACTGCGGATGCGAGGCGGTCTTCCCAGGGCAAATGCGGTAAAACACGTCCATGAAAAGTACGGGGTCAACATGATGGCGTGCATTTGTGCTATCGACAGGGCGGTATTTCCCACGTTGATGGAATACTGGGTTCCCGAAGTAAATATTACCGGTGTCCACGAAATGGTTGGAAATGCCCTGGTCTTTGAGGGAGAGACCGAAAGAACAACAGATCTGCGTGGCGAACCTCTCGCAGGAATGGAGGGTGACGAGGATGTATGATGGAGGGAAGATCATCGTCGGGCTTGTGATTGGCCTGTGTCTCCTGCTTTCTCCTTTTTTCTACAATGCAGGGAAGGCGGCAAAGGCGCCGCAGCCTGAACTCACTGCCAAGGCGAAAGAGGCCAAAAAGTGCGTTGCGGCTACCGCCTACATGAAAAGCAACCATATGCATCTCCTGGATGACTGGCGCCAGACCGTGGTGCGTGATGATGAGCGCTATATGACCGCTGCCGACGGGAAGGTGTATTACAAGAGCCTGCAGATAACCTGCCTGGGCTGCCACTCAAACAAGGCCCAGTTTTGTGATCAATGCCATAACTACCTGGACGTAAATCCGTACTGCTGGGATTGTCATTTTGCGCCGAAGGAGAAGAAGTGATGGGTTTTGATAGAAGACAATTCTTGAAGGTCGCCGGGCTTTCCGCATTGGCAGGGCTGGGAGGCAAAACCGCTTTCGAGCTGTTGGCCCCGGGAAAGGTGGAGGCGGCGCTTCCCCTCATGAAAGGAAAGAGATGGGCAATGGTGATCGACATGCGCGGGATGACCGAAGAGATCATGAAGAAGTGCAGAGAAGCATGTCATCATGTCCACAATGTCCCCGAATTTGATGATCCCAAGGTGGAAATCAAGTGGATCTGGCAAGAGGATTTTGAACACTCCTTCCCGGACCGGGAAGAAGGGAACGACTATGTGGCGACGGTAGCCAAGGGAAGAAATTTCCTCCTGCTCTGCAACCACTGTTCCAACCCTCCGTGCTGTCGTGTCTGTCCCACGGGAGCCACCTGGCAGCGAGAGGACGGGATCGTGATGATGGACTGGCACCGGTGTATTGGCTGCCGGTTCTGCATGGCAGGCTGCCCGTTTGGGTCCAGGAGCTTTAACTGGGGAGATCCAAGATTGGCGCCGAAGGAACTGAATCCCGGTTTTCCGACGAACCCCGACTTCCCCACAAGGACCAAGGGGGTAGTGGAAAAGTGCACCTTCTGTGACGTGAGGCTCGCAAAAGGACAACTTCCTGCCTGCGTGGAGGCAGCAAATAAGATCAAGAAAGACACCCTCATTTTCGGAGACTTGGCGGATTCTGAGTCGAACGTGCGACAGACCCTCCGGAAGCATTTTACTATTCGACGAAAACCGGAATTGGGAACGAGTCCGAACGTTTATTATATTATATAGTGTGAGGTGCATATGCTTGACAGGGCGATAAAAGGCGGACCGAAATACTGGGGATGGCTGATATTCCTGCTTGTCATGATGACCATAGGTTTTGGATGCTATCTCTATCAGTTCAAGGTGGGTTTACGAGTTACCGGCATGAGCAGGGATGTGTCCTGGGGACTCTACATCTCCCAACTCACCTATCTCGTGGGAATAGCGGCCAGCGGGGTCATGGTAGTCTTACCCTTCTATCTCCATGATTACAAGGCATTTGGGAAGCTTACAATCCTGGGCGAGTTTATGGCCATTGTTGCCGTT
>CAZWEV010000127.1:0-3377 GCA_964633015.1 uncultured Desulfobacteraceae bacterium | reverse complement strand
GGGCCAATGTTCGATATTTGTTGAAAGGGCATGGACAATTGTGCTCAGACTGCCAAAATATCCTAAGAATGTCAATGTGTGCAAAGTGAAACATTGAGGCGTGTGAGAAAGCCGCCGTGAAGGCAGGGTCGGATCTTATCATCAAATGGAAACAAGCATGACAGACCAGGACGCCAACCAGACTGATTGCACGTTTTTCGGAAAATCCACTTGTTTTTTCTTTCCCGGTTCTTTATTTTAGGAAATAAGATAAAGATAAAATAAGAGCGAACCTTATTTCAGGTTCAGGGCAGGCTCGATGAAACGAGAGCTTCAGGGAAAATACGTGACCATATCAACGGTGGGTGAAAAGGCTCAGGCATTTGTGCCCGCACCGCTGCCGCCACGTCCGCCCGTCGACTGGACACCTGAGCTGTGCAGCAAGTTCGACCAGGCCCTGCTGGCGCTGGGACGGCTGGACAGCGTTTCGACACTCCTGCCGGATACCGCGCTGTTCCTCTACATGTACGTCCGCAAGGAGGCGGTACTCTCCTCCATGATCGAGGGAACGCAGTCGTCGCTTTCAGACCTGCTGCTGTTCGAGCTGGATCAGGAGCCGGGGGCCCCTCTGGATGATGTGCGGGAGGTCAGCAACTATGTCGCGGCGCTCGATCATGGCCTGCGCCTGCTGGAGGAAGGGCTGCCTCTGTCGCTGCGGCTGTTTCGGGAGATCCACGGCGTGCTGCTGTCCAGGGGCCGGGGCAGCAGCCAGACCCCGGGCGAATTTCGCCGAAGCCAGAACTGGATCGGCGGCACCCGGCCGGGCAATGCCGCCTTCGTTCCGCCTCCGGCCGAAGAGGTGCCGGGCTGCATGAGCAAGCTTGAACTGTTCCTACACGACGAGCCCGAGCGCACTCCGGTGCTGCTCAAGGCGGCCCTGGCCCATGTGCAGTTCGAGACGATCCACCCGTTCCTCGACGGTAACGGCCGTCTGGGTCGTCTGCTGATCACCCTGCTGCTGTGCGAGCAGAAGGTGCTGCGGGAACCGATGCTCTACCTCAGTCTCTACTTCAAGACGCACCGCCGGTATTACTATGAGCTGCTCAATACCGTGCGCCTGACCGGCGACTGGGAAGCCTGGCTCGATTTCTTCGCCGAGGCGGTCATCGTCACTTCCAGCCAGGCGGTGGAAACGGCCCGGCAGCTTCTCGACCTGTCGAACCGGGACCGGGACAAGATCAGCGGCCTCGGCCGGGCTGCGGCCTCCACTCGGCAGGTCCACCGGACGCTGATGGAGCGTCCCATTGCCACTTCGGGGTGGCTGGTGGAAAAGACCGGCATCAGTCCGGCAACGGTCAACAAGGCGCTGGGCCATCTGGAACAGCTGGGTATCGTTCGGGAGCTCACCGCCCGGAAACGCAACCGCCTGTTCAGCTATGCCGAGTATGTGAAGATCATGAGTCGCGGCACGGAACTGCCGTGAAGGCGGGATCGGAGCTTTCAATTTGACGAGTTCAGCGTCAGACCGGATCTTATGAGCGAACGGCGAAAGACATGCTTTGCATGGGCTTCAGAAAATGGAAACAAGCATGACAGACCACGATAACAGCCAGACTGATTGCCCGTTCTGCGGCAAGGGTATTGAAGGCAGGATTGTCAAGGAATACGGGACGGCGATCGCGATCAGGGACAAGTACCCGGTGACTGCTCATCATACGCTTGTGCTGCCCCGAAGGCACACCCCTGATTTTTTCAGCATGACGCCTCAGGAAAGGAGAGACGCGGAAGCTCTCATCCTTTCCCTGAAAGACGAGATCCTGAAATCTGATCATTCGGTTGTTGGGTTCAACGTGGGGATCAATTGTGGTGAGGCTGCCGGGCAGACGATCATGCATGCCCACGTGCACCTGATTCCCCGGCGGCTCGGCGACACAACGAATCCGAGGGGCGGAGTACGGGGAGTCATTCCGGAAAAGATGGCATATTAGGCATAGAGGAATTCACGCGCGGGCAATTTCCACGATTGCAAATGGCAAGTGAATGAGAGGAGAGTATGGAATCCGCAAAAGAAAAAACGATAGAGTTCTTCAAAAAAAGGGAGGTCTTGTACGAACCACCGAAGCCCTTGCCCACGGAATCCATCGAAGGACGCTCTATGCCGAGGCCCCTGATTATGAGGATGTGGCGACAAGGCTGGGATTATGAATGTCTGGCGTTGGGAACATCTTTGAAAAGAGGGACGTCTAAGATGTTATGCCTTTTTCACTATGCACTGATTGAAACCTGAGATATCCATCCAGAAACTGCAAGTATCATCCGTTTCAAAACCCTGCGATATGTCTGAGAGATACGTAAATGGGCGCCCCGATTGTTGGGTGAGCTCAAAAAATGCATCTATCGGACTTACCGGAACCTTTTTATAAATGCACCCTTTGTTTAGTTCATTCAATGCTTATATTTTCGATACGGCAATTCTTACCAATTTAATAACCTGTCTTTTGGATAAGACCGTCAATAAACGGAGGGAAAAATGCTGCAGAAATGGACATATAAAAATTATGAGATTGAAGAAGGATTAAAACCCGGAAGCACGACGTTTCGATATTTTTTTGTTGTTTCCGAAAATGGCATGAGAAAGGGTAATTATTGTGTCTGGATAAAGGATGATGCCTTAGCCAGTTTTGATGAATCCAAGAATTTTGATACTATTATCTCGTCTCAAAGAAAAAACTGGGGCAAATGGGTAAGGGAAAAAATCGACGCGCAAGATTTTGAAAATCGCGCGCTAAAATTTGATAAAACAGGTGAATCGGAGATTAATCTATCTGAAATGAACGAACATGTTACCATGGATTCGAAATAGAAGTTTGAAAGATAAGGTTTAGGAGAGGATATGTATCATGTCACTTGAGAAAGCGGGGAAATATGCCTTTGAAGTGGGGATGTACAGGCCACCGAGTGAGGGGGGGAGTTCCTCCCTGCTGTTGCGCTTTACCCGGAACTGCCCGTGGAATAAATGCACGTTTTGCGGCATGTACAAGGACGAGAAATTCTCCCTGAGGACCGTTGAGGAGATCAAGGGCGATATCGATTCGATCGCCGGACTGATCAAGGATATGCAATCTCTTTCATGGGGGCTCGGGTACGGCGGGGAGATCAACAGGGATGTGATCATCGCCATGATCGAAAAAGAACCGGAACTCAACACCAGCCATGGGTTCGGTATGGTTCTAAACTGGCTGTCCTCCGGGGGGAAAACCGCCTTCCTGCAGGACGCCAACAGCCTGATGATGGCCGGTGACAAACTGGTGGATGTGCTCACGTATCTTCGCAGCACCTTCCCGTCCCTGGAACGGTGCACCACCTATGCCCGTTCAAAGACCTTATCGAGAAAATCC
>CAZWEV010000126.1:0-3434 GCA_964633015.1 uncultured Desulfobacteraceae bacterium | reverse complement strand
TAATAAGGTTCATCCGGATCTTGCGTACTTTTGAGATCAAGAATGTCCAAAAAGCATATCCTGTGACATTCAAAAGTTCCTCAAAGTAGGCTTTACACGGATGAACCATTAATAATTTGTAACCATTGTGATGAAATGATTACAGTATCTTTTTATGAGAGCGTGTGCTTGGTGTAGAAGGGCGAGCAAGGCAAATGATCACGGAATTTGACACCATTCTCAGGGCCCTTTGTGATCCAGGGGCGGGGAAGGAACCGCTCACGGGCATTCATGCGGCAGCAGGGTTTGCGCCGGGGGAACAAACCCCTGAAGCCGGGCTCCGCAACCTCAATGCGGCGTTCCTGATTTCACTCTGTGGTCCTTCTCACCCGAAATTTGAAACAGCAGAAAACTATTTGTCTCAGACAGGGGGGGCAGAGGAATGGAGCCGGGCAGCGGATTTCTACCGGAGAGGGAAGCGGCTTGTCCCAGAAGAATTCCTGGATCAGTGTGCACGGGAAAGCACTTTTGCGGAAAAAGTCAGAGAACTGTGTGAGTGGATCCGGAATCCCGCATATGGAACACAAACGGACAGAACACGCGACAGGGTCTGGCAGGTCTTTTTCCCTGAAGGAGTCGGTCTTCTGGAAGAAAGAGAGGAACACATCAGTGCCCTCAGAGAGAAACGTGCTGTTTCAATTGACCGGCTCAACCCCTATCCTGTTCAACATCCCTTGAGAGAGATCCTGTTCACTGCAAACGTTCTGCTGACCGTGCCACCGCATCACCTGGACATGGAAACCCTCCCGCTTTCATCTGCGGTAAAACGTGGAGTGGAACAGGCCGGGGAGGAGCCCCAGCGGTTCTGGTATGACCATCCTGTCCAGATCGGAACCCCTGCCCGCAGGAATGAGATCATATACGGCCTCGAGGGACTGAACCGGGCAATTGCCTTTGAAAAGGCGAGAAACACGGTTGCGCGCAACGAAAGACTGTGCTGCGTGCTCTCGGTCTCGGTGACGCACCGGGGACTGAGAGAAACAGCGGGACAATACCTCCGGGAATTACTCAAAAACGGGGAGAATCTGGATCACCTGCGTGTGTTCGCCTTCACGGAAGCCGATACGATCCGCATGGTGGAGGATGTCCTTGCCCCGGCAGCAAAAGACTGGCTTGGCATACACGACGCAGGATCACTGAATGGGATCATCGGGGTAGATGGCGAATACGGGAGGCACTACAGCTTTCTCAAGGCGGTAAGTGCATTCTGGCAGGTGTTCATTGACCCCGCCGTGAGGGGGACGTTCAAGATTGATCTTGACCAGGTATTTCCCCAGGAGCAGCTGGTTCGGGAGACCGGGCGTTCCGCTCTTGAACACTTCAGGACGCCACTGTGGGGCGCCGAAGGAAGGGATTTCCAGGGACGGAGGGTAGACCTGGGCATGATCGCCGGCGCCCTGGTGAACCGGAAGGACAGTGCAGGCTCTCTTTTTACCCCTGATGTCCCTTTCCCTTCAAAGGATATTTCCGGGAGTGACTGGATTTTTTTCAGCAGGCTCCCTCAAGCCCTTTCCTCGGAAGCGGAAATGATGACCCGGTACGAAAAGACTCCTTTTGACGGAGGTCAACGGGTGATCCAGCGCGTCCATGTAACCGGGGGAACAACAGGCATCCTGGTGGACCGCTTGAGAAAATACCGTCCCTTTACTCCGGGCTTTGTGGGACGCGCGGAAGACCAGGCCTACCTGCTCTCCATGCTCGGCCCGGGTGAGGGAAAGGCGCTTCGATCCCTGCACAAAGACGGCCTCATCATGCGGCATGACAAGGAGGCGTTTGCTGAAGAGGCCATTCAGGCAGCAGCTGCGGGGAAAAAGGTGGGCGACTACATTCGCGTCCTTACGTTTTCTTCTTACGCCCGCGCGCTCAACGGGAACCTGGAATCCGTCAAGAAAGAGGTAGATCCCTTCACCGGCTGTTTTGTCTCTCACCTGCCCATGACAATCGTGTATCTGCGCTTTGCCCTTGACGTGGCCTCGTATTTCGAGGCAGGAAAAAACAGGGAAGCAGCCGAGCTTGCAAGCATGGGAATGCAGCGCATTAGAGAGGCGGTCGCAGGTTTTTCGAAACAGGGAAACGTGGCCAGGGACCGATTCGAAAAAGAGAGGACGGCCTGGGATCTTTATTATGATATACTTGATTGGGCGGAACAGGCGCTGCAAAGGGACGATCCCTTTACATGGGGTCTCAAGAGGAAAGCCAGGCGTCTTCTCCAAGAATGCGAAATGACCGATTTTTAAATTGACAGGGATTACCGGATTCCGTACATTAGAACATCTTCAATCTCGTCCTCGCCCGAACACTATCAGATGGAACGCCGCCGATGAAAATAAAGTTTTGGGGAACCAGGGGGTCTATTGCTGTCCCGGGAAAAGATACCACCTTCTATGGGGGAAATACCACCTGCCTGGAAGTGACCTTGCACAGCGGCAGGAAGATTATCGTGGATGCGGGGACCGGCATTCGAAAACTCGGTGAACAGTTCCAGGCTTCCGGCACCCCGGTAGACATCCATCTCCTCATTACCCACATACATTGGGATCATGTCCTCGGTTTTCCTTTTTTCGCACCTATTTTTGATCCGGCCACGAAGATTGACATAGACGGGTACCCCACCTGCATGAAAGGCCTCCGGTATACATTTGATAACAAGATGGGAGACGGCTTCTTTCCGGTCAGATTTGACGATCTCAAGGCCAACATCACCTATCGGGACGAGATTCAGCGGGAGCCGCTGCACATCGACGGCGCTACCATAGACACGATTCCCATCCGCCATCCGCAGGGCGGGTTCGGGTACCGTTTCCGGGAAGGGGGCATCACGGTTGTCTTCATTACCGACAACGAACTTTCCTGGGAGGGCAGCAAGACCAGTGCCCATGAAAAGAAATGCGTCCGTTTCTGTGAAGGCGCTGATGTTCTGATCCATGATGCGCAGTACACGCCGGAAGAAATTGGTGACCGGAGAGGATGGGGGCATTCGGATTTTCTCTCAGCCGTGGACCTGGGTATCAAGGCGTCGGTAGGCCGGCTGATCCTTTTTCACCATGATCCCACCAGGAAAGACCCAGAAGTCACTGCCATCATGGAAGCCTGCGAAAAGCATGCATCCGGTGCTGGGGCGAAGGTCAGGATCGAAGCCGCAGTAGAAGAGAGCGAGATACACCTTTAATGCTTTGATGGCGAAGCGCATCTGAGGGCGTCTATCCAGCAGGATTTTACCGTCTCCTGATATTCAAGACCGCATAAATTCCAAATGCCAAAATCCCAATGTCAAAATGAATGAAAGACTGGGAAGTCAGGAGGCTGGTCGGAGCGAAGCGGAGATCCCGCTGTAGGCGGAAGAAGCTGGAAGGCTGGGAAGCTACGCCAGGGGCGGCGTTAGGAAGTGAGGAGCG
>CAZWEV010000125.1:0-3457 GCA_964633015.1 uncultured Desulfobacteraceae bacterium | reverse complement strand
AATGCTGGAGAAGAAGATCGGAGAGATCAAAGAGAGCGAAACAAGATTCAGGGCCATCAGCTCGTCTGCGCATGATGCTATTGTCATGATCGAAGACCAGGGGAAGATATGTTTCTGGAATGAGGCTGCCGAAAAGATGTTCGGGTATTCCGTAGAAGAGGTGTACGGCAAGAATTTCCACAGGATATTCGCGCCTGATCGCTATCGTGATGCGCACAAGAACGCGTTTCTGACATTCAGAAAATCCGGAAGAGGTCCGGCCATCGGGAAGAGCCTTGAGCTGGAAGCGGTTCGAAGGGAGGGGGAGGAGTTTCCGGTGGAGCTTTCCCTTTCTGCTGCAAAGCTTGGCGGCAGGTGGCACGCCCTTGGGATCATAAGAGATATCAGCGAACGCCGAAACGCGGAAAAAGAAATCAGAGATTCTCACGCCAAAACGAGGCAACTTTTGGCTGCTATTACTTCCATCCTCATAACGGTTGACGGTAAAGCGAGGGTCATGGAGTGGAATGAGACAGCAGAAAAAACGTTTGGCCTGAGCCGCAAAGAGACCGTGGGCCGGAGGCTTGCTGACTGCGGCATGGGCTGGGATGAAAAGGCCATGAGCGAGGCCATCCTCTCCTCCCGAAAAGAAGGCCACAACCGGCGTCTTGATAATGTCCGGTACCAGGCGCCTGACGGCAAGGAACGTTTCCTTGGACTCACCATCAGCCCCATCCGTGAGGGAGAAGGAAAAATGGGGGACCAGGTCATGATTAGGGCTGCGGACATCACAGAGCGAAGACTGCTGGAAAGCCAGCTTGTGCAGGCACAGAAACTGGAAGCCATCGGCCAGCTTGCCGCGGGAATCTCCCATGAAATCAATACGCCTATCCAGTATGTGGGGGACAATACCCGTTTTCTCCAGGAAGGGTTCCGGGACATCTTGCGTCTCCTGGATGGGTATGATGCGGTCAAAAAGAGCTGCGATGCATCGGCCACCAAGGAAATGGAAGCGCTGGCTGAGGCCATCGATCTAAAATATCTGAAGGAGGAAATTCCCTCCGCCATTGAACAGAGTCTCGAGGGCGTGGAACGGGTGTCGAAAATCGTCCGTGCCATGAAGGAATTTTCACACCCGGGAACGGATGAAAAGACATCTACGGACATCAATCAGGCCATCGAGAATACCGTCACGGTGGCCCGGAACGAGTGGAAATATGTTGCCGACCTTGAAAAGGATTTTGACGAGACCCTGCCCCCGGTGCCCTGCTTCCCGGGGGAACTGAACCAGGTGATCCTCAACATGATCGTGAATGCCGCGCATGCCATCGGGGACGTAGTGGGAGACGCATCTAACGGGAAAGGCACCATCACCATACGCACCCGGAGGAATGGGGAGCGGGCCGAGGTTCTCATTGAAGATACAGGGTCAGGGATTCCGCCAGAGATTCGAACAAAGATATTCGATCCCTTCTTTACCACCAAAGAGGTGGGCAGGGGCAGCGGACAGGGGCTCAACATCGCCCACTCGGTTATCGTTGAGAAGCACGGGGGCACGATTGAAATGGAGAGCGAGGTGGGTAAGGGGACGAGATTCACGATTCGTTTGCCGCTGGAGATTTGAAATGAGACGAAAAATTCTGTTTGTGGATGATGAACCCATGGTGTTGCAGGGCCTCAAACGCATGCTCCGGGGCATGCAAAACGAGTGGGACATGGTCTTTGCAGAGAGTGGGGAAGAAGCCTTGGCGATCCTTGGAGCAACTCCCTTCGAAGTCATGGTAACCGATATGCGGATGCCCGGAATGCATGGAGCCGCGTTGCTCGAAAAGGCACAGAAAAGGTTTCCAAAGCTTGTCCGAATCGTGCTGTCCGGCCATTCGGATCAGGGCCTGATCCTGAAATCGGTCCGCACTGCGCACCAGTATCTCTCCAAACCCTGTGATGCGGATACCTTGAAGGATACCGTTTCCAGGGCATGCGCTCTCAGGGAGCTTTTAAAAGACGACATGTTGAAGCAGGTGGTTTCAAATATCGGGACCCTGCCCAGCCTTCCCAGGTTGTATCAGGAGATCATGAAGGAACTGCAATCCGAAGACGCTTCCATGCGAAAGGTGGCCGAGATTGTCTCACGTGACGTGGGAATGACCGCAAAAGTCCTGCAGATGGTCAATTCCGCTTTTTTCGCCCTGCCTCGCCATATCGCGAGCATTGCACAGGCGGTCAACCTCCTGGGGCTTGAAACCATAAAGGCACTCGTCCTATCCGCGCAGATCTTCAGGCGGTTCGAGGTGCAAGGAATTCCCATGTCATTTCTCGAAAAACTCTGGAACCACTGCCTGGGGACCGCAACCTTTGCCAAGGCCATTGCAAAAGAGGAGAATCTCAGCAGAGAAGTGATTGATGACGCATTCCTGGGAGGAATGCTCCATGACTTGGGGAAACTGATCCTTTTCATGGGATTTCCCGAAAAATATCGTGCAATCCTCAAGCGGTCCGGTGAAAATGGAATTTCCCTCGGGGAGGTGGAACAGGAGGTTCTGGGGACCACCCACGGCGCTGTGGGCGCCTATCTGATGGGGCTCTGGGGGTTCGGTGACAATGTGGTGGAGGCCATTGCTTTTCACCATGAGCCCGGCATTTGTTCCGCGAAGACCGCAGGCGCGCTGGCCTGCGTGCATGCGGCAAATGACCTGGAACACGCCTTCGGCCCGGAAGGCATCAGAAGAGAGTGGGCCCACGCGGATCTGGATTTTTTTAACAGCGTCGGGTGTGTGGAAAAACTCGATCGCTGGGTACAGGTGTGTGAATCGGCCATCCAATAGGGAGAGAGATATGACCGAAAGAGTCCTGTTCGTAGATGATGAAGCCAATATCCTGGCCGGATTCAAACGACAGTTGCGGAAAGAGTTTGTCATGGAGACAGCACTGGGTCCCGAGGAAGGTCTGCGGATAATGAAGGAACGCGGGCCTTTCGGAGTGGTGGTCTCGGACCTTCGGATGCCGGTTATGGACGGCATCCAATTCCTGGGAAACGTGCGGAAGTTGTATCCTGACACGATCCGAATGGTTCTCAGCGGGCATGCAGATCTCCAGACTGCCATCAAGGCAGTGAACGAGGGGCATATTTTCCGTTTCCTGACCAAACCCTGTTATCCGGAAACCCTTTCAAAAGTCATTAACACCGGCCTAGAGCAATACCGCCTGATTAACGCAGAGAAAGAACTCCTCGAAAAAACCCTCAAGGGCAGTATCAAGGTCATGACTGAACTGCTCGCCCTGGCCAACCCGGAGGCCTTCGGCCGATCTTCCAGGATCAAGCGCTTGACAACGCAGGTGGCAACATTTCTGGGGATCACGGATCTCTGGCGCCTGGAAACGGCGGCTATGCTTTCACAGGTTGGCTTTGTGATCTTGCCGGAAGAAACCCTTGACAAGATCTATCGCGGAGAAGACCTGGAAGGGGAGGAAAAGCAGG
>CAZWEV010000124.1:0-3612 GCA_964633015.1 uncultured Desulfobacteraceae bacterium | reverse complement strand
TCGAAGTTTGTGGGCTCAATGTTTTTGTTCCAAGCGATCACTTCAACCAAAAAGGTTACAAACCTGTGATGACGAAAAATGAAACGCGGTGTGTGGGTTGCTTGAAGTGTTTCTTTGCCTGCCCTGATTACGCAATCGATGTGAACAGTGCAACCGCATAAAGTACAGGAGGGATATGTATGAAACGATATTTAGAAACCGGGAATTTCGCTATTGCCCAAGCGGCGGCCCTTGCCGGCTGCCGGTTCTATGCAGGGTATCCGATTACACCTGCTACAGAAATAGCAGAAGAGATGTCAAAGATAATGCCCAAAGTTGGCGGATACTATATGCAGGCGGAGGATGAATGCGGCGCCTTACACATGTGTATTGGAGGCGCTCTTGGGGGACTGAAAGCCATGACCGCCACTTCTGGCCCCGGCTATATCCTTTACGCCGATCCCTATGGTTGGGCCATAGGAAGCGAGATCCCTGTGGTTGTCGTCAATTCCGGAAGAGTTGGGCCTGTAAGCGGAATTACCGGCTCGCCCGGCCAGGGCGAGTTTTACAATGTGCGGTATCCTACCCAGGGCGGAAATTATGAGACGATTGTCCTGGCGCCGAACTGCGCTCAAGAGGCGTTTGAATTGGTAGTAGAGGCATTCTATCTGTCTGAGAGGTTCAGAACTGCGGTGACAATTCTGGCCGATCAGCTTATCACGGACGGGATGGAGGATATCAGCATTCCCGAGACCGAGGAGGAGATAAAAGAGATGGGCCTGAGATTCAAGGAGAGGGAAATCAATCACGGCCCTGAGTTCTATCCTGCCACAGATGAGATAGATATTCCTCCGGTGGTATTGGGACACAACACCGGTGCGCTTTGCTCGGATTGGACCCCGACCGAAGAGGGCTACGATACCGAGGAAATGGAAGCGGCTCACAAGCACGTCTACCGATTGATCTACAAAATCAGGAACCACAAAGACGTTTTTGCCCGCCATGAATCGCTCTTTATGGACGATAATCCGGATCTTGTTGTGGTTTCTTATGGAACGCCTTCACGGGTAGTCAAGGCCGCGGTAAAGAAGGCCCGTGAAAAAGGTATGAGTGTGGGCGCATTAAGGCTGATTAGTCTTTGGCCTTTCCCGGACGAACTCTTTACGGCTAAGGCCACGTACTTGTCCGTGGAATTCAACTATGACGGGCAACTGGTGCGTGAAGTGCAGAGAGCTGCGCCATCGGATAGCAAAATCCACTTTTTTGGGCGATGCGGTGAGCTGCCGGAGATTTCCAGTTTGTTGGAGCTATTTCAAACGCTCCTTGATGGAAACCCGATATCGGCAATTAAATGGGAAAGGGAGGCTTGGTGATGGATTATTTGGCTGAGAAGTACTTCAGAACGAAGAAGACTCCCAGTACTGCGTGTTCAGGTTGTGGCCTGGGACAGACTCAAAAAATGCTCACAAAGGCTATGTATGATCTTGGCCTGGAATTGGAAGACGTCATATGGGGAACATCCATCGGTTGTGCTGGGAGACAAACCTTTGGGATGTGGAAAGGAGACGGCCTTGCAGGCACACATGGGAGGGTCTACGCCATTGTGAGCGGACTCGCTGTAGCCTTGCCCGAAGGAAGAAAGATTGTTTGTACGGTTGGAGACGGCGATGCGTTCGGCATCGGAATAAGTCACATGCTGAATGCAGCCAGGAGAAACCTGGATGTCACTATTGTTGTCTGCGACAACCTAGGGTACCAATCAACCGGCGGCCAGTATGGCTGGAGTACGCCCGAAGGCTCTGTCACGGACAGCAGTCCTTACGGCATGTATGAGCCTAACTGGATCCAGGACGGTCGGGATGTGCTGAACATTATCAAAGAGGCGGGAGCCACCTTCCTGGCCAGGCACGTGAGCATGGACGGTGATTTTGGGGTGGAGAGCATGAAAAAGGCACTCCTGAACAAGGGTTTCTCGCTGGTCCATGTGGTCTACCCCTGCACCACCAACTATGCAAGTACTGCCTTGGGTTCAAGGAACGCGGTCAATATATTTCGGTGGATCCAGAACCACTCGTGTCGACTGGATGAAGAAGCGGGTGAAGACATAATCTGGAAAACCGGCGTTTACTACGATGCCAGTAACAGCCGGCCGGATTTCGCAACGCTGATGAGAGACAAGCTCGTAGATATAAAGAGGAGGTTAGCCTCATGAAAGAACGGACGGAAATACTTGCCAGCGGTTTTGGTGGACAGGGCGTGGTAAGGTTGGGACAGATTTTTGGGCTGGCCGGTGTCAAACAAAACTATCGGGTCACCATGCTTAAAAGTCATGGCACAGAACAGAGGGGCGGATATGTGCGCGCGCAAGTGGTCTTGTCCACCGAGCCGATTGATAGTCCCATGGTTGAGGACCCTGATTATTTCTGTGCGCTGTCCTCTGCAGCTTACAAGAGTTTTTCAGGTCTGGTAAAGGATGGAATTATCTTTTATGACCCGAGCAGTGTGGAGATTGAGGAGGAAAAGACGAAGAAAATCAACCATTATTCCGTGCCGGCGAAAGATATGGCTGTTGAAAAGTTGGGGAGGGCCATATTTGCCAATACAATCATGCTGGGAGCCATGACCAAGAAAATTGATATCTTTGAAAAGGATGTCGTTCTTTCCACCATGTTGAGTGTTATTCCCAAGTTCAAAGAGGACAATGAGCAGGCCTTTCAGATTGGCTATGATTTACTCTAGGAAATTGCAGCTGTAGATTTTGAGGTGACATGATGAAGCTATACGAATATCAGGGCAAAGAGATATTTCGAAATGCTGGCATCCCGGTACCCAGAGGTTTTCTGGTGCATTCCCCCCAGGATGTGGACGAGCGCCCTGAAGCGTTTGATTTGCCTGTTATGCTGAAGGCCCAGGTCCTTGCGGGGAAAAGGGGAAAGGCAGGGCTGATTCAAAAATACAGTGACTGGACCCAGATTCGGGACACGGTGGATGAATGGATCGGAAAAGAATTCGGTGGACAGAAGATTCAAAGCGTCCTCATTGAAGAACCCCTGGATATTGAAAGGGAGCTGTATGTGGCGATAACGGTGGACGCTGCTTCGGCTTGCCCCTTGATGATGGTCTGCGGCGAAGGGGGCATGGAGATTGAGGAACTCTCTACTGCCAGGCCTGAGGCTATCATTACCGAAAAGATCCACGTTTTTAGAGGGTTGTTGCCTTATCAGATCCGAGACATGGTACAAACAATCGCGCTTCAAGGGGCCACTGCCAAGGCGGCATCAAGGCTCTTTTTTAATCTATATAGAATTTTCCGTTCTCTGGATGCGGAATTGGTGGAGATCAACCCATTGGTGGTAGATGGGAATGGGAATCTTTGGGCGGCTGATGCAAAGGTTCGTATCGACGACAATGCCTTATTGCGACACAAGGAATACCAGAAAGGCAGAGAGCAGTTCGACGATGACATCGAGTATGAAGCCTACCGGAATGGTCTCAGTTATGTGGGTCTGGGCGGAAATATTGGGGTTATTTGCACGGGTGCCGGCCTCACCATGACCACACTGGATTTGATAAAACTGAACGGCGGCAGGCCGGCCAACTTTCTTGATTTTGGTGGGGCCAACTACAAGAACG
>CAZWEV010000123.1:0-3719 GCA_964633015.1 uncultured Desulfobacteraceae bacterium | reverse complement strand
CGGCAGAGCCGGTTGATTATTTATGATTTAGCCCTTGCCACCGTCAAAAAAGGTGGTAACCTGATAATCATAGATCCATAAAAAGGAGAAAGCACCATGCAAAGGAAGTTCCATTTTATTATGCTGTCATTTCTCATTTTGGCGTTTGCCGGGTGTGCCCAGACACAGGAGGCGGCGAGGACCAAGACCGGGCAGGGCGCGGCTATCGGCGCCGCGACCGGAGCGCTTGCCGGCGCCGTCATTGGACACCAGTCAGGTAATCGCGGGACAGGAGCAATCATCGGAGGACTTGCGGGGGCTGCCATTGGAGGAGGTATCGGGTACAAGCTGGACCAGCAGGCAAAAGAGCTTCAGCAAATCAAGGATGCCGAAGTGAGAAAAGAACAGGATCGGTTGGTTGTGACCATGTCCGGCGCCGTGCTCTTCGACGTGAACTCGGCGGTCTTAAAGCCGACGGCAATGGATAAGCTGGCCCAGATGGCCGGTGTCCTGGTACGGTATCCGGAAAATGATATCCTTGTGAAAGGCTACACGGACAACACGGGATCAGAAAGCTACAACCAGGACCTCTCGGAAAGGCGGGCAAAAGCAGTGAAGAACTATCTCATTTTAAAAGGTGTTTCGTCCGGCAGAATCACCTCTCTCGGGTTCGGGGAAACTATGCCCGTAGCTTCAAATGCAACGCCTGAAGGAAGACACAAGAACAGGCGGGTTGAAGTGGAGATAAAACCGGCAGCGAAGACCCAGCCCGCTTCCTAGCGCCCAAAATAACCGCCCGGGAGACGTGTCAGGGGTCATGCCTGGAAGGAACGGCTCTTGCACTTGCCCTGCCGCCGAGAAGGAAACCGAGCATGGTCCCGGCGGTCCCCACAAAAAGGGCACAGAAAATTAGGTAGATCCGCATTGAAGCGACCGTGACAGCGCCCGTATGCCAGTCACAACATCCCCATCATAAATCGTCGTCCGATTCATTACCTCCTAATAAGAGAATATCATGATAGTGGGGGAAGGATTGATAATGAGATTCAATACGTAATCTTCACTTTTCCAGAAGTAACAAAACGCGATTTTCCGGTTAGGCTTCCTACCTGCCGTGACAGGACGCGGTGTGCATTAAAGTCTTCTTCCGTGGCTTACACGCCACTTAAGCCAGGGTGTTATCCTCGCTTACGACACTGATACTTGCTTTTCAAAGAGCGATACGCTGATTCTTCAGGACACTTCTCACTTTAAAACTGCCAGCTATGTAGCCTTTTTTTGAGCCTTTTTTTTGAGCGTCCCTATGTCAACCTATGGCTCACTTCCGAACCCTCATTCTGGCGCGATTTATGCAGATCTGCGTCCATATTATCTGGGTTTTTCTGAATTTGAGGCTTTCTCAAAGAGAATCTTACTGCATCATTGCATCAAACTGAGACTAGAGCGGCAACTGAAACCTCTAGATGGTAAAAAAAGCTAAGATTTGCCTGCGTGCCTCCAATGTTTTGTTTAGTTTTCATAATGGTGCTCCTGTGGGAGCTGGGAGCTAAAACTCTCGACTACTCGATCTGGTCTTTCCCTATTTGATTTGCAGTCATTCACAAAAAACAGGGGATTATACTTGCCTTACAAAGTCTCTGCGGTAATACTATCGGTAAAGTGTTTCCGAACCCGTTTATTGCCGGCATAATAGGAGGTCTCTCATGAAATCAAAATATTTCGCGCTTATTGCTGCATTGGGCCTGATTGTGCTCTTTACCGCGTATCCGGTGAAGGCCCAACCCACGGATGAGATGCGGCTGGCAGCGATGCAGGAAGAGATTGATGCAGAGTATCCCCCGGGAAATTACAACTCTCGCGTGGAGGATCTCGCGCGCCTGTTTCAGATCGATCCCGTGACGGTCAACGAATTGCGGAACTCGGGACAGGGATGGGGAGAAATAACCATTGAGCTTTCCATTGCCGACCATCTTTTCAAACAGGACCTTCCGGCCTTCCCAACCTTCGGGGATGCTCTCGACCGAGTCATTGATCTCAGGGCAAGCGGTGAAGGCTGGGGTCGTATCGCACAAGACCTGGGCTTTAAGCTGGGTCCTATCATCAGCGCAGTGAAGACCGGACGTTACCGAAATCCCGGAGTGGGTGCCAATGCGCTTTCAGGCAAAACCCGGGGAACTTCGCGCATCCATAAGAGGGAAGTCCGAACGAAACAGGCTCGACTCAACTCTCATTCTAGGCCCATGCGTCCAACGCGCGTGACGCGCCCGGTAAGGCCCATGCGGCCTCGAAGGCCTGTACGCCTGGGAAGATAGCAGACAGACATTCTCTGGAATCCGTCATACAAGAGCCATTTTGATTAGAGAAATGGCAGGAGGGACATCTGCACTTTTTGCAGCTCTGTTCACCTGAAGGAACTCGTATCTTGCGCACAGAAAGGATCTGAAAATGCCCCTGAAAAAAACAATGGTCGTAGGAATCATCGCTCTCTTCCTGTCCCCGTTTTTGTGTTACGGCGCGGAAACGAACTGGGAAATAGGCCTTGAGCCAAGCTTTACAAGTGGCGATTACGGAACTGCTACCGATACCGATATCACCTATATCCCATTGACCATCACCCGTTATTTTCAGGATGGGAACCTCTCTCTTACCATCCCCTATATCCAAATCGAAGGCAACGGGGGAGTAACAGTTGTCGGTGGCAACCCCAACCGGATAACAAAAGGTGGCCGCGGAACCACGTTCATCTCTTCACGGCGATCAACCGAAGAAGGGCTCGGCGATCTTCTCCTCCAGGGCCGGTACTATGTATTGGAGGAGGGAGACCGAGTTCCCCTGATCGCTGTGACCGGGCTGGTCAAGTTCCCCACTGCGGATGAAGACAAGGGGCTGGGGACAGGCGAATTTGACACGGGTTTCGGGCTGGAATTCAGCAAGAGCTTTTCAAGAGACTGGCTTGGGCTCTTTGATGTGGGCTATACGTTTATTGGAGATCCCTCAGGCCTCAACCTGAGGGACCAGTGGTACTATGACGTTGGACTGGGGTATTACCTCAGCGGAGACATCCTCATCAGCGGGTATTATGAGGAATGGCGATCCTTGATTTCGGACGAATCCAATCCCAAAGATCTGTTTTTCGCCATGAACTACCGGTTCTCTTCTCGAATAGAATTCACTGCAGGAATGCAATTCGGTCTGTCGGACGGGGCACCTGACTACGGTCTTATAGGTGGGGTCAGGGTAAAATTCTAGGCGACCGGAGGAAAGGGAGAGAAAAGCACAAGAAATGCCTGCTCACTCACACTGAGAAACAAGCAGGGAGTTTGTGAAATAGATTCAGATAAGTCATTGCACCTGACGCGGTAGAATGTCGAGCTGCTTTCGGCTCCTTGCTGTGCCTATTCTGCTTTTCAGTCCCCTACTCCTTACCCGGCCCCGCCAGTGAACTCCTTGTTATCCGAATCCTTATCAGAAGTAATTATTAGCGGCACCTCAAGATATTGTACATGCCGGATCGCTGTCTAAATCTGCGATCACTGCTATCGATGAAAACCTCGGACAAGTTTTTGATATGAAAATGATATCCAGGATGGCAATCGGCGGGGAGGTGTGCATGTCGTGGCAAGTGATCAAAGGTTTTGACCGAGCCTTCATCAATGTGGGAATACGGTTCGATCTGACGCGCGTGTATGGGCCGAAACAGATCATCTTCACCCTGGAACTGTTTGCGATGGCCATGCTCG
>CAZWEV010000122.1:0-3878 GCA_964633015.1 uncultured Desulfobacteraceae bacterium | reverse complement strand
TTTCGAAGGATGAACTCAATGTGATGGATGCCGAATGGAACAGCTCGGCTGAACGCTACACCGGCGGCAAGATTCTCGTTGACAGCCTGCCCGGCGTGGAGATCGGTTCGACGATTGAAGTGGCCTACGAGGTCACCATGCAGGGGCGACCGTATTTGTCCGCGTTCCAGTCGTTCCAACTGCCGGATGAAATTGTGCAGAAGTCTTTCGAGATCAGTGCCCCGGCCGGGCTGCATGTGCAGGCCCTGAAAACCCGGACAGGGAACGTCGTCACCGAAGAGAAGAAATCGATCGACGGCAAGCAGATACTCCGATGGCATGCTCGCCAGATCGGAGCGCTGCCGAAGGAATCAGCACTTCCTCCGGCATGGTATTATCAGGACGGCGTGGCCTATTACGTGGGAGATCCTGCAGCATATTACCGGAAACTCAACGAGGTGATGCTCGCGCGGGCTGCCCGGAATGCGCGGACGCGGGAGGTGGTGCGAAAGCTCGCCGCCCGGGTGAAAACAAAACGGGAGGCGGTTGAAGTTATTCGTGACTATGTTGCGGAAAACGTGCGCCTGGCCGGACCTTCGTCGTTCACCGAACTCCCGTTGAGTGAGCTGTCGGACGCAGATACAACCCTGCTCGACGGATATGGTCATGCCGCCGACCGGGCGATTCTCCTCCATGCCATGCTGACGGCCGTGGGCGTCCATCCGGAGTTTGTGCTTGCCTCCGACCTGCCCGCGGTCGCCGGGCTGGCCCATGTGGCGCGATCGTTCCCGCTGCCTGACGAGTTCCATATTCCCCTGATCAGGATTGTGGCGGACGGTGAGACCTATTACCTGAATGACACCGACCAGTATGCGCGCCTGGGGTCGACCCCGCACGACGACTGCCTCTGCATTGATCCGGTAACGGGTGCCTGCGGTACCATCCGAGCCGCCGGTGACTGCCACGACCGGGTCGCGACGACCTATTCGCTGGTGCTGAACGACCAGGGAAATGCACGGATAGGCATCAAGCGTGAATACTACGGCATGACCTTTGATCAGGAGAACCGCCGGTTCTCGGAAATGCTCCCCGAGGAGAGAGCACAGTATTTTCAGGAAGTGGTGTCAGGCGTGACCCAGGGTGCCCGGGCGGTCGGCGGTCTCGTGACGGATTTCAACGTCTATCCGGGTGTTGAGCAATTCGAGGTCGACGTGAAACGGTACGCTGTGACCAAGGACCGATGTTTTTATTTCAGGCTGCCGTTCACCCCGCAGCTGTTCCCGACCGACACGAACCGGCGTGCGTTGCCGCTGCTGATCCCCGACCTTTTCGATGAGACCATAGAGGCCAGGATCAAACTGCCGCCGGGATACCGGCACGCGGTCATAGCGCCTCGATCCGTCAGTTTTACCGGACCGGAAGGTGCCGGGTGCGCCCGGGTCATCTCGACAAGGAGGAATGGAAACTGTATTATCACGTACCAACTGAAGCAGCGTCCTGCGGTCATCCATCCAGCGGATTACCCGGCAGCGTTCAATGTGGAGTCGGCCCTGGAGAACAAAGCCGCCCGCGTGCTGCTGCTGGAAGGGGGCACGAACATGCCGCAATCAGAAAATAAGTGATCTTGCAGATTGAGGACGAGTTTGTGAAACCGGGGACCCGCTCACAAGGTGGCTGTCAAAACGAAGGGGGGATCAGATCATCCGAAAATCCGGTTCCGTGGTGTCAGAGGGTTCTTTAAGGATCTTACCATTTTGAAAAAAACAGGAGGTTTACAACATGAAAGTATTAACCGTGTATTATTCCATGTACGGACATATCCACCAGATGGCGGAGGCGGTGAGTGAAGGGGCTGAAGAAGTCAAAGAAGCAGCGGTTGAAATGCGGCGCGTGCCTGAAACACTGCCCGAGAGTGTTCTCGGCAAGATGGGCGCGCTGGAAGCCCAGAAGCAGTTTGCCCATGTTCCCGTCTGCAGTGTTGAAGAGCTGGCGTCTGCCGATGCGATTATTTTCGGCACCCCGACGAGGTTCGGCAACATGTGCGGCCAGATGCGCCAGTTTCTGGATGCCACGGGCCAGCTCTGGGCCACGGGCGCCCTGGTCGGGAAGGTGGGCAGCGTGTTTGCCAGCTCCGCCACGCAGCACGGAGGCCAGGAATCCACTATCTTGAGCTTTCATATCACCCTGCTGCACCAGGGAATGATCGTCGTTGGGCTTCCCTATGCCTTCCAGGGTCAGACGCGCATTGATGAAATTACCGGCGGCTCGCCGTACGGTGCTTCGACGATCGCGGGTGGAAAGGGCGAACGAATGCCGAGTGAAAACGAGCTGGCAGCCGCCCGTTATCAGGGTAAACACGTGGCCACGATTGCTGCAAAACTTTTCAAATAAGATAGTTGAGGGCGTAACAGGACTCTTTTCAATGGTATCCTGCAGGATGGATGAAAAAATCGACAAGGAGGTTTTGTTATGGCAGCAAAGAGTAGCAAGGATCAGCGGAGGGCAAAAGTAATCGATGTGCTCAACAAAGCACGCAGCATGGAGTTACAGGCCATCGCTCAGTACATGAATCAGCACTATAATCTGGATGACATGGATTACGGCGATATGGCCATGAAGGTCAAGTTGATTGCAATCGACGAGATGCGCCACGCCGAGATGTTTGCAGAAAGGATCAAGGAACTGGGAGGGGAGCCGACCACGGAACCGGCCGCAAAGTCTTCCAAGGGACAGAAAGTCAAAACGATTTTTTCATTTGATGCCAAGCTGGAGGACGATACCGTGGACGCGTACAATGAATTTCTCCTGATTTGCAGAGAAAACGGCGATTCCACCAGCGTCAAGATTTTTGAAGCAATTATCGATGAAGAACAAGTGCATTTCAACTACTTCGACAACGTCAACGAGCATATCGAGAAACTGGGTGAAACGTATCTGGCGCAAGTGGCCGGAACACCGTCAGACACTGGTCTCCAGTCACAGGGGTTTATTGCCAGACAGGGCGCAGGCGCTTAGGAGGCCGCCTGAAACTTGAACAAGCGCAATGAACGCAAAGACGGTGACGGCAGCTTGAGGGGTATTTTCAGGGTGCCCGAAGGCCTGAGCGTTGCGAAATATTATCTTGGCTGCGAGGTAATCTCTCGATAGTGGCTCAGGATTTTTTTTCCTGTTTGACACGGTAACGGGAATGGTTATTTTTTCATAACTGGATATCATGATGGACCCGCCCTGAAACAGGGGCTACGAGCCGGGTTACAGGATCTTCGATCCGCCCGGCTTTTTTATTGGAGGGTATACTATGCAGGAAAAACAAAGTATTTTCAAGCACAACACTGAGAGGTGCAGCCCGCATTTTTCAAAAGATGCATTTGATCGTTTTGATAAAGGGGATGACAGGCTGTTTTATAAAAAGGACCGTTTTGTCAGCCACCTGGATTCCGTGGCCCTTGCCACCGTGGAGAAAGTGATCGGGGAGCTTGTCGTGGAAGATCATTCCGTGATCCTGGACTTGATGGCCGGCTGGGATTCTCATATCCCAAATGGACTCCAGCCGTCGCGTGTGGTGGGGCTGGGGCTGAACGAACGTGAACTCAAAGAGAATAGAGTCTTGACCGAGAGGGTGATTCACGATCTCAACAAAAAACCGATATTACCTTTTCCATCTAACACGTTCGATGTGATTCTCAACACGGTCTCCGTGGACTACATGACAAAGCCGGTGGAGATCTTCCGGGAGGTGGGACGAACCTTGAAACCGGGTGGGCTTTTCCTGGTTCTTTTTTCGAACCGTTTCTTCCCGGAAAAAGTGGTCAAGGCCTGGCAGGAGGCAGGCGAAGAGGAGCGAATCATCCTTGTGGAGGAGTTCTTTACGCTGGCGGGATGCTTTGATGATACATCCC
>CAZWEV010000121.1:0-4481 GCA_964633015.1 uncultured Desulfobacteraceae bacterium | reverse complement strand
CCTTCCATGTTCGTGAAAGAACCGGCCTTCTCTGAAAAGGCCGCCCCCGGCAACACCACATGGGCAAGCCGGCTCGTTCCGGTCTCCAGAATATCCTGGACGACCAGGAATTCCAGGTTCTCCAGGGCGTTCCGGACATATTCCCGGTGGGGCATACTTCGAAGCGGATTTTCACCCATCACAAAGAGCGCCTTGAGATTACCCTTTTCCGCCTCCTGGATCATCCGAACCACGTTCAGTCCCGGGTCCGGGGAGAGCATTGCATTCCACGCCCTTTCCCAGGACTTTCGAACCTCCTGCACGTTCAAGGCCTCGATCCCGGGCAGGCTGTTGGGTGAAACACCCATATCCAGCGCCCCTGCCTCGTTGTTTTCGTAGGTGGGTACATACAGCCAAGGTTCATTGGACCTGGCGCTTCCCGTGAGAAATGCCAGGTTGATCAAGCTCTCCATAGTCTCCCTGGACGCTCTCTGCAGAAGCACACCGCGGCCGATAACAAAGACCGGCCTTTTTTCTCTCATGAGCTCTACGGCGTCACGCAATACGTTTTCATCTACTCCCGTCATCCTGCAGATCTCTTTGACATCAAGGGAAGCCAGCTGCCTTTGGATTTCATGAAATCCCTCTGCAAGAGGACCCTCGAAGTGCTTCTCGAGGTTGTTCCCCCTGATGAACATGGCAGCAATCCCGATCAGGAGGGCCGTGTCGGCCCCCGGCTTCACCGGCAGCCAGCACTCGGCAAACCGGGCCAGTTCGGTCCGCCGGGGATCCGCCACCACCAGGGGTGTTCCCTTTCTCGCCGTCCGCTTGAGATGGTATCCCAGTACGGGCGCCGAATGTGAAGGGTCTGCACCCAGAACGAAAATGAGGTCCGCCTCATCAAGATTTTTCAAACGCCCTGGTCCCCACCGCCTGTCTTGAAACCCACTGATCCGTCTCAAGGCAGCGCATCCTGAAAAGGATGCACCGCAATCCACGTTGTTGGTCCCAATGACGGCGCGGGCTATTTTCTGGAAAAGATAGTTCTCCTCGTTAGAACATTTTGAGGACCCGAGAAAACCGATACTCTGGGGACCGTATCGTTCCCTGATGGCTCTCAGCCGTTCCGAAACCATTGACAGGGCATCGTCCCACGATGCCCGGGAGAAATCCCCGTTCTCTCGTATCAACGGCACGGTGAGACGGTCTTCGGACAGGAGAAAATCATGGCCGAAATGCCCCCTGACGCAGAGCGTGGGGCCATTGACCGTGCCCGGCCCATCTGCCGGATTGACTTCCACGAGCTGATTCCCGGCAACGCCCAGCAGGACAGAACACCCGATTCCGCAAAACCCGCACACGGAAAGGGCTTCTCTTTCCGCTGTTCCCACGTAGTGTGCATTTCTGACGGAAAGGGCACCGGTCGGACACATGGACACGCACGTGCCGCAAAACGTGCAGGTTGACTCTTCGAGGGGCCGCTCGTGGACCGTTTCCGGCCGGGACCGAAAACCACGGCGGTTGTAGTCAATGGCCCCTACCACCACCAGTTCATGGTCCGCCCGGATACACTTTCCGCACAGGACACATTTGCTGAGATCTCTGACAATAAAGGGATTGGCCTGTTCCAGGGGTCGAGCATGGGGCATGGGATAGAGGTTTGTCTCACCGATTCCGAGCGCGGCTGCAACGGCCCTCAGCTCACAACGGTTCCCCTTGTTGCAGACCAGGCATGATTCGGGGTGTTCGGCCATCAGGAGGCGGACAATATTCCGGCGATGTTCAATAACGCGGTTCGAGTCGGTCCTGAGAACCAGGCCCTGAGCCGCCGGTGTAACGCATGCCGCCATGAGACGGCCGCTTTTCTCCTCCACAAGACAGAGCCGGCATGCACCAAAGGGCTCCAGGGCCGGATGATCACAGAGGGTGGGTATCTTGATCCCTTCCTGCCTGGCGGCTTGAAGAATGGTCATTCCCGATGGGCAATTGACGATCTTGTCATTTATGCTCAGCGTGACTGTAGCCAAAATCTCTTTTCCCCGCACTCAATGCCAAAATATTAAAAGATGATTCTCACGCCCGTCGGAGCGAAGCATAGATCCCGCAAAACGGGATTCGGCCTGTGGCCTCACTAGAGACACAGAGTCAACAGAGAAAAGCAGTCTACTTTTTGTCGTGAAACTCTGTGATCTCTGCGTCTCTGTGTGAGATAAAGTTCTTGATCGAGCAGAATATGTTTTGTCATTGAGGCATTTGGATTTAGACATTTGTCATTTCCAATTTACCCGAGTTACCTGTATGGGACATCATCTGTAAGGCACGAAATCTAATGTTTCGAAAACGGTGGACCGTTTACTTCAATTTTGCCGCATCAAGATAATGGCGCAGCTTTTCTTCGCCCCCGATCGTGATGATATGCACTCCCTGGCAAATGTCTTTCAGGCCTTTAACCGTGTCCGCGAAAATCTCGATACTGGCCTTTTCCTTGTCTATTGCTTTTGCCAGTTTCATGATGAGCCACTCCGGGACCATGCCGGATTTGATATGCCGGTTCAGGAAACCGGCCATTCCCGCGGTCCGCAATATCATCACCTCCGCAATCACCGGGATGCCGAATGTGTTTACCTGCTTCAGGAATTTTTCAAACCGGTCCACATCGAATACCGGGGTCGAGAGGAAGTACCCGGCTCCCATCGTGGCCATGGCCTCCATTTCCTTCATTTCCAGATCAGGCACATTCTTTCCCCAGCCCGACTCCACCCCGCTCCCGACAACGAAATCAGCCTCTTTCCCGAGGTCTCCCCCGTCCACTGTTCTTCCTTCCCGCATGTGCTGGAGGACGGACTCCAGTTTTCCCGCATCTACGTGGAAAAACATCATCTCCTGAAGACTGTCCCCGGTGATGCGATAATCCTCTGTGAATACAAGCAGATTTTCGACACCCGACTGATGAGCCTGCAAGAGATCTTTCTGGAGCTGGATGCGATTCTTGTCCCGCGTAGTGGTCTGATAAATAGCCTCGAAACGATGCGTGTTGAGGATCTCGCAGGTCTTGATGGTATCGCCGACAACTCCTTCTATTTCCACCTCCGGCACCGTGACCCCGTCTACACGTCCTCTGACCAACTCCAGGCTTTTGATGAGTTGTTCAGGGCTTTCATCCATCGGCGCCTGTACTTCCGAGGTGACGACAAACTTTTTCTTTTCCAGGGATTCTTTCAGTTTCATGGGTCCCCCTTCTCTACAGCCCAAATAGCCTCAGCCTACTCCTACAACCTTTGTCCTTTCACCTATATTTAGCCGCAGACTCACACAGACAGACACAGAGATCACAGATCCCTTATTTTATCCTTTAGCCTCGTAGCAGGCGTCGCCTTAAGCGAAGCAGCCCTCAAGGGCAAAGCCCGCTCCCCACGCTCAACCTTCTACAGCCTAAACCCCAACAGCCTACTCTTCAGTTAGGAAAGGCCCAGCAATCTGGCCACTTCCTGCCTCAGCTGGGGGAGAGGCAGCGGCTTTGAAAAACAGAGGTCTGCCCCGTACTCCTTCATCTTCTTGAACTTCTCCTCGTCCAGATACGCCGACAGCACAATGATCTTGGTATCCTTGGTTTCTTCAGTTTCCTTGATTTTCTTGCACACCTCATAACCTTTTATGTCGGGCATCATGATGTCCAGAATAAGGAGATGGGGCTTGAAATGGTTCACCTGCAATCCTGCTTCGAAACCGTCGGAAGCGGAAATAACCTCATAATCGAACTCCTCTTCCTCCAGGGCCTGGACAATCGTTTCCACTATGATGGGATCATCATCCACCACCAGGATTCTCTTCTTGCTCTCTTCCTGCTCTTCTTCAGGTATGGGGATCCCCTGTTTCCGCATAAAGCCTTCGAGGTCTTCCTGTTTTATTCGTCGGTGTCCGCCCACCGTTTTGTACGCCTGTATATGTCCGGCCTCTATCCAGTTGATGATGGTCTTGGGGGATACCCGGCAGTACTGGCTTGCCTTGTATACAGTCAGTATGTCCTCCATTGATGCTTGCCTCCTGAGTCCTGAGGATGTATTGATTTTCTATTTATTATAGTATTTTCTGTTTGTCAACAAAAAAGTGGATGACCTTCATTTTTCTTGACTATCTGATACATACTTACTCGTTCCGGACCTCTCCATGTTATGAATTTTATATGATATGCTTCTTAAACACGGGCCTTCCAGGGGGGAGACATACACAGTTGATACCTGGGAAATGGAAGGGATCGGAGCTTGAATGCTTTTCTATGTTTTCTATAATTACTATATTAACTGTATTTTCTTTTAAATCTCTTTTGTCCCAGCTCTTGATACCGCCCGTTCCCTGCCACTAGTAACTAGCCCGGATTTCTCACGGCCAATCTATTGCGGCGGCGGATAGCCTCGTGCCTCCAGCGTTGCGCTCGAAAAATGACCTCGACGTACCGACAAGTACGCCTTCATCCATTTTTCTTCGCGCGCCTTGTATCCACG
>CAZWEV010000120.1:0-4694 GCA_964633015.1 uncultured Desulfobacteraceae bacterium | reverse complement strand
AGGATATCGGCCTCTCACGCCGAAGACACGGGTTCGAGTCCCGTTGGGACTACCAAAGAGACAGGAAGCAATTGGAGAACAGCCGTCGGCCTTCTCTCGAATGTCGAATGGGCGCATGCCCCGCATGTGCCTTTTTCTTTTGGGAACATGCAAGGAAACGCAAAACCGACCCCGGGCATTTTGGAAGCAGTAGGAACTTGCCCCGCTTTTCTCATCAATAATCTATTGGAATGGCGACAAAGATCAATGAGAGATTCGGAATAAAAGGGACAATGCAATGGGAGATACCATAGTTCGAACGAACGGTTTGCTGGCTGAGAAGGAAGATTGCGCCCTGGTTGTTGTGGATGTCCAGGAAAGACTGGTTCCTGTTATTGCCGGCGCGGAAGAAACCATCCAGAACATTATCAGACTTCTCAGATTCGCAAAGATCCTTGCGATTCCAATCGTGGTGACGGAGCAGGAGAATCTCGGGAGAACCGTGGAGCAGATACGCTCAGAGACAGGAGAAATAGAGCCCATCCCCAAGATAACGTTCAGCTGTTTCGCCTCCGACGAATTCCGGAATTACCTGCACTACCTTGACAGAAAAACCCTCATTCTCACCGGAATTGAATCGCATATCTGTGTCGCTCAAACTGCCTTGGATGCTCCCCATGAATACACGCTGCAGGTGGCAAGTGACGCCGTTGCATCGAGAGATCCCCGGAACCGCGGCATTGCCCTCGACAGGATGCGAGGGGCCGGCATTACCGTGACATCAACGGAAATGCTCATCTATGAACTCCTCAGGAAGGCCGGCACTGAAGAATTCCGGGCGACACTCCCCCTCGTTAAATAAAGGGCTATTCGACCAGGATGAATGCCTCGCGCCCTTCTCCGCAGGTATAACACTTCTCCGGCGGGGGGCCTTCCACAGTATACCCGCACACCCTGCAGACATAGAGCTCGCCTATTTCCGGGTCCTTTCCCTCTTTGAGGGCTGAAAGGGCCTTTTCAAAGAGATTGAAGTGGGTTGTTTCCGCTTCCTGGGCATAGAAAAAGCTGTTCATTGCGTCATTATCAGCATCCCTCTCAGCCTGATACACAAACATGGGATACATGCCCGTGGCCTCTTCCGACTCCCCTTTCAAGGCACTTTGCGTATTCTCCAGGGTCGATTTCACCTCCTCCATGGCCTCCAGGAGCTTATTCGCATGAATAACCTCAGCGTCTGCTATCACGCGAAAGAGTCTTGCCATGTTCGAGAATCCTTCCTCTTTCGCCCGCTTTGCATAGGCGAGATACCGACGATTGGCCTGGCACTCCCCGGCAAAGGCTACTTTCAGATTCTTGTTGGTTTGATCAGACATGATTTCCCCCCTGAAGATGGTATGAACTGCCTCCATGATGACATTGCAAAATCCCGATGGTCCGGCATCTTCCGATTCCACTTGGATGTATCTGACCAAAAAAGTATAGAGCGATCAAGTTTCCCGGTCAATCACAATTTTGGTCTGCCTTTTCGTTTTGAACCTGCCCGGGGAATTGCACTGCTATGCAGATCGGCGCACCGAGTGAACGCAAAGACCTCTCCGTCGTTCTGCTGCTAATAGATGGTCTGCTCGCTGGCTGGATCGAAAAAATGGAGATTGTCGAGGCGGGCTTTCAAAATGATTTTCTGGTGCGGCCTGGCATGGGTCTGAGCGTCTACGGAAGCAATAAGATCATGCCCCCCCACTTTCACTTCCAGATAAATCTGGGTTCCCACCGGCTGCACCACCGCCACATCCGCCTGGAATGTCCCTCCTTCTTCCAGTGATCCGGTTGCGGAGAGGTCATCAGGCCTGATCCCCAGAATCACTTCCCTGTTTTGATAGGCGGAAAGGGCTTTCGTTTTCTTGGGAGGGACGGATAATCGTAATTCTTCCGAGACCACTGCAAGGTTGCTTCCGGCCCCCTCAATGTGAGCGCGTATGAAATTCATGGTTGGAGATCCGATAAAACTGCCCACAAATCTGTTTGTGGGCATGAAAAAGAGTTCCAGAGGCTCACCCACCTGCTGTATGAGGCCGTTCTTCATAACAACGATCCGATCTCCCATGGTCATGGCCTCAATCTGGTCGTGGGTCACATAGATACTGGTTCTCTCCATCCTTTCATGCAGTTTCTTCAGTTCCAGCCGCATCTGCATCCGCAGTTTCGCATCCAGGTTGGAGAGCGGTTCGTCAAAAAGATACACCTGCGGAACCCGGACGATCGCCCTCCCCAAGGCCACCCGCTGCCGCTGACCGCCGGACAGGGCCTTCGGTTTCCGGTCCAGGAATTGTGAAATACCCAGGATTTCAGCGGTCTGGTGCACGCGTCTTTCGATTTCTTTCTTAGGCATCTTCTTCAATTTCAATCCGAACCCCATGTTGTCGAAGACGCTCATGTGCGGATAGAGCGCGTAATTTTGAAAAACCATGGCCACATCCCTTTCTTTCGGAGGAATGCGGTTGACCAACCGATCGCCAATGTATATGTCTCCGGCGGTGATTTCTTCAAGCCCTGCGATCATTCTGAGAGTGGTGGTCTTTCCGCAGCCGCTCGGCCCGACGAACACCATGAATTCGCGGTCCTTGACCTCGAGGGAAAACCTGTCCACGGCAATATCCTTGCCGAACTTTTTCTGAACATCCTGCAAGATTACTTGAGCCATATTCCCTGCTACTCCTTTAAAGCTCCCGTCATTCCGGCAACATAATATTCAACAAAAAATGAGTATATGAGTGCGACAGGGACACTCCCCAACAGGGCCCCTGCCATGAGCGGCCCCCAGTGATATACATCCCCTCTCACGAGTTCCGTGACAAGCCCCACTGATATGGTCTTCTTCAGGCTGGAGGAAATAAAGGTGAGCGCATAAAGATACTCATTCCAGGAGAGGGTGAAGGCAAAGATTCCTGCAGAGACAATACCCGGGAGAGAAAGAGGTATAATTACTTTGAAAAAGACCCACAGCCTGCTTGCCCCGTCCATCATGGCACATTCCTCCAGTTCCTTGGGGATGGACTTGAAATATCCCATTAAAAGCCAGGTGCAGAAGGGGATGAGAAACGTCGGGTAGATAATAGAAAGGGAAACAAGAGAATCCCAGATCTTCAGCTTGAAAACCATAGTTGCCAAAGGGATAAACAGGATAGTAGGCGGTACCAGATAACAGAAGAAAATGGCAATGCCCATGAGACCCGATCCCCGAAAACGGATGCGCTGAATGCCATAGGCGGCCAGGAGACTGGTCGCCAATGAAATGAAGGCGGAAACCACCGAAACAAGCAGGGTATTAAAGAGCCAGCGCAAGAACGGGGTATCAAAGAGCAGATGTTTTATATTCGTCAGAGACCAGGTATACACATAGAAGGGGTTGAGGCTCAGGTTGTATAATTCCACGTCGGATTTGAACGTCGTGACAAGCATCCAGTAAAAGGGGAAAAGGAGAAACACGAGAAAGAGGAGAAGGGGGATATAGAAACGCAGCAATTTTTGGGTAAAACGCTGTGTCATCTCAATCCTCCCTGCGTAAGTACTTTGCGGTAATCAGAACACAGATCAATAATATGGGGAAGATGAAGATGGAGATGGCCGCTCCTTCACCCAGGTGGCCGCCCGGGATTGCCCGCTGATAGGAAAGCGTTCCATAAATGTGGGTGGCATTGGCAGGTCCGCCGCGGGTCATAATCCAGATGAGATGAAAATCAGCAAACGTCCAGATAATGGAGAATGTTGTAATGACGGCAAGCAGCGGCATGATCAGGGGAAGCGTGATTTTCTTGAACTTGATCCAAGGGCTTGCGCCGTCGATATCTGCTGCTTCGTACAGACTCTGATTGATGGTCTGCAGCCCGGCCATGAGACCTATGGTAAAAAAGGGTATTCCTCGCCACACATTAACAGCGATAACACTGGCACGGGCATTATTGGGATCACCCAGAAAGTCAATCGGGTGTGATAGAATCCCCATTTTGATGAGCACCCAGCTGATACAGGAGAACTGAGAGTCAAATATCCACCAGAAAACAATGGTGGAAAGGGCAGTTGGGACAATCCAGGGAAGCAATACGATTGCGCGCACCAAACCCTTGGCCTTGAAATCACGGTTCAGGACCATGGCCAACGCAAAACCTAATACAAGCTTGAAGAAAACAGCAGCAACAGTGTAGAGCAACGTGTTGAAAGTGGTCAGGCGGAAAACATCGTCAAACAAGAGATAAAAATAGTTTTCAAGCCCGATAAAGTGGCCGGTCCTCCCGATGATGGTATCTGTAAAAGAGAGCCAGATGCCCAGGACAAAGGGATATGCGAGCAGCAGAAGGAGGATAATGCCGACGGGAGCGGTAAACAGGATACCGACGACGCCCCGTTGCTGCAGGGCCATGGAAAGCTTTCCCGAAATCCGACCCTGCAGATCTGATTGACCCTTGAATGCCGTCGCTCCGCTATGCATGCCCGCGTATCCCTTCCCCGTTTTTCAGCGGTAAAACCTCTTCAATTTTCTCTCCGCCGAAAGGGCGGCAGCTTTCGGCGTCTTTCCCCCTGCGCAGACATCAGCAAACATATCCACAATGACATACTCGCTCATTGCCGCTGCTGAAGCAGGTCCCAATGGCCCCGCGTACCCATTCCACAGCATCCGCTCCATGCAATCCCGATACGGTGTGATCCGGGGATCCTTT
>CAZWEV010000119.1:0-4787 GCA_964633015.1 uncultured Desulfobacteraceae bacterium | reverse complement strand
CAGGAGTGCATCCGCCTGGTGCATCTGGTGCCCGAATTCCCTCAAGGCTTCCCCGGTCAGGTTGTCGCAGGCCACGGGCAGCACCGTACTCCCGGTGATCAGCTTTCCTTTTGCCGTCAGCTGTTCATTCATTGCTTCCACTTCGGGCATACCCCCCGTATGGGTCAGGGTGACACACGTCCCGCAGCCGATCAGGAAGATCCTTCCCAGTCCTGCGAGCAGCCGGTCAATTTCCTCTTCGGATTTTTTTCGTGTAATGGACCTGATCATCACTCTCCCCTGTCTTTTTCCAGATCACATCTCAGGCACCTGGTGGCTTCAAACCGCGCCTGGGCTTCAGTGAAACCTTTTTCCACTTCCCGGAAATCCCTCGCCCGCTCTTCGGGGTCCGCCACCTCCACGGGCACCCGCGGCCGTTCCTCCCCGGTGTCCTCGTCCAGGGCAAGCCGGGACTTTTCCGCAAGCCCGGTCTTCTCATCCAGAATAGTGAAGCTGCTCTTCTCTCCCCGCAGGTACCGGTCAATGGAAATCGCCGCCCTTCTCCCGGAGGCAATGGCCCTTATCACATAGGTAGGCCCCGTGGTGAAATCCCCGCCTGCGAAAATACCCGGGATATTGGTGGAAAGGGTTTTTTCATCAACGATAAGGGCCCCCCAGAGTGCCCGCTCCAGCCGGCTGTCTTCCGAGAGGAAAGACATGTCAGGGGCCTGGCCGATGGAGATGATAGCGTGATCGGCTTCCACTGTCTGGACAGCCGTTTCATCAAAGCTTGGGCTGAATTTTCCTTCCATATCAAAGACCGAAACACATCTGACGAACCGGATTCCCGTCACTTTTCCATTGTCATGCATGATCTCCTGCGGTCCCCAGGAAGGATTGATCACAATCCCTTCCTCAACGGCTTCCTCGATTTCCTTTTTCCAGGCGGGCATCTCATCCCTCGCCTCCAGGCAGAATACCTGGACATCATCCGCACCCACCCGCAGGGCGGTTCTGGCCACGTCGATGGCGACATTGCCCCCGCCCACCACCAGGACCCTCCCCTTCAACCTGATTTCCCTGCCGGTTTTCACGCTCGTGAGAAAAGGAAGGCCGTAGTGGAGGCCTTCAAGTCCCTCCTCTTCACCAGGAATGCCTATTCTTTTACTTGCCTGGGCCCCTGCCGCGATAAAAACGGCACGATATCCCTCACTCATCAGATCATCAACGGTATGCCTGGCATCAATGGGTGTGTTGTACCGGATATCAACACCACAGCTCTCGATGTAATGGATCTCCTCCTGGATCACGTGCCGCGGCAGACGGAATTCGGGGACCGTGATACCCAGCATTCCCCCGGCAACAGGCTGGCTCTCGAACACGGTGACACCGTACCCCATTCCGGCCAGGAAATAGGCGCACGTCAGTCCTGAGGGGCCCGCCCCTACCACCGCCACCTTCTCTTCCCTGGTTACCGGGTACGGTTCTCTCCTCTCGCCCACTTGCTTGAAATACCAGTCCGAAGCGAATCGTTTCAGGGAACGAATGGCCACAGGCTCGTCCAGTTCCCCTCTCCGGCACTTGAATTCGCACGGATGGATACAGATCCGTCCGCAGACTGCGGGAAAGGGATTTCGTTCGCGAATGATCTCAACCGCCTTTTCGTATTTTCCATCGGCAATGGCCGCCACGTAGTTGGGGACATCAATGCCGGCGGGGCAGGCATGCTGGCAGGCGGAGATGACCATGGCATCGCAGGTGGCCCCGGCGCACCGGTGTTCGAGAATATGGTCCTCATATTCCTTGCTGAAATAGCGCAAGGTTGAAAGGGCCGGCTTTGCACAGGTCTGTCCGAGCCCGCAGAGCGACGCCTCGGTGATGGTCTGTCCCAGGTTCCGGATGGTCTCGATATCCTCTATCCGTCCTTCTCCCCGGGTTATGCGCGAGAGAATCTCCAGCAGTTGGGTCGTCCCGAGACGGCAGGGAGCGCATTTTCCGCAGGACTCGGATTGGGTGAAGCTCAAGAAGAAGCGGGCGATTTCCACCATGCAGTTGTTCTCATCCATGACAACCATGCCGCCCGAACCCATGATGGCCCCAATGCGCTGGAGCGTATCGTAATCAATGGGAAGATTGAGATACTGGGCCGGGACACATCCCCCTGAAGGGCCGCCCATCTGGACGGCCTTGAACTGACGCCCTTTCGGGATACCGCCGCCGATGTCAAAGACCACTTCCTTTATGGGAACCCCGATGGGGACTTCGACCAGCCCCGTGTTATTCACCTTGCCTGCCAGGGAAAATATCTTGGTTCCCTTGCTGTTTTCCGTCCCCACCTGGGCGTACCAGCCGGCCCCTTTCATGATAATCAATGGGACATTGGCCCAGGTTTCCACGTTATTGATGTTCGTCGGCTTTCCGTCCAGTCCTGATTCGGCCGGGAACGGGGGCCTTGCCCTGGGCATTCCTCTTTTCCCTTCGATTGACGCCATAAGGGCGGTCTCCTCACCGCACACGAATGCGCCGGCCCCCATCTTCAGAGACAATTCGAAATGAAAGCCAGTCCCCAGAATGCTCTCTCCCAGGAGACCAAGGGAACGCATCTGTTCCAGTGCCGTGTGCAGATGATACACGGCAATCGGGTACTCCTCGCGGACATATATGAAGCCGTATTCAGCGCCCATTGCATAGGCCCCGATGAGCATCCCTTCCAGCACCGCGTGGGGATCTCCTTCCAGCATGGCCCGGTCCATGAATGCCCCCGGGTCCCCTTCATCAGCATTGCAGATCACATACTTCGGGCGGCCTGATGCCCGCCGGGCAAATTCCCATTTCAGACCGGTGGGAAATCCTGCGCCGCCGCGGCCGCGCAGTTTGGCCGCTTTGACCTCTTCGATCACCTGTTCCGGCGTCATAGTGGAAAGGGCCTTCACAAGGGCTTCATATCCCCCTTCCGCCACATAGTCTTCAATCCTGGTGGGGTCTATTCTTCCGCACCGCGCGAGGACACGTCTCTCCTGCTTTTCATAGAAGGGGATCTGGTTCCGGTAATAGACGGGTTTCCCCGTCTCCGGGTCCCGGTAGGCAAGCCTGTCCAGAAGCTGGTTCCTTTTGAGTGTCGCGTCCACGATCTCGGCGGCATCCTCAGGGGAAACCTCCTGATATTGAATTCCAAGGGGCTCTACAGCAATAACCGGGGCCTTGGCACAAAAACCGTGGCACCCCGTGGAACGCACCTCCACTTCCCTGGTGAGGCCCTGCTTCTTGACCTCCTCCTGCAGCGCCGCCAGCACATCTGCGGACCCGTACGCACGACACCCGGTCATGCAGACATGGACTTCGGCCTTTCCCCGGTCCCGGCCCGCCCTGATCTTGTTCCGGAACCATGCAAGCTGTCCTATGGAATGCAGTTTTTCCATCACCCTTTCCGGTATTGATCCAGCACGCTCATAACCTTGGCAGGAGAGAGTCTTCCGAAATAGGTCTGGTTGACCATCATGGTAGGCGCGAGGAAACATGCCCCCAGGCAGGCCACGGTTTCAAGGGTAAACCGGTAATCTTCGCTCGTCTCTCCTTCTTCCAGCCCCAGTTCCTTTCTCATCAATCTGAGAATACTCCTGCTGCCCCTGACATGGCAGGCGGTCCCGCGGCAGACCCGCACCACGTATTTCCCCTTCGGCTCCAGGCTGAAGCCCGCGTAAAAGGTAATGACCCCCTGTACCTGGGACGGGAAAAGGCCCATTGCCTCTGCAACGGGTTCAATGGCCTCAGGAGGCACATACCCGAAGGCTTCCTGCACCTCCTGGAGCAGGGGAATCAGGCCCCACTTTTTCCCCCGGTGTTCCCGGATAAGGGCGTCCAACCGGTCCCGATCTATCTCTTTCGCCTCCACCTCGTTGCCCCCTCCTCTTTTATTCCATAACTGGACTGAACTCCAAAAAGACGAAAGATTCTTTAGCCTGACGTTATTAATGCCAAATTTCAAAATCCCAATGTCAAATGAAATCCCAATGCCTCAATGACAAAAAGCTTGGCAGCCGGGCGGCTAGGCTGCTGGGCGGCAAAAACGAATAGACACATGTCAAAAGAAAAATGCCTCAAGCGAAGCGCTCCTCAAGGGCAAAGCCCGGTCCTCACATCCCAGCGTTGCCGAAGGCGTAGCGTCCCTGCTTTCCAGCCTCCTGGCCTCCCAGCCTATCGCCCCTTTGACATTTGAGCTTTGACATTTGTCATTCCCGGCTTGTCTCATCAGCCTGGTCGTCATGACCTTTCAATCTATCAGCCTGAGATACAACCGTTATTTTGGCTGGACAGGTGATTGAGCCGGGAAAATCCGGGTCAGCAAAGTCCTTCAGCGGTAATAGACTCATTACGTCATTCCCTGCGAAACCTCTTGGCACCGCAACAATACCCGAGGAAAGCCCTCTTTCTATCTTCACGGCTCGCTCAATGGCCCCATCGGGCGATTCCACCCGGACCCTGTCTCCTTCCCGAATGTCGAGCACCGAGCAGTCCTCTGATGACATTTCAACCTCTCCTGCCCATCCGCTCTCCCGAATACGCTCCGACCGACTCGTCCTCGTGCCGCTCCCCACCTGGCACCGAAAAGGACGCAGAATCACCGTCACGGGAAAATTCTCATTCCGGTCCGCTCCATTTATTTCCGGCACCGGAAAAAACTTCCTTCCCTCTTCTTCTTTCTCCGGCCGATCCGCATCTTTCGGCTGTTCCGTACGGACCCAGCTTTCCGGGCCCGGCAAGGCGATATCCTCGTATCCGGGGACCAGCTTCGCCATTTCTCTCCGAAG
>CAZWEV010000118.1:0-4939 GCA_964633015.1 uncultured Desulfobacteraceae bacterium | reverse complement strand
CCTCCTGCGGCCTGTCAGAAATTGACCTGGTCAAGTCCTTTGAGTCCGAGTATCTTCCTTCCTTCTTCGGGTGTGGCCGGTTCCAGGTCCAACTCACGCGCAATACGGATGATTTTTTCCACCTGCTCGGCGTTGCTCCTGGCCAGGGTCCCCTTTGAGAGATACAGGTTGTCTTCGAGTCCCACGCGCGCGCTGCCGCCCAGGAGAAATGACTGGGTCCCCATGGGAAACTGGTATCTGCCGGCGGCACAGACTGAAAACTCAAAGTCCCCGATTGCCTGCTTGGCCGTGTCAACCAGGAATACCAGGTTCTGAGGCGTGGCCGGGATCCCGCCCAGGATGCCCAGAACGAACTGGAGATATACGGGTTTCTTGACCCACCCCGCCTGAATGGCAAAGGCCAGGTTATTGACCATGCCCACGTCATAGATCTCGAACTCCGGCTTTGTATTCGACGTGTTGAATCTCTCCAGGAACTGGCGCATGGTCTTGAACGTATTGGGGAAGATGAAATCTTCCGTCAATTCGAGATAATGTTTTTCCCAGTCATACTTCCAGTCTTTGAATTTGTCCTTTACATGAAAAAGTGCAAAGTTGAGGGACCCGGCGTTGAGGGATGCCAGCTCCGGGCGCAGGGTCGAGACGACCTGCACCCTCTTTTCAACCGGTTCTCCAAGCCTGCCGCCGGTCGTGGTGCAGAGGATGATATCGCAGCGCTTCTTGACCTCGGTTGCTATCTCCGTAAAAATATCCTGGTCCGCGTTGGGGATGCCGGTCTCCGGGTCCCGCACGTGGAGATGGGCGACCGTTCCTCCCGCATCATGAACCGCGAGGATCTCGTCGATAAGCTGCTTTGGCGTAACGGGCAGGTAGGGGGACATGGTCGGGGTATGAATGGCCCCCGTGACCGCCGCGGTAATAATTACTTTGTTCTTCAATTCCTTTCGCATATTTTTTCAACCTCCTTTTTCTGTTAAGTTTTTTCAGGTTTTTCTCTTCTCCGGAAGAATTCCATGATGCCGTTCGGCATGAAGGTAATAATCACTATGAAGAGACATCCGTAGATGATTCGCGCAAGTTCTGCTCTCACGAATGTGGAGAGGCCTTCGTTGACCAGGGTCAGGATCACGGCGCCCAGGACGGGTCCCAGCCACGTTCCCCCGCCGCCGAAAAGGGCCATGAGGACGATGAGTATGGAGATATTCACGTCAAAGACGATGTCGGGGTGAATATAGGTAAGATAATAGGCATAGATTCCGCCAGCCATGCCGGGGAAAAAGGCGGAAACCGCAAAGGCCTTGATCTTGAGTCTCGGGGCGTTTATGCAGATGGTTCCCGCCACCTCTTCATCTTCCTTGATGGCCCGCAGTCCCGCTCCGAATTTTGCACGGGATGTCCACACGGCAAACGCGACAGCGAAGACCATGATGGCCATCATCACTTCGAACAGAATGGAGCGGGTAATGCCGATGGGCAGGTTCATGGATTTGAGCCAGAGCCCTTCCGGGCCCCCCACTATGTCCAGGTTCTTTATCCCCAGGTCCACCACAAACGCAAAACAAAAGGTGATCACGGCGAAATAAGGACCTCTGAGCCGCAGGCACGGATAGCCGATGATGACCGCAATAACGGCGGCGGTGATTCCGGCCGGGATACTGGACAGGATGGTGGCCGCGGGTGAGAGGTGAAACCCTTTCATCATCAGCCCGGTCGCATAGGCGCCGATGCCGAAGAACGCTACATGACCGAAAGAGAGGTATCCGGCAAACCCGCCGATAATATTCCAGGAAGAGGCCAGGGCAACGTACATGAAAACAACGAAAAGCAGCGAGACAAAGTATATGGGCGGATGGAACCATGGAAACAGGGCGAGGACCGTCAGGACACCAAGGGAAACCACCATTGAAATCCGTGACCGCGCCATGCCTAGACTTCCCCTTTGAACAGCCCCTGGGGCTTGATGATAAGGATGATCATCAGGAGCCCGAAGGTCAGAAGGTTGACCCACTGGTACGGGAGAAATGCCATCGACAGCCCGGTAATGACGCCGATGATGAGCCCGCCCGCAGCCGTGCCGAGGACATTGCCCACTCCTCCCACAATGACGACCAGGAAGAGATAGATGAGCCACAGGTTGTGGGTGTGCGGCTCAAAGGAATAGAGGAAGGCCATGGCAATCCCGCCGGCCCCCGCAGACGAAACGGCCAGTCCGAAGGTGATCATGCTGATGCGGCCGAGATTGACCCCGTAGAGCTGGGCCGCATCGGGCTGCTGCCATGCAGCCCGCACCGCTTTTCCCGTGTATGTCTTTTTTAGGAAGAGATAGATAATCAGGATTCCCGCCGCAGACATGAGAAAACCGGCCAGTTTGGGATACTGGAAGTAGAGCGGCCCGATGACAAGGACCTTGCTGGTATACGAGGTGGTCATGAGTCTGGGATCAGGGCTCCATATGAGCAGCATGAGGTTTTCGAGAATGATCGCCATGCCGAATGTCAGGATCATGGAGGAAACCACGACATCCTTTGAGCGCATGATGGGAGAGATCAGGACGCGATATGCGAAACAGGCGCAGATGAAGAGCGCCGGCACGGTTACCGACAGGGAAAGGATCGGATCCAGTCCCCAGTATTTAAGCAGGGTATAGGCCAGATATGCCCCCAGAAGCCCGAAGGTGGCATGGGCTATATTGATCACCTTCATGACTCCCCAGGTGAGGGAAAACCCCACCCCGAGAAGCGCATAGACGGATCCCATCATAATGCCGCTGATCAGGGACTGCAGGACTAGCGTAGTATTCACGATTCCATTGAGTGACTGATAGTGAGAGGTTCAAGTTTCGGGGCGGGGGAAACTCCTCACCCCGACGACCGTTATTGCCAGGGCGGTTTGGGATACACCGGCTTCGCAGTGCTCACATTCTTGGGCCAGATGAGTTCCACTTTTTCGTTTATAACCTGGGTACAGAAGTTAATTGGACTGGGAAGTCCTCGTTTATCAAAGCTCATAGGTCCGCAGATAGTGTGAACCGTGTGGGACTTGAGCCAGTCGCGGATCTTCGTCTGGTTCAGGCTCTTGGCTCCCTCTACCCCCTGGGACAAGGTCTGCATCCACGCGTATCCGAATCCGAAGTACACCGGGTACCCGGACAGGTTGTATTTTTTCTTGACGTAGGCATTGAGCTTGTCGTTGCCGGGATAGTTCAACTTATAATAAAGGGAAGTCCCCGAAAATACGTAATTGCCGTCTTTTCCCAGTTCTTTGATCCATGCAGGGATAACGGATCCCACACCCTGGACGATAGCCTTGGGATTGTAATTGAGAGCCTTCGCGGCTCTCATGGTCATCACGCCGTCCGCAAAAAAGCCGTTTGAAAAGAGGATATCGCATTTCATCTGCTTTGCTTTCACGATAAGCGGCGTTGCATCGGGCAGGGGCAGATTGTATTTCTCGTTTATCACAAGTTTGATGCCGAGGTCTTTACTCATCCGATAGATGGAATCCGTGAGAGACGCGCCGATGGGGTTGTTCATGGTATACACCGCGGCCCGCTTGGGACGCTGGTCGGAAGGCACGGTCTTGAGCCACTGATAGAATCCCTCATACCACCATTCTCCCATGAGAGGCGGACCGCCGAAGGAATAGGTATAGCCCTGCTCAAAACTCTTCATGTGGCCGCCCATGGAGACATAGACGTACTTATACTTTTCAGCCACCGGCATCACCGCACGGGCAGCCGTGCCCGGGTATCCTCCAAACAGGAGATTCACCTTGTCTACGGTGATTGCCTTTTCAGCGAACGTGACCGCTTTGCCGGCATTTGATTCATCATCGTAGATTTTGAAGACAACCTTCCGCCCGAGCAACCCTCCCTCGGCGTTAATTTCATCGGCCCAGAATTCCATTCCTCGTTTTATCCACTTCGCAGTGTCGGCGAATTTTCCTGTGAGGGGCAGGGAACCGCCTATAACGATGGGTTTGTCGGCGGCTTGTGTCATATTCGGGTGCCCGGTGAGGAAAGCAATGGACAGAAAAATGGTGAATATCACGGTCATTCTCAGTACGTTTTTCATGGCAAACCTCCTTCTGTCTTTTTGTTTACGATATTCCGGCCTTGCAGGAAACTCACAATCCAAGGTACGATTCCTTTATCTGCGGATCGTTCAGGAGATCGTTTCCCCCTCCCTCAAGGGCGATGCATCCGCTTTCAAGGACGTATGCGTAATCAGCAATGGAAAGGGTGTGCAGGACCTCCTGGGAGACAAGCAGGATCGTCATTCCGTCCGCGTTCAGGCGTTGCGTGGTGCGGAAAATTTCCGCGGCCACAATGGGCGCGAGACCCAGAGAAGGTTCGTCAAGCGTGAGCATCCTGGGTTGCGCCATCAGGGCTCTGGCCACGGCAACCATCTGCTGCTCCCCGCCCGACAGGCTCCCGGCCAGTTGTCGCCGTCGCTCCGCAAGTCGTCCGAACATCCCGAAGATCTTTTCTTTGTTCTTTTTCGCAGTGGCCCGGGAAACCGGCAGGTAGGCGCCCATGTCAAGATTCTCTTCCACAGTCATACGGGCAAAGAGTTTTCGGCCCTCCGGCACCTGGATAATTCCCAACTGACATATTTTATTGGGGGCCAGGCCGAGAATCGGCTGCCCATCCCAGGAGATGTCTCCTCCGGAGGCATGTTTCAGCCCGGATACCGTGTTCAAAAAGGTGGTCTTGCCGGCACCGTTCGAGCCCATGAGTGCAACGAGACCTCCCTCGGAGATATCCATGGAGACATCCTGCAGGGCACGCAGTTCCTGGTAGGCGACGGTGAGATTCCTAACGCTCAGCATATCCCGCCCCCAGATAGGCGCTGATGACCTCTGCCTTATTTGCGACGGATTCCGGATCGCCGTCGGCAATTTTTTCCCCATTGTGGAGTGCAATGACCCGGGAGCACGT
>CAZWEV010000117.1:0-5054 GCA_964633015.1 uncultured Desulfobacteraceae bacterium | reverse complement strand
AGAACTGGCCCTTGGGGTGTACTCTTTTCGTTCCATTCCAGGACCCGCGGAATGTGGGGGCGGTTATTCGTTCGGCGGCGGCTTTCGGAGTATCGAGGATCGTGCTCTTGAAAGAAGCGGCTCACCCGTATCATCATGCATCACTGCGGGCTGCCGGGAGTGCGGTGTGGAGAATCGATATGTTGGAGGGGCCGTCAATCAATAAGCTCATGGTGACCGGGGTGCTCATGGTTACCCTTTCTCCCCGTGGAAAGGACCTGGGATCATACAGATTCCCTCAGTCTTTCTGCCTTGTGCCGGGATTGGAGGGACCGGGATTGCCCGAAAGGCTGAGAAATGCCGATTGCCTCTCTATTCCCATGTCCAATGGTGTGGAATCGCTCAACGCGGCCACGGCCGCCGGAATTGCCCTGTATGCCTGGCGGAGGCAGACAAAACAATAAGTGCGCTTGAACCTGCTGACGGGGCATCCGGGCTTTTCTATAAAGCGTCATCTCCGGATTCGCCGGTCCGGATGCGAATGGCCTTTTCCAGGGGCAGGACAAAAATCTTGCCGTCCCCGATCTCGCCCGTATGAGCCCGCTCTTGAATGACCTTGATTGCCTCGGGTACAAGAGAGGTTGGCATAACTACCTCTATCTTTATTTTGGGCACAAAGTCTATCTGATATTCAGCCCCGCGGTAGACCTCCTTGTGCCCCCTTTGCCGTCCAAAACCTTTCACTTCGCTCACGGTCAGTCCATGGACACCAATGTTGGTGAGGCCTTCTTTCACGTCATCCAGTTTAAACGGTTTGATAATGGCTTCAACTTTCTTCATCTGTCTACTCCCATCTCGGGTTGTTTGCTTTGCGGAGTGTCGATCTCACCTTTTCAAAAATATATGAGAGAAGATAACTCAGCGAAAAAACATACACGATTGTGATAAGAACCGCAACAAATTGATTCCTCCACCGGATTGCATACCTCGTTGCTTGCGAGGTTGCGGTCATTCCCGCGAATGCGGGAATCTTGATTCCGGATACGCCCTGCGGGCTTTCCGGAATGACAACAGAGGAATACCCCGCTGCTTGCGGCGGGGTGGATTTGGGTCAGAAAGCGTCTATCCGTGGGTCAACTGGTAGAAGAGAGCGTGTTCTATTTCTCGAATCTGGTCTGCATCATCCACCTTCTGCCCGAGGAGATCACGGACATAGAAAACATCGGCAATCTGGTCCCCTTTCGTAGCGATTTTGGCGATGCGAATGTCCAGGCGGAGTTCGAAAAGGGTGCGGGTTATGTGGTGGAGGAGACCCACCCGGTCATCCGCGAAGACTTCAATCAGCGTAAAAAAGTCGGAAGAAGCATTGTCCACAACCACCTGAGGCGGGTGGTTGGGTTTTTCCCATGGGGAAAAGAGGGATGCCTCCTCCTTTTCCTTGAGCCTGTATGCAAGGGAAAGCTTTCCCGCGAAGGTGCTTTTTAAGTCGGTCCTGACCTTTTCCCAGATTCTTCCGGGGCTGATGCTGTCCAGAGGCTGGGTCACCCTGATAATACCTATTGCCGTTCCATCCCGCCAGGTATAGACCCGTGCGGAAAGAATATTGATATTGTTCAGAGAGAGCACTCCAGCGATATCGGAAAAGAGTCCCGGCCTGTCCGCGGCAAGGAACGTAACCTCGCAGTATGATGCGATCTCTGATTTTTTCGCGTCAAGAAAGAAGGTCGTCAGGTCCGGTTGTTTCTCTGTTTCCTTGAGACCAGTGAAGGCGGTGATATGTTCGGCGATATCTCTCGCGCTTGTCTCCAGTAAATATCGCGGCGCCATAATTTCAAAGAGGTTTTCAACATCTTTCCTGTCCAGTTGGTCGCGGAGGAGACGACGGACCTGTTTTTTTGTCTTCTCTGCTTTCAGCGCTGCATCCTGGGTGGCCAGTTCCCCTTCGGCGAGTATGTGGTGTATTTTGAAGAAGAGTTCCTGAACCAGGTTCGCCACCCAATCATTCCAGGCCCTTTTCCCCGTGGCCATGGAATCCGCCCAGGTAAGAAGATACAGCATCTTCAGACGGTCGATAGTACCGACAGTCCTGGCACACTGGACGATGGCCTTTTCATCATTGAGATCGCGCCTGGTGGCTATTTCAGAGAGGGTAAGGTGTTCCCGTATGAGGAAGAGGACTTCTTTCAGGAGGTCACCGGGGTATGAAAAGCGGCCGAGGATTTTTTTGGTGATGCCGGCGCCTCTTTGTGCGTGATTTTTTCCCGTTTTTCCAATGTCATGGAACAGTGCGGCAATGAGAAGGGGCTCGGGGTTTGAAATCTCCGCATAGATATTGGGTAACAGGATATCCTTCTCTCGGCCCAGCTCCTTGAGTTTCTTGACCGTTTGCAGAGAGTGGATGCCCACAGGAAAGGTGTGGTAGGCGTCAAATTGGACCCGGTCTTTAATCCTGGCGAACTCCGGGATAAATTTTTCCAGTAGACCGCACTCGTACATCTGGTCAAGAGCCTCAAACGCATTTTTGCTTCTCAAGATATTCAAAAAGGAACGTACGATACTCTGAGAAGTGCGAAACGTCTCATCCGTCAGGTACAGGAATTCCTCGATCAGTCTTCGCGCTTCCAGTGAAAGGGGCATGCCGAGTGTCGCGCTTTGTTCAAAGATATCCATAAGGATCGAAGGGTCTTCGAGAATTTTTTCCGGAGATTGAAAGTGGAGTTCCCCGGTGCAGAGGTGCAAACCCGGCGAAATCGGCTCTGGTCCTGCGCCCTTTTTTGATGAGCTGCGTCTGAGTAGATGCGTTTTCATGAAAGAACGGTGAAGTGATTTTATAGCGGACATGGATACATGGAGTTTGCTCAGGAATTGTTCCACAGCCGCAAATTGATCCCTTTTCCTGTAGCCCAGTTTTCTGGCAATAGGCTCCTGGTATTCAAAACTGAGCCGGTCGTTTTTCCTCCCTGAGAGAAGATGCAGGTGATTTCTCACGAGCCACAAAAAGTCGAGGTGTTTCATGAGCAGTTGATATTCGCCGTGGGAGAGCTTCCCCCGGTATTCCAGGTCTCTCGGGATGGTCACATCGTACAAAACTTTCCCTGACCAGAGGATATGATGATAATCCCTCAGGGCGCCTATGCCCTCCTTCAGATGAGGCTCGAGGAGAAAACTCGCATCCCCGTATGTATCAACGCGGATTTGCAGCATACTTTCCAGCCAGCGGCCAAATGCCTTTGCCCTTTTTTTCACGCATCGATCATGAAAGTCCTCCACAAAGGCCAGGAACAGCTGAGAATCCCCACAGATAAAGCGGGCATCCAGGAAAGAGGTAAAGACTTCAAAATCATCCTTGGCCAGGGTCAGACAGTCCCTGGTGCTCCTGATACCGTAACCCAGGTCAAATCCCAGATCCCAGAGAGGAAAAAACATCTCTTTTGCCAGCGCCTTTGCCGATGAGGGTATCGTGGATTTGAAGAGGATCATGATATCAATATCGGAGTGCACGCAAAGTTCCCTGCGACCGTACCCTCCCACCGCAACAAAGGCAAATGCCTTCTTTTCAAGGAAAAGCCGATGCCCTGCCTGGCTTTCCTGAAGGCTCCTGCGGAAATACTGGTCCATGATTTCGGAAGAGGTTCTCAAGAATGAGCCCGATCCCCTGCCTTCTTCAAAATCGGCAATCAGCCGTTCCCTGGCATGTTTCAATTTTTCGCACGCCGGCGTCATGATGTTTGCTCCGTGAAATTTTAACGCAATGACTGTGCCAATAGGTGTTTTGCCAGATAACTGCTGGAACAGCAAGGGATTATCCGTATGTTTCCTCGTCCGCAAGTGATGGAAAGAACGTTTTCGTATTTTTTCATCCTGAAAAATGCAAACTTGTCATATCTCTTCCTCCCGGCAGGGCAGGAGAAAGGTCTCGGTGAAAGAAAATGTGCCCACAAATCAAAGGAATTTTCAGGAACAGGCGGGGGTTCAAAAGCAGATATTGAAGATCCTGCGGGAATTCGCCTCGGACGCGGCCCATAATTTCCGGAATTCCCGGGTGTCCATTGGAGATTTGTCGAGCACCTGACGGGAAAAATTCCGGAACTTGCTGAGGGGTGGAGAGGCAATGTTCCGCTCTCGTATAAATTATTGCGGGAAATGGGCGGGCTTTTGCCCTTTGCCCAGGAAGGAGTCAACAGGGTATTTACCGTTGCTTTGCCAAAAAATCCGGTCCCCGAAAGGGACAAAATCACCATTTAAGCAAACCGGATGGCCAGGTCTGGAAATTCCTTTTTCAACTCGTTTTCTATTCGCTTCATAACCTCTGATTCAATGAGTTTCGTAATGACATAACAACAGGCCTTTCGGCTGGAGTATGTATTGGCGAAGATATAAAGCGCCCGCTTATTTTCGCTATACCTGAATTTCTGAATGATTCCCAGTTCCCCGACGGAAAGGTTGCTCTCAGGCTCTTTGACCCTGTCAAGGACGCTGTCAATCTTGCGAATCATTTCGGGATCCATGGTTTTCATCACTGCCCTCCCGCGATCGTCACCTTCTTATTCAACCTAAGGAGTTCTGCAGAATATGCAATGGCTGGCTCATCATTATCTCTTCATTTTGTTGCAGAAAATTCGTAAGGATATCCAGACCGATCAGGGGGGTTTCTGAAAAAGGGGCTTGAATTGTGGGAATTCCGTGCATTTCTTTTTCAATGTGTTCACAGGAAGAATCGCACAGGATCTTGTTGATGATGACCTGGTTCAGGGAAATATTGATTTCTCGCAGGCCCTTTACAATGCGTATTGACTCGGCAAGGGACAATACGTCAGGGTTCAGGACCAGGTTGATCTTCGTCCGGTCAGGGTCCTCAAAAAGTTCTTTAAGGGTGGTATATTCCTGTACGGACGCTTGAATTCGGGAAAGCACTTTGTCCGTCTCAATCTCCTTCTTCATCAATCTCACTTTTGTAATGAGCTCTCGTTTCTTGATGATCTCCTGTCGCAGGGCCAGGAGATGATTGATCCAGATGAGAGAAAGGGAGGGAAGGGTGAAAAATTTTAAAGAGAGGGCTGTCGGCGCCATGTCGA
>CAZWEV010000116.1:0-5167 GCA_964633015.1 uncultured Desulfobacteraceae bacterium | reverse complement strand
GCCGGGAAGGCTGCCGTCTTTTCAGCCCGGTATGACAGCGACACTGCCCTCCTGGGGTAAACGGCCTCACCGCAAGCAGCGGCACATTCCGCTGTCGTCATTCCGGAAAGCCCGCAGGGCTTATCCGGAATCCAGATTCGAACTCGCCGATCCGGGTCGAGGAGAGGCTTCGCGGGAATGACCGCAACGTGGCAAGCGACGGGGTAAGCAACTCTGATACGAATAAAATGATATTGCGTTCGCCACAGAGAATAAAAAAGGCTGGTCATTCACCATGACCAGCCTTTCTGATTTTTCTGGTGGAGCTGATCGGGATCGAACCGACGACCTCATGACTGCCAGTCATGCGCTCTCCCAGCTGAGCTACAGCCCCGAAACGGATTAAAACGATAGCAAGTTGAAGTCCCCGTGTCAATATCATATTGACAGCCTCGGAATCTTTTTTCTATAGTACCGCCATATCCTTCAGCGCCGGAGTGGTGAAACTGGTAGACGCGCTGGACTCAAAATCCAGTGGGCCTTGGCCCGTGAGAGTTCGATTCTCTCCTCCGGCACCATTCTTAGGTAGCCGCAGACACACACGGACAGACACAGACAAGACTATTATCTCACACAGAGACGCTGAGATCACAGAGTGCCCCCTATCTCTAGTGAGCCCACAGGCGTTGCCTTCCTTCCTCAAGTCCGTCGAAGACGGACGCTCCTCACTTCCTGACGCTGCGGAAGGCGCTGCTTTCCAGCCGCCCAGCCGCCCAGCTGTTTCGCCTCAAGCGAAGCGCTCCTCAAGGGCGAAGCCCGCTCCTCACATCCTCACGCCGCCGAAGGCTCTGCTTCCTCGCTTCCCAGCCTTTCTGGTTGACAAATTCTCCTGATCGTGTAAAAATTTGCCACATTATGGAATACGCTTTCATCGGTAAACATCCTTCCATAGAAAAGATCCGCGACCTGATCGCCATGGTGGCGGAAACCGCCTTCAGCGTCCTCATTATCGGCGAAACAGGGACCGGCAAGGAGGTGGTGGCCAGGCTCCTCCACGACTCCTCCAGCAGAAAAAGCAATATCTTCGTGAAAGTCAACTGCGCCGCTCTTCCCCTCAATCTCCTTGAAAGCGAGCTCTTCGGGTACGAGAAGGGCGCATTTACCGGGGCGGACAAATCCAAACCAGGGAAATTTGAACTGGCATCACAGGGCGTCATTTTTCTTGATGAAATCGGCGATATGCCCATGACCCTTCAGGCAAAGCTCCTGCAGGTCTTGCAGAACGGAGAATTTACCAGGCTGGGTGGGACAGTTGATGTAAAAGTGGATTCCTGGGTCATTGCCGCCACCAATCACAACCTGGAAGAGGACATGGCCACGGGCCGATTCCGTGAAGATCTTTTTTACCGCTTGAACATTATCAAGATTGAGATACCGCCGCTCAGGGAAAGGCGACAGGATATTCCCCTGCTCACCCGGCATTTTATCAAGAAATACAGGAGCGATTATAAAATAAGGGAACAGTTTGCGCTGGATGAGAAGCTCCGAAAGCTGTTTCAGCTTTACCACTGGCCCGGGAATGTACGGGAACTTTCGAGCACAATCCTGCGCTTGCTTGTGCGTGATGAGCCCGAGCATGTGAAGATGGAGCTTTTGGAGAACATGGATGCCGACGGCGTACCGGTCCCGGAAGAATTGCGGCCGGCCGCCCGGGAAAAAGGGGAGGAAGAAGACCTAGCTGCACGGGCAGGGGAGGGCCTTTCGCTCAAGGCGCTCACCGCAGATGCCGCGGACTACATTGAAAAAAAGGCCATCCAGCACGCACTGAGCATGACCGGCTGGAACAAGCGCCAGGCTGCCAAAATGCTCAAGATCAGCTACAAAACGCTCTTCAACAAGATGGACCGCCTGGGCCTGGAAAAGAACCCCACCTCCTGACTCCTTCTCTCTTTCACCTTTATTCAGCCGCAGACTCACACAGACAGACACAGACTTTTCCTCTTCCGACGACAGCAGAGGAAAAAGAGTCAGCGCTTCGCTCAAAGACCTCTCAATTCGCCGCCCGCTCCTCCCTTCCTAACGCCTCCTCTTTCATTCTTCTCGACTAATCTTCAGCCATGGGAGGAGGGATCTCTTTTACCCACCTTTCAAAGTCCCGCTTCACCTTGTTCCAATCAACGGATTTGACCATCCTGACCGATGGTTCCGTCTCTGCGTCCTGAAAATACACGAGGCTTCGCACCACGTGGCCGATGTCCCTATTCCTGTATTTCTGTATATACAATTTCAGGAGCGTTTCCAATGAATAGAAATCTGAAAGGAGTCGGTGCAAATCAACAAAATCTTTTCTCGATCCGCGTGATGCAAGAGACGTAAGTTTCATGCAGGCTATATCTGCAATCGATGCTACGTAACAGTCAAAATCGGGCCAGAAAACTCTTGGCTCGATTAGCGGGTAGTTATAGCCGATAAAGCTGACCTGAACATTGTTCAGAACCATGTAGACTGTTTCGGGAGCGATTGATGTTATCGTGAACGAGATGTCGCCGGCACTTAAACGGCGCAGCAAGGATTCCGGGTTATTAAGCGCAGGAGTGAACCAGTCCAAATCTATGGAAAAGCGATGCCCTAAATGAAGGGAAAGACCCGTGCCGCCGGCGAGGTAGTAGTTTGTTTCCTTCAATGCATTGCCAAGGTATGCGAGGGCGGCCTTTTGGTTGTCGTTCAGTATCTCGGGATGGAAATTATGAGCTGTGGCCACGGTTCCTGTCTCCCGCCTCCGCAATCCATTTCTGCCTTTCCTTGTCGGAGATACCCGTAATAAGTGCCCAGTAGTTCAATTCTCTGGGAGGGAGGATCCTTCGGCCCCGACTACTGAGAAAAGAAACCAGTTCTTGTTTTGAGTAGACCCTTCCTAGCCAGTTCATAGCCCGCCAGTTTCCCCATTCCATCACTCGGGCCATCACAAGATGAGCATGTTCTCTCAGCCTGATGGATTCAGGGTCATATTCCCAAAAGAGCGGAAAGAGATATTGGGGTACCGATTCAAATTCCTGGGTTTCTTTAAGTAATTTTGTTTTCTTCCCCATGCCTTTACCTTGCTGCTGAATACTACCACGAACGGTGCAGCAGCGCAACATCCCCGCACGCCAAGAGCCGGCCCATTCCTCCCACCCCAGCCTCCAAAGAATTTTATCTCATGCAGAGACGCAGAGATCACAGAGCCTCACGACAAAAAAATAATCTGCTTTTTCTCTGTACATCCTACCGCCGAAGGCACCAAGCTGTTTCGCCTCGCTTCCTAAAGTCCATAGGCGATGGACGCTCCTCACGCCTACCGCCGCCAAAGGCGTTGCCTCAAGCGAAACGGTCCTCAAGGGCGAAGCCCGCTCCTCCCTTCCTACCACCGCCGAAGGCCTTGCCTCCTAGCCTCCCAACCTGTCGTGCCTCAAGCGAAGCGATCCTCAAGGGCGAAGCCCGCTCCTCACATCCTACCGCGGCCGAAGGCCTCACTTCCCCATTGAGTAACTCACGCGCAGTGTTCCAGTTTTTCTGAGATAAATTCATCCCAGTTCATAACGGTAATGTTTGATTTCAATTGGCGTCTGTTTTGGTTTCTTCCCAAAACATATGCAGGGACGTGTGAGTTGTCGGCCAGAAAACTCATGAGGCCCGCAAGCTGTTCCTTCACAATATTTTGGGATGATTTGATCTCCAGCGCACAGATGATACTGTTCCCCTGACAGAGGAGCACGTCAACTTCAGCCCCGTGGTTGGTACGCCAATAATAGAGCTGTAAATCAAGTCTTTTGTACTGGATAAATGCTGTCATCTGACAGATCACAAACTGTTCAAAACGTCGCCCGAAAATATTGGGGTTCATTTGATCCGTCAGTGTGTGCGCGAGGGCATTGGTTACACCGGTATCGAAAAAATAGTAGCGGGGATGTGACACCAGTCTCCTTCGTTCGCTTTTTTTCCATGCCGGGAGCTTAAAAGCCAGAAACGTATCTTCGAGAATCTGGTAGTATTGCTGGACTGTTTTGACCGAAACTGCGCACTCTCTCGCAATATTATTGAAATTGACCGTTTCACCGTCATTCGCCGCGGCAATGTCAAGAAATTGGGCAAACGGCCCGATGTTTCTGACGAGACCCTCCGCAGCAACTTCTTCCTTGAGATACGTTTCAGTATACGATCTGAGAAATTCGCGGGGATTTTCTTTATCGGTCGCCCACAACAAAGGAAGCGTGCCTCGCTGAAGAGCGCTCGCAAGATCGAATTCGGCTCCAGTTTCGGTGAAGGTCAGGGGAAAAAGGTGATAGGTGTATGCTCTCCCTGCCAGGAGATTTGCACCTCCCCTGCGAAGCTTTCGGGCGCTTGATCCGGTTAGGATAAATTTGATGTTTCTGGATTCAATCAGCTCATGCACTTCATCCAGGAGAGCCGGGATTTTTTGAATCTCATCAATAACGACCAGTGGGTCTTCGTATGTTTTCAGATGGGCAAGTATTTCTTCGCGGATTCTTCCGGGGTTCTTGGCATAATTCAGAAAATTTCTTTGGGGCAGCAGATCGATGTAGATATCCTTTGGACCGAGTAGAGATTTGACGAAGGTGCTTTTCCCGGTTTGCCGGGGCCCAAAGAGAAAATAACTTTTTGTTTTAATAGGATTTATTTCTCTCTTAAACATAGCCACAAAAATGTACGTTATTTTTGGAGTTATGTCAAGTGCCAATCTTGTCTGTTGCCTCTGTCTCCCTAACGAGGTCGCAGGCCGAACCCCGTTTCGCGCGATCTCCGCTTCGCTCCGACCAGCCTTCTCGCTTTTTCACTTGTTTTGGCATTTGACATTGGACATTGATTTGTCATTTGGATTTTGTCATTTGTCATTTCTTTGTAAGGGCGAAGCCTGCTCCTCCCTTCCTAACGCCGCCGAAGGCGCTGCCTCCCAACCTGTCGTGCCTCAAGCGAAGCGGCCCTCAAGGGCGAAGCCCGCTCCTTCCCTCCTAACGCGGCCGAAGGCTCTGCCTCCCAACCTTCCAGCTGTTCCTCCTTTATCCTTTATCTGATATATGCCAGGACATCGTTTACCCGAGTTTAAAGTCAAATTATGCCAAGACATCGTTTACCTTTGAATCTAAAAACCGTGATCCCCCGAAGGGATCTCGTAATCAAAGGAGGCGAT
>CAZWEV010000115.1:0-5184 GCA_964633015.1 uncultured Desulfobacteraceae bacterium | reverse complement strand
CCCTGAGGTCATCCTGCACGCGGTCGTTGTCGAGCAGGGTGTTGTCCACGTCAAACAGGAACACAACTTTTTGGGGTGATGTCATCCGATCGTCTCCTCAGGCTTGGGAATGTGCCGGTCGCCAGTGACTATCTCTTTTCTCCAATTCTTCTCGCCCTTATTCACCTCCAAATGCAAAACCCGAAATAATGCGGTTCATTTTTGCCTTTTCCGGCGGTTTTATTTCGGTGAGGGGATCTTTGCTAATTTTTTCTCTGAAAGCGCCCGCGAAAATGTGATCGGAAAGGCCTTCGAAAAGAACCCCTATCGGTATCGTGTTACCCCGTTCCAGGACTTTCTCAAGGGCGGCCCTTCTATCGCTCGGATTATAATCACCACCCAATTTAATGATTTTTTCTTTATACCAGCTCAACGGATGTGTGCCCCAGGTGATGCAGGGCTGGACGACATCCACATATGAGAGGCCCCTGTGCTTGACAGCCCGGACCAGGATCTTTTTCAAATGCTCAACGTCTCCTGCGAATCCCCTGGCCACAAAAGTACATCCGTGTAAAATAGCAATAGCCGGCATGTTCAGAGGTGTAATTTCCACGCCACCGGTCTGCAACGTTCCCTTCTCCCCTGTGGGTGTTGTGGGGGAGGCCTGTCCTTTGGTCAGGGCATATATCTCATTGTTATGGACCACCACCGTGATATCCGGATTTCGTCGGAGTGCATGGAGGAAATGGTTGCCCCCTTCTCCGTAACAATCACCGTCTCCTGTCACAACGATGGTTGTTATTTCCGGATTAACCACATGAATACCCAGCGCCACGGGGATAGCCCGACCGTGCAGGCCGTTAAAAAAGTTGCATTTCAAATAGTGGGGCAGCTTTGCAGCCTGCCCGATCCCAGATACGAAACATACCTCGTGGGAGGCCTTATGCAATTGGGTAAGGGCCATTTTGAAGGCCTGTAGAATCCCGAAATTGGGACATCCTGGACACCATTGAATCTCAACTTCGTTTTCATAGGCTTCCATTTTGGGCATTTAATTGTCTCCTTATATAATCTCCCGTAAGGGGTAAGCCGTCATAACGGGACAGTGTCCCCCTAAAATCCAGCCGGTACTCGAATCTCAGGAGTCTGGCCAATTGTCCCGTGCTGTTGTTCTCAACGGTCCAGTAGTTTTTCCCGCTCGGGAAAGCGTATTCGGGAAGGGGCCACACCTCTGTAAAGTGGATCATGCCTGCATTCACGCCATCCCTGTTTAGAAACCTGATGGCCTCCAGTATAGCTTGGCGTGACGATCCCCAACCGACAAATATGATATCGGATTCATCAATTGAGATCTCTTCAGGCATACTGATTTCCCCCTTCAGACGGTTCATTTTAATAAGGCGTTTTTCGGCCATCGCTACCGCCATCCCGGCCAGGTCTTCGGTGATATGGCCCCTTTCGTCGTGTTCATCGCTATCAACACCAACCAGGTGATTGCTACAGCCGGGATAGAGGCGAGGAGATATCCCATCCTCTGTCAACTGATACCGCTTGTAATCTTTTATGTGAGAAGGATCGGCCGTGTGAAATACAGGTCCAATCCTGCCGAGATCAAACTCCTCGATAGAAAAGTGGGAGTCAGACAGAAACTGATCCGTCATCAAAATAACCGGCATCTGATACTTATCGGCCAGATTGAAAGCTCTGACGGTCTTCATGAAGGCATCCAGCGGATCGGATGGGGCAAGAACCATTTTCGGGAATTCGCCGTGACCGGCATTGACTGCAAAAAGGAGATCTCCCTGTGAGGTTCGGGTCGGCAGGCCGGTGGCCGGCCCCGGGCGCTGTGCCAGCACGATGACGAGGGGCGTCTCGGTCATCCCTGCCAGACTCACCCCTTCAACCATCAATGCAAAACCGCCTCCCGATGTGGCTGTCATAGCCCTCACCCCCGCATAGCTGGCGCCAATGGCCATGTTTACGGCGGCTATTTCATCCTCGGCCTGCTCGGCAAAGACACCGAACTCCTCCTGGTGTGTGGCCAAATAGGTAATAACCCCTGTGGACGGGCTCATGGGATAGGCCGCGATGAAACGACAGCCTGAATACACCGATGCAAGGGGGATCGCCTCATTGACTGTCATAAGAAAATATTTTCCCGGCCGTTTGGGTAACTCCCAGGGACACATGCCCTCACAATCCTGCACAGCCTTGAGAAAGCCTTTTTCAGCGGCCAGGTGATTGGACTTGACAATATCTTCCCCCTTATGGGCAAATATTTTTGTAAGAACAGTATTAAGCGACTCCTGCGCTATTCCTAAAACAGCCACCAGCGCTCCGAGGGCCACGGTATTGGCATAGATCCTTTTTCCGACTGTCTCTTCGGCAATTTCGGTAAACGGAATAGGGATCATCCTCCTATCCTTGCCCTTTTTCTCGGCAAGAAGTGTGCCCCCTTTCTTGAGTAAAGGGCCGTATTTCTGGATGGCCCCTTCATTCAGGGCCAGAAGGACATCGGCCTCCATCAATGGAGCATTTCTCGGGGTCTCGCTGATTCGAATGGAATAACGATTGTGTCCGCCACGTATCCGTGATTCATATTCCTTCCAGCTGAACACTGCATAACCCTGAGCAGCGGCTGTCTGAGCCAGAATATCTCCGATTGTTTGTACCCCTTGACCTGCAGCACCTGCGATGACTACATTCAAGTCTTCCATATAATCCTATTCACCTCCAACACCCAATTCGTGACAAACAGCAAACATCGGACCGATTGTTTATCCTGCATGGATTGCGAACCTGGCCGGAAACCTCCAGACCTGCTGTCATCACAGGGTTCGTCTTCATTGTGCGCTCTTGCATGTTCCGCATCAGGGGCTGTGGTGCAAGAGGACAGGTCCTTCTCAGCCTTCTTCTTTTTTCGATTATTGTTCTCTTCGGTATTTTCAGGCTCTGTTCCTTCCATCGTCTTTTCCTCTTTGTATTCCCGTTTGGTGGAATCAATAACCGGTTCAAGTTCAATTACGACCCTGTGTCGAAGAGGATGAGATGCTCAAAGGTTGAAACGTTGCCATTGTCAAGTTTTGGCCGTACGAAGATCTGTAAATCCTGATCCAGGAGCGTCAGCGCATTGGCGTGAATTTTCTTGAGTGACTCCTTTCCCAAGGGAGAATGAGAACTATTCAAGCCTCATCTATTTATTCGGCGGCTTCATGACGTCCTCAGCACCTTTGACTGAAGTTGTCAGGGCTTCCCTTACGGCCGTGGATGCTTGTTTCCCGATTTCATCACCCGCTTCAATGGCTCCGGCGACGGCTTCCTTGGTTGCCTTGCTGATATCTGCGCCGGCCTTCGCTCCCGCCCTGATGGCTCCATCAGTGGCTGCAACAGCGGTCTTGGCCACATCTGCCCCTGCATCTGAACCCGCTTTTACAATGCCATAGACCGTAGACTTTATGGTCATGAATAGGTCTCCACCCACTTCGGTTGCGCCCTCGATTGCCCCGGACACGATCTCTTCCACTCTTTTTTCAATGCCAGTCGTGAAATCGCCCACTCCCTCAATATTCGTTTTCACCAGATCAGCAGTCGCTCCAACAATGGCCTGTGCTTTCTCGCCAGTGCCCTTGAGGGCGCGGATAACGGCATCTTTCGTAACTCTCCCAATCGCTGTTAATGTGTTTTCCGCCATTTCGAACCTCCATTTTTAACGTCTCCTTCAAAAAACGTCCTATCCTGCACACTTTTCCCTTAGTTTATGGTTTTCTTTGTCCATGCTCCTTGCATGAAGGGATTTTTTTGCCAGCTTTGGCAGGGTCAGAATTGCCACGATGGCTCCCGCCACGATAGAGGAATAAAAAATCAAGCCCGTAATGGATATCTGAAAGGTCCAGGCAAAAAATTTAACATCCAAAGGCGCACTGTTCTGTATCGCAGTGACGATGATTACCAGAAGCAGTACAAAGGTGATGATTAATGAAAAGTACATGATTATACTCCTCCAAATCCGTATCGTTTTCTCGTTCTGCCGGGCAAAGTGCCAACCGTTGCATATAAGTATATCCAAGCTTCGTGCCAGACTGGATACGCGCAGGCCTATTTGATTCAACATATTGATGTAACGATGAATATTAAAAGTCAAAAGGTGGCCGAGGGGTGCGGTTTGACGCGAAATAATGGTCATATATGACGAATGGTCGCATATAACCACTACCTTGACATCCTTTAGGTAGAGTGACCCCCGTCCATATCAGCAAAGCCAGTCATATCGAGCATTTCGGATGCGAAACTGGCGTTGAGGTTTACGTTGGGCCGGATAATGCCCAGGCAGTTCGGGCCCACGATACGAAGCCCGCCGGCATAGGCCATGGCGTGGATCTGCGCCTCGATTTCTCTTCCCTTTTCACCGACCTTCTTCCCTCCGGCGGAAATGACGATGGCGCCCGCCGCCTTTTTTTCCACGCATTGCTGGACGATGTCGGGGACGGAAACAATCGGCGTGGCAATGACCGCCAGGTCCACCCCCTCTTCCAGAGCGGAGATGGATCCAACGGCAGACATACCATGAACGGTATCGTAGTTGGGGTTTACCGGCAGCAGTTTTCCCTGGAAGCCGCCCTCGATGAGATTCTTCATCAGCGCATTTTCGATGCTGCCGGTGCTTTCACTCGCGCCCACCACCGCCACCCGGCGAGGCTGGAAGATACGATCCAGATTGTATTGACTCATGTTAAGATTTCTCCTTTTATATTTTCATCACGCCGGATATTCCCGAAGCAGCTCATGGATGCCTTTGTGCATTTCGTACCAGAACTCATAGGCGGCGGCATGTTTGTCCCGAGTGAAAAAATCAATCCAATGCTCCAGCTCAGGGTGGTTGACGCCGTCGGTCTCTTTCTTGTTTTTCAGGAATGTGAACACCATGTCCATGTTACGTTCCGACTCCCAGAACACCGATGCATTACGGCTGGTGATGCGGCTGGCGGTCATGTTTAAAGAACTCAGGAACGCGTCCTTTTCCCCAAAGATGTTTTCCACGATATCGGGAATCAGCGTTTCCGCCCAGGCCCGGTGAAAGCGGCAGATCCCAAGATTGTCCAGCATCAGTTCCTTGAGCATGCGGCGGGCATTTTCTCTCCCCAGCTCCCTGGGCGGCAGGAAATCCCGGCCGTAGTGCATGTAATATTTGCCCGTGATGGCCATGGG
>CAZWEV010000114.1:0-5308 GCA_964633015.1 uncultured Desulfobacteraceae bacterium | reverse complement strand
ATGCGGAGGCATTTCTGGATCAGATCATCACCTGGCGGGAACTCGGGTACCAGTTCTGCCGCAAGCGGCCTGACTATCATGAATACGGCTCCCTGCCTTCCTGGGCCGTCAAGACGCTGCGGGAACATGAAGGGGACCCGCGGCCTCGTGTTTACACGCCAAAGGAGTTCGAGGAAGCACGCACCCATGACCCGGTCTGGAACGCGGCCCAGAGACAGCTCCTGGTGGAGGGGAGGATTCACAACTACCTGCGCATGCTCTGGGGCAAAAAGATTCTGCATTGGACAGCTACTCCCAAAGAGGCATTGCAAATCATGGAAGAGCTCAATAACCGGTACGCACTCGACGGGAGGGATCCGAACTCCTATACCGGCATCTCTTGGGTCCTGGGTCGACACGACCGGGCCTGGGGACCGGAGCGCCCTGTCTTCGGGAAGGTGCGCTACATGGCCTCCGAGAACACGGTACGCAAGGTGCAGATGAAGAGGTATCTTAAAAGATGGGCTTCAATCTAGCTCCCCGGTACGATCCTCTGGCTGTGTTCAGTCAGAGCAAAACGCCGGTGGGCCTCTATGCCAGGAAACGGTGGTTGCAGGAGAGATCGACGACCTGGGAACAGGATTTCAGGAAGACAGTGGCATCTCTTGTAGCGGGTCAGGGCAGAGACGGATCCTGGAATGGGTCAATAGTAAAGTCCGTCAGATGCCTTTTTTGGCTGCACCTTACCGTTCGTGAACCCAATAAAGCAATCGATCGTTGCCTGGACTGGCTCGTTGAGAAGTCTAGACGGGTTTTTACGAAAAGACATGGTTCCCTTGGTGAGCCTATTACAAACCGGCTTCTTAAGGGACTCCCTTTTACTGAAGGCTGTGGAGCATTTTTCCTGTCGGGCGCCACCCTTTTCCTCGCCACCATTTTCGGTCGCCAAAAAGATCCTCGCATACTTTCCGTATACAAGCGGTTAGAGGAACTGGGGAAAGCTGGTCAGGGGAGATGGTGCGGGTGGTCCTGCTCAAACAACATTTTTCGGGCATTTGTGGTTCACCCTGAATACACGGAGGCGGATTCAGTTGCTTTGGCTGTCAGGGCCTTTGGCAACGCCCAGGAGCGGAGCGGCAGGTGGCGACGCCCGGTGCCTTTCTACCAGACGATCAACGCCCTCGCGCATCTCAATTCCAAAGAGGCAGATGCTCAGTTGGAAAAGGCCTTTGAATGGCTTTTTAAAACCCAGAACAGGGATGGTACATGGGGTCGCTCGGATCGGGAATGGAAAACGTTTCTGGTAGTTCACGCCATGAAAAACAAAGGAGTGCTCTAAGCTGATGCGCTGAAAACAAAATATTCGTGACAAAAGTGAGCCGAAAACATTGAGATACTTCTTATTGGTCTTCACCGTTCTTATCGCAGTATCCTCGTGCGGAGGAAATATGGAGGACGCACCCCAAGCCGTGGCCTCAGTGGACCTCAACAGGTACATGGGCAAATGGTATGAGATAGCAAAGATCCCCAACCGCTTTCAAAAAAAATGCGGTGGAGGCACCACCGCAGAATACAAACTGCAGAAAGACGGCACCGTCCTGGTGGTGAATTCGTGCTTGGACCACAAGGGAAAACGCATGACCGCGAAAGGTATCGCAAGAGTGACTGATCCCGTAACCCATGCAAAGCTGAAGGTGAGCTTTGTCAGGTTCTTAGGGGTGAATCTCTTCTGGGGCGATTACTGGATCGTCGGTCTCGACAGGGAATATCAATATGCCGTTGTGGGGGTTCCCGGCAGAAAATACGGCTGGATACTGGGTCGGAAGCCGGAGCTTTCAAATGGAGATTGGATTGCCGTTAAAGATATCTTGAGGAGTCAAGGGTATGACCCGGAGGACTTTGAGAGAACCCGACATTTGCCCCCGCAATGAATGATTCCCGGGGGGGACGCGTCAGGCAAAGCACCTGATATCTCGATTCCTGATGCGGAAGCTCCGTGTCAATACGCAAGATCCGGATGAACCCATTTTTCCTTGAAATTTATTCATAAAGTGATAAAGGTTATGTTCGCCTTTACTAAAATGTTCCCATCCACGAATAAAATTCGGACATGAGCGAGTTTCCAATCCAGAAATGAGATATTTTTTGCAAGGTCAAGAAAATCAAGGGATTACGCGGAGACGTACGTTAGTACACCGCACAAGTGATCCCGCAGATTGACGCAGAGATTGTAAAAAGTAGCCATTTATGGATGGAAACCAGAATGCTCTGCAGCCTAACTGCAGGGATGACCAGCCTGCGCCGGAGACTTCGGCGCAACTCCGATCAGATACCCCGCAGCCTGCTGCAAAGACATTCTTTTCCTTGATCCTGTAATGTATTTTGTATTGTGGTGGACCTGTTTACCGAGTCAAGGGTAGTTCTTATTTCCGGCGGGATTTCATGCATGTTATCCGGTTTTCCGCATAACATCCTAACTCGCAGGATATGCGCGTAGAATGTTGGCAAATCTTGACAATAGTGCATGCCGAGTCCGTACTGATAGCTGCGTATATACGGAAACCGCATAATCACTTGTTCATGACGACTGCGTCGCCATGAATCGCGGTGCTGACTTCGTCAAGCACCTTGTCCTGTCGCCTTGCGCCAGAACAAGGTACTCGACCCGACTGCGCGTGGTGGCTGTGATCAGGCCAGCGGCCTGCTCCCATCCCCCGTGCTCGCGGGTCAGCACCGCGATTATATGCAAACAAAGAGGCTAGATGAAACAACATTTTGACATAGGTTCATTAGCAATTATAGTCATTACTCTGATTCTTTTTGTAGTAGCTCTATTCACTAAAGGTCTTACGCACGATTTGCTTTTAGAAGCTGGTATTTTTCTTATTTCGGTCAAGTTAATCCTGATGGGCTACAAAAATAGTGTCTCTAATAAAAAATTGTTAAAAGAGCTCGAAGAGATAAAAAAACATCTGAAAAAATGACTTGATTTCCAGATCAATCATGAAAGGAGAAAAACATGAAATTTCCGGAGTACATAACCGCTGATGAAGTAAAGAGAGTCTGCAGCGAGATCGGCTTGCGGGACTGGTCCAGAATCACGGATCCTACTATTTCAGAGGAAGAGGCTTCCACGATTCTCGAAATTGTGAATGTCAAAGGGATGAATATTCCCCTTGATGCATTCCGAAAGGGTTTAGAAGTTGAGCTTGAACATGGAACAAGGTTTGAGGATGCAAATGTAACGAACAACCACCCAATCCTGACAGGCAAGATCGTTATCGCACATCTCAAAGAGACTATGGACTATTATGAAAGAATCGATGTTGCCGAAATGGAAGGCGATTTATTGAAGGCTGTTCTGTCTCGGAATATCGAGAAAATAGAATCAAAGTACAAGAAACTCATTGAAGCCCAGAAGTTGCTCAATCAATCGGTTGCCGACCAATTGAACACACGCACCTAACCAGCATGTCTCACGGGCAATCTGCTGCGGCCGCGGACAGCCCCGTGCCTCCAGCGTTGCGCTCGAAACATGACCTCGACGTAGTGCTATGTACGCCTTCATTCATTTTTCTTTGCGCGCTCCCGATAGTGGGATTTCGTAAGCTCAACTTGCTGTCCACGGGGCTCTCCACCACCTCATTACGAAAGCTCTTGAGAAATGCGGGCTAGTATCCCAGGTTCTCTCCCACCAGCTTCACATGAATACGGCCTTTGGCCATGTGCCCTTCTATGACGCTCCACATGTTGCATATCCTTTGAGGTGATCGGCAGTCCGAGCACAATCCCGTTTTCACGCAGGGGGTTTTGACGCCTATGCGTATCGCATTAACCGGTCCGGCATAATGCTTGATCCTTGCCATGGCCGAATCCAGGTCCGGGGCCACTTTATTCATGCCCACCACGAGGATCACCCTCCTGGGCCCGAAGACCATGGCTGCCACCCTGTTTCCCATGCCATCGAGGTTGACCAGCCTGCCGTCCAGGGTCACCGCATTGGAACTGGCGATCATCACGTCAGCCGTCATACCCCTGTGCCTGCGCTCCAGGCCCTCCTCGGGCGAGATACCGGGCTGGTAGGGGTCGATGAGCTCAATGCCAGGCAGCTTGGCCACCTTTTCCCAGAGACCCATATTCGCCGCCGTCATGGAGCCGCAGCGAAAAACCACTGCCCGTTCAGGGATCATGGCCAGGATCTCGTCTCTGGCTTGTTGGGCCGTCGTGGCGTAGCTGCCCTCCATACGGCGCTTCACCAGATGTTTGATAATATTTTCCGCCACCTTCTCGTTCCACTCTACCTGATGCTTGTCCATATCGCTCCTCTTTCAAGTTCATATTTTCCGGCATCGAGCCTTTCATTCAAAAGCCGGAAGTCCTCAGGGAATCTCAATCCAAGAGCAGATGACTGCGTCAAAAGGTAATGACCGAGCAACCCCCTTTCAGATACTCGGTCAAGGGCTGGCCCATGTAGATAACATCAATACCCAGACTGCCGAGTTTGTCGGAGACGCCGTACCGGTCTGCGCAGGCTTTGCACGCCTGAAGCCCGACACCGGCCTCTTTCAGTTCAGCGATTTCAGCCTGTAGTTCCTCGTCCACTGCCAGGAGCTTGGCCGAAGGCCCCCAGACTACCAGCCGGACGTTCTCCCACCAACCCTTGAGTTTGGAGTTCTTGGTGTACATGAAAACCATGTTCTGCGCCACTTCACGGTCACGTGAAGACCAGATGACCACCAACGGTTTGGATGTTCCGGAATCGGACCTTCCTGTTTTCATCGCGCTGCTCCTTTTCTCCAAGTCATGTTTAACATCTGCCCACAGGGTCTTTTTTCCCCGGTGGTGCGGCCCGGACCGTTCCGTAAAGCCGAAGCCCGGACAAGTCGCAAACTATTATTTTCGCACATCGAGGGCGTTTTTGCCATAGGTAATCTGCGACCCGCCCTCAAACTGAGGTGTTGAGCCAGCAATGCCTGCCACGTATGATTTCTACGACATGCTTCTCCACCTTTTCACATGATGTCGGCTGCTCGGAATATGGGGTGACCAATCAAACTACCTCGTATGGAAGAAATAATTGCTCATGGTACCCTGTGAAATAGGCCCATAATGAGTTCTGCAAGGGAAAAGGGACGGAGATCAGACATGATTTCGCAGTCTGAGTTCCGATGGATGAGGGGAGAGGTAGACCTGGCCTTGAAGATAGGGTTGTTTATATTTCCTGACATAGTGTTTAAGGAGGGTTATGGGAACGATGAGGGGGAACAGTTCATCATGATAGGCATCGATCACTTCAAGAAGTTCCTGCTTTTCGTCCGGGGCAAGCTCT
>CAZWEV010000113.1:0-5426 GCA_964633015.1 uncultured Desulfobacteraceae bacterium | reverse complement strand
GTGACCGGTGAGAGGGCGCCGTCTTTTCGTGACGTATCTCTGGGGGAAGCCGCAGAAAAGACCAGCCCGGAGCCTTGGAACGCAAGAAATGGCTATCTCCCTGAGCCTGCTCCCAGATCCCGGATCGGTGGAATCGAGCCGGGTCCACCACCAGTGGTGGGTTTAGTGAAAACTCAGTGCCCCTCGTCCTTCAGGAAATACCGGTGGTATTCATCATCTTTCAGGTAGTGCTTCATGATGGCGGTGAGATGATCGAAGAGGCTTTCCATGTCTTCCGGGGACATTCTGCTCCTGATCAACGCCATGACTTCATCGTCTGAGAACTTCTGGAGGTAATACGTCAGGGTGTGCTCGTCCACCTCGCGGCTGAACCCGAAACCCACGAACCCGTCGTATTCCTCCACAAATCTATGGCTGTGTTTTCCCATGCTCAGAATCCCAGTTCCCTGTTAATAAGGACCACGGTCACGTCGGTGAGCATGGGTTTCCGGTGGAGGATGGTCGTAACGCGGCAGATGCGCTGGGGCACGTTACAGTCAGTGCAGAATCCCGTTTCCGCGCAGGGTGTCTGCATGCCGAGACTTTTTGCCCGCATGGGGGCGGCCACTTCCCGGATCCGCCGCAAGGCCCCGTGCAGGTCCTGGGCTACCTTGTTCATCCCGGCAACAATCACCACTTTTTTCGGTCCAAAGGTCATACCGTTGGTGCGGTTGCCGATGCCGTCCACATTGACCACCTCGCCCGTCGCGGCAATGGCGTTGGCGCTGCACAGGAAACAATCGCACCGGCCCTGCCGGAGCCGAATCTCCAGATCTTCTTCCCTGCTCAAGCCCTCCTGCCAGTGGTCATGAATGGTCTTTCCCCTGGCTTTCAGCTCCTCCATGACCGCCAGAGCGCGGGTCGTATCCGATCCTCCGAATCCGAATGACTCGAAGTTTCCGATCATGTTCAATATCAGGTCTCTGGCCTCCTCGACGGTCTCTGCCAGGTGGGCATCAAAACCGTGTTTCTTGAGGTTTTCGACACATTTCTCACCCAGTTTCTGCCAGAGCCATCCCTGGTACGAGTCCTCCACCTTGTAACTCATGCTCCTTCCCTCCCTGTCATTCCGTTTCTACCGCCTTTTCACCGAGGTAGTCCGGTTTTCCCCCGAGTCTGTCTCCTCTGTTTCTTATCCCTTTTTTCCCGCACGTTCCTGAATCAGCTCCCCCACGATACTGACTGCTATCTCTTCGGGGGTCTCCGCGCCGATGGTGAGCCCTATGGGGGAATGGACCCGGGCGATATCCTCCCCGGTGAATCCTTCCTCCAGGAGCTTTGCATAGATAATATCCCGCTTGCGCCTGCTCCCGATCATGCCGATGTACCTGGCGTTCGTCTTCAGCGCCTGGGCCAGCACTTCCTTATCATAACTGTGTCCCCGGGTGACAATCACGAGATAGGAGGAACCGTCCACCGGCAGTCCATCCATGACATCCTCAAACCGGCGTTCAAGCACTTCCCGCGCCTCCGGGAACAAATGCGGATCTGCAAAATCTCCCCGGTCGTCGATGACGGTCACGCTGAATCCGACCCGGGCCGCCAGGGGCACAATCTGCTGAGAGACATGCCCGCCGCCGAAGATGAAGAGGATCGGGTTTGCCACGACCGGCTCAACGAAGACATTGAGGGATCCTTCCCCTTTGGGAAAATGATGTATTTTCGGGAGCCTCTGGTTCACAAGCTCCTCTGTTCTGTCCTTGAGCTCCTTTTCGATATCCGGGGCCCCCGGGATTTCGCCGGACTGCGTACCGTCTGTTGTGGCAAAAAACATGGGCGCTTTTTTACCCTGCCACGCTTCGGGGTCCACAACCGTCGCCATAAACCCGGAGCCGCCGCGGCGATGGACCTTCAGAATGGACCCAAAGAGGGCAGGGAGCCCGGAGTCTTCCGGGGATATGGGGGCCAGGAAGACCTCCACATCGCCACCGCACAGCATATCCGTGTCCTCGACATCGGTCCCCTTGAGATGGAAGCTCATCAGCGCCGGGACATTGGACGCCAGCACCCCGGGGGCTTCCGCGAGCACTTCCGCTTCAAGGCGGCCCCCGCCTATGGTTCCGAAAAGCCTGCCGTCCCTGGTCAGCAGGCACTTGGCACCTATGCCGCGCGGGGAGGGCCCTGCTTGTTTGATGATCGTTGCCAGCATGGAAACATTGCCTTTCCGGCATTCTTCAATCGCTGCTTCGTAAATTTCTTTCACTGTTATGCTCCTGAAATCAGATATTCTTTCTTGTGCAGGGAACCCAGCACCACCCTGTTCACCAAGGTTCCCGGAAATTCCGTGATACAGCGCGCCAGATCATGGGCCGCAGTCCTGTCATCCAGCAGGTCCAGTTTGTTCAAAAAGGCCACACGCCTGCAACTATCCGGCGATCCCTGAAAAAGACCCTTGGGGTCGGCAAATATCCTGGCGAGGACTTCAGGCGTCATTTTCCCGCCCTGGTTAAGGCCCGTTATTTTCTCAAACCGTTCGATCCGGAACACGTGTTCTTCGGTACACGGGGCCCCAAGGGCATCCAGACCCATGACGGCAATCACCACCGTCGTTGAATCAGGAATAACCGGTTCGTGCGGAGCAGGCGCCTTGACCGGCCGTCTTGCAGCGCCGTCCGCCTCCACGAGCACATGGTCCGCCCACGAGGTCCGGAAAATGGCGTCAGCAGCGGATGTTGCGATACCGGCCGTCTTACCCGATGAAAGGGGCCCCCGGCTTACGAACACGTGGCCGTATTTCTCCAGAGCGCCTTTGAGCGGTCCTTCCCACTCGCCGGCGGAAGAAAAAACCATGGCTCCGGGAGCCTGTTTCCCTTCCTCAACCCACATCTTTGTGGTGGTGGTGGTCACCACTTTTCGGCCTTCCCGTCGCAATTCTTCTGCCAGGGTAAAGAGGAGCGTGCTTTTTCCCCCGCCGCCGACCAGGGCCACATGCTCCCTTGGTCCCAGCCCGAGGGCCGCCATCAGATTGCCGGTGGGCTTTTCCATGCGGAAAATCTATTTCCTTCTCAGCACCCGGCTGTCCCCGATCCGGACGGTGACCTGTGAGCGGTCAAAGTATTCTATGAGGGGGATGGTATATTTCCGGGACGTGCCGGTCATGTCCTTGAACTGGGGAGTTGTGATCTCCTTGTGTTCCTTGAGAAAGGAGACAAGATTTTTTTCAAGGTTTTCTATGGCCTGCTTATGAAAATAGAGATCTTCTTTCACTTTGATGAGGGAGCCTTCACTGTGCATCAGTTCAAGGACCTCGAGGGCGGTATTGCCGGGGAACTTATCCTTTATTTCCTTAAAATAGGGAGGCTGGAGCTCGCTCTTGACGTATATTTCCTCAATGTCTTTCCGGGCCTTCTGCTGATCGGCAGCCAGCGTGACCCGGTGGTCTTTCAGCCGTACCAGGTCTTTTTCCAGCACGATACGTTCCTCCCTGGTGAGCTGATTGATGAGGAAATTGAAGAGCTTCTGGTTCCTTGACCCGATCGTCCGCGAACGGAGTTCTTCTTTTGGCAATCCCACTTTCAGGGGAAATTTCCCGTGGTATTCTGCAATGGTTTCCAGTAATTCATTCCGTGCCTTTTCCAGAAAATCCGCGTGAATCAGCACACTGTTTTCCTTGTCAAAGCGGACCACCCGGTTTTTTGCCATCAGGTCTTTGAGAATATCTTCCAACCGTTTCCTGCTCATATTGGTGAGAAAAGGCAATTCGGCCTGTTCCATCCCCATGAAACGCCCCTGGCCGACAAAGATCTCAATGACGGCGGCCGGGTCCCCTTCGTGGAGAACCTTCATTTCAGAAAGACCGGTCTCCGAAAACCGTTTCTTTTTCCTGGGAAGGGCGTTCAGGACTTCACCGCCGCCGATGGTCCTTACCGGAGAATAACTCCGCAACACGTACCGGTCCTTCCTGAGCACGGCGGTCGGCTCATCCAGTCTGATCTGAGCGAAGCATGTCTGGCCGGGCTCCAACTCGTCCCGGTCCAGGAGAACAACGGTTGAGATGATCTCGGAAGTGCCCGTATGGAACCGCACTTTTGCCCGATTCTTGAGTTTTTTTGGAGCGCTGGCAAGAAGATCCAGGATGACGTCCACCATGAACGTCGATCTCATGGAATCTCTCGTGGCGAGGATATGGCCGCGATGAATAATTGCTTTTTCTACTCCCTGCAGATTCACGGCGGTCCGAAGTCCGGCCCTGACCTCCTGGACGTCTTTGTTGTGCACCTGAATTCCCCGCATCTTCGATTGAATCATCTGGGGATAGATGGTGACCTCCTCGCCTGTCCTGATTCTGCCGGAAATGGCGGTCCCGGTAATAACCGTGCCGAATCCTTTCATGGAAAAGACCCGGTCAATGGGCAGCCGGAAAACGTGTCCCACCTCTTTTTCGGGGATACCCTGTGCAAGCAGGTCAAGGGTGGAGATCAATTTTTCGATGCCCTCCCCGGTGGCGGATGAAACCTCAACGATGGGGGCATCGGCGAGAAAGGTGTCCGAAAGGTATTCCTGAACATCTTCCTTGACGAGTTCAAGCCACTCCTCGTCCACCATGTCTATCTTCGTGAGGACCACGAGGCCGTGCTGAATATTGAGGAGTTGGCAGATTTCCAGATGTTCCCTGGTCTGTGGCATGACCCCTTCATCCGCGGCGATGACAAGGGCAACGAGATCAATGCCGGTGGCGCCCGCCACCATGTTCTTGACGAATTTTTCGTGACCCGGCACGTCCACGATGCCGAGGAGCTTGCCTCCCGGCAGTTCCAGGTGCGCGAAACCCAGTTCAATAGTGATGCCCCGCTCTTTTTCCTCTTTGAGGCGATCGGTATCAATCCCCGTCAATGCCTTGATAAGAGAAGTCTTGCCGTGATCGATGTGACCTGCTGTCCCGAGAATGATCTGTTTCATGAATCAACAACCTCACCTACTCTGGCCCGCTGCACGTGATTCCAGGCCGCCGGAAGATGCACTTGGTAAATACATACTATTCATCATAAGAGGCAATGCAACTCCTTTCAATAAAAAAACCGAAAAGTGAATACGCTGGCGGCCGGGGCGTCCCGCACCAAGGAAATTTCCCTTGACTTGGAAACATCTCCTGTGCTTAATTCCCAATCTTTCAGATTTCCTTTTTTCAGAGGGCCACTCCCTGACTGGGAAGTTTGAAACAGTCATTCCGGAAAAAAAATTTCATTGACCATTATTTTTGTTCCTGCTAGATTTTGTAATTATATTAGAGTCTCTTTAAGAGCCCCGCATAAAAAGTAATTATTCCCCGGTAGCTCAGTTGGTAGAGCGGGTGGCTGTTAACCACTTGGTCGGCAGTTCGAGTCTGTCCCGGGGAGCCATTCGATGCGAAAAGGGTGTTCATCATACGATGACACCCTTTTCTTACT
>CAZWEV010000112.1:0-5442 GCA_964633015.1 uncultured Desulfobacteraceae bacterium | reverse complement strand
GTGCCCATGGAGAGGCCGGATGAATGCGCGAGTGAGATCCTTTCCTTTCTGGAAGCCCACGATATACTCTGATCCCGCCATCCTGGACCTCTTCCCCACCCTCATCCCGGTCGTTTCCGCTCGGTTGTTCGCCTGGAAGGATTCTCAGGGCAAGAAAGTGTAATTTGTGAAGAACGTCCCCCTATGTGGAATAAAGGGAGACTTTAAGAGCTGCATCTGATAATATAAAAAAATAATACTTAACGATCGAGTCGCCAAGACAATGTTAAAATCCTGCCCAACATACAGGAACTTCCAGATTGATTTCGCCAAAAACAGGGGATGTTTAACCCACCAGCAGGCGTTGAAGCTCTTTACGGCCATGTGGGAGGAGGCACGGTCTCTCGGCATCCTTCCGGCGAAAGATCCCATGGAGGGAATAGCCGTTGACATCCGGATTGCAAAGGTGTTGAACTCGTGTTTGAAGAACTCCTTTCCAAGATAGGAACATATCTCTCCAAGCATGCCCTTCCCTACATGATCATCGGTGGACAGGCCGTCCTGTTATACGGAGAGCCACGAATGACCAGGGATATTGATGTGACCTTGGGGCTGGATACAGATCGCCTTGAGGACCTTCTTGACGTGGTTCGAGAACTTGCCCTCAAACCTCTTCCTGACGACCTGGAATCATTCGTCAAAGAAACCATGGTTCTCCCTACTTTGGATGAAAATTCAGGGATACGCGTGGATTTCATTTTTTCTTTTACCCCGTATGAAAAAGAAGCCATAAACCGGGCAAGAAAAGTGAAGATTCTGGGTCAAGAGGTCAACTTTGCGTCCCCGGAAGATCTCCTTATCCACAAGATTTTCGCCGGCAGGCCAAGGGATCTGGAAGACGTGAGGTCCATTTTACAGAAAAACCCCGGCCTCGACGCCCGCTATATCCGCAACTGGCTGCAGCAATTTGTCGAGCCTTCTGAGGGCAAAAATTTCATCGAGACCTTTGAAGACCTGTTCAACGAATGTGCCCAGGCCCGTCCGTGAACATCCAATACAATGCAATGAATAAGCCGTTCCCGGCTGCTGTGAGGTGGATCAGATGAAGAGTAAAGTATATTTCGTACCGGTTGAGGATGCAGAGGACATCAATACCGTCAACGCCAAACTGAAGGTGCTCCTGGAGGAAAGCAGGGTGCTGGCTTTTCCCGAAGACGCCAGGAAAGTGGGCGTGAAGATGCACTTCGGGGAGGAGGGCACCGACGCGTTTGTCAGGCCCGATCACCTGCGGCTCATTTGTGATGAGATAGCCGAGAAGGGCGCCCTCCCCTTTTTGTCGGACGCCAACACGCTTTACCGCGGTAAACGGCTCAATTCCAAGGATCATCTCGGGATAGCCGCGGCGCATGGCTTCACGAGGGAGGCCGTGGGCGCGGACATCTTCATCCCTGACGACAACAAAAAGGAAGATGTCACGGAAGTGCAGATCGATCAGGATTTCATCAAAACAGCCAAGGTCGGCCGCTGCTACGTGGATGCCGACGCCTTCGTTGCCGTGACGCATTTCAAGGGCCATGCCCTGACGGGTTTCGGAGGGACCCTGAAGAACATCGGCATGGGATGCGCAACGAGGGAAGGCAAGCTGGCTCAGCACTGTGATGCGGCCCCCACTTTCTACGAAGACAAATGTGTCGGCTGCGGTGAGTGCGAAAAAGTCTGCCCCGTAAATGCCATCCATATGGAAGACGACAAATCGGTGCTGAACAAGGACAAGTGCATCGGGTGCGCAAGTTGCGTGGCGGCCTGTCCCAACATGGCGCTTTTTATCGATTTCGGGGCAGGTGACGAGGTCCAGAAGAAGATGGTTGAGTACACCTATGCCATTCTGAAGGACAAGAAAGGCAAAGCCGGTTTCCTGAATTTTGCGCTGCGGATAAATAAGGAATGTGATTGCTGGCGTTATGGAACCCGGCGGATTGCACCTGATGTGGGGATTTTCGCTTCGGCCGATCCCGTGGCCGTCGATAAGGCGAGCCTCGACCTCGTGAATGCCTCCTGCGGGAAAGAGATTTTCAAAGAGGTCCACCCCAACCAGCACCATCTCCTGCAGCTGGAATACGCTCAGAAGATTGGGCTGGGAAAGCTCGACTACGAACTCATCAAGCTCTGATGAAGGCGAAAATTTTGTGAAGACCTTTGAAGACCTGCTCAACGAATGCGTCCAGGCCTGAGTTCAATGTCTCTTTTGGGAATGGCAGAAACCCCTCGTCTTATAAAAACGCCCCCTCGTGACACATTTTTTTCTTTAACCTTTTGCCTTCTTCCTATCATCTGTTTCGCCTAAAGCGAAGCGGTTCTCTAGGGCGAAGCCCGGCCCTGACGCCGTCGAAGGCGCTGCATCCCAGCCTTCTCGCTTCCCAGCTTCCCATCGTTCTTGTGAGTTTGTGTAAAAAGTGAAGAACGTCCCCCAAATGATACGAGTAATTCTTGCAAGATAATAATTTGCTCAGTATTGTAAGTAAATTTGCTCAGGAAACTGAGAAATGCCAAGCAGGGAGGGATGCAAATGTCATATTTTCTCAGCCCGAAGGTGCTCTTTGGCAAAGGTGCGCTGGAAAAGCTAGGACCCGAGATTGAAGGCAAGGGCGACAGGGCGGTGCTGATTACGGATAAGACGATGGCACGGTCCTGCGGAACGATTGTGAAAACCTTCAGAGATGCCGGGTATGAAGTAAAGATCTGGGACGGCGCAGATCAGGAGCCGTCTGTTGATGTAGCGCTTGCCGGGAGTAAAGTTCTTCTCGATTTTGAGCCGCAATGGATTATCGGTTTTGGCGGGGGGTCTGCCATAGACACGGCAAAGGCGGCATGGGTCCTGTATGAAAGACCGGACATGGCCGGCGAACCTGTTCTCCCGAAGGTCAAGCTGAACCTGCGGCAGAAGGCCAGGTTCTTATCCGTGCCTACCACAAGCGGCACGGGTGCGGATGTCACCTGGGTGGCAGTCCTCACAGACAAGGCAAAGCACCAGAAAAAGATATTTGCCCACAATGACATTGTCCCCGATATATCGGTCCTGGTCCCGGAGCTTACAGCCGGGATGCCGGGTGCGTTGACCGCAAGCACCGGGATTGATGTCATCGGCCATTCCGTGGACGGCTATACATCCAGGCAGCAGACGGACTTCAGCGACGGCCTGTGCCTCCAGGCCATGAAGATGGCTTTTGAGTGGCTTCCCAAAGCGTACCGGGACGGAAGCGATCCCCTGGCCAGGGAGAAAATGCAGAATGCAGCCACCATCGCCGGATTAGGATTCGGCAACAGCAACACCGGGCTTTCCCATGCCCTGGCCCATTCGGCGGGAGCCGTATTTCACATCCCCCACGGGCGGGCGGTGGGAATAGCCCTGCCCTATTCTCTGGCGTATATTTCTTCAACCCCCGCGCTTCCCGGCGCTCCTGATCCGGTTGAGAGACTCGATACCGCTGCCGGGTTTGTAGGCATTAATGCCGGTTCTCCCCGGGAGAGGATACAAGCATTTATTCTGAAAATAAGGGATCTTGAAAGAGAAATCGGAGAACCCCTGAGCCTGAAGGAAATCGGCATCACAGAGAATCAGATGAAGGAAGAAATAGACACCCTGGTGAATGTGGCCGGCCAGGACCCGAACATGTATACCACGCCGTGCAGGTGCAAAGAGGAGAATCTCAAGCAGCTTTTTCAGGATATGTGGGCGGGAATCACCCCAACGTTGCAAGGAGGAGCAGGCGAAGGCAGCGCAGCAGATGATTGATGGAGAATCAGGGGCCCGGAACCTGGTAGGCCTGTAACAATAACCGAGGGGGGATCTGCCCCCTTTTATGGAGGATAACATGGCAGATGATATTTTCAGGGAATTACAGAAACGGCTGGATGGGTATTCGCTGGGTTTCCCGGCCACGGATTCCGGTATTGAGATTGAGATTCTGAAAAAGCTTTTCACGGAAGAAGATGCCGAGATGTTTTTGAGCCTCACACAGAAGCTCGAAACGCCGGAAGATGTGGCTGGTCGCCTGGGCCGGCCAACCGATGAAATTGCCGAACAACTGAGCAGCATGTACAAAAGGGGGCTCCTGTTTCGGTTAAAGAAAGGGGATACGGCCAGATACGGGACCATTCCTTTTGTGCACGGCCTGTTCGAGTTCCAGGTAGCACACCTGGACAGCCATATGGCCGATCTGGTGGAGAAATACACGCAGGAGGGATTCCATAACGCCGTAAGCACGGGGGCACGGGCATTCTTGCGCACGGTCCCCGTGCAGCGCACGATAGAGGTCCTGCACAATGTCGCTGCATACGAGGACGCGAGCGAGATACTCAGGAAGGCAGGCAAGATCGTGGTCACCGACTGCATCTGCCGAAAGCAGAAGCGGCTGATTGACCAGGGCTGCGACAAACCGCTTGAGGCCTGTTTCATGTTCGGGTCCATGGGTCAGTACTATGTGGACCGGAATATGGGACGTGAAATAGGGGTGGATGAGGCGATAAGGATCCTGACAGAAGCCCAGGAGGCCGGCCTGGTTACCCAGCCGGCAACGGCCGTGAATCCGGCAGGCATGTGCAACTGCTGCGGCGACTGCTGCGGCGTCCTGACTTCCCTGAAAAGGCATCCAAAGCCTGCGGAAATGGTCTTTTCCAACTATTTCGCTGAGGTAAACCAGGACGAATGCAGCGGCTGTGAAACCTGCCTGGAAAGATGCCAGATGGGAGCCCTTAAGATGAATGAGTATCAATTAGCCGAAATTAACCTGGACCGGTGCATAGGTTGTGGTCTGTGTGCGGCGGCCTGCCCGGAGGAGGCCATTCAACTGATACCGAAACCTGAAGCCCTGCGCTGCATGCCCCCAACGAACTCGGCAGGACAAATGGCATTCATGGCCGAAACAAGGGGTATTGCTTGAGAAGGATGCGACTCTATTTCACTACACGGATTGAAATTCGGCAGGCACGACACCTCCACCAAGCCCTTTGAACAACTCATCCGGAGCTTTGCCCTGCTCCTGGACAACCAGCTTCTCCATGTGTCATTGTCCGTGAGGCCGACTTTTCTCTTTCCGCCGCCTAACCGAAGAAGGGGGAAATATGAACTACCCCGCAGCAAGCTGAGGGGTATCCCTCTGTTGTCATTTAGGAAAGCCCGAAGGGCTTATCCGGAATCCAAGTTTCCGCATCCGCGGGAATGACCGCAATGTGGCAGGGGGGAGCGACCGAAGGCAACGCAGCTTGAGCTGTGCGAAACCTCGTCTTGGCGGGAAGATGATATCTTGCTGGGAATCAGAGGCCGAGGAAGGGGTTGACATAATGCCCCCCCTGGGAGTAGAAGCTCAAACAGCTTGCTGCCCAACCGGACTAAGCACTTTCCCCTCAATGTAAATAGATGAAAAGGAGCAACGGCTAGTCCATGTCCAAGAATTTCTACGAGAC
>CAZWEV010000111.1:0-5451 GCA_964633015.1 uncultured Desulfobacteraceae bacterium | reverse complement strand
TCGGAAAACGCCCATCTGCTGCGTTATCCTCATCCCGCGTCACTGCGGCGTACTTTTCGGTACGCCTCATTCCTCGGGATTTCGGATGCTCCCAAGACCGGGATTTCGCAAGCTCAACTTGCATATGAGTATTTTCCACCAACCTCAAAATTGCCTGTACTCCGACAGGCTCCTGCAGTTCCCATTCCAGAAATGAGCCGAAAAATATCTCATTTCTGGAATGGGAACTCACTCAAGCGTGAAATTGAGACGCTTTTTATGGGAGGGAGACAGCCAGCATTTCTCATGCCAAAGAAGAAAAACCAACTCCCCAAACTTATCGTCATCGCCGGTCCCACCGCCAGCGGAAAGACCGGTCTTTCCATAGAGCTTGCACACAGGTTTGACGCAGAGATCATCAACGCCGACTCCATGCAGGTGTACCGGTACATGGATATTGCGACCGCCAAACCCACCCTCGAAGAACGGGAAGGGATTCCCCACCACCTTTTGGGCGTGGTCGATCCTGATGAGCCATTTAATGCCGCCATGTATCGAAGGATGGCTTCCGCTGCCGCCATGGATATTATCGGGCGCGGGAAGCGGGTCATGGTGGTGGGGGGAACGGGTCTGTACATCAAGGGCCTCCTGGGAGGGCTCTTCGAGTGCCCCCCGTCGGCACCGGAACTCCGGCAGTCCTTGATAAGGGACTGGGAATCGTCCGGTCCCCGGGTACTCCACGAAAGGCTGCAGCGTGTGGACCCGGCAAGCGCACGCAAGATACATCCCCACGACCGGGTGCGGGTGATCCGGGCGCTTGAAATTATTTCTCTGACCGGCAGCCTCCCCTCCGCCTTGACTGGTCGCCATGCCTTTTCAGATACCACATTTAATGCCCTGAAGCTTTGTCTCAATGAGGAAAGAGAAGCACTCTACCAACGTATCAACAGCAGAACATTGGTGATGATAAAAGCCGGACTCTTGGACGAGACGGAAACACTGCTCCGGAAAGGCTATGGCCCCCGGCTGAAACCCATGCAGGCTATTGGGTATAAGCAGGCGGTTGAGTATCTGGAGGGACGGTACTCCATGGAGGAAATGATCGTGAAGATCCGGAAAGAGACGAGACGGTATGCCAAGCGGCAGCTCACCTGGTTTCGTGCAGATTCCGGGTACACCTGGCTGGAACCCCGGGAGGTCGAAAAATTCGCGCAAAAGATAGATGCGTTTCTGGGATGAGCATTTCCCGGCACCTCGCGCCTTGTTTTCTGTGAAGTTCGATGGTAAAAGAATAAATTGCGGGTCTTCAAGTGCAAAAAATATTTCATTTGTGGGTTGGAAACTGACTGGTTCCTGGAATCCGGCTGTGGACCTTGGCCGGCCGGACAGTTGCTGGGTGCATTCGCGTGGATATACAGGGAGGACAGTGCATGAAAGACACGCTGCGGCGCAGAATGCTGCTGGTTTTTCTCGGGGTTCTACTGTTTCCGTCTTTCTCAATGGCCGCAGTCTATGAGGAAGACGTGGAAGGGGGAAAAATAGATTGGTCCAACGGTATCGTGGAGGGTGTGGGAATCGGTCTTCCCCCGAAAGATGCGGTCAGCCGGGCACATGGCCGTGCGCTGGCTCAGCAACAGGCGGCACTGCTTGCCAGGAGCGATATCCTGCAGATTCTTGGAAACCTTCGTATCGACTCCAGGCATCTGGGAAAAGATATGTGCGCGAAGTACAGTTCTTGCGGTGAAAAAATAAGTGAGCTGCTTCCCCAGGTTGAAGAGACGGAAACATACTTTCTGCCGGGGAATAGGGTGAGGAGATGTGTGGCGGTCTGTATCAGGGGACCGCTGGCAGATATCCTGTTGCCGGCGAGTGTTCGTGAAATAGAGCATATCAAGGGCGGAGTCCCGAAAAAGAAAAGCGAGTCCCCGGGCGCAGCGGTGCAAAAGGCATTTACAGGATTGGTGGTCGACTGCCGGGGATTAGGAGTGAAGCCTGCCATGGTCCCCCGTATCCTGGACGAAGATGGGAATGAAATCTACGGACCTGCTACCGTCAACAGGCGATATGCCGTAAGGAACGGAGCAGCCAAGTATATAAAGAAATTCAATGATGCACTCCATGATCGCAGGGTCGGAGAAAATCCTCTGATAGTGAAAGCGGTGAAATCAAGCGGTCCAAATTCTTGTGACATTGTCATATCGAATTCGGATGCCGCCAAAATTATAGGGACACCTGCCAATCTCAGCTTCCTGGAAGAAGCAGGTGTCATTATTGTTCTGGACTGACCGGAAGGATTGAGTTCGCGGGAAAAAGAGTATTCAGCCCCATTATTGGAGAATTGAATATGCAGAGGCGAAAAAATTGGAGGTATTACAGTTTCTTTGTCACCATGTGTTTTTTTCTCCTTTTGGCAGGGTGTGCCCCGGAGCATACCCGCCTGGAGCAAATTCTCGATACGCCCGCGCACCACGTATCCAACGGCTTTACATTCCTGGACCGCGGCCGCGTGGAAGACGCGCAACGCGAATTTGAGTCTGCCCTCCGGCTGGACGGCTCATTCGCCCAGGCCCACTGCGGCCTCGGCCTCGTTGCCGGCAAGAGGAAGGATTTTCAAGGGGCTTTTCAGTCCATGGAACTGGCAAAGAAATATGCGAAGACCGGTGAGGATCGCGCAATGGTGTCCGTGGCGGAGATGCGCCTGTATACCATGAAAAAAGGAGAAGGCTGGCTTGACCATGTGAAAACCGGGTTCGATCATGCGGTGGGGAGCATGGCAGATTGGCCGGAAGCCTACTATTACCTGGGTGATGCCTATACACAGGCCTACCGGTTTCTTGATGCTGAAAACGCATTCAGGAAAGTAATTGATCTTCATTCCAGGCTGGTTTGGCAGGCTGAAAATAAATTGAAAACAGTAAAAAAAATCATCAAGGCGATGCCGGAATCTTCGGCCGGCAAGAGTATTGCATTGAGAACCGCAATAACAAGGGCCGATGTGGCGGCACTCCTGGTTGAAGAGTTGAAACTGGACAAGATTTACCGGAACATGGCGCGCCATGAAAAGACTTCCCCGTTGATGCCGGTCGCAGACAGGAAATCTGCACTTCCCGCGCTCCCTGCCGATGTGACGGCACATCCTCTGAGGGGTGATATTAGGGTCGCTCTTCAGCTGCGCGTGAAGGGCATGGAATGCTTTCCCGACGGCTCTTTTGGACCCGATCAAACGGTAACACGCGCGGAATATGCAGTGATCATGGGCAGTATCCTGGCGATTGTCCGAGGGGATCCCACCTTGAACACCAGATTCAGTGGGAAAACGTCTCCATTTTCCGATGTGGGGAATGAAGAACCATTCTTCAATGCGGTGATGCTTTGTACATCGGAAACTTCTATTATGACGCCTCAGGAGGGGATTTTCAATCCCGCAGGTACTGTTTCCGGTGCAGATGCGGTGCTTGCTCTCCGAAAGCTCAAAGAAGAATTGGGGATTTTTTGAACCACATATATTGGTTATTCGCCGCAACATCACCAAGATCAAGAGGTAACAACCATTGAAGCAATCAAAATACTTCCGTTTCGTCCTGTGTGGATTGGGGCTCATGTGCACATTTTTTTTCTCTTTTCCCCGCGTTTCTTCAGCGGATAAAAAAGTGACGAACGAAATTCTCGTACTGGGATCGAGCAGGGTAATCCAGGGGAACATGGCGGCAGCGAAATCAGAAGCTATTTCAAGTGCCATGAGAAAGGCCATCGAAGAGTATCTGATCCTTCGCTTCGGAGAATCAGGAATGATCAACAATTTCGAACGAATGGTCAAGGAAATAGTCCCCGCCTCCAGTGAGGAGATAGAAAGCTTCCATATTCTTGCGGAAAACCTGAGCGGAAGTGATTATCAGATCCTGGTGAAAGTGAAGGTGAACACGGAAGTCCTTGATGAGAAATTGAGATTCAGCGGGATAGCCGTAGAAGAGGCTCCGCAGAGCAGGATCCTTTTCATGGTCTCTGAACTCCGGGGCGGCAGCCTCCAATACTGGTGGAAAGGTCCTGATTTTTACTCGGTTATGAATCAGACAGAAGTCCTTCTCTACAGCATTTTTCAGGAACGCGGGTTCATACCGATAAATCATACCTTTGGTATTGGGGACCGGGCTCTGTCGCAGGATATGAAATCAGAAGATATTACTGATGCCGATGCCCTGAAATGGGGGAGCATGCTCTCTGCCGACTTTGTCGTTATAGGGAAAAGCGTTCTGCAGGATGACACCGGCGCAACTCTCCGGTTGCGGGTGCTTTCGGTAAAAGACGGGCTGATCCTGGCTGAAGGGTCAGAAGCAGAGCAAAGAAGTGCAGGCGAGGAAACGGATGAGGGAAAAAGGGAACTCCTGGAAAAGGCGGCGCGAAAGCTCGCTGACAAATTGATCCCATCTGTTCTCTATCTGGGGAAGGGAACAGCGCCCGGCATACAACACATACAAGTGACGGTACAGGGGCTGCGGAGCTACAGGGACTTCAAAGACCTGCAGGAGTTCCTGAAAAAGGATGTGCCCGGTGTGACAACCGTCCGCCAAAGCCGAATGGGCCGGGGTCTCCTTACCCTGGATGTAGCATTTGCCGGGAGCGAGGATGAACTGCTTCACCGGCTCCTCAATCAGGGAAAACTGCCCGTGAGATTGGTTCTCCAGAGCGCAACGGAAACAGAGATTAATCTGCTTGTCTCCCAATAGCTTCTAAAATGACACTGCCGAACTTGATAACATGCCTGCGGATCATACTCACTCCCATTTTTGTTATCTATCTTATTCGTGAGGATTTTCATGGTGCGCTGGTTATTTTTATTATCGCGGGGTTGAGTGACGGTGCTGATGGACTCATTGCCCGTCTGTTCAACCAGAAGAGCAGGCTGGGTTCCTTTCTCGACCCGCTGGCTGATAAGATCCTCCTGGTGGCAGCCTTCGTGGTGCTCTCGGTGCGGCATTTCATTCCACCCTGGTTGACCGTGATGGCCATCAGCAGGGATGTTCTTATCCTGCTCGGGGTCCTTATACTGTTTCTCAACCGCATGGATGTCGTTTTTCGTCCTTCCATCATCAGCAAGATCACTACCTGCCTGCAGCTGGGAACAATTTTCATGGTGCTGTCGAGAGATTATCTGCCTCGATTCTATCATTTCAATACTCCTCTGTTCTGGCTCACCGGATTGTTTACGATCATATCAGGACTGCATTATATGTATTACTGGTTCAAGGTAATAGGGGAATCTGTTCCTGATGAGCAATAACGGCGTTTTCACGGAACCGGGACAAGGAACAGGCCCTGAGCAGAACCAGCGCAGCTTGAGTTTTGCGAAATCCCGCCTTGGCGGGAAGGTGATATGTTAACGACGAAGGGTCAGGGTGTACCCAAATCCACCGTCGAAATTGGCGAAAGTCCTGATCATCATCGAGGTATCAGATGCAAGACGCCGAGGAGCGA
>CAZWEV010000110.1:0-5573 GCA_964633015.1 uncultured Desulfobacteraceae bacterium | reverse complement strand
GGATCTTCGACTTGCATCTGACACCTTGCTGATGATCAGGACTTTCGCCAAATTAGCCTACAAGATTACCATTGCTGAATTTAGGTAGTGGATCAGGGGCCGGTCAGTTTGTTTGACATTCCCTCCCATTTGCCGTAATGGAACGGATGAAGGTGGACATACATGGAGGCTGAGCTTCGAAAAGAGCTCCCCGTTGATGCAACCGCCCCCTGAAAACCTATCCGCTGAACATTGGAGGTTCGAAATGCAGGATGAATGCAAAAGTGAACAGGGACTCCCGGCCGAGAGAAAATGGAGTGACGAGTTTTCGAGAAAATTGATCGAGTCGTCTCCCATCGGCATCTATATCGTGCAGAGGAGGAAATTCAAGCTGGCCAGTCCCGAATTTCAGAGGATTACCGGTTACTCTGAAGCGGAACTCCTGGGTAGAAATGCCGCGGATCTGGTCCACCCGGAAGACAGGCGGACGGCGCGGGATGCGGCGGTTGCCATGCTGAAAAAGAATAGCCTCATTCCCCATGAATTCAGGGCTGTCACCAAGAAGGGTGAAACAAGATGGATTCTGGAAACAGTCACCTCAATCCAGTACCAGGAACGGCAAGCCGCTCTGGGATATTTTGTCGACATTACAGAGCGCAAGGAAAAAGAGGCCACAGTGGCTGCAATAAAAGAACGGCTTGCTGTTACCTTGAGCTCCATCGGCGACGGCGTGATTGCCACGGATAGGAGCGGAATCATCACCCTGATGAACAGGGCGGCAGAAGCGGTGACCGGCTGGAGAGAACAGGACGCGCTCGGCAGACCCCTTGATGAAGTCTTCCGCATCATCAACGAGAAAACACGGAAGACATGTCCCAATCCAGTGGAACAGGTTCTCGAACGCGGAGATGTAGTGGGCCTTGCGAACCACACGCTGTTGATATGCCAGGACGGTACTGAAAAGATCCTTGCAGACAGCGGTGCACCTATTCACGACAAGGACGGACAAATCATTGGCGCTGTACTGGTATTTCGGGATGTCACCGAGGAAAAATATACGGAACGCCGCTTGTTGGAGAGATTGGAAGAGAGTGAGAAACGATATCGGGACCTTTTCGAGAACGCTATTGATGTTATTTACACTCTGGACATGGAAGGAAATTTTGTCGAGGTCAATGGAGCATTTCTGAGAGAGGGTGGGTATACGCGGGAAGAGATCATCGATCGTCATTTTGGTGCTCTGGTTTTTTCTGATGATGCGGCGGCAGCAAACGAGGCGTATGAGAAGGGCAGAAACGGTGAAACATGGAAATTCGAACTGCGCATAAAAAGGAAGGACGGCACTGTTCAATGGTTTTCATTTATCAATCGCCCGATTTTCAACGACAGCGGAGAAGTGCTTGCCATACACGGTATTGCCAGAAATATTGATGAAAAAAAGCGTACTGAACAGGCACTGCGTGACAGTGAGGAAAAATTCAGGAGCACGTTCGACAGCTCCCCGGATCCGGTTACCATATCAACAATAGAGGACGGACGATACATTTACGTGAACAATGCTTTTTCCAGCTTAACCGGGTATGCAAAAGAAGAAGCCGTTGGGAAGACAGCCATTGATCTGAGCCTGTTTGCCACCCAGGCCGACAGGAAAAAACTCATCGGTATTGTGAAAGACACAGGCATGACCGATGGAGTTGAACTGCAATTTCGGATAAAAGACGGGAGGGTGCTCGATACCCTCCTGTCAGGCAAAGTCTTCAGGTACGGGAAAGAAGACTGCCTGGTTGCAATCACAAGAGACATCACCCATTATAAGAAAGTGCAGGAGCAACTCCGCCTTTCGGAGAAGAGCTACAGGGAACTTTTCGACTCGGTATCTGATTTGATCTACACCCAGGACCTCGAAGGCCGTTTCACCAGTGCAAACAGGGCAATTACCCGGATATTCGGCTTTGGGCCCGATGAATTTGTCGGCCACAACGCATCGGATTTCATGAAGCCGGAACTCAGGCATTTGTTTGTTAGCGAATATCTTGAAAGGATCAAGAAAAAAGGGCACTACGAGGGAGTCTCGAGTTACTTTACAAAAGACGGGCGGAAGATATACCTCGAATATCGAAGCAATCTGATGAAGCCGGAAGAGGGAGCGCCTTTTATCAGCGGCATAGCCCGGGATGTGACCGACCGGGTCTTAGCCGAAAGAGAACTCAAGAGACTTCAGAGGCAGATGCTCCAGGTCCAGAAGATGGAAGCCATCGGGACATTGGCAGGGGGAATCGCTCATGATTTCAATAACCTGCTCCAGGCAATCCTGGGGTATACGCAGATCCTTATTATGCCGAGAGATGAAAGCGATCCGGATATCTCGAGTCTCCTGCAGATAGAAAAAGCGGCCCAAAGGGCCAGTGAACTCACCCAGCAACTCCTGACATTCAGCCGCAAGGTGGAGAGCAAGCCGAGGCCTGTGAGCCTCAATCAGGAAGTGCAACAGGTGGAAAAAATCCTGAAGAGAACGATACCCAAGATGATCGACATAGAACTCCATCTGGAAGACGGCCTTGAAACGATCAACGCAGACCCGGCCCAATTGGAGCAGGTGATAATGAACCTGGGAGTAAATGCACGGGATGCCATGCCGGAAGGTGGAAAACTGCTTATTGAGACGGAAAATGCATTCCTGGACGAGGCCTATTGCCGCGACCACCTGGGTGCAAGACCGGGAAAACATGTGCTCTTGTCTATTTCGGATACGGGTTTTGGTATGGATAAAGAGACCCTGGAACATATTTTCGATCCGTTTTTTACCACCAAGGAGGTTGGGAAGGGAACCGGACTCGGTCTTGCCATGGTCTATGGCATTGTCAAGAGCCACGAGGGCTATATCATGTGTTACAGTGAGCCCGGCCAAGGGACCGTTTTTAAAATTTACTTTCCGGTCAGAGAGGGGGAAAAAATAGAGAAAAAGACTGAGACAGGGAACGCTGCACCAGAGCCTGCACGAGGTATCGAGACCATTCTGCTCGTCGATGATGAAGAGCTGTTGCGGAATATCGGGAAGGAGATACTTGAGAGCTTCGGTTATACTATCCTTCTTGCGTCGGAAGGGGAGAGCGCCCTTGAACTCTATCGTGAAAAGTCAGGGGATATTGCGTTGGTTATCCTGGATCTTATCATGCCGGGCATGGGAGGCGAGAAATGCCTTGGAGAAATCTTGAAATTGAATCCCCGGGCAAAGGTGGTGATCGCCAGCGGGTACTCGGTAAACGGCCACGCAAAGAACGCCCTTGACGCGGGAGCAAAAGCCTTTATAAAAAAACCTTACGAAATCAGACAGATGCTCGGCGTTGTCAGAGAGGTCCTGGATGAGGGCTGAGGAGACATGCCATCTGACCTGCTCGCTGCCCAAAGCCAATGGAAGCTAAATTGCCATAATCGACCGAAAAATAGTCCTTGGTATCCTGTCGATTATTGCCGGAAAATCCGTCTTGCCCAGGCCAAGTTGGGCTAACCGTTGCTCCAATTGCTCCGTGTTCGGTCCTCCCACCTGGTAGCCCACTTTGAACTTCGACATTAGGAGGTCGGCCAGATTGACAATCGTTATCAGGTCCCTGTCGCCAGGGGCAAGTTCAGGACTGTGGTGGTATTGAATTGTCCTGACGAGACTTCCCGGCAATTGCCACTTCGTGGCAAGGGCGCCACCGACCTCCGTGTGGCTCATGCCGAATTTTGCCTTTTCCGCTGTACACAAGTCCATGCCGTCATTGTGGAGAGAGCGATAGAAAAATGACGCCGCATCGGCCATGAGTTGATCCAGGGCCGCCTTGCCGATGTCGTGCAGCAGGCCGGCCGTATAGGCGATGTCGGGTTGGCCGTGGCCGGTGAATACGGAAATCTCATGGGCTGTCATGGCTGTTGCCAGCGCATGATGAAACAGACCCCCTTTGCATAGGGAGTAACCCCCCGGGTTACTGCGGGTAAAAAGCATTTCTGTGGCGGCCGAAATAACGAGCTGCAAGAGCTTTTTTTCTCCGAGCACGATTACGGCCCTTTCAATGGAGTCTATGGGTGCATCTATTCCCATGATGACGCTGTTGGCAAGTTTGAGGATCTTGGCGCTGATCACCTGATCCTGCCGGATTTCGGCGGCGAGGTCATCTATCTCATGGTCTCCATTCCGAATCATCCGTATGACCTTCAGAGCGATTTGAGGTATGGGTTTCAGGCTGCTGGTCGCTGAAGCTATTTCATCAGGGTTTACCTCTCGGGTGTTCTCGGGATCGTGAGCCGGTACTGGGATGAGGGGCTCTATCTTGGTCTCCAGCTCCCCGGTGTCCAATGTCATCTTGCAGCTGAACATCCCTCCGGTTTCAGACTGCTCCACAGGAATGTCCTCCTCCTGGAGGATATCGTTGACGCGCTCCGCAATATTTCCCCCTATGTCCAGCCAGAGATCCACCTCTGTGACTTCGCCTATCAGGGCTCCACCGGCCACGGCGGCCACCAGGTTCTTCCGTGATGCTCCTGCCTCGCAGATCGATTTAATGAAAACCGGCAGTCCGGTTGTAGCATATGTTTCAGCGGCAAAGGGGGTATCTGTGCCTGTAGGCTCGGCGAGGAGAATATGGATTAAACCTCCAAGGTTGGCCTTGGTATCCTTCAGGGTAACGCCGACGCAGGTACCCAGGTAGGCTTCCAGGATGCCGTTGTTTTTACGGCTGATTGCGAATGATCCGGAAGGAACGACATTGGATATCATTTGAATGATCCGTCCTTAACCTTGCTAATCGGTTGGGAGTGGGCCGGACTTTACAAAAAACAGGAGAAAATAGGCTCTCACTTAAAGTCCCGCCTGAAAAGCCTCCCGGCACCCGCAAACAACCCTCATGCGATGATGAAAGGGACTGAACAAATCGGGTTGGATGTGACTGAGGGCACGATCATTGACCGGCTTTCCTCGATATCGGCCGGAAATAGCATGATCTTCCCTTGGAGAGAGGAAAGGCCTTTTTCTTTTTCATAATCAATGGTAAAATCTTCCAGAGTTGGATCAGGTTTTTCACGAAGGAGATCAGCTTCGTATTTTCGTCCTCCCTGTGGAAGGATAGCAGAGCGATCTGAGAGCGTGGGGTGCCTTCGAGGGGTGCAAGTCTCTCCTTTCATAACATAACATATTGAGCTTTAGATGAAGAAGGAGGCAATCATGGAAACAAGTGCAAGGAACATGTTAAAGGGCAAGGTAACAAAGATTACCACCGGGGCGGTCAACTCGGAGGTCGAAATCGAGTTGCCCGATGGGCAGAAAATCACATCCATTATTACTATAAATTCGGTGAATCGGCTTGGATTGAAGGAGGGAAAACCCTGCTATGCGATGATCAAGGCGTCCAGCGTTATGGTAGCCGTGGACTGACATCAGCATTTCGCTCTCCTTTTCAAATCTTTCCAACGGCTGTCGATCTCTTGCTTGATCCGGTCCAGGTCTTTGGTGCTTAAGTGTTTGAACCTCCCCTGAGCGAGAAGATAGTCTTCCACCGGGAGGTGCCGGGGTTCATGGTTTATTTCCACATCCGTTCCGTTTCTGATTTCATAAAGAG
>CAZWEV010000109.1:0-6159 GCA_964633015.1 uncultured Desulfobacteraceae bacterium | reverse complement strand
GTGCTGCCGAGGCCTCCAACAATGCAGACGGCAAGGGCCCTGATCAGCACATCGTATCCCTCGCTGACAGAAATGGTCCCCAAGGGAATAATCACCGTGGAGGCAATGGCTGCGAGCCCGGCGCCGAACGAGACGCTGAGAGTGGCGATCCAGTCCGAATTCATGCCGAAGGTGAGTGCCGTGCGTTCATCCTGGGCAATTCCCCGGAAGGCAAGGCCAAGCGACGTGTAGTGGGTAAAAAGCCAGAGTCCGGTCACAAGGGCTGCACCGATGATGACAATGAAAATGCGCTGCATGTCAACAAATGCCCCGGCAATCATGAAGCTTTTGTCCACAAAGACCGGAAGGGTATACTCAAAACCAATAAAACCCAGGTATCTGAATAGCTCCAGGATAGCGAGGCCGATGCCGAATGTGGCAATCACCTCGGAAAGGGCCTGCCCCCGCACGCGCACCAACACCGTGCGGTAGATCAAGGCGCCAACACCGGTCGTCGTGAGCACAGCAATTACGACGGAGAGCAGGTAGGGCAGGTGCAGCGTGTTGAGAAAGATCCAGCAGAGAAAGGCAGCCCCAATGTAAAAGGCCCCATAGGCGAAATTCGCGACCCCACTGATACCGAACGTGAGGTTGAACCCCAGCGCGACGAGCGTAAGACTCACCGAATTGATTACTGCATAGACAACGGTGCCCCAGAACATTGGTACTGCTGACCCCTAACCCGGAAAAACCGGAGATCCGAATATCGAAATCCCAAATTCGAAATAGCACCCAACCCGGACGAGCAGGAAGCAGGCCGAAAAGGTTCTAAAATATTTTGCAGCGTTTGAGCGCAATTTCATCGGTAGGAGCTGTACTAAACAACCGTTTAATTTGTTTCGGGTTTCGTGCTTCGAATTTCGAAATTGTTGGTCGGAATTAAACGGGCAACCCTCGTTCAAGGGGCGCCTGATGCCTTTCTCCACGGGTGAAACCTCACTGAAAGGGGGATGATGGGATGAAACCTCACCCCCCGTATGCGCCACTACTTGGCGGACTTCATCCATGGAGGGAGCTGTATCTCACCTTCGGCGAGGGCAGCCGGATACACGATGATCCGCTGTCCCTTTTCGTTCCATTGAAAGAAACAGCCTGTCGCTGTCTCGGCCGGATCAACACCAAAGATCACCTGGTGGCCCCGTGAGAATCTTTCGCGTCCCATGACGCCCTTTCGGTCGGCCTTTTCCAGCGCGGCCACAATCGCGTCGGCATCCAGGGAATTCGCCTTTTCGATGGCATCCTTGAGCAAATAGACGGATTCATAGCTCGGTGCGGGACCGTGGCCCGCCTCAATGTATTTTCCGTACCTCTTCTTATAAGTATTGTGGAACCGAGTGGCGGGCGGGTATTTGACCGCGCCGATATTGCCCAACTCGAAGACCGCATTGAGCAGGCCGTCGATTTTTCCATGGAAGGTCTTCCACGCCCCCTGTCCGGCCATAGGGGAGATAAAACCCGCCATCAGTGCAGGGACTTTCATGGACTTCCACTGGTTGACCAGGATGCCGCTCTGGGGCATATCAAAGCAGGTAAACAGGATCTGTGCCCCCGATGAACGGGTTTTCATAAGGCCGCTGGAGAAATCGGTGGAACCCGTGGGGAACTCGTCATGTCCGAGCACCTGCCATCCGCTTTTTTTGAACCAGCCTTCCATGCCTTTGGCTGTGCCCCGGGCCCAGAGGACATCCTGGTTCATGAGATAGACCTTGTTGAAACCAAACTTCTGGTTGAGGGTCTTCATGGTGCCCACGAGCAGCCCCACCCACCCGGTCACATCGAGGCAGCTCCGGAATACGTATTTAAACTTCTGGGGATTTTGCTCAATCTTTTTTTCAGAGGCCGGGGTCATGGCAATGCTGCCGATGAGAGGGACCTTGTATTTGGCAATCAGATCCATGCCTGCCAGGAGGGCTTCCGAGCGGAAAGGGCCTACCAGCAGGGCGGTCGGCTTCTTTTCCAGGATGAGCTTCTCGATGCCGAGAAGGGCCTCCGGCACGGGCACACCCGGCGCAGCGTCGCGGATGTCGATGGATGCAACCTTGAAAGGCCTCTTCTCTCCGCCTACCATCACGCCGCCCTTGGCGTTGATCTCCGCCACAGCCATCTCCACGGCCCTGAGGCCTTCCTTTCCTTCCAGGAATCCGAGGGACGTCGGGACTCCCACAATGATTGGTTGAGCGGCACGGACGACCGGGACCTGAAGCACTGTTGAGAGTCCGAAAAACGACAAGAAGATGACAAAAATCCAGGTGTATTTTTTCATGTTTTGCCCTCCTTTTCAGATCGCTGAAGTGTTTTTACCGAGAGGCCTGTTTTATTATTTTTACTTTCCCAATAATTTACCATTCCGGTTCAATAAAGGCAAGTGATCTCGCACAACCCTGATCCAACTTGACGGACCCTGGATGGTCCTCTATAGTGCTCCTCATGCAAGGCCGCACCAGCGCACGCTGGCCGAAAGAAAAGGAGAAACCCTCATGAAATACTTTGTTTGCTTTGACGGATATGGACACGTGAAGGGTGTCGTCAATGAAAAGGAGCTTGCAAGGGGGTATGGGGGAGATCCTCAGCGTTTTTTGCGGGCCATGTGCGCAGCCGATCTCGGCTCCGGGTCGGGGGAGACAAGCGGTCACGTGGGGACCCTCACCTTTGAGAGCGAACTGGAGCTCAAAGAATACCTGGACTCCTGCGGCGACGTGCTAACGGGCTTTTTCGAATGTGAGGGGGATTCCCGACCGTACAACTTCTGACGGCTTCGCAAAATGTCCGTCTGATGTGGTTCATGAGGGCGCCTGCTGGTTTCCGAAGCTGCTATGACCGGATGACATATTTGTTGTTTTTTTTCTCGATGAAGCCCTCCCGTTGAAGATCACCGAGTACTGCCTCCAGGCGTGCGTCTGAAACAATCCTCTCTAATTCCGGAAACGTGAATGGCCGGGCGAGAAGCGTTCGCACTATTCCGCCCCTGATTTGCCGCTTGGAACCCTCAAACCGGGACTGTCTTCCATAGTGTTTGCTTCGTTTATTCAGCGCCGGATTTACTTTTCCCAGCATTGCTCCATAATCCATCAGCGCGTTAAACCATCGGCGCGGATTTCCGGTATCAAGCGTCTCTTCCATGAGCGGAAAAAGCTCGGAATCGTGCACCGAGTTCTTTTCTTCAAAGAAAAAGTGAATATAGACCCGCCGGATGTTTGTATCGAGCACCAAAGCCGGCTGATTGTACGCAAAGACGAGGATGGCGTTCGCGGTATAAGACCCGACCCCGGGGAGCTGCCGCAGTGCGTCATAGGTGGTGGGCACCCTGCCCGAAAAATCTGAAACGATCTTCAGGGCCGAACCATGGAGAAAGAGGGCGCGCCTGTTGTATCCGAGGCCTGACCATAGCCTGAGGACATCGGCGGACGATGCGTGCGCGAGCGCCTGCACGTGAGGAAATGCTTCAAGAAAGAGGGTGTACTTGGGTAGGACCCGGTCCGCCTGTGTCTGCTGGAGCATGAACTCGGAGACGAGAACATGGTAGGGATCACTTGTTTTTCGCCAGGGCAGATCACGCTTGTGGCGGCGGTAGTATTCGTATATGACAGTCCGGAAGTTCTCCATTCAATCATTCTATTCCGAACGTGGCCTTCAGGATTTCGGCAGACGCCATGATATCCCTCTTAATGAGGGTCATTGAGTGCTCGATCTCACTGCGGACAACCGTGATGTCCAGTTCATAAATTTTCTCGACGCCATAGGGACCGATCCTGGCAGGTACGCCGAAGGCCAGGGAATCAAGGGCCTCTTCTTCCTTGAGGAGGCCGTATTCTTTTTCCAGGATGGCCACTACCGGCTGCACTTCGGACTCGCCGGAGATGATAGCCCGCAACATGTCACAGGCCGCCCGGGCAGGGCCGGCAGACGCACTCTGCCCCGTTTCATTGACGAAATGGGTCCCGCCTTTTTTCGCGTTTTCCATGACGTCTCTGATCTGCGCCTCGTCAATTCCTTCGACCTTCATAATATCTTCAAGAGGAACACCGCTTACCGAGAAATAATGTGGATTTGCGACCATTGAGTCCCCGTGTTCACCGAAGACAATTCCGCGCATATCGCTTCCGGAAATGCCCAGCACGCGGGAAATCGCGTAACAGATCCTCCGGGAATCCAGGTTGCCGGCCTGCCCCATTACATGGGTCCTCGGAAAGCCCGTCGCCTTGTATCCGACCCAGGTCACGGCCGTCACGGGATTACCCATGTAGACAAGGAGGGGAAGATCGTTGGATGAACAGCCTTCGTAGAGCCTTCGAATAGCAAGCGATGTTTCGGCAACGACTTTGGCGTTGACGGCCAGGAGATCACTTCGCGTCTGTCCTTCTTTTCTCGCGACGCCCACTCCTATAAAAATCACATCCAGTCCTGCCATATCATCTATCTTGTTGGTACCCAGGAGACGGGGCCTGCGGATAGCATTGGCTTTCAGGTCTTCGATCCATGCCCCGGCCCTGTTGGGATATCCTTCCCGGGGGCGTCCGTAAAAGACGATCTCCTTTCCAAGCCCCTGTTCAACGAGTGAAAGGACCACATCCCTGGAAACATTGCCGAATCCCCAGACGCCCACCTTGTTCCTGTCTTTTACCCGTTCTATGTATCTGCATTCAGTGAGTGGCGTATACATTTTTCTCCCTCGCTTCGTTATTTTCTCTTTTCGGTCGGTTCGTAAGCGCATCCTATCAATCCGCAATACTGGCCGACGTATTCTGCTTTCGGCCGGTACAATGCGGGCTTTTCCTGGGCTTCGCCGAATTTTTCCTCTATGATATGCGCGCACCATCCGGCAATCCTGGAAATCGCGAACAGAGGAGTCATGAGGTCCCTGGGAATTCCCATCATATGGTAGACGGGCGCGCTGTAGAAGTCCACATTGGGCTGGATCTCCGGTTTTCCTCTCCTGGCAAATTCTTCCAGGGCCGCCTGTTCGATTTGGATTGAAAGGTCGCGCCACTTTTCCATCCCCGTCTTTTTCCCCGTTCGGGATGCCATTTCCCGGAGGAACCTGGCTCTCGGGTCCATGGTTTTATAAATGGCATGACCCATGCCCATGATCCTTCCGCCTCCATCCAGCGTCTTTTTCACCCATCCCGCAATATCTTTTTCAGATTCCAATTCCAGGAGCATCTTCATCACCCGGGCGTTGGCACCTCCATGGAGACTGCCTGACAGCGCACCAACGCCCGCTGCAACACCGGCGTACAGGTGGGCGCGGGTGGATACCACCTCCCGGCAGGCGAAGGTGGAGGCGTTGAAGGTATGGTCCGCGTGAAGCACAAGACAGGTATCCAGATCACGCGCAATCTCTTCATCAGGTTTCTGTCCATGGAGCTGCCAGAGAAAGTTGGCAGCGTGAGAAAGAGAAGCATCCGGTGACAATACGTCAAGACCCTGCCTGATACGATGCCACGCAGCCACCACAATGGGGAGCCGGGCAATCAATCTGGCGGCCATGCGAAAGTTCGCGTCTCGTGTTTCTCCGGAAAGGTCCGGATCATCCATTGCGAGGAGAGGAACAATCGCCTGGAGAACATCCATCGGGTTTGATTCCCTTGGCCATTTCCTCATGGATTGGATTACATACTCCGGTATCTGCCTTGCCCCGAGAGATTGTTGTGCAAATTCTTCCAACTCGGGCTTTTTGGGCAATGAGCCGTTCAGGAGAAGGTAGGCGATCTCCATGAAGGAAGAGTGCTCGGCAAGGTCTTCTATCCGGTAGCCCCGATAGATCAGAATGCCCTTTTCTCCATCAATGAAACTGACTTTGGTATCCGCGACGGTAACTCCCCGCAGACCGGTATTTTTGATGTTGACTGTTTGCGCCATGTAGACCTCCTTCAGAAAAATCCCTGTCTTCGGCAGGCACCCGGAGCAGTGACACTCCTCCGATCCGCAGACCGGATGGTGGTCATTTTTCCGTTAATCGAGTTTTTACGAAATTGAGTGCGCCCCCCGCCAGGAGATATTTCCGCTCGCGTTGAGATATCTCCAGAAGGGTCGAGACCGTTTTCCCGTCTACCTCAAGAGGTATTTCATGATCCCCGTTTTCCACGTGTGCCCTGATATGGGGAAACACGATCCTTGAGC
>CAZWEV010000108.1:0-6397 GCA_964633015.1 uncultured Desulfobacteraceae bacterium | reverse complement strand
TTCCTGAAGAAAACATAAAAATTTAAAAGATTATTGACAGAATAGTGAATTTTTTATATATATTCATTCAGGTCGTGTGTTCCGGAAGAGGGCCGGACGCACAAGGACGCGGATGGAGCGCGGCGGATCAGGACTTCCCACCTATCGCACGTTCAACCATGCAGACACGGGGTTTTCCAATGAAAATCGACCAAAGCAATATCGAAATCATACGGCATCTTCGAGACGGCAGAAAATCCCTGAGAGAAATCGCCAAGGCCCTGGGGGTTTCGGAAAATACCGTCCGGGGACGGGTGAGGAAACTGATGGAGGAGGGGATTGTCAGTATAACCGGTCTGGTGGACCCGGAGGCCCTTCCGGGTCACCGGATCGCCCTTATCGGCGTCAAACTGGCGACCATGAACCTCATCAACAAGGGTGAAGAGTTCAGCAAGATAAAGGGCGTCGTGTCTGTCAGCGTGGTTACCGGCCGGTTCGACCTGATGCTGCTGGTCATGTTCAATGAGGAATTCAGTCTGCTGAACTTCTATACGGACGAGGTGTCGAAAATAGACGATGTGCAGTCGGTGGAGACGTTCATCGTGTACAAGGGCTACAATCTTCGCGTTCCATACCTCCTGTGACGGGCTCCAGGCCGCTCAACCACCGAGATACGCCTTTTTGATATTTGGATCATCCATAAGGTCTGCTGATTTGCCTTCGAGTACGAGGTTCCCGGTTTCAAGGACATATCCCCGCAGGGCGAATTTGAGGGCCAGGCGGGCGTTTTGTTCCACCAGGAGGATAGTGGTTCCCTCCTTGTTGATTTCTCCCAGCGAACCGAACATGGTCATCATGAGGAGCGGCGCCAGGCCCATGGATGGCTCGTCCAGGAGCATGACCTTTTTGCCGCTCATAAAGGCCCGTGCCACAGCCAGCATCTGCTGTTCACCGCCGCTGAGTGTCTCGGCCTCCTGGTTCTTTCTTTCTTTCAGCCGCGGGAAGATGGAGAACATGCGTTCACGGTCCCGGGCGATTTCAGCATGGTCTTTCCTGGCGAAAGTGGCGAGTTTCAGGTTTTCCGTGACCGTGAGATTTCCAAAGAGACGCCTGCCTTCGGGGACATGAGATATTCCCAGTTCACTGACCACCTTCTCCGGACGGTATTTGAGAAGGTCCTTTCCCATGAAGGTCATCTTCGTCCCTTCCTCCACCTCCACCATGCGCGACAGCGCCCGCAGGGTCGTGCTTTTCCCGGCCCCGTTTGCGCCGATCATGCAGATGATTTCCCCCTCATCGATCTGGCAGCTAATTCCATGAAGGGCAGCGATCCTCCCGTAAGAGACGCACAGATTCTCCACATTCAACAGCATTATGCCACCTCCTCTTTGCCCAGATACGCCTCGATGACTTTGGGGTTGTTCTGTATCTCTTCGGGCGTTCCCTCGGCGATCACCTCGCCGAAAACCAGCGTTTGAATCCTCTCGCAGAGTTCCATGACCACCTTCATGCGATGTTCGATCAGAAAAATGGCCAGATCGAACTGCTCCCGTATTTTTCGGAAAACACGCATCATCTCCGCCAGTTCTTCCGGCGTCATGCCCACGGTAGGTTCATCCAGCAGCAATACCCTCGGCCGAATGGCAAGGGCACGGGCCATTTCCACCTTCCTCTGAACGCCATAGGGAAGGTTGAGGACGTTCTGGTCAGCGAATCGGGCCACACCCAGAAGGTCGAGCAGGTGCAGGGACCGCTTTTCTATTTCCGACTCTTCCTTTTTCCGTCTGGGGGTACCCAAGAATGCCCCTGTCAGACCATAGCTCAATTGTGAGTAGTGGGCCATTTTCACATGTTCAAGGACCGACATGTGGCGCCACAGCTTCATGTTTTGAAAGGTCCGGCCGAGCCCCATTGCGGCTATTTCATTTGGCCTGCGCCCTACCAGGCTGGTTCCGTCGAGAGAGACAGCTCCCTCGGTGCATCTGAACACGCCGGTGATGAGGTTGAATATGGTCGTCTTCCCGGCCCCGTTGGGACCGATAAGCCCTCTCACATCGCCGGGATCTATCTCAAGGTTGTAGTCGTGGACCGCACGCAGACCGGAGAAGTAATGGGTCATATTCTTTACCTGAAGTAATGGCATGGCCTACACCTCCTCCTTTGATTTTAGTCTGGGGCTGAGAATCTGCTTTACGTCAAAACGCCTGAAAGCAATGAGGCCCGTGGGTCGGAAGATCATCACGAGGATCAGCAGGATCGGGATAATGATCCATTTAAATATGGCGAGGGGACGGAGCATTTCACTCAGGAAATTGAATCCCACTGCCCCGACGATGGATCCGATCACCGAATTCAGGCCGCCGAAATAGACCATGGCAAGGACTTCCGCCAGTTTTTTCAGTCCGAATGTCCCCGGGTTTACATACCGGAGCACATGCGCGAAGAGTCCGCCGCCCACACCCGCCCAAAAAGCTCCGAACATGAAGGCGATCATCTTGGTTTTTCTGGTATTGACGCTCATGGCTTCAGCAGCGGATTCCTCATCCCTGACCGCGTTCAAGGCCTTTCCCATGGTGGATTCAACAAAATTGTTAATGGTCCAGATGCAGAGCACGCACCATATGAAGACAGTGGGCAGCGTTGCCAGGTCCGGCTGCCCGCCCATCCCGCGGGGGCCGCCGACCACCTCCAGATTTTCTATGAGGCTTTTTACAATAAACATGAATGCCAGAGAAATGATGGCCAGGTAATCCCCTCGGGTCCTGAATGACGGGATGGCGACAATCAGGGCGCCGAGCGCGGCAAAAAAACCTCCGAGGATCAGGGCGATGGGAAAGAGAACGTGCCCGAGGGAAAGCGGAAGCACGGCTTGCCCGAGAAGCCGGTCATTGACAAGGAGTCCGACGGTGAAAACGGATGCTGCATAGGCCCCAAGTGCCATGAACCCCGGATGGGAGCAGGAAAATTCTCCCATGTAGCCGTTGATGACGTTGAGGCTGAGGGTCAGCATGATGGCTATCATCGAGAGTTTGAGCATAAGGAGCCGGTAGTCGCTGACATCGGCCCAGATCCTCAGGATGAGGTAGAGCAATGCAAGGTGGATGACGGCTGAAAACCACAGAGGCATCCGGGAGAGTCCCAGTGAGATCCTGTTCGTTATGGGGGAAGTAATCCTGGAGATGATTCCCACCGGTAATGCATAGATGAGCAAGACATACATCAAGGCCCCCGGCATGAGCAGAGGTTTTTTCAACATGATGACACAGCCGAACAGGACCGGTATTTTGGGAAGTCCGAAGGCGTCTGCAAGGGGGTCTCCCAGGTAGTATTCGAGGATTGCTGCGGCCACGGCTCCTACCAGCCACCCCAGCGCCGGTATCCCGGAGAAAAACCGTCGGATTCCGGAAGGCCGTTTTTCTTTTTCGATTGGGCTCTTTTCTGCATTCATGCGTGTTCCTCGTGTCTCAGGTAGCTGTTCCAGTGAAATTGTCTCTGCGTTCCCATCCCGCTTCCCCAGGTGCTAGAGTCTCAAACGGGCGCTGTACGGTCTTCCGAAGAACCCGTGGGGCCGGAAGGTCAGGATGATCAGGACGATGGAAAACGCTATGAGATCCCGCAAAGTGGAGGGAAAAATCATGGCCACGAAGATCTCGATGAATCCGAGGAGAAAGCCGGCCAGGGCCGCGCCCATGATGGAGCCGCGCCCTCCCAGGATTGCCGCAACAAAAGCCTTCCAACCGATGAGGATGCCCATGTAGGGGTCAAGGATCGGATACGCGACGCCGTAGAGCACGCCTCCGGCAGCGGCCAGGCCGGATCCGATAGCGAAGGTCATTGGTGCGATGACATTGATTGATACGCCCATAAGCGGGACCACCACAAAGTCATACGACATTGCCCGCATGGCCATTCCCCATTTTGTCTTCCGAACGAACTGATCCAGGGCGAGCATGAGTCCTATGGAGACCAGCACGACCAGGATCTTTTTATTGGTGAGAAACACGCCCCCCACATCATAGGTATGGGACACGATGAGCGGGGGAAACTTGAGACGCGTGGCTCCCAGGAGGGCCAGATTGCCCGTCTCCAGGATAATGCCGATCATGAGGCCGGTAATGGCGGCGGAAGCCCGGGGAGCGTCTCGAAGAGGCCGATATCCTATCCTTTCAACCAGGATCCCCACAAACGAAGTGAGAAACATGGAAATGATGATGGTCAACACCAGGATCAGCCAGTTGGGCATGATAAGAAATCCTGATGTGACAAGCGCAAGCAGCCCCGTGGCAACGCCGAAACCGATGTATGCCCCCGTCATAAAAATATCCCCATGGGCAAAGTTGAAGAGCATCAGGATGCTGTACACCATTGAGTATCCCAGGGCGATCAGGGCATAGAAACTTCCCCATTGCAGGGCATTGATCAGGTTCTGGAGAAAGAATGTCATCGTGTTGGCTCCTCGTTCTTACAAGGGTTGAGAGGGACAGGATATTCGGAACCGGCCTTCGGCGGGAAGAACGCCGACGGGGAAGGGAGGGCCAGGGCATGGGCCTCCTCAGAGTGGACTGGTATTTTATGAGGATTCAAAACTCCCCGTCCGCCCTGCCGTGCAAGGGTGGTTCCTTGCACGCAGCGGGCGGGAAAGCGTAGTTTTTTGGTAAACACCTGCACCACGGACGGCGTGGCCGGTTATGGGCAGACTGACTTGTAGAATCGGTACTCGCCGGTATCGCTGATTCTTACGATGACGGCGCACTTGATGGGATCACCCTCCTCGGTGAAGGTCATATAGCCGGTAATGCCTTTGAACTTTTTTATCCTGGCTATGGCATCACGCACTTTTACACGGTCTTTCTTGATATTTCCCGTCAGCCCGCCGCAGGACTGGATCGCCTCTTGTATGATGAGCAGAGAATCCCAGGTGAGAGCGGCTACATCGTCAGGCACCTCGCCGTACTTCTTCTTATAGCGGTCGATAAAGGCCTTTGTGGCACCCTCTGCTCCGGCGGCTGCATAGTGTGTGCAGAAGAAAAAGCCATAGCAGTCTTTCCCGCAGAGCTTGATGGTTTCCGGCGAACCCCAGCTGTCGCTTCCCACAATCGGCTTCTTCCATCCAAGGGCATGCGCCTGCTGGACGATCAGGGGAACCTCATTATAGTACTGGGGCAGGAACAGGAACTGGGCTCCTGACCTGATGATCTTTGTTAATTGGGAGCTGAAATCGGTGTCCTTGGTGGTAAAACTCTCATATGCCACTACAGAATCAGGCCCATGGAGCTTTTCCCACGCACTCTTGAAGAACTCGGCCAGCCCTTTCGGGTAGTCGCTTGCCACGTCATAAAGGACAGCCGCTTTGGTGAATCCGAATTCCTGTGTGACAAACTTGGCCATCACCGGCCCCTGAAATGAGTCCAGAAAACAGCCTCTAAATACATAGGGTCTGTCTTGTGTGGTTGCCGGATTTGTGGACCAGGGGCTGATCATGGGAGTTTTATAGTTGTTGCATACCTCTCCTGCGGGAACCGCCTGTTTTGAGGACTGAGGACCCACGATGGCAAGGACATCGTCCTCGGTGATCAGTTTGGTGGCAACCGAGACGGCCGAGTCTGCTTTGGATTCATTGTCTTCAATATCCAGAACGACTTTGTAGGTCTTGCCGCCCACCTTGATTCCACCGACGCCCTTTATGTCATCAAGCCACATCATGGCGGCGTTTTTGCTGCTCTCGCCCACTTTCGGGATGTCTCCGGTGAGGGGGATATCCATACCGATAGCAATGGTCTTCGCCTCACTGACCGCCGGTAGAGAAAATGCAAAACCGGCCACCAACACTGCCAAAACAACAATTAGTCCTTTCCTCATAGCTTCCTCCCTCCTCAAGATAATAAAATAAAAAATATATATGCCACTTGGCGGTATAATTCAACAACAAATTAGGCGTACTTCTTGCGAATGTGAGGCAAAGAGATGCAGGGAATGACGTTTACTGCATTATTCAGCTAAAATACCGACTTTTTTTGAGGAAAACACTGATCCTTAATTATTTTGTTGACAATATCATTAGTTCAAGCTAGTACTTCAGGAACAAAGGCGCAAAAGCGCAAATCAAGAAAGATGACTTCGCAAAAAGCTACCCTTTATCACAAAGCGCATCCCGTGAGCAACGGATTTCAGTTGATCTCGCTGGAAGCCGGGATGCTGCGCATCGCAAAATAAGATAAGGAAATCCGGATCCTCGGCTCGACCGAGCAGCCTCGAAACCAGGGAGGCAAAGGAGTTCCCTTTCATGTGCAGTATCGATGAACCCTTTGATGTCTTTTCGTTAAACCATTAGCCGTTCTGTCTTTTCTTTGTTGATTTTTTTGGATAGTAACCCAAACCCATGAAAGGAGCCATGTGAAATGAAAAGACGCGATTTTAT
>CAZWEV010000107.1:0-6501 GCA_964633015.1 uncultured Desulfobacteraceae bacterium | reverse complement strand
CCTGAGATGACCACAAGCCCTTTCCCTTTCAGCTTTACCGCGATGGCCTGATCATCCAGGATGGGGTCCTTTTCTATGGCGCCATTTCTCTCCAGGAGCGCATTTGGAAGCCCTTTCTCGAAGGTGGTCGTCCGTTCCACCTCACCCGTTACAAGGGCCGTGTTTCCGGCAATGAGGCTCGGTTTTGCACTTTCCACAATCCGGACGTTTCCTGCTTCGAGTTCGGCCCTTTTCAGGGTATCGGGAAACAGGAGTTTTCGCCCGTCATCCAGCGCGAAATACCGGGGCGAAAGGAACGCATCCGGGTGAACCACCAGGGAGACAGGCTCAGGGATCCTGTCCAAGAGGGAGAACAGGGTCCCGGTGTGATCCATGTGACCGTGGCTTATGACCACGGTCTCTATCCGGGCGGGCTCGATTCCAAGACGATCCATATTGTGGAGGACTCCGATACTGCTGTAGCCAGTGTCAAAGAGAACCGTATGGCTTTGCTCCTCTCTATAAAGCGTAATGAGGAGGGAGAGACCATGCTCCGCTACCAGGGTATCGGCAGGGATCAAGCCGTCCTTTGCAAGCGGAGGCCTGTAGACGACGTCCGTATTGGTGAGCAGGACGTCCACGTAATTGTCCATGAGGGTAAGCACCTCAACGCGGTCAACTGTAAGCAATAAATCCGAAGGATTATCCATTTCTCTTCCTCCTTTCTTGCTCCTTTTCCAGGATTTGCCAAAGATGTATCACCTGTTTGCGTGTTTCTTCCAATTCCCCTTCATTGCGGATCACGAAATCGGCATCTTTTACTTTTTCATCAATCGGCAGTTGGGCCTTCAGGATATGTTCCGCCTGTTCGCGGCCGATCTTATCCCTTTTCATGAGGCGGTCTCTCTGCATTTCTCTGGGGATATACACGACCAGGATCTTGTGCACGAGATCATGAAGGTGTGCCTCAAACAGGAGTGGGATCACCGCCAGGACGATCGCATCAGGATTGCTTCTGTGTATTTCCCGGAGCCGGCTCACAAAGAGATCCAGAATACGCGGATGCGTGATGGATTCCAGTTTTTCCCTTTTTCCCGGATATTCAAAAACGATCCGTGCAAGGTTTTTCCTGTCGAGCGAGCCGTCTTCCTGGAGTACGCCGGTGCCGAAGTATTCCACGATGTCCTGCCACGCGGGCTTCTCGGGCTCCACCACTTCTCTGGCAAGGAGATCAAAATCAATGACAGGGGCCCCCAACTCATGCATCATTACGGCGACGGTGCTCTTCCCGCTTGCAATCCCGCCCGTGACCCCCAGGACCAGGATACCGGCCGGACCGGGAAAACTGCTCATCTGCCGTCTCCCGGCTCCCAATTCCCCGGGTTCATGATTCCCTCCGGGTCCAGGAGTCTCTTGACCCTGGTTATGAGCTGGAGGGTATTGGGATCCATCCTGTCCATGGCCATCTTCTGTGCCCCTTGTTCACCCTTCCACACCATTCCCCCCAGTTCGTAGGTCAGCCTGTTTGATTCTTCGAGGGCTTTCCTGGTGTTCTCAATGTCCTTTTTGTCGGCCCTGTTAAAGGAATAATTGAATCCAAACATGATCCCGGGTCCCGGTAAGACCTGGTGGACATAGGAACAGAGGATGCCGTACCGATGCATGATTTCAATTCCTTTTCTCCATGCTTCCGGGATCTTTTCTATGGGCAGGATGGCGCCGGTATACTCGAATCCCCCGCCCTTGCGGAAATCAGCGGCCAAGGCAGCCAGAGGAGGCACATCGAGAAATCGCTTTCTCAGGGCGGGATGGAGGTCTTCAACGAATGCAACCTTGTTTCCGCCCGCAAAGCCACGGAAAAATTTCTTGTAGATATCCCTTTTGAGGACAAGTTCTTCTTCAAAATGGCCCGACAGGATAAGGACAAAAAAGCAATGATTCATCCAGTCCGGCTTTTCCTGGGATATGAGAAAAAAATCCTCCAGGAGATCGAGTCTCGTCACCTCCGATATAACCTCAGGGATCAGGTCGATATCGTCTGTGGAGAAGACAAAGACATCCCGGTATTTCGGTTTGGGGTAGAGACGCATGGACAGCTTTGTGACAATCCCTGTGGTGCCGTACCAACCTACGAAAAGGCCCGCAAGATCAGGAAGCGGACCCCTGGTGAACCAGGTTGGAGCCAGAGAAGAGGATCCGATTTTGCACACTTCACCGGTGGGCAATACCACCTCCATTCCGGTTATCATGTCTGAATTCACGCCATACCTGGGGGATATGTGGCCGTGGCCCTGGATGAGCGCATTAGCGACAACGGTGACCGCCGGCGGGGCCTCCGGTGTTGAATGCTGGAGATCAGGATGATTTCTTTTGAGATAGGACCGCAGGGCGGCCTGGGTTACCCCTGCCTCTATGAGGGCGTATCGGCTCATCTCGTTTACTTCCAGAATCCTGTCCATACCCTTCATGTCCAGGACAATGCCGCCCCTGTTGGGAACCGCGAGAGCCGAAAGCGTGAATCCGCCGCCCATGGGAGTGACGGGGACCCTTTCTCCAGCGGCCAGAACAACGATTTTCTGCACCTCTTCAGTGGTCTTCGGGAGCACCACGTAATCAGCCCGGCGGGGTACCTGTGCCCCGGCATCCCGGGAATAGAAATGGAGTTCCTCCGGGCCGTTTGAGACCCTGTCGCTACCGGCAATCTCGATCAACGATTCGTATATCCCCATGGAGCCCTCATGTTTATTTGTAAAACACACTGCTGCTCCTCTGTTCTTATGCCATCGTGCCGGCAATGTCAAACGGGAAAGCCTTAATTCTTGACACAGGGGAATGGGTTCGTATAGCTTTGGCACAGGAAGTTCAGGTCATCGATTCGTACATATGCTGCCGCACTTGGATCCTGCAAAACATGGGGCCTTTCAGGAAGACAAGGGAATATGCGGGTGCAATTGCGAATCAAAGCGCTGCGTCGTGAAAATACGAGGGCTTTGCCCGGGAAGGGGGATGAGATGCCCACGCTCCAATTTGACGAAAAAGTCTGCGAAACGTGTCCCACCGGGGCCTGTCTGGTCAAGTGCAGGTATGTAAACGCGGACAGGGATCAGGCGAAGGAGGAGATGATAAAAATCAGTCGCGGTGAGGATTCCTTTGTTTTTGACGCCTGTGTGACCTGTTACGCATGCGAGGAATATTGCAGGCGGGGAAACCATCCCTTTTATCTCATCACCGAAAAGCGAGAGGAAAAAGGGCTCCTGACCACGCCCAGGGCCATCACCAACCAGTGGATCAACATCGGTGAACCGCAAGGAAGATACAAGCTCGGCAAAATCGGGAAGAAGATCCTCTCTTTCGGGTTCATGCCCGAATTCCTCAAAATGGCAAGGGGAAAACTTTTTGACGATATCATGCCCTCGTTTGTTTTTGGGCAGGAGTTTTTCTGTAACGTTGTCTATATCCACTTTGCCAATACGTCCATCATCAAGGAAAGGCTTCCCTCCATTATGGAAAATTTCAAGAAGCTGGGCGCCGAAGAGGTCGTCTGCCTCCACGATGAATGCTACGGGTCGTTTGCCCACCTGGCCCCGGCGTATGGCATTGAGGTCCCTTTTACGCCCATTCATTATTTCGATTATTTGTATGAGCGCCTCCAGCAGTTGCGGGATCAAATCACACCGCTCCATATCAGGGTTGCCTACCAGCGCCCGTGTTCCTCGCGCCTCTCCTCCGACAAGCATCAACGGGTGCGGGATATCATGGAATTGATCGGGGCGGAACTGGTGGAGCGGGAGTACCAGGACGAAAACGCCCTCTGCTGCGGAGGGATATACGCGATGCTGTACGGCTACGATTTTGCGAACGACGTGCAGAAAAAGAATCTTGACGACATGATTGATCATGGAGCCCGATATTGCGTTTTCAACTGCCCGGCCTGTCAGAACGCGCTGGGAGAAAAGGTGACCAAGCGGCAGATGAGACCGGTGCACATGATTGATCTCTGCAAAATGGCCATTGGAGAAAAACCCGTACCGGAGGGATGAGGAAATGAAGGATATCGCCCGTTTTCTCGCTGAGATTGTGGGACAGGAATATGTCTCCACGGAGCCTGAAGAACGCTATTTCTACGCCCGTGACCCGGGGCTGATGCCGTCGCACCTTCCTGACTGTGTGGCCGTTCCGGAGACAACCGATGAGGTCCAGAAAATAGTGCAATTGGCGAACCGGGAGAAAATACCGGTCGTCCCCATGGGCGCGGGTCTCTCCCTGACCGGCCTGGCGATTCCCCTGAAGGGCGGGATCGTTGTTGATATGAAACGGATGAACAGGATCATCCGGATTAATGAAATGGCCCGGTATGCACTGGTTGAGGGGGGTACCTCCCAGGGGGTTTTGAAAGCCTACCTGGAAAAACATCATCCCAGGTTACGCCACAGCATCCCGGACGCTCCACCCACGGCAACACTTGCTGCGAACGTTGTCATCCATGGACAGGGAAGATTGACGCAGCAATACGGGTTCAATTCGGACCTGGTCAGCGGCATGGAAGTGGTCACCGGTGCAGGTGAGATCTGCAGAATCGGCTCATGTGCCCTTTCCCCGGACTGGTTTTCAAAGGGTGCACCGTTTCCTGATCTGTCAGGCCTGTTTCTGGGATGGTTCGGGGCGACCGGGATCATCACCAAACTGGCCGTCAAACTTTATCCGAAAAAGAAATTGCGGGACGTGGAAATTTTCGTGACGGATCGAAGTGAGCTTGTCCCGGAAATGGTTTACGAGATTACCCATACCGAAATGGCGGAAGATATCCTGGCATTTACGCAACCCAAGCCCATGATGTTCAAGGACAACCACCACATCAGTTTTTACCTGACAGGCGATACGGACGAGGAACTTGAGTTCAAGCGGAAGATGATCTGGCACGCCCTTGATCCCTATATAAAGAACAAGGATGGGGGATTCATGGGCATCCCGAACATCATGAAACCCGTTCTGCTTGAATCGCCGCAAAGGAGTGCCAGCAAACTTGCAGACGTCAAGAGGGGCGGCGGATTTGAGTATTCCGGGCCCATCGTCATGCTCGAAAGGTATCCCGAATGCACACAAAAGCTTCGGGATCTGGCTGACAAATATGACCTCGCATATTCAGGGATGGTCAGGGTCATTGACGGGGGGCATTCTGTGATGTTCGCCTTTGCCTTCGCATTCAATCGGGCTGACGAGGATATGATGGAGCGGACACGAAAGGCACTGGAAGAGGTCAGTGATTTTGTCTTGAAGATAGGCGGTCTCTATTGGAAACCAACAGTGGATGAACAGAGACTGGCCATTAAGCACATGGACCCGAACACCTGGAAACTTATGGCAATGATCAAGGAGAATCTTGACCCGAACGGCATTATGAATCCGGGAAACTGGGAGGTTCGTTAGATGCAATACGAGGAGATTATTCATAGATGTTTCAGGTGCGGATACTGCAAGTTCACCAGTGATTATACTGACTTCAACTGTCCTACCTACCGGAAGTTCAGGTTTGAGACCTATTCTCCCGGCGGCAGGATGTGGTTGATACGGGCATGGCTCAACAATGAAATAGAGAACAGCGAGCGTTTTCAGGAGATCGTTTTCTCGTGTGCCACCTGTGCCAATTGCGTGGAGCACTGCATCTTTCCATTCAGTGAAGACCTGGTGAATATCTTCATGGCGGCCAGGGAAGAGCTGGTGAACAAGGGGATCATACCGCCGCCGGTAAGGGATTACCTGAAGAATATCAATATCAGCGGGAACCCGTATAAGGAACCTGCGGGGGAACGGGGCAAATGGGCTGAAGGAACCGCGGTCAAGCCGTACGACGGCCAGGAATACCTCTTCCATGTGGGCGATGTGGGTTCCTATGATGAAAGAGGCAGGAAGATTGCGAAATCAACGGCAAGTCTTCTCATCAAAGGCGGAGTTTCTTTCGGCATCCTGGGAGACCGGGAAATCTGCGACGGGAATGAGGTCAGGACCCTTGGCGAGGTCGGGTTGTTTCAATTCCTGGCCGAGCAGAATATCTCTCTGTTCAATGAACTCGGGGTAAAGAAAATCATCACCCTGGACCCCCACGCGTTGAACGCCTTTCGGAAGTTTTATCCTGCGCTGGGAGGAAAGTTCGAGGTGTTCCACTATTCTCAGGTCCTTCTTCCCCTCATTCAGTCCCAAGCACTGCCCCTGCATGAGTACAGAGGCAGGGTGACCTATCACGATCCCTGTTATCTGGGGAGACACAACGGAGAATACGAAGCCTCCAGGAAAATCCTGCAGGCCATCCCCGGCCTGGAATTCGTGGAGATGGACCAGCACGGTGAGAACGCATTCTGCTGCGGCGGAGGTGGCGGGAATTTTTTTACCGACATTCTCGGGGGCGGCGACCAAGCCCCCAGCAGGCTGAGGATACGACAGGCCCTCGATACCGGCGCTGTTACTGTTGCTGTTGCCTGCCCCCAGTGCGCCAAGATGCTGGAGGACGGATTGAAGGCCGAAGAG
>CAZWEV010000106.1:0-6717 GCA_964633015.1 uncultured Desulfobacteraceae bacterium | reverse complement strand
TCAGGACCAGGACCGTACCCAGACCCCACATGACGATCTTGAAGCTTTTCATGTCTCCGTTTGCCGGTTTACCCGTTGGCCAGTTGGCCGGTTCGGCAGTTGGCCTGTCAACGTATGAACGGTTCCAGTGCGTCAGGAAGTTTCCTGACATTGCCGGTTGCCTGCGGCGGCGAGAGCGGCATCTGGCCGTTTCGCTTCATGATCTCCCGGCCCTCCGGACCCAGAACAAAGGCCACAAATTGAATGGCCAAATCACGGTGAGGGGCGTTTTTCGGGATGGTGATTCCGTAGATCATGGGCTTGCCCTTTTTCTCAATAAAAGTGCCCGGCGTCTTTCCGGAGATCTTGATGCTCGCCTGTTTATAAAAAGCAGCATATTTTGGTGAACCTAAGTTGATATGATCAGGCAGTGTCACAAAGGGCATCTTGTGCTGCAGGCAAACCGAACGGTAAATGAACAGATAATCAATTTGTCCTGCCTCGAGCAGGGCGATCAGATCGGTCTCCTTGGGGCGCACGTTCCTTTCGGGGCAGCCTTTCTTCAACTCCTCATAAAGTCCCGGCACCTGATAGTATTTTTCCGCCAGCTGCCAGACGAGCTGGCTCCTGTACCCGCAGGGATCGGAATTGGGATCCGAATGCCCGTATTCCACATCCTTGCGCAAGAGAATACGGTACCAGTTTTGCTCGTTGATTTCCCCCGCATACTTGGAGTCAGGGCGGTACATGATCGCCATTTCGTTGGTTGCAAAAGAAATGTTCCAGGAGGCATAATCAGGGATCAGGAGATTCTCGATGACCGTGTAATCCGCTGAGGCCATGACATCGCATGGACGGCCAAGATCGGTAATCTTCCTGGCGCAGGTCCTGGATCCCGCCGCTTCCCTTTGCACCTCCACTCCTGGATTGCGAGCAGTGAAGGCCTTTGCCATCTCTTTGAACGGGATTGAAAGAGACCCGGCATGAAAGATGATGAGTTTCTTCTCATTTCCCGCACGTACAGGTGACACAAGAACAAATACACAAACCAAGCTTACCAGGAATACACTCCCCAGTATTCTTGACATACTGTTTCTCACGATTCTCCTCCGTCCGTTTTCATCGCTTCCTGCTGAAAGACTATCTTTCCGCACTGTTCAAGATCATATCCTTCCAGCGATTCTGCGTCTTTCCGGAAGGCCTTTTCATGCAATAGGCCGAGAAAAAGCTGGACTCCGTGATCAAAAAAGCGTTCCTTGGAAACGAGAAAATCAAACCGTTCCCACCGCCACGGGATAAAACTTAGGTCCAGCATACCGGCGACCGCCCTTATCCCCGGTCCTGCATCCGCACGTCCGGACAGCACCTCGAGGCCCACGTCCATATGACGTGCCACTTCATTCTCATAGCCTTCCACCTCACTGGCGCTGATCCCCGTCTTCTCGATTTCCCGGTCAAGAAGCAGACGAGTCCCGGTTCCGGGGGCTCGGTTGACAATACGCACACCTTTGCCTGCCAGGTCTCCAGCGGACTTGATGCCCTTGGGATTTCCTTTTTGGACGATCAGTCCCTGTTCACGCCGGCAGAAATTAACTATTGCGGGCATGTGCTTCAGTTCCTCCTGCGCAAAACCGAAGTTGTATTCCTCTTCGCTTTCCTGCAGCAGGTGACTGGACGCCACGTGACAGAGACTCCGCCTGAGCGCTTTGATTCCACCCATGCTCCCCAGGTTGCCGAACACCGCCAGATGCTCAGGATATTTCTTATTGAAAAAAGAGATGGTCCTGTCCAGCAGGATGTCGTTGCTCCCTGCTATGATAAGCAGCCCGTGGTAGGGAGGCAGAGGATGCGAGGGCTTGGGATAGTTGATGGTCTGATTCTCCAGCCACTGCTCCACCAGGTGGCGGGGGAAAAGCCATTTTCCGGTTGCCTTTGTCCCGGGGAGCCCCTTCTCGGAAATCAGCGAATAGACCATCTTCTCATTGATATCCAGGAGCCGGGCAACCTCTCGTGTATTCAATAAGTTCTTCTCTTCCATGGTGCGCCCCCTTTTGTTCAGATTACACCAATTCCGTCATTAAACGTCAATATTATTCTCAAATGAAGGTTTGGTTCGTCACAGGATGACTAAATATGACTTTTGAATGGTGGTTCATCCGGTTATTGCGTACTCTGAAGTTCAAGAATTGATTGAACTCCATGCGGGATAGGACCTTTTTTCTGAGTGACTGGCGGGAGGGCGCCGTGTTTTCGTGACTTATCAGTGGGGGAACCCGCAGCTCGACGAAGTCGAGAATGCGGAGGGGGTAGCTATCCCACGCTGATAAGTCACTGAAAAGACCAGCCCGGGAGACTCGGAATCGAAGAAAAAAGGGCCTATCCCGTATCCTTGTACCTTGTACCAGCCTATAAGTACCCAAAAAGCGGATGAACCTGAATGGTGACGCGCTGCTGCGGGATCTCACTTCAATCCCGCCTTGTGGAGTGCCGCAGCGATGGGCTTGGTATATTTACAAGGAGGAAACGCCTTTGTATATTTTTCGACCAGCAAGGCCGGCAGGGCAAGGTGTTCCTCAGAGGAGTGGAAGTGATCCTTCCCAACTTCTTCATCTCGCATACGACAAGCGCGATCACCGAGAGGAAGAATTTTCGGTTTTGCCTACTCTTTTTCCCATTGCCTGGCATATTCCGCGTCGTTGTAGAGCGCTGCGCCGTATCGCTTTTTCCCGTAGTTTCTATAGATTTCCTGACCCCTTGGGGATTCTATGAATTTCACGAACCTGGCTGCAAGGACATAATTGACTCGGGGGTATTTCTCGGGAGAGGCCACCAGCGCGTGATAGATATTGACCAGAACAGGGTCTCCCTTGAACAGGATTCTGAGATTCTTCAGTTTTGCCCGCTTGACAAAAAAGGTGCTTGAATCGGTCATGAAATACCCACGCTCCCTGTCCGCTCGCATGAGCGTCGGCCCCATGAAATCCCGGGTTATGGTATACCATGAACCTCCGGGTTTTATTCCCGCCAGCTTCCAGATTTTCATTTCTTTCCTATGGGTTCCCGAATTATCTCCCCGCGAAAAGAACTTGGCTCCGTTCTTTGCGATCATTGCGTAGGCCGCTTCGGCACTTTCGGCCTTGCGAATGCCGGCGGGATCCGACTCGGGTCCCACAATATAGAATTCATTGCTGCCCAAAAGGGTGTGCATGGTGGCCCACCCCTCCTTGACCGCCTTCTTCTCCGCTGCCGGTGCATGAACCATGATCATGTCCACCTCACCGTTCCTCAAAGCGCTGAGCGACGCCCCGCTGCCTTTCTTAGTCCATCTGATCCGGCAGCTGTTGGCCTGACAGAAAGGGGCCGCCAGCGCCTTTAAGAGACCCAGTACACCCGGACTCCCGGTTGCTACGGTGACGGCAGCCTCACCGGTGCCGTATATGGCATCATATTTGTATTTTTCCTGTCCTCCGGCCTGAAGTTTTGCCTGAAATAAAAACAAGACCACAAAGACCAGGAAACAGAGGGACCATACCCTCTTCATACGGTGTTCTCCTTTGCCGGGAGTTTCCACGCAATGGGACACTACTCCGGTTTGAAGGGTTGGGAGGAACCACTGGCTTGAGCTGAAAAGAGAGGGATGTCAATCGACTGTGAAAACGCGCATGAATGATTGCCCCGGTTTCACCGTTGAATGGTATCCGGCAACTGTTGCCCCCGCCGGGTATGGGGAAATCCTGGAGGACGCTGCTCTGCATATCGTACTGAAGCACAAATGAGCGAAAGACTCGGGCAGGGCCGGCACAGCTCTGCCTTCACGCTGCAATCGGCCTCAGGGAACCAATCCTGCTCTCTTCAGTCTCCGGAGTACCGGCGGAACCATGGCGGCTCCAAGGCAGCCGAAAAGCATGTTGAAAAAGGATGCCACCGCGGCGTGCTGAAGAATAATCTGCCATTCCATGCCCATCAAACGGTCGATAATCATAAGAGTCAAGAACCGACTTGCCGAGGCCAGCGCACCCGTCGCGATTGTAGCGGCATAGTTCAACCCCACTCCCGGAATAAAAAACCCGCAGAGATCCACCACGATTCCGGGAAAGAGCAATTTGAGTATCACGAGCGGCCCTCCCTTGCCCATACCCAGGAAGACGAGCATAATCCCTGCGAGAAACCCCACTACGGTGGCGGACCAGGGCCTCGGAACCGCACCTTTGCTGATCACCAGGAAAAAGAGTGTGAAAAACATGGCGTGGCCGGTAATATGCAGGTGTAGACGGAAAACAACCCGTAATATAACGATGAAGCTTGCACAAAATCCCAGCACAAGCATTTCCCGGAGCGTAAACTGTTTTGCCTGCTTTTCACTCATTTTTTCTGTTGCCGGGGTTTCTTCTTGCCCTCAGGCATCCATTTGCCTTTCTCTCTGACCACCTTGAGCACCGGAAAACCATCTCTGAGTTCCGGACGCACCCATCCCAGGGTATCGATCTCCTCCAGCGCATCCAGCATCTCACCGGCCCCGGACATCACCGAACGGATAGGTGTCGTGCCCAGGATCTCCCCAACACTCATTGTGCCCTTGAGATTTCTGATGCCCTCCAGACCTATGAAGCGCCCATCGTTTTCCGTGCCTCGAAGACCCACCCCCGCCATAGCACCGATACATCCCTGACCGGTCTCACCATGCCACCAGGTAAACACTCCAAGGTGCTCGGCCAGATCGCGCGCGTCCTGGATTTTGATCACCTCTTCCTGCGCCCTTTGCCCGAATGTGCTTAATTCTCGCGGGATCTCATCGCGATTCGCCACACAAAGCCCCGGATTTGCTCCTTCATGAAAGTTCTGGATGAGAAAATCCTTTGCCGCTTCAATAACATCCTCAAAATGCCCTTTCTTCTCAGCCTCGATACAGGCAGAGCTGTTGTGGGACGTATAAGGGATATCCGGGTGTACCAGGAATTGATGCCTGGTTACTGTTGACGAGCCGATCAGTCCTCTCTCAAACAGGTAATTGGAGAGCATCCTGGAAAGCCTGCCAGTGCCGATACTCTCCAGGTTATCCGTATCATCAATGGCGATCAACAACTTCATGTTCTTTCCTCCTTTTTCTTGTCAGACGCCCCCTTGGGAACCCTGCCCCGGTGTCGTTCGATCCCGTTCCCTCCACTTTCCCCTTCAAATCCCCTCGCCTCAGCCGCCAGAGAGGCGTCCTCCGCCGTCTTCAACACCCGCACCATGAGCGGTATGAACACGCTCTGAATCGCGTCGCTCCAGTTGCGCGGATTCATGAGTTGCCGCGGGCCGATCCTTGCGCCCCTGAGACGCTGTATCCTGCCGATGTCCCCAAGTTCCCGCACAAACAGGGGTACAAAGCGCAGGCTGGTGGAGACTACAAACGCCATGCGCGCCGGCAGCACCTTCTGCAGGCTCTCGGTTATCCGAGTTCCCGTAGTTGTCCGAAACAGAATTGCACCCGGCAAAAAAAACAACAGTATCTTGAAGCCTACCATGATCCCAGGCCACAGCCCGTCCTGCACCCCGTACCGGATCACGTAAAGGCCCGCCACTATCAACAGTTGCACCAGGAACCATCGTGTATCCCGCCAGAAATCATGCCATTTGAGGCCTGCCGCGAAATAGAAAAACAGGTTCAGAAGCAGAAGCCCTCCCAATGCCGCCGGCCACCTGACGGCAATGGCTGCAACGCCCATGACACCTGCCAGGGCAAGTTTCCACCCGGCCCCCAGTCGATGCACAGGTGAATCGGACGACCTGAATTGAAAGGCGTGTCCGGTCAAATGATCCATCCCCGTCTTATCATCCGCAGGTCATCTTTCCCTTCTCAAGGATCCACTTTCGATCCACTTGGCACCCTTCCCAGGATCCTGGATCGTGAGACGTCAATATCATGGAACTCCCGTGACGCGTGCAAAACTCTTCAAGAATTTTCAACAGTCCTCCACGCTGCGGAAAGTCCAGTCCTGCGAACGGGTCGTCCAGCAGAAGAATGTCAGGTCTCGACGCCATTACCGACGCCATTGCAAGCCGGTGCTGTTCTCCGTAGCTGAGCGTCAGAGGAGAGCGGTCTTCCAGGTGCGCCAAACCGCATAGATCCAGTGCCTCCCTCACCCGGGCATGAACCTCTCCCGGCGGTAATTGCATCCTCTTCAAGGAAAAGGCGGTTTCCTCCTGGACACTCTCTCCAAAGAGCTGCCTTGACGGATTCTCCAGAAGCATTCCCACCTTTCCCACCAGATCGCCGATTCTCGGATTGGAGATCCCCGCCACCCGCAGGAAGCCCGAATCAGGAGTGATCAGCCCCGCCATGCATTTGAGGAGTGTCGTTTTTCCGGAGCCGTTGCGTCCGAAGATCACGGTGAACTCTCCTTGCCTTACTTCCATGTCGATGCCGCTGAGCAGGGGCGCTCCGGACCCCCCTGCGATATCCAAACCTCTGGTCTCCACGCAAACAGAACCCGATGCCTTTATTGAAAGATTGGATTCACACAGACCATTCACCAGAGCCTTTATGGGGGCAAGAGCCGATTCCCGGTCCATCTCCATAAGGCTCCCACGGTCCATGAAATAGAATGTGTCGGCCAAAGACCCGTAGAGAGTGATTTCGTGATCCACAATGATAAGCGTGTGTCCCTGATCCTTCAGCGTCTTCAGGATTTCAACCAGCTTCTCTTTTCCAGGTGTGTCAAGCTGCGCCGAGGGCTCGTCAAATAGTGTCAAGGC
>CAZWEV010000105.1:0-7164 GCA_964633015.1 uncultured Desulfobacteraceae bacterium | reverse complement strand
ATGATCAGGCCATCGCGGTAAAGCTGAAAGGGAAAGGGCTTGTGGTCATCTCAGGCTGTGCACACGCGGGGATCGTCAACACGCTCCGGTACGCAACCAAGCTGACCGGGGAGGAACATGTTCACGCGGTCCTGGGAGGATTTCATCTGTCAGGGGCCTTTTTTGAGCCCATTATCGAGGACACCATACAAGAATTGAAAAAACTGGCTCCTCAAGTTCTGGTGCCCATGCATTGCACGGGATGGAAGGCCATCCACCGGTTTTCGGAAGAGTTTCCCGAATCATTCATCCTCAACAGCGTGGGATCAAGGTTCACGCTCTCGTGACCTGAACAACCCGGTGTTGCCCGCTGTAATCCCGCACACGACGGATTTCACGATAACAGCGGGTTTCCTCCGCAATTTCCATGGCGCGTTCCGTCTGCCCCGGTGCCATTTCCAGCAGCAGCCGGCCACCGGGGATCAGGAAATCCGGGGCCTCCCGCAGGATCCGTTCTATGCATACCAATCCTCCTCTTCCGCCCGCGAGCGCGATGCGTGGTTCATGATCCCTCACTTCCGGGGGCAGCATTCCATATTCTTCCTCACCCACATAGGGAGGATTCGAGACGATAATATCAAAGAGGATATTCTCTTTCCCGAATGCCCTGAAAAAATCCGCCTGCCGGAACCGGATTCGCTCACCGACTCCGTGCTTCTCAGCATTTATGCCGGCCACCTCAACAGCATCGGACGAGATATCGGTAGCCCATACTTCCCACGCGGGAAGTTCCTTTGCCAGGCACACGGCAAGGATACCAGATCCGGTTCCCAGATCCAGGAGCCGATGCGGGTGCGGCTTTTCCGGTTCAGTCTCTCTTGCCGCAGCCAAAGCCTGCTCCACGAGGAGTTCAGTCTCGGACCGGGGAATGAGTACCCGGGAATCCACCTGGAATTCCATCGACCAGAATTCCTGCACTCCGGTGATATATTGCAGGGGTTCTCTGCGGACCCGGCGTCGTACAAGTTCCCGGTAGCCTGAAAGCTCCTTTTCGGTAACTGGTTTTTCGAACTGCAGGTAGAGGGTGACGCGATCTATTCCAAAAAAACGGGCCAGCAGGACTTCCGCGCTCAGGCGGGGGGGCTCGATACCCTTTTCCTTCAGGTAGGTGGCGGTGACCTTCAGGAGATCACCAATATGCCAGGGGGCCTGTGTCATGCGCCTCAGGGGAAATCAATTTTCTCCGCTTTTTTTGAGGGCTTCCGTCTGGAAGTGGGTGATGAGGGGATCAATGACCCGATTGAGCTCTCCCTGCAGAACTTCTTCCAGCTTGTAAAGGGTGAGCCCGATGCGGTGGTCTGTCACTCGCCCCTGGGGAAAGTTATAGGTCCGGATCCGCTCACTGCGGTCTCCCGACCCGACCATGTTCCGACGTTCCTCGGAGATCTTGGACTGCTGTTGTGACTGCTCCAGGTCCAGAAGGCGTGACCGGAGCACCTTCATGGCCTTGGCCTTGTTCTTGTGCTGTGATTTTTCATCCTGGCAGGTAACCACCAGCCCGCTGGGAAGGTGGGTGATCCGCACCGCGGAATCAGTGGTGTTCACATGCTGGCCCCCATGCCCGGAGGAACGGTAGACATCGATCCGGAGGTCTTCGGGATCCACTTCCACATCGATCTCTTCCGCCTCCGGCAACACCGCCACGGTAACTGCGGAGGTATGGATCCGTCCCTGGGTCTCAGTCTCAGGAACCCGTTGAACACGGTGAACCCCGGACTCATATTTCAGTCTACTGTACACCCGCTCTCCCGAAATCAGGAGGATGACCTCCTTGAATCCCCCGATACCGGTGGTGTTCTGACTCAGAATTTCCGTCTTCCAGGATTTCAATTCCGCGTAATGGCAGTACATCCTGAACAGATCGGCGGCAAAAAGAGCGGCCTCTTCCCCGCCGGTCCCCGCCCGAATCTCCAGCAAGGTATTCTTTTCATCGTTGGGATCCTTGGGGAGCAAGAGAATCTTGAGCTTCTTTTCCAGCTCCAGCATGGAGGAACGGATGGATTCGATCTCCTCCCTGGCCAGTTTCCTCATCTCCGGGTCAGCATCGTCCAACAGAGACGTATTGTCGTCAATTTCATCCTGTGCGGCCTTGTATTGCCGGAAAAGTGAAACAATGGGGCTCAGCTGGCTGTGCTCCCTGGCGTACTTCTGGTAGGTTTTCTGATCTCTTAATACATCAGGACTTCCCAAGTAGGTTTCCAGGTCCAGGTACCGGTCCTCAATTTCCTTTATCTTGCCAAACATACACATCCGTTCCGGGTTCATGCTGAAAAACCCGGGAAGCAGTCTCCTCAGGACTCGCGGGTCTCAGCACCAGCCTTGGCAGCGCGTTCCTTCTCAAATTTTGCATACTTTCTCTTAAAGCGCTCCACGCGCCCGGCAGAGTCCACCAGTTTCTGCTTGCCCGTAAAAAAAGGATGGCATTTGGAGCAGATTTCCACCTTTATTTCCTTCAGCGTGGAACCGGCCTCAAATTCATTTCCGCAGGCGCAGCGGACTTTCGCCATATGGTATTCCGGATGAATTCCTGGTTTCATAATCTCTCCTTTTTTCAGTCCATATTCGCTTCAATTCATTTCGACAGGATGAACGGGAAAAACCGGATAGGTGAACATACAAAAAAATCCGGTGAATCCTCTGGTATCCTGTCTGAAAATATTCCCAGGCAGCCGCTCATTCACTCATGGATGCCAAAAATTCTTTATTATCGGCCGTCCCCTTGATTTTTTCAAGTAAAAATTCCATGCTGTCTACCGGGGTCAGGGGAGACAGAAGTTTTCGGAGAATCCACACGCGGTTAAGGTCCGCCTCCTCCAGCAGGAGTTCTTCCTTCCTGGTCCCGGAGCGATTGATATCGATGGAAGGAAATACGCGTCTCTCCGTCAATTTACGGTCCAGGTGAATTTCCATGTTTCCCGTGCCCTTGAACTCCTCAAAAATCACTTCATCCATCCGGCTCCCCGTATCGATAAGAGCGGTGGCGATAATGGTCAGGCTTCCCCCTTCCTCAATATTCCGCGCGGCCCCGAAGAACCGTTTCGGTTTATGGAGGGCGTTGGAATCCAGACCTCCCGAAAGAATTTTCCCGCTGGGAGGGACCACCGCGTTGTAGGCCCTGGCGAGACGCGTGATACTATCCAGCAGTATCAGGACATCCAGCTTGTGCTCCACGAGTCTCTTGGCCTTTTCGATAACCATCTCTGCAACCTGAACGTGGCGTTGAGGAGGCTCGTCGAACGTGGAACTGATGACCTCGGCCTCGACGGACCTGGACATGTCGGTCACTTCCTCGGGTCTCTCATCGATGAGAAGGACGATCTTATGGATGGAACTGTCATTGGACGTGACGCTGTTGGCGATATTCTGGAGGAGCATTGTTTTTCCCGTGCGCGGGGGCGCCACAATCAGGCCTCTCTGCCCCTTTCCAATGGGAGTCATGAGGTCCATGATCCTGGAAGAATAATTATCGCCCCCTGTCTCCAGCTTGATGCGCTCCTCGGGATACAGGGGGGTGAGATTGTCAAAAAGAATTTTTTCACGGGCAATTTCGGGATCTTCACCATTAACAGCTTCCACCTTCAGCAGGGCGAAATACCGTTCTGAATCCTTTGGTGGGCGTATCTGCCCGGAGACCGTATCACCGGTTCTCAGGTTGAAGCGTCGGATTTGAGAAGGCGATATGTAGATGTCATCAGGACCCGGCAGGTAATTGGCATCGGGGGCCCTGAGGAACCCAAACCCGTCCGGCAGAATTTCCAGGACTCCCTCCCCATAAATGAGACCGTTCTTTTCAGAATGGGCTTGCAGCAGTGAGAAGACAAGGTCCTGCTTGCGCATTCTTGATGCGCCCTGGATATGGAATTCTTTCGCGAGTTCCGTCAATTCGCTGATTTTCATCTTTTTGAGTTCAACAAGATTCATGCTCTTTCTCCTATTTTTTCCCGTAGTATATGACTGCGCAGCCGCGCGGCTTGACGCCCCCCGCGTAACCCGGATGACAAGATCTTCGGTGCACGGTCTCCTTGCCTGTTGTTCACGTCATATTTCCTGGATGACGGAGCATTTGCTCAAGATTTTTTTCCGGGATTCTCGGGGCCCTCTGACCAAAAACGCCACTTCTCAAACCCATTCCGCACAACTGCTTCCAGAAAGCCGATAAGATGAATAGCGTGTTATAAAGAGCTCGACCTTGGAACCGTTTTTTATGAGTGAGAGAAAGTGACTCAGTAGATGAGCTATGCAGTTTTATGATATCCGGTCGTTACCGAATCCTCCAATGGGCAGGACACATTTCCGGCAACTCCTCAGGGGCATCTATTCTTGTACGACTGAGGTCGTTACCATTTTCGCTACTATAGAGGCTCCCCAAGGGAATTGTCAAGGTTTTTCCTCCATATGCTGCGATCCCGTTCGCCTCAAGCTTTCCAGCATTTCCCGGAAGTCATTTGGAAGGTCCGCCTCAAATTCCATGAACCGCCCGCTTTCGGGATGACGAAAACCCAAGTGTTCCGCGTGAAGCATCTGGCGCCCGGGAGATGCTATTATCCCTTCTTTCTGCAAGGGGTGCCCCTTCCACCATCTTTTCCCGTATCCATACACCGGGTCCCCGGCAACCGGATGGCCGAGATGGGAAAAATGGACCCTGATCTGATGCGTTCTCCCGGTCTTGATGGAAACCCGGAGAAGAGAAAACCCCGCCGGAAAGATTTCCACCAGCTGCCAGGTTGTTATCGCCTCTTTTCCCCTGCCTTCCACTACCGCCATTTCCTTCCGCTTCCGCGAATGGCGCGCGATAGGGGCATCGATCCTGCCGTTGCCTGCGTTCACCAAGCCGTGCACCACGGCCCGGTACTCCTTGTTTATCTCCCCCGATTTGAACTGACCGGCCAGGGCCGCATGGGCATGATCAGTTTTCGCAACCACCATGAGTCCCGATGTGTCCTTGTCCAGGCGGTGCACGATGCCCGGCCTCGTCACCCCGCCGATTCCTGAAAGGCCCCTGCAATGCCAGAGGAGTCCATGGACCAGGGTTCCGGTTTGGTGCCCCGGAGCAGGATGCACCACCAACCCGGCCGGTTTATCCACCACGACAATGGCGTCGTCTTCATACACGATGGCAAAATCAACAGGTTCCGGTTCAAGAACGGTGGGGGAGGGCGGTGGAATGGAAACGCTGATGTGATCTCCTGTTCGCACCCGGTAGCTGGGCCTGGAGAGGGCCCCGTTGATCCTGACAGAACCCTTTCTGATAAGCTCCTGTATTCTGGACCGGGAAAGGGCGCTCGATCTCGATACCAGAAAGTGATCGAGCCGCAGCCCCTGCTCTTCATGGCGGATATCGAAGAAAAACGTGGCGCCGCTGCTCGGCATAGCAGGTTTATGGTTCATCTACGCATCAAACCTGACCAATGGAACGGCAGGAGTGGTTCAAGCAAAAATACGATCCAGATCTTCTTCTACCTGTTCTTCACCCACCTCTTTTGCCAGGGAGATCTCTTTCACCAGCAGGTTTCTCGCGGTGTCCAGCATCTTCCTTTCGCCGAAAGAGAGTTCCTTTTCCACTTTCAGCATCAGGAGATCCCGGTAGACTTCAGCTACCTCAAAGGCCGATCCGGTCTTGATCTTCTCCATGTACTCTCTGTAACGCCGATTCCAGGTCTGGTTATCTATGGGCAAATCTCTTTTTCTCAGGATGGAGAAAACCTTCGGGACTTCTTTCAGGCCGATGATCTCTCTCAATCCCACATTGTCCACGTTCTGGGTGGGAATCATGATGATCATATCGTTGTCAAGGATCCGCATGACATAAAAATCCTGACTGCACCCCGAAATCTCCTGGCTCTCAATTTTTTCGATTCTTCCCACACCGTGCGCCGGATAGACGGCCAAATCACCTATAGTAAACATCTATGCCCCCAATCTAAAACAAAATACCATAAAAAACACTCCTCCTATCAAACATCAGCTCAATACATAAGGGGAAATATCTCTTTATTGAGCTGTTCCAGCAAACGGCAATCAGGAGCAGAAAAATCTCTGGTGAGGATTGAACCGAAACGATGAAAAGAATGGTTCGTTCCTCACCATGTCTCTGTTCTGTTAAAACCTCAGGAAATAGCCGATCGCGGGCAACAATGGCGCGATAACCAGGGAAACCACGGACATCAGCTTGATCAGGATGTTCATGGCAGGTCCTGAGGTGTCCTTGAAAGGATCACCCACGGTATCGCCCACCACGGCAGCCTTGTGGTTATCGGAGCCTTTTCCGCCCAAATTTCCTTCCTCAATATACTTCTTGGCGTTGTCCCAGGCGCCGCCGCCATTTGACATGAAAAGCGCCAGAAATACGCCCATGATGGTGGCGCCGAGCAGCATGCCGCCCAGGGTCTCTTTGCCCAGGAGGAAACCCACGGCCACCGGTGTCAGGACCGCCACCAGCCCGGGAGCAACCATTTCCTTCAGGGCCGATGTGGTGGCGATGGAGACACAGGTTTTGGGATCCGGTTTGGCCCCTTCTTTTCCCTCGAGCAGTCCGGGAATTTCCCTGAACTGCCGGCGGATCTCTTCAACAATGCTGAACGCGGCCTTGCCCACCGAGGTCATGGTCAGGGCCGCACAAATCATGGGGACGATTCCTCCAATAAAGGCACCGATGACGACCATCGGGTTCCTTATGTCAATGATCTTCAGACCCGCTGATTGTGAAAATGCCACAAACAGGGCCAGGGCGGTCAGGGCGGCGGAACCGATGGCAAAGCCTTTCCCGATGGCCGCCGTTGTATTCCCGAGGGCGTCAAGGCTGTCCGTGATTTTTCTGGTCTCGGGACCCAGGCCCGACATTTCTGAAATACCTCCGGCATTATCTGCAATGGGACCATAGGCATCCACCGTCATGGTAGCACCAACCGTAGACAGCATCCCCACTGCGGAAAGACCGATGCCGTAAATCCCTGCCGTATGATATGCGACGAAGGTTGCCACGCAGATACCGAGAACAGGCAGGTAGGTGGACTGCATGCCCACGGCGAGGCCGGCAATAATAACCGTTGCAGGACCGGTCTTCGTCTGTTCCGCGATCCGCCTGATGGGAGGGCCGGAGGTATAGTACTCCGCGAGCAGCCCGAT
>CAZWEV010000104.1:0-7208 GCA_964633015.1 uncultured Desulfobacteraceae bacterium | reverse complement strand
CCATCCTGGACAGGATCATAACCGAGAAGACGGAATTGTGGGGTTCCCACTATACTACCTGGGTCGGTGGTGAGCCTACAGTGTATCGGAGCGAGGGCAAGGATATCTTTGCTATAGCTGAACGTCATCAGGATAACATGTTTCTCATGTACACCAACGGTGTCTTGATTGACAAGGCCATGGCCAAGAGGATGGGGGAACTTGGCAATGTTGTTCCCCAGGTCTCGGTGGAGGGTTTTGAAAAAGAGACCGATGCAAGGAGAGGCAAAGGGGTCTTCAGGAAGATTCTCAGGGCCTTTGAAAACATGCGGGAAGAGGGAGTCCCCTTCGGGATTGCCATTACCCCCATGAGACACAACGCGGAACTGCTTTCCAGTGATGAATTCATAGACTTCTATTTCAGTCAGCAAAAGGCCACGCTGGCGTGGGTGTTCCAGTATATGCCCATTGGCAGAGGATACAGCCTGGATCTGATGCTTACCCCTGAGCAGCGCTTGCGGCTCCTGGACAGGGAACGGGAGATCCTCTGGGAAAAGAAACTCTTTTATGTGGATTTCTGGAACAGCGGCCCTATAGGGTCCGGATGCATTGCCGCGGGCAGACCTGACGGCTATTTCTATATTGACTGGAACGGGATGGTGATGCCATGCCCCTACTATCAGTTTTCTCCGGTCAACGTTTTTGATGTGTACAAGAACGGCGGAAACCTGAATGATGTCTATAATCAGCCCTTTTTCGAGGCCATAAGAGACTGGCAGGATGAATACGCCTACAGAAAGGAAGGAGATGAGACCGGAAACTGGCTCCGTCCGTGCCCCATCAGGGATCACCACAGGATAGCCATGGAGAAGATAGAGAAATACGGCGCCAAGCCTGAAGATGAGGCAACAGAGAAATGGCTCTATGATGAGGAAGTCCACCAGGGACTGATTGAATTTGATGAACAGATAGAAAAACTCCTGGATCCTTTTTGGGAGAGAATATACCTGAAGGGTGAAAAGGTGGACCCCGACCCGCAGCTCCCTTTCACCTCTTCAACGGTTCCCGAATTGAAAATGAGGTTTAATGAATAGTTCCCTGGCGTTGAGAAGTACGGTCAGAGAAGTATGCTGCGAAGAACCGGAAGGAAAGAGAGAAAAGCTCATGCTGGATAAGCCGGGGAACAAATGGAGTGTCCTGGACTTCATCAGGATCGGATACGAGGGGATGCCGGCTGCTTGTCTGGGAGGGATCGATGTCACCTATCGATGCAACCTGAGATGCGTGCATTGCTATTTCCTCAAACAGAACTATCACGAGGAACTGTCCATAGAACAATGGCTCGCCAAGTTTGAGAAAATGAAAACGCAGGGGTTCCCGTTTATGATCTGTGGCTGGATCGGCGGGGAACCCCTCCTCAGAAAGGAACTTATTGAGGAGGGGCGGAAGTACTTCAAATCAAACGTGGTTTTTACCAATGGGACCATTGAATTACCCAACTGGCCTGATGTGGCATTTTCAGTGTCCATTCATGGGACAACGGAGTATCACTCCCGAATAACCGGTGTCGACCCGGATACTTACAGAAAAATCAAGAATAACGTGGACAGAGATGACCTGGATGTGGTCATCTCTTTTTGCGTTACACGGCTCAATTACACATGCATAGATGCCATGCTCGAGGAGTGGAGACGGACGGCCGTCAATGGCATTGCATTTGAATTCTATACGCCCATGAAGGGAGAAAACAGCGATCTCTGGTTGAAATGGGAGGAACGGGACAGGATTATTGACCACCTGATGTCTCTGAGAAAAGAATATGGCGATTTTATCTGGATTTCTGATCGCGTGTATCGCTTGATGAAATCCGATACGGCCCCGGAAATTACAGGAAAATGTCCTTTTTCAAAGATAGGTTTCAGCCTTGATCCAATGGGAAGGCCAAAATTACCCTGTCAGCTCGGCCCGCTGGCGGATTGTTCCCGGTGTGGATGCATCCTGCCGTATTTTTCCATGCTGCTCACGCACCGGCGCTTGCTGATTCCTGAGTTTGCGGCCTCTGTCACAAAGAGAGGCATTCATGCCATGTCGGACTTTATGCACAGGCACATGCCGTTGCGTTTGCATGAAGCATGATTCAAATCTCATTTCCTGACAATAATTTCTCAACCATTTCTTTCGCTTCTCCTTTTTGATTATCTTCTACAATGATCCCTTTATCCATCAGCCACTGCTTCTCCAACTTGTTGATTCCCCCACAAATGACCTTTTCAACCCCGAGGTGCACCAGTTGGCTCGCCAACTCCATGGGCCCGGTACCACCCAAATCCCATTTTGCCTCCTGTTTCACCATTCCGTTGGTAATTTCCACCAGCAAGGCTCTTGATGAAGAGCCGAAGTGTGGTGCAACTCGATTCTTGTAAAGGGGGATAGCAATCTTCATCACCAGTCTCCTCCTTTATTTGTAGCAATTCCTATGCCGTTCAAGAGCAATGCGCAAATAGGAAAAAGAGCTATAATATCGGCAAGTTGTATCAATGACGGGGGGCATAAGGCAAAATGGGAGCGAAGAAGTGTTTCAGTTGTGAAACTGTAGCGTGGAACGTTTCAAGAAAGGCCGTATTTCTTGATTTTGCGCCAGAGGGTGCTGCGGCTGATGCCGAGTTCCCAGGCCGTTTGCATGCGCCTTCCCTGGTTCCTCTCAAGGAGCAGCCTGATCTTCTCTGCTTCTTCCCGGAAAACCGGGTCCAGCGGGACATGATGATCGCGGAACCTGCTCCATTCTCTCAATTCTCCGGGAAGATGGTCCAGCTCGATCTGTTTGGTCTTGCAGAGGATAAAGGCATACTCGATGGTGTTTTCGAGCTCTCGAATGTTGCCGGGAAAGGGGTACTTCATGAAGCAGGAAAGTACTTCAGGTGTTATCCCCTGGATATCCCGGCCTTTGAGCAGGTTGTACTTGTGAATAAAGTGATCGGCCAGCAGGGGAACGTCTTCCCTCCTCTCCTGCAGGGAGGGGAGGCTGATTTTGACCACGTTGAGCCGGTAATAGAGGTCTTCACGGAAGGAGCCCTCTTCCATCATGGCTTTCAGGTTCCTGTTGGTCGCGGCTACGACCCTGAAATCGGTCCTGGTGGATTTTGTGTCGCCCAAAGGGACAAATTCTCCCTGTTCGAGAACGCGGAGGAGATCTGCCTGAAACGCTGTGGAGGTACTGCTGATTTCATCCAGGAAGAGCGTGCCTTTGTCTGCCAAAAGAAAACGGCCCGGTTTGTTCTTACCTGCACCCGTGAAGGCTCCCTTTGCATATCCAAATAGTTCTGATTCAAGCAGGGTATCGGGCAGTGCTCCGCAATTAATGGCAATGAAAGGACCATCTCTGCGCGGGCTCAGATGATGGATAGCCCGGGCAAAAAGCTCCTTGCCGGAGCCGGTGGGGCCCTGGATGAGTACCGCGCTCTCACTCTCCGCGATGTCGGGCAGGAAAGCGAAAATCTCCCGCATGCGTACGTGCTTGCCCACAATGTCTTCGGGCACAAAAGAGCGGCTTATCTGTCTTCGCAGTTTATCGATCTCAGTCAGATCCCTGAATACTTCGATGGTGCCTTCCGGGTTCCCCTTCTCACCCTTGAGTAGAGCAGCATTCATGCTGACAGGGCGCTGATCCCCTGACTTGTTGATGATGAACGCGGGAACATCACGCCTTGCAGCGCCATCCGAAAGGCACTGTTCCATGAGACACATTTCAGCACAGATATTGGTGCGCAACACGTCGAAACAGAACTGCCCGATTGCTTCTTGCCGTCGAAATCCGGTGGCAGCTTCCGCAGCACTATTGAAGGAATTGATTTTCTTGTCCAGGTCGATGGTGATAACGCCCTCGTTTATGGATTCGAGTACAGTGCGGGTGAACGAAGAGATGTCCTGAGTCAAGCGGCAGCGAAAATCCTTGGAGGGTGGAGAGAAGCTCTTGCCCATTGATTCCTCCTCTTTAGAAGGCTCGAATGTTTCATATTATAGCACAGTTTCATGCTATTGGAACAGAAAAGTTGCAATGAACGCAATCTCTTAAGTTGGTTTATTCGCCTTGACTTTTTGCTCGGACATGGTTACTCTTCTCAGAATTCTCTTCCAGACCGAAGATGATCTGTGTAACCATGAAATGAGGGTTTTTTGCGTTTGATGAACGAAGATTTCTCCAATACCCCGTGAAAACAGCTCTAGTACTGCCTCCTTCTTATTCTTCAGTGCACAAAACAAATTCCTGAAATTGTCGGTTACGAATACGTGAAAGAGAGGTTTCGGCCCCGAGGCTGATTTGTGCTCTATGGGAGAATAATATATAGGCGTGTGGCCGGTCTTTTTTGCTTCAGTTCCGTCGTGGGCTTTCCGATGAAACGTTCAAGAAAGACTTTTTGGAGTGGGGAGGTTTTGCATTTTGATTACTCGTACGATAAGATATCTGGTATTCACTGTCCTGGTATTCGGCATCACTGTCCAGGCGCAGAGCATAAGGGATTATGCCGCATTGGCATCTTTTAGCCCGGCACAGAGTCCGGCTCATTTGAAAGAACGGATCACGTTTTCTGTCAAATGGTCCTTTGTGCCGCTCATCGATACATACATGGAGACTTTTTTCGTCCCGAACCAGGAGAATGGTCCGGCATTTTACCTCTTGACGCATCAGGCGGCCATGAATAGTTTCTGGAATGATCGGATGGAATCTTTGATTGATTCCAAGTCTCTGCTTCCCTGGAAAATGGAGACCATCATAAAAAGGGATGAAGGTGATCAAACGGAAAGTATTGTCTTTGACCGGCAGGCGGGCACGGCGAGGTTCCTGAAGCCCGGCAAGGGGGAAGGGGCCCCGGTAGAGGAGCGCATTACCATCTCTTCAAAGAGCATGGATCCCCTTTCCGCTTTCTACTATATGAGAAAGAGGCTTTCTCCGGAGAATCCCTCCCTGAATGTGGAGGGGATTACCGGGCCACGGCGATTCAAGATGCAAGGAATGCTGGTGGGGAGCGAGAGCGTTAAGGTCCCGGCCGGCAGCTTTGTTGCCTATCGCCTGGAATGCAGGCTTGATTCCTGGGTACGTCCGGGGAATGGGGAACAGGTGACTTCCAGGAAGAGCAGGGTGAAAAATAATCCCTTTACCCTGTGGGTGACCGCGGATGAAAACCGGTTTCCCATCCAGATCCGGTATCGGCTCCCATTAGGCAGCCTGTGGGTTCGTGCTATCTCTCTGAAATCCAATGATGTGGCAACATGAAATCATTTCTTCACGGTTGCTCGGCCTCCGGTTGACCAGGCGACAATGTTTTCACGTCCTGTTGGGAGCATGTGGAATGTGCCTGGCGTTTCCGGGCAGCAGCCTTGAAGCAGGGTCACTGCCTGCAGGCAGATCTATTCTTCAGCAGTTTCTGGGGGAAACCCTCTACTATCACATAGGATTCTGGCTTTTTCCCCATTGCGGTGAGGCCAAAACGGGCCTCTTTGAAACGGAAAATGCAGGGATTTTCAGGGCGAGTATGGAGGGACGTACTTCGGGCTTGGTCGACTTGCTCCTCGGACATTACCGGTATTCCTATATCTCTCTCCTTTCCTTCATCCCTGAACAGGACCGATTTCGTCCATTGCGCTTTGAACTCACAAAAGAGTATTCCGGCAAGCAAAGCCGGCGGAGTGTTGTTTTTGACCATGCCCGCGGTGAACTGCTTTTCTCGGAAACGGATCGCTCGGGGACAACAAAGAATAAACAGGAACCCATGAGGGAAGGGATTGTCTACGAGGACTACCTGACTCTTTTTTACAACTTCAGACACGGTTCATACGGGCCTTTGGAAAGAGGGAAGACCTACCACCTGCCCCTGTATATTGACGAAGGAATGAATTCGATTGACCTGGCCGTCTTCTCCCGGGAGGAAGAGGAAAAGGCCAGAAAGAAAGAGAATTCCCGTGCGAACAAGGCCTATCTTGTCCGGTTCACGGTCCACAAAGAGGATGTTTCATCGAAATCCGGAGTGATCTTCGGCTGGCTGGATAAAGAAGCGGTACCGGTCAAAGGCACCATAAAGGATGTCATTTTTCTCGGTGACCTGTGGGGTGACCTGGTCAGCAGAAAGGTCATCAGCGTCTCCTCGTGAAACAGACACTTATATGAGAGGAATTTGATTGCAAAACTCCCGTCTCTTTTCTGTTTTGCTTATTTTAAGCCTCGTTTTCTCGGTCGTGTCCTGTGCCCCCCGGAAGACCAAGACCACGGTGGATCGGATTTATGAACTGGACCCCTGGGGAAGCCTCTATGTCAATCCGGCTCTGGTAAACCGGCCCCCCAGACGTATCGCGGTTCTCCCCTTCAAGAGCCTCGTGGGTGAAGGAAAAGTGGAGTGGAGCCAGCAGATTCTGTTGGGCCTGAGAAACAAAGAGAAACCCGCATCCGAGGAACTCGCCCAGGAAATGCGCATGGCGTTTTTTGGGCAACTGGCCCAGCTCCCTTTCGAGGAGATGCACCCAAACAGAATTGACGCCGTGCTGAAGGAGAAAGGGCTCCTCTCCTGGGACGCCCTCAAGGCCATGAAACCGGCACAACTACGTTCATTGCTTCCCGTGGACGCCGTCGTTTTCGGGGAAGTGACCCATTTCGATTATGTCTATGGGTTCCTCTACACACAACTTGCAGTAGGATTACGCCTTGAAATGATTTCCACTTCGACGGAAGAAATCCTCTGGAGGTTTGATGATACCCGACGCGATCACACGCTCAGGGTCGCGCTGGACCCCATCTCCCTGGCCGTGGGACTTTTCCAGGCCGGCTTTTCACTGAGGCCCATCAACATGACCCGCGCCATGGATGAGATATGCCGTGAAGCGGTAGGTCATATTCCGGTTTCTTCCGGCCGGTGACGCCACCGGCAACATCCCCTTTGCCCTTCCGTGCATCAGGCCTGATGCACTCGTAGAAAACCTATCATACTGTCATTGCGAGCGACGCGAAGCAATTTCACTGAAAGACCATCCTTCGCCACAGATTCTTTACATTTGCACTCGGGCATTGTATAGGGGGATGCAGATGTGCTGAAGAGTCATGACACGGTATTACAGAAATGAGAGGGGCAATCATGAGAAAGACATGGTTTTACTTGTTAGCATTGCTTATCCTTCTGGGCTTTTTTGGCTGCAAGCGCGAGAATGGAGAGAAGCCTGAGATACTTGCCCGGATAAATGAC
>CAZWEV010000103.1:0-7470 GCA_964633015.1 uncultured Desulfobacteraceae bacterium | reverse complement strand
TCCCCCACTGATAAGTCACGAAAAGAACCACACCCTCCCGCCAGTCACTTACAAAAGGCTTCCTCCCCGAGCGCCATACCTTTCGAACCCCGGATCGGTTGAATCTCTCCGGGTCGGGTCCTCCACCGGAGCCTGAAAGTTTCATCAAAAGCAAAGGAAAGGCCGAGAACAATCCTCTCTGATCCACACAAAACAAACCATCATGGCCTCGCCGGAAGTCATCAAAGAAAACGGCACAGTAAAAAGATCCAGATGCAAGGCGCGCGAAACTTGAGGAATGAGGCGTACGGATGAGTACGTCGGAATGACGAAAGATGAAGCGCAACGCCGCAGATGGGCTTTTTACGAAGCCGTCAAAATTTATTCATCTGCCAGTGTCAACCAGGCAGCGGCGGTAATACCCCAGACGAGATTATAAAAGAAGACGAACAAAGGGGTAAAGTCTCCCAGGCCGAGCCCCAGCATACCTTTCCCCGCAACCACCGGAAAAATGTACAGGAGTTGGACGAGGGTGGGCCCAAGGCTGAACAGCACCCCCCGCCCGAATACGGACTTGCGCAAGACCGGCAGGAGAAAAAGCGCGCCCCAGATGCCGCCCCAGATGAGCCGGGGATACAACCAGGAAGGGCTCCAGGCGGGCGCGATCTTGACCCCCAGGAGCGCGGGGATGCCTTTTTTTCCCAGGAACCAGACGGCGAAGCTGTTCAAAAGCCCCCCTAGACAACCTGAAGCAAACACCAAACTCAACTTGATGACAAGTCTTTTCATAATATCCTCCCGGTTTACCGCAGCCGTTTAGCCCGCAAGGGCAGGATTCCATTAGGAAGACCCGCATTATTTTACAGGATCATTTGCTTAATGTCACACCTCTTTTCCCTTTTTTCTTGACTCATAATTTTCAATTCCTTATGGTTGAAACGAATTTTCATATTTTAGTTTGTAAAAACATGGAGTTAGTCTATACACTCTCTTTCTTCCTTATCTGTATGAAATCAGGCCCCGGATTCGGGACTCAAGGGTCCCCGCACGACCATGGATTGTATCGACCATTTTCGTTTCCTGAAGGGGTGCACATGCGATGACCATCCGCAGGATACTGATACTGGCACCCGCAATACTGGCGGCGTTTCTTCTCCAGTCCTATTTCTGGGTGCCGTCCTACCAGGAACAGACCCGGGGAAATCCGGCTCGGCTCACCGAATATATTACCGCGTCCATTGGTGATGCCAGCATCCTGAATCCTGTCCTCTCGGCCGATTCGGCAAGCAGCCAGATTGAATCCCTCGTGTTTGAAGGACTCATCGATCGGAACAAGGACCTCCGGTTCAGGGGACGCGTTGCTCGATCCTGGGATATCTCCGAGGCGGCCTTTTTCCATGTCAATGCTGGGGCAGCCATCCCCGGCAAAGGAACGCTGGATGCCCGGAACCTCCTTCGTTTCCTGCAGGAGTCCCTGAAATCTCCACCTCCCAATGAGAAACTGAGAGAGTGCCTGCGCCATGTCAGGGATATTTCCCTGCTACCGCCGAAAGAGTATTCCCTGACAAAAGAAGAAAAAGCGCCCGGGAAACAAAAAGCATCCCGAAAAATACAATTTGCTATCCATGCACCTGCCAGGATTCGCCTGATGCTGGATCATGTTGACCAGGATCTTTTCCGCACCCTTCAGGTCCTCCTGGGCAAGGATTATTTCCGATCCTTCGACCCAGCCCGTTTCGTGGAAACCCCCGACGATCTGGGTGCACAGCGCCTCTCAAAATACGCCCGCGAACTCCTCCCCGCCACCGAGCACAATCCCATCATTACCTTTCACTTGCGTCCGGGCGTTCACTTCCAGGACGGGCATCCTGTGACGGCGAAGGATGTGAAATTCACTTACGAAGCCATCATGGATCCGAAGAACCTGTCTCCCCGGATACCAGATTATGAACCGGTAAAGCGAGTTGAGATCGCTGATCCCCTGACGGTCAGGATTACGTACGACCGGCTTTACTCCCCCGCGCTGGGCACATGGAGCATGGGCATCCTGCCGGAACATCTCCTCAACAAAAAGGCCCTGACCGCTGAGGCCATCAGGCGGGGAGAAAACCCCGCTACCTTCTCCGTTCGAAAGAGCGATTTCAATCGCCATCCCGTAGGGAGCGGGCCTTTTCGTTTTGAGGAATGGAAATCGGATCAGTTTATCTCTCTCAGGCATTTTGAAGACTACTGGGAAGGGCCGCCAAATTACAAATGCTACTTCTTCCGCATCATCCCTGATCTCCTCACCCAGGAAATGGAGTTCTATGCAGGGACCCTGGACAGTTACGATGTGCAGCCGTACCAGGTAAAACGGCTGAAATCGGACCCCAAGTACCAGAGTTTTTCCGGCACCTCTTTCGGCTATACTTACATCGGATACAATATGCGGCGGAAACCTTTTGACGACATTCGTGTCCGCCGTGCCCTGGGGATGGCCATCGATGTCAAGAAAATCATCAGGTATGTCCTCGATGGCCAGGGCGAGCAGATCACCGGACCTTTTGCGGAACAGACGGACTACTACGACCACAACGTCAACCCCCTTCCCTACGACCCAGGGGGAGCTCTCAAGCTCCTTGCACAGGCAGGATGGCACAGAGACAAGGAAGGATGGCTTGAAAAAGATGGAAAGAGACTCCAGTTTACCCTCATCACAAACAGCGGAAACGACACCCGAAAGGCCATTCTCGCCATTGCGCAGGATGCCTGGAAGCAGATCGGCATCGATGTGAGAACCGATATCCTGGAATGGTCCGTCTTTATCCAGGACAGGGTGGACAAGCACGATTTTGACGCACTTGTCCTGGGCTGGCAAATGGGCATCGAACCGGACCTGTACCAGATATGGCACTCAAGTCAGACACATCGCTACCAGCTCAATTTTGTCGGCTTCAAAAACAAGAAGGCAGACGATCTCATCATCAAGATCAGGCAGGAATATGACCACGAAAAACAGGTATCCTATTGCCATGAACTTCAAAAAATCATAGCCCGGGAGCAGCCGTATACGTTCCTGTATGTGAGCAAGTGGACCGCGATCCTGGACAAGCGTATCGTCATCAAGGAGGTGGACAAATCCGGACATATATACTACCGGAAAATCGAGCCCACAAAGACCGGCAACTACACCTTCTATTTTAACAAGTGGATTAAACTTCCCGAGGTTCCGACCTTCGCTCCGGAGGGTTGACAGGCACAGGGAGAGCATCATGTCTTCATTCATCGGCCGCAGCATCATCCAGAAACTGGTGACACTCTTTTTCGTCTCTATTGTATCTTTCCTGATTATTCATCTGGCCCCGGGAAAACCAAGTCAGGTAAATCCGCTCAACCCCAAATTCACCCCGGAAATCCTGGAGAGATTCCAGAAGGAATTTCACCTGGATAAACCCCTGTATGTCCAGTACGCCCTGTTTTACAAAGGACTTTTCACCAGGAAAATCGTTTCCTGGAGAGATAACCAGCCGGTATTGGGAAAAATATGGAATCGCTTCCTGAACAGTCTCCCCCTGTTCATCGTGGGGACACTTCTCACCTGGACCCTGTCTTTTCCCTTAGGCATACGATCCGCCATCTTCAGGGGGGGGATATTTGACCGGACAACAACCTTTTTTTCCTACCTGCTGATTTCCATTCCAGGATTTTTCTTTGCCTATATCCTGATCATCTTCGTGGTCACCCGGTTCCATGTGCCGGTCATCGGCATGGAGACCTTCGGCCTCGGAACGACCTCCTGGCCCACCGTCGCCATGGACAGGGTATGGCATCTCCTGCTGCCTTCTGTCCTGGGCGCTACGGGTGGAATCGCAATCCTGTCCCGGTATGTCAGGAGCCAGATGATGGAGGTTGAAGGCCAGGATTACGTGCGCACGGCCGTAGCAAAGGGCCTCCCACCCGATCAGGTCCATTACAAGCATGCCCTCCGCAATGCCCTTCTGCCCTTCGCAACCATGTTCGGCCTCATCCTGCCGGGACTCATCGGGGGTTCCGTGATCATAGAATCAATCTTTTCATGGCCCGGGATGGGAAGAATGGCCTATGAAGCCATTCTTGCCAGGGATTATCCCATCATCCTCACGGTCAACTTCATTTCCGCTGTTCTGGTACTGGCAGGGACATTTCTCTCCGACCTGCTCTATCTTCTGGTGGACCCGAGGATACGCTTATGATGGACCAATCAAGAATGCCGTTGACATGGAACCAGGAACTGGATGCGCCTTCCGCTCCAAGGCAGTCGAGGCTCAGGGAATCATGGAGCCTTTTCTCATCAAACCGCCTCGCCATCTCGGGTTTCATCATTTTCCTGGCCTTTCTCTGCGTGGCTCTTCTGGGACTTTTCCTCACCTCCGGAACCAACCCCATATGTGATCCCGGCATGGTGAGGCTCCAGGAAAAACTGCGGCCCCCGCTCTCCCGGGCCAATCTCCCTGCCCTCACCCCGGAAGAGGTTCCTGCCTTGGGAATCTATTTTTTCGGCACCGACGACCTGGGACGCGATGTTTTTTCCAGGATGCTCCAGGGCGCCTGGGTTTCCCTCACCGTGGGGTTCGTTGCCGTGGGCATATCCGTGCTCATCGGGATATTCATGGGGGGAATGGCGGGGTACTTCGGGCAGAACCATATCAAATCCGGGCATGTGCTCGGGGTCCTCTTGACCGGCACCGGAATCACGTTGATGAGCATGGGGTACTGGGTGGCATCCCTGTCCTTTCTCATCGCCGGCGGCGTCATTTTTCTTTTTTCAGCCGGGCATCTCCGCGCCGGAAGCAGCAACCATGGTGTGGCCTCATTTCCCGCGGCGCTCCACTTGCCGGTGATGACCGTGGACACCGTGATCATGCGCATCGTGGACATCATGCTCTGTTTCCCCAGCTTTTTCCTCATCCTCACCGTGGTCGCCATCCTCCCCGCCAGCATGTACAACATCATGATTGTCATCGGGTTAACCAGCTGGATGGGGGCCGCGCGATTTGTCCGGGCCGAATTTCTCTCACTCAGAGAGCAAGATTTCGTCACCGCGGCCAGGGCCCTCGGTGTGGGAAAACTTCGCATTATATTCAGGCACATGATGCCGAACGCCCTTGGCCCCGTGCTCGTGTCCGCCACCATCGGCATCGCATCAGCCATTTTGACGGAGGCGGGCCTGAGCTTTCTCGGGTTCGGCGTCCCACCCCCGCATGCCACCTGGGGGAACATCCTGTCCGACGGCAAGCGGTTCATTTTTGATGCGCCGTGGCTGACTTTTATTCCCGGCATCGCCATCCTGATCGTGGTCCTTTCCTTCAATCTCTTTGGCGAAGGGCTCCGGGATATCCTGAATCCAAAGCTGAGGGAAAGACACTGATGCCGTCCGCAAACGACACATTGCTCCGGGTAAGAGATCTCGTGGTTTCCTTTCGAAGCGGTGCCGGTGCAGCAAGGGCGGTGAACGGGGTTTCTTTCGATATTCACGAGGGAGAAACGGTCTGCATTGTCGGGGAATCAGGCTGCGGCAAGACGGTTTCCTCCCTGAGTATCCTGGGACTTATTCCATCTCCGCCCGGAGAAATCACCGCTGGAGAGATCCTCTTTCATGGAGTAAATCTCCTTGATCTGGATGAAGAAAAACTGCGCACCATCCGCGGAGAAAAAATCGCAATGGTCTTCCAGGAGCCCCTCACCTCCCTGAACCCGGTCTTTCCCATTGGTGATCAAATCGCGGAAGCCATTGAAACTCACAAATTACTTCCCAAGGATAAGATCCACCAGCGGTGCCTGGAACTCCTGAAAGACGTGGGTATTGCATCACCGGAGGAGCGGTTCAAGGACTATCCCCACCAGTTGAGTGGGGGACAGCGGCAGCGGGTGATGATCGCCATGGCCCTTTCCTGCACGCCGGAAATCCTCATTGCCGATGAACCCACCACCGCCCTGGATGTGACCGTTCAGGCTCAGATCCTTCACCTCCTGCGTTCACTGCAAAGAAGACACGGGGCCTCCGTATTGTACATTACGCACGACCTTGCCGTGGTGAGCCATATAGCCACCAGGATCTATGTCATGTACGCCGGAATCATTGTTGAACAGGCGATAACGGACCAGATATTCAAATCCCCCAGACATCCCTATACGCAGGGACTCCTTGCGTCTCTTCCCACCCGCTTGAAAAAGGGACAGCAGCTTCCGAGCATCCCGGGAACGGTCCCCGATCCCGCACGCAGACCAGAAGGGTGCCCTTTTCATCCCCGCTGCGGCCTTGCGATTGCCGCATGCAGGGAGGAATTCCCCGAAATGTGCAATTATGGCAGTGGCCATTTCAGCCGCTGCCCGGTCCTCTTTGAAGAAATCTCCCACAGGGGTGATGCGTCATGACGCCTGAACGTTCATATCCACGGGAATCCATCCTCCAGGTGGGCGCACTCAAAAAACACTTTCCCGTCAAGAGGGGCTTTTTTCAAAAGACCGCTGCCTGGATAAAAGCGGTCGACGGGGTGGACTTTGAGCTGGAACCGGGAAAGACACTCGGCCTGGTGGGAGAATCAGGATGCGGAAAATCAACCGTGGCCCGGATGCTGCTCAGACTCCTGAAACCCGACGGTGGAAGGATATTGTACCGGGGACAGGACATAAGCGACCTGCATGGAAGCCAGGTGAAACGGCTCCGGAAAGAAGTCCAGATCATCTTTCAGGATCCTTTCGGCTCCCTCAATCCGCGAATGACCGCGGGGCAGGCTATTGAAGAGGGACTTCGGGCCGTAGGAATAGCGGACAGGCGACAGAGACGGGACCAGGTGGAAAAACTCCTTGCACTCGTTGGTCTGACAGCAGAGAGCTTTGACCGGTTTCCCCATGAGTTCAGCGGCGGACAGCGGCAGCGGATCGGTATAGCAAGGGCACTCAGCGTGGAACCCTCTCTCATTATCTGCGATGAACCGGTCTCGGCCCTGGACGTCTCCATCCAGGCGCAGATCCTGAACCTTCTCAGGCATCTCCAGGAAACCTTCGGACTCTCCTATCTCTTCATATCCCATGATCTCAATGTGGTGGGATACATGAGCGATATGGTGGCCGTGATGTATCTCGGGCACATTATGGAATACGGACCCGGAGAAATACTGTTCGATCATCCCTACCATCCCTATACCCGCGCACTGCTCTCATCGGTGCCGGTCCCCGGGGAAACAAGAGATATCATCCCCCTCGGCGGAGAGGTCCCGAGCCCGATGGATCCCCCTCCGGGATGTAAATTCCAGGGGAGATGCCCCCTGGTGGAGCCACGGTGTCGGCAGGAAGAAGTGGCATTCTATCCAATGGAAGAAAGGCATCTCGTCCGCTGCTGGAAGGCCCCGACCCTCTGAACCGGCGTTCTTTTTGGCTTGACTTCACACGATTATTTGTGGAAAATATAAACCTTTGCTGGGGGATCGTCCAGTGGCAGGACGACGGGTTCTGGCCCCGTTAACCGAGGTT
>CAZWEV010000102.1:0-8523 GCA_964633015.1 uncultured Desulfobacteraceae bacterium | reverse complement strand
AAGGTGCTTGACGAAGCCAGCACCGCGATTCACGGCGGCGGAGCCGCCGTGAACGATGAATTGAGAGGCTGGGCGTGTTTTTAGCCCAGTCCTTCTCAAATGTTTTGTTCGGCTCCTACTATTTTGGAAACCATTTTTTAGAGTTCTGATCAAGAAGGTTTCTGGCATCCTCCGTCATCTCAAGAACTCCTTGCGCAGCTTCAAGATATTTTCCATGAGTGAGATACTGTTGCGCAATGTCCTGCCATTTCGATCCTTGAATTACTGCATCTGTCACCTGATCCCAATTTGGAATCATATGGTCAAAATAGTTCTTTAAGTGGATACGGATTTCCCGAATCGGAAATCCCCGATTTTTCCTACCTTGGGATAGGCAAAGAAGTCGTTCAAGCACCTGATCAGAAATGGTCAGCATTCCATTCCAACTTCTGCGTGGCAACTTTCCGACGGGTACCTGATTTCCAGTGAGAGCCTGCTGTGTCTGTCTCAATAAGGCAATGCCATTCCTGATTTCCTCAATCAAAGAATCACAAACCGCAGTACCAAGTAGCGACTGTCGCTTTCGATCGCGCCACGAACTCACCGAATGGGAAGCTATAAAGGCCAACACGCCAACGACGACTGGCAGTATTAGGTTGCCTATAATGAGGCGTTGGTTCTCAGCATCTGAAATCCATTGATAAAAACAGACTGGCATATGATGCACCTTTGGTTGCCGAACGCTTTGCTCAGGGGCGGCGTGGTTTTTACGCTGTCACCTGGAGCAAATTGTTATGTACAATTATTATTGCCACTCGCGATATGGTATACCAGAACTTATTGTTTTATTACACACTTCCTTGTTACTCAAAAAATTGGAAAGTGCTGAATGTGATAAATTATTGTGCTGACTTGGACCTAAAACAACTTCTTCAAACAAAAGTTTTTCTTTTTCATTGGGATCAATGCTTATTTCGAAATAGGGAACTAACATTGAGGCACCTTCCCTGAATTTGATTTGTGGAATAGTGTATTTGGGATAATAATTAGTAATGATACGCCATTCTCGCTCTTCTTTAAAGCAAGGATGTTTTATTATTGAAAATAGTTGAAGTATATCTCCACGAAAATTTTCCAAAAAACTTTTATAGTAACTAATAGAATTTGATGAGTCGTTAGACGTATCTAATTGACCAAATGAGATAAGCATTTTATTTAGAAGCCCCAACATCAATTCTTCCTGCTCTTGATGCTCATATAGACACCGCGAAATTCGGAGTCCTTGAGCTTTAACCACCTTTAATAGAAGGTTGGAAGAGAAACCGATACTCACACCTTTGCCATGAGGAGTATAACTCCGCCATTGGCTGAGAAGATTTGGTTCTTCTGAAAGTGAAAAGACAAAAAGATGATATGCTACAGAACTAAAGTCCTTTAGCCATTCTTTGAAAATACATAAAAAATCCTTTTCTGTTTCCGATAATGACTTGCTTCTTGATTCTATAACTTTTAGCAATATGTCCCGAGCATGTATAATCTCAGCTGAATCATTTAAGTAATAAATGTGACTTGCCCATATAGTTCTATTCTCCACTATGCCTAAAAGGCTCCCAATACCAGTATAATGATATAATGTTTTTTGGGGTGGCTCTTCAAATAAATCATCAACTGTTTTCATGAATATTCCTCATACATAACGTAATGTATTAAGCAGAAAAAATTCTGCATAGTAACACTATATATTTTCTGTATAATAGCGTATTATGCCGTTCAATACACATTCCAATGGGGAGCATTATGGCATACAGGAGAGAGCGTGCAAAGGAAATATTTCGTCCGAAACCGGGGAAAGTCCTGGACCAGGTACGGGAGGTGATGAGATACCATCACTACTCCATTCGTACAGAGAATACATACGTCAAATGGATAGTAGAGTATATCCGATTCAACGGGACCCGGCACCCTCGTGACATGGGGAAACCGGAAATAGAAAGATTCTTGAGTCATCTTGCGATCAATCGCAATGTGGCGCCCTCAACACAGAACCAGGCAATGAACGCTATTCTTTTCCTTTACAAACATGTCCTCGATATGCCCCTTGATGACCGTATTGACGTAATCCGTTCAAAAAAACGAAAAAGACTGCCAACGGTCTTAAGTCAATCAGAGGTTCGGCTTCTTCTTGGTTGCATGAACGGAACAAATGAGTTGATGGCGAAGCTATTATACGGTGCGGGGCTGCGTTTGATGGAGTGTGTCCGGCTTCGCGTAAAGGATGTGGATTTCGAAAATCATCAGGTCATTGTCAGGGATGGAAAAGGCGAGAAGGATCGCGCAACGGTTTTACCAAGACGTGTTCGAAAGGATTTGCGGTTTCATCTGGAGGGAGTACGGAAGCTTTTTGACCAGGATGTGTCAGAAGGCCGTGCAGATGTATATCTGCCGCACGCTTTGGCGAAAAAATTCCCTGGGGCTTCAAAGGCGTGGATATGGCAGTGGGTTTTTCCCGCAAGGGCAGTCTCAAAGGATCCAAGAACGGGAAAAATTCGTCGGCACCACACTCATGAGACCGGTCTGCAGAAGGCAGTGGCAGATGCCGCAAAAAAGGCGGGCATTGCCAAACGCGTAAGTCCCCACACCCTGAGACATTCCTTTGCCACACACATGCTGGAAGCGGGCAAGGATATCCGCCGTGTTCAAGAGCTGTTGGGGCACGCCGACGTGCGGACCACGATGATTTATACCCATGTGATGAGCAGAAATTTTGAGACGCTCGGGAGCCCGCTGGACGATCTGATGGATGAAACCTGATATCACGTTTCTCAAGAAAGAGCGGGTTCATCCTGTTGATCCTGTGAAAGATTAGGAGTTGCAATGGAACTGATATTCTTGGGAACAGGCGCGGCGTGGGGGTTGCCGGAACTCCACTGCCCGTGCAGGATATGCGAGGAAATGCGGCGGAAGGGTGAAAAGAGGACACGGACCGCCCTCCTTTTCAAGAGCACCTCTTCACTTCTTATGGACTGCGGACCCGATATCAGGTCCCAGCTTGCACAAGAGCCGGAAACCGTCCCCGGGGCCGTGCTCATAACCCATGAGCACGGGGACCACTATATCGGGCTGGATGAACTGTTCGTATATAAACGGCTGGTCCCCAGGGGGGCATTCAATCCGATTCCCCTATACATGAGCGCCCGAAGTTGGGAGGTCATCGGAAGGAGGTTCGACTACCTTGAAAATATGGGGGTCATAAAGGTCAACCCGGCAGAACCCGGGAACTGGATCAAAGAAAAGGAGTGGCGCGTGTTTCCGTTTAAGACAGACCATGGCACTTTTGCCGCCGGCTCCCTCGGGTACCTGATCACGGTCCGGGAGGCCGGCAGGGAAGAGATACGGGTCGTTTACACGTCCGATTTTATGGAATTGCCTGCTGTCCCCGAAGAAATAATGCGCCCGGACTACCTGGTGATCCAGTCTTTCTGGCTCAATGAGCCCAAGGAAAACCGGCCCCGTCACATGAGTTTTCAACGGGCCATGGAGTTTATTTCGCGCCTGAACCCGCGGAAGGGAACCTTCCTGGTGCACATGGGCGACGCGGACATGGTCCCGGGGGACACTGCAAACAGTGTGTTGAAAAAATACCGGCCCCTGGACCCGCTGCGCCCCCCCGGCTCAGATACGCCGTATGCGATTCCCCTGAACCAGGAACAATGGCAGGAAACCGTGAACAGAATTCTGCGGGACAGGAGCCTCGACTATAAAGTGACCGTGGCCCGCGACGGCCTCAGGGTCACCCTGTAACTCCCAGGCTGTTTGCGATGGCCCGGGCCGCGATGATGCCGCTTGCCGAGGCCTGGAGCAGACCCCGGGTGATGCCGGCGCCGTCCCCGATGGTGAACAGGTTCTTGACCTGGGTTTCCATCTGGGGAGAAACCTCGATGCGATTGGAGTAAAACTTGACCTCTACCCCGTAGAGGAGAGTGTGGCGCGAATAGACGCCCGGGGCCAGTTTTTCCAGGGCCTGGAGCATCTCGATAATGCTCAGCAGGTGGCGGTAGGGGAAGACAAAGCTCAAATCACCGGGTGTGGCCTCGGGAAGGGTGGGCCGGGTGAGCCCCCTGGCGATCCTCTTGCCCGTGCTCCTGCGTCCCGCGAGCAGGTCTCCCAGGCGCTGCACAATGACCCCGCCGCCGAGCAGATTCGCCAGCTGGGCAACAGACCGCCCGTACGCAATGGGGTCATCAAAAGGCTCGGTAAATGCACTGCTCACCAGGATGGCAAAATTCGTATTGTCGGTCTTCTTCCCGGCATAGCTGTGGCCGTTTACCGTGATGATCCCCGCGTTTTCTTCGGTTACCACTTCCCCGTAAGGATTCATGCAGAAGGTGCGCACCTTTTCATCGAACGTTTTTGAGTAGTGGATCAGCTTTGATTCGTAGGTGGTGTCCGTGATCTCCCTGAGCACGGGCGCCGGCAGCTCCACCCGCACCCCGATATCCACCGAGGTTGCCTTTGTTCTGAGCCCGAGGCGGTCGGCCTGTTCCTTCATCCACCGGGCCCCTGATCTGCCCGGGGCCGCCACGATGAATCTGCTTGTTACGGTGCGGCCGTCGGACAGCCTGACTCCTTGAACGGCACCGTTTTCCACAAGAAGATCCAGGGCGCTGGTCTCCGTCGCGGTCTCCACGCGGCCTGCCAGTGACTTCCTGAAACGATCCAGGACAAGCATGCAGTTCTCCGTGCCCATGTGGCGGATCCGGCTCGGGATGAACTCGAGATCCGCCAGCCGCGCCCGGTCCGCCAGTTCTTCAACCTGCGGAGTGTACTCCCCGAACACCCGGTCCGGGGCCCCGTGCTCAGCGTACATCCCGTCGGTGAGTTCGAGGAGATGGTGGAGGTTCTTTTCCTCCATATAATCCCTGAGCACGCCGCCGACCTCTGTGGAAATGGTCAGCTTCCCATCGCTGTACGCGCCGGCCCCGCCCCATCCGCAAAGCCGTTCCTCAGGATTATGATGATCCCGGTCCGGGAGATCCTTTCCCTGCTCCACCAGCAGGACCGGTTCAATACCCTGGTCTGCCAGCGTCAGGGCCGCAAAGATGCCCGCCGGACCTCCCCCGATAATGATAACCTCGTAATCCATGTCCTTTGTTCCTTCCTGAAAGACCAAATGAGGATTTTGAAAAGTCAACGGGTTCTTAGCACAGCGGAGGACAGAAGTAAAGGAATCAGGATTTTCACCAAATCAACCCACAAGATTACCATTGTGAAATCTAGACGGTTGATTTGAGGCGTTCAGCAACCGCATCCCGATCTAATTCCATCATTGACTTGCACCATGAAGAATGCTATTTTTCGTAAGAAATACGGGAATACTCTCTCATACTTTTTACTGAACCTGCAGCCCCCGGAAAGGATGGCAGCGTGGAGAAGGATCTGCTTCAACAATCGTTGATTCCCTATCTTGACTGTACTGCACATCCTTTTGCTTTGAAGATCGCATTTCCTGACCGCCTGCGCAATTCTCCGGTAAACGAAGAAGGTCCCTTTATCATTCTGAACCAAAGGGAACCCCTCACACGCCTTTTCATGGGCAAGATGGTCACGAAGACCGGCAGTGCTTTCAAGGACCTTTTCCTCCTTATCCAGCGGGACAATTATCTCCTCCCCGGCGATACCCTTTCCTCCCTCACGAACACCCGGCTGGAAGACCTCTGGCAGCAGGCCTTCCGGCTTCTGAGCACCAAAGGTGGGGAGCCAGTCACTTTTTATGGGAATCCCGCGGATGACGGAAAACTTGTTCCTTTTCGTTCCCTTTTCCACTGCTGGTTCAGGAACCTCTTTTTTCATCCGCCCTGCCCCGCGTGCGGAAAGCTCCTCGATCTCTGCACCGCTGATGACGTGCTCCAGGCACATAATCTTCCAGCCTATTCCTCCAGTCTCAACCGGTTTCTGTATTGCCCCTCGTGTCTGGATGAGGGCTCCCCCGCTGTCTTCTTTACGTCCCGCAAAGAAGAGAGCGACGCTCCGGCTCTTCTCGATGTGCATGACCTTGTTCGCGAATTCGGCAAGGTTCCGGAACATGCTGAAGGAGCGTTTCCCTGTCCTTCGTGCCCTGAAAAAGCCTCCTGTTACGGCCCTGAAGGGAAAGCCGCGCAGAGAATTGTTCCGTTCTCTTTTTTCCCGTTTTACCTCCTGGTCTTTGATTCCTATCCTGTCCAGACAATTGATCTACTGAAACCTGACGCGGAGATCCAGGCTGAAATACCGGTGGAAGCGGCCCCGCGAGAGGATCTGCCTGCCCCGGTGGAAGAGGTTGAGGAAGCGGCGGTCGAAGAAAGAGAGGAAGATGAACAGGCCCTCCGGGACATTCTTTTATCCATCCGCCGCAAATGGAAGGCTGATCTCCCGAAGCCAGAAAAGAAACCTGAAGTACCTGAAGCACAGGAAATCAAGGAGGGGCCGAAAGAGAGACTGAAAAAACTTCCCGTCGACATGCTCGAAAAAACCATGATTTTTTCCCCCGACGCAATGCAAATGAACGCCGCACCCGAAGATGGTCCGACGGAAAAAGGTTCACCGGAGGAGGCTCCTCCGCCCCCACCTCCCCACGAGCCGCAACTGGAAAAAACCATGATTTTCTCGCCCGGAGAGATGGAACAGCTGTCGTCGCCGGGAACAAAAGCAGGCGGGAAAGACATCACACCGGACCAGTTGGAAGAAACAATGCTTGCAGGCTCTGATACAAACGGCCATGAAGCAAAGAAGCCCGTCGAAGAAAAGAAGAGAACCGAGGAAATTCCGGAGACTATTATCATGTCGCTTGATGAACTCGAGGGAAAAAAGCATGACAAGTAATCCGGCTTCCATGGAGGCGCTGGCGTCCGGGATCAGGGAGATCCACCGTGAGAAAGGAGCTGCCGCCCCCACTGCTATCGAGACCTACCTTGAAAAGGAACTCGGATCTCTTTCCCCGGAGAAAAAAATCGAAGCGCTGGATCATCTCATAGAAGGTATTCCGGAAGATCATGGACCGCAAAGAGTCCCTGAAGCACTTGACACGGACCTTCTCTCAAAACTTTTTTCAATGCTGCTTGGGGAGCGGGTCGGGGAAGTGGACATTGTCTCTGAAGAGGTTGTTGAACGCCTGGCACGCTCTTTGAATACCGTGTTTGATTCACTCAATGAACTGATCGGGGGCATCAACGCAACGCTCATGGGAAGGGTTTCCGGCACGGAAACCATCCGGTTCGTCATCGGCTCCCAACTGGAGCAGCAGGACGAATCGCGGTCCCTGGAGAGTTATGTGGCCCAGATCAAGGAAGCCTTCGCCATTGCACACCAGGCATTCCAGGACGCGGCCATGACGAAGATGCGCGAGATTCTTGGAGAGCTGGATCCCAAAAAAATTGAAGCGTCGGCAGAAGGAGGCCTGAAATTCGGTCCTCTCCGCAAGGCCGAGCTGTTCGAAATATACCAGGACAAGCACCGAACTCTCAGGAATTGGCTGGAGACGGGGCTCCTTACCGAGGCGCTCCTGCGTGAATTCGAAAGAATCTGCCAGAGATTGTATACTGAAAAGGGAGGAAAAAAATGAAAAAAGCGTTGTGTATGATATCAGTACTGGTTGCCCTGCTGTTTGTCTGTTCCTGTGCAAGCAAACCCTTGCCTCCTCCTGAATTCACCTACGGGAAGGGCCAGATTCAGCTTGATATCAAGGCTGAGGCACAGCTCAATTCCTATGAAGGAAGTCCCCACACGCTGCTCCTCTGCATCTATCAGCTCAGGGACCCGAATGCCTTCAACCAGCTCACCGGTGATGAAGACGGCCTTTATAAGCTCCTCGAGTGCGGAAATTTTGATCCCAGTGTGACCAATACCAAGCGGTTAATCGTACGGCCGGGACAAACGACCCAGGTCCAGCTGGACAGGGCCGAGGGCACGAAATATGTGGGGCTCGTGGCGGGATACTCCGTCATGCAGAAGAAGAATATGATAGGCCTGTTCAAAATCCCGGTTATCGTGGAAAAGAAGGGCTTTATTTCCCGTACCAAGATCAAGAAACCGGGGCCCCTCCACCTTGAAATACTCCTCGGCGCCCGCCAGATCAAAGAGACGAAGACCGAGGGATCGGAAAAGGAGTAAATTCCCTAAGGCCGCGGCAGGGAAATATCGAATCTGGTTTCAGATGAAGAATACACCCCCTGTCGCGGGTATCGGGACGGTATTGAAACCTTATATAATTGTGAAGGACGCTTACATTGGAAAGCAAGAAACCGTTGTTCTGGCATCAGGGCCTCTTCCTGCAGCCGCACCATTTCCAGCTGACAGACCAGTATGTTCAATCGCTTCTGCTCCCATACCAGAAATTCATCGAGCCCTTTCTCTGGGGTGTCGCCCAGGTTACCATCTCAGATGCCGCATTAGGCAATCGATCGTTCGAGTTGAACAAGGGGGAATTCCTTTTTCCCGACGGGACGCATGTCTCCATTCCGGGAAACGGCCTTATTGAGCCACGGTCTTTTGAAGAAGACTGGATCGAGG
>CAZWEV010000101.1:6207-8694 GCA_964633015.1 uncultured Desulfobacteraceae bacterium | reverse complement strand
CTGCGGCTTCCCCCAGAGATACGTCACGAAAAGACGGCGCCCTCTCACCGGTCACTCCAGAAAAGGCTTTCTCCCTGAGCCTGCTCTGAGGAGACTAGTCTGTGGCTCCTGCTCTGTGGGGGGTAGTTTTACTTGGGCACCGTCCCTGAAAGACGGGCAAACGTCTCCTGATAGACCGTCAGTCCCCGCTCCCCGAAACAGACAAAAACCACCTGCTCAATAGTGTCATCCTTTTTCATGAAATCCATGGTCCCCTTCAGGGCTATCTCAGTTGCCCTCTCCAGGGGAAACCCGTAGGCCCCGGTGCTGATGGAGGGAAACGCCACGGTTTTTGCCCCCAGTTCCACTGCGGCCGTGAGGCTGTTCCGGTAGCACGAGGCGAGCAGCTTGTCCTCATTCCTGTTTCCGCCCCGCCAGATGGGACCCACTGTGTGGATCACCCACTTCGCGGGAAGCCGGTATCCCTTGCTCACGCGGGCCTCGCCGGTGGGACACCCGCCGATCTGACGGGTCTCCTCGAGGAGCTGCGGCCCGGCGGCCCGGTGGATGGCGCCGTCAACCCCTCCGCCTCCCAGGAGGGAGGTATTGGCCGCGTTGACAATGGCATCCACTTCCTGTTTTGTGATATCCCCTTCAACGATCCTGATTCTTTGGTCCATCTCCATTACCTCCTGCACTCCACTAACGTTCCATGTTGCCAGAATTATTTTACCTCGATTTGATGAGATCATCAATCCATGAAAAAGCTCTGATCACCAGCAAAGCATCATCTGCTTTGTTTTCTTCGTTCGCTCCTCGTTGCTTTTCGTGTCATGTCTTGCCGGTGATAAGGGCTTTCCCTCCCACGGGCCTTCGTAAACGTCGATGAAATTTGACGGCAAAGCTGGAAAAGGCAGAGGGCATACCATGTCTGTGCGGCAGGGCAGGTGGGTCTTTCTTCCTCACGAGCCTGCAGGCTGGTCTTTTCTGCGACGTATCTCCGGGGGAGTCTTGCCCCCTCCGCATTCCACCCTTCGGGATGGCTGCGGCTTCCCCCAGAGATACGTCACGAAAAGACGGCGCCCTCTCGACAGTGTCGGAAGAAAGACCCCCCTGCCCTGCCTCTTGTTGAAGCAGCCTTCGCTTTCTGTTTTGTCGAGTTGATTCCGGTTTCCTTTACGGGCCGAACACGAGAGCTCGGATGGTCAGGAGGCCGTAAAAAAAGAAGCAGGCCAGAACCAGGTAATGCAGAACACGGCCGGAGCGCTCTCCGGTCATGGGAAGGGAAAAGAGCGCGGCGGAGAAAAGTCCCGGAATGACAAGACCGGCCCAGAGGGGCTGCATGAGCTTCAGGAGACTCTGGATACCAAGGAAGAACCAGGGGCCTTCCACCGACGGCACGGGGGTACCGGGCGGGATATCGAGCCGGGGCGGAACCAGGAGCGCAAAAAGAAAAAGGCCCGCTGCGGCCCCGAAAAAAAATCGGCGGTCGGGGAACCACTCTCGGATATGATCTTTCAGGAAGAACACGATCAGCACCGGGAGAAACAGGATATGATAGAGGTAGGGCAGGAAAAGAAAATCCTTCCCGGGCACGATGAAGAAACGGGAAATGCGGTCCCCCGCCAGGGGAATCGTCTTGAGAATATTCATGAAAATATTCCCCGCAAAAAGACCTTCCTCGTCCCCTTTCAAAACAAAGCCCGTGAAAAGGGCAAAAAAGCAGAGCCCGAGCGAGAGGATCAGCCAGGTCCATTGTAATTTGGGGAATGATCGGTACCTTTTCTTCTGGAGATGCTCCAGGGTGTGAAGGAGCATGAGAATCACAAAGAGCTGCCCCGATCCGTAATGGAGCTGCCGGAAAAATCGTCCAAACGGGACCATGGAGGTGATCTCCTCCACATTCCTGAACACATTCCCCAGAGGCCGGTATTGGAAGCTCAGGATAATGCCCGATGTGATGCACAGGATCAGGCTTGCGAGTCCAAGGCGGGGAAGAGACCTGGAAAAACGGTGTATCTGTATTCCTGACGACAAGGATTTTCCCTTTTCAGAACGTTACGGTGACCTCCACATCCCCGTTGGGTTTCCTCTGCATGGGCAGTTCCCGGAGCGGTTTCCTGGCCGGGCCGGCGATGCGCCTGCCTGTTCGGTCGAACCGGCTCCCGTGGCAGGGACACCGGAACTGTCCGGAGATGGAATCATAGTTCAGGGTGCATCCCAGGTGTGTGCAGCGTGCCGAGAGGGCCAGGAGTTTTCCCTCAGCCGGCACCAGGAAGACTCCATCCTTCCATTCAATATCCTGAATCCCTTCACCCTGTTTGAATAGAACCTGCCTGCGGGAAACTTTCCGGAAGGAGAGAAAAGCGAAAACAGGGTACGACAAAAGCAAAGCGGAGAAGGTGAAGAGAATGGTTTCGAGAAACCTCTTGAAGAATGTTCTTCTTTCCATGTTTCAATCTTTTTTCAAAATGCTCTCCTTTTGTCAATTTGCTTTTGGTGTCGGTG
>CAZWEV010000101.1:0-6107 GCA_964633015.1 uncultured Desulfobacteraceae bacterium | reverse complement strand
CCGCTGTTGGCACCTATCTTGCTCTCTATACAGCCAAACACTCATTCTTGAAAAAAGGAGCGGGGAAAATGGCAAAAGAGATGAAAGAGAATGTGCGGGATCGAATCGGATACGGCTCTTCCTACCGGAGGGGCGCCTCTCATGATCTGAGAAAGAAAGAGGAGATCGGCGCGGTCCTGGGCGGCCAGGTCTGGATGGTGACACCGGATAAAAAGGGGCAGAGTGCCAATCCTTGTATCTGGATGCAGGCCGGCGTCGTGGATTTCAAGAACTGCAACAATTTTTATGACTGCACCACGTGCAAGTACGATCTGGGGATGCGGAAGAAGGCATCACAGGGAAAACAGATGACCTGGCAGGATGCCATGAGGAGACGTTCAGGTCTGGAAAGGATCTGCCGTCACAGCCTCACCAACAGAATCGCGAAACGGCAGTGCGCCTATGATTATGAATGCTCGCACTGCGATTTTGACCAGTTCTTTGAAGACGTCTGGACCACAAAGACCAGGGATGTCCCGACCGAGGTGCACAGGGTGAAAGGCTTCGAGGTTCCAATGGGCTATTACTTCCACAACGGCCACACCTGGGCCCGCATCGAAAGCGGGGGCTATATCCGGGTGGGAATGGATGATTTTGCCCTGAAACTCCTGGGCAGAGCAGATGCCCTGGACCTTCCCTTGATGGGGAAAGAACTGGATCAGGATACCCCGGGTTGGGGATTGCAGCGGGGCGGCAATGCGGCTGATGTCCTTTCACCGGTTAACGGGGTCATCGTGGAAGTGAATGCAGATGTGAGAGAGGACTCCGGGTTGACCAACCGTGAGCCGTACAGTGGAGGATGGCTCTTCATGCTTCGCAATCCTGACCTCAAAAAGACAATGAAAAACCTCATGGATGACACGAGCGGTCTCCAATGGATGGACAGTGAAGTGAGCAAACTGGAAGATATGATCGAGGAAGTGGCCGGTCCCCTGGCCGCGGACGGCGGTTATCTTGCCGACGACATATTCGGCAATGTGCCTGATCTGGGATGGGCAAGACTGAGGAAGACATTTCTCAAGACCTGATGCAGTGAATACGGCAGGCAGCCGTGAACCTGAGAACCTGAGCGGATACAATCGGAGAAGCCCAGCATGACGAAAAAAACGATGGAAAAACGGGCGGCAAGGAAAGAAGACCTCTGTACCTGGATGCAGGCGGGGGTGGTCCGCAGGAAATACTGTCACCGGGACTATCAGTGCAGGGACTGCGTATTCGATACAGCATTGCGTCGTGCTGCCCGTGAAAAACAAGGAAACATAGTTCCCTGGGAGGAAAAGTTGCGGGAACGGCCTCAGTGGCGGAGGCCGTGCATTCACCACATGAAAGGGGATATTGAATACCGGTCCTGCACCAATGATTATCATTGCGGGCGCTGCGACTTTGACCAGTATTTTCTTGACCAGTACACCGTCCATGCCGCGGTCAACCCGGTGGATTCTCTTGAGGTCGGCGGGTTCAAGGTACCCCAGGGCTATTATTTTCATGAGGGGCATACGTGGGCCAAGCTGGAGGAAGGAGCTTCCGTGCGAATCGGTATTGACGATTTTGCCCTCAGGGTCCTGGGCCCGTTTGACCGTATTGAATGCCCCCTCATGGGCAAGGAAGTGGAGCAGGGAACACAGGCCATAGCAATAGCTCGGGGTGAGAAGAGCGCTTACATGCTCTCACCTGTCAGCGGTATTGTCACCTCCATCAACACGGGAGTGCGCGATAAGGGCGGGCTGGCAAATGAAGAGCCCTACGCCGGGGGATGGGTCATGACGGTACATTCTCCCCATCTCAGGAATGATCTGAAGAATCTCACCATTAACCAGGAGTCCAAGGATTTCATGGGAGAAGAGGTGGAGCGGCTTTTTGCGATTATTGAAGAAGTGGGAGGACCGCTCAGCGTCGATGGAGGCACATTGGGGAGCAATCTTCTCGGTACGATGCCGAAACTCGGGTGGGAAAGGCTCACCCGTCTGTTCCTCCGCGGTTAGCGGTTACGTGAAATCATTTTCCTCGCAAGGCTGACGGGCTATCTCCCCGTCAGCCTTTCTATTTCATCTTTGAGCAGGGTGCGGCAATACCTGCAGAGGTGGTCGGATTTTCGATCGACATCTGCAACCGAGTGGCAGTAATGCATGATACATGCGGGGTCCTTGCAATGACGAAGGTTAAATGTATGTCCCAGTTCATGGATCGCCTCTTTCACCGCCCGTTCATGATACTCCTTCTCGGGGCTCCCTGAACCGGTATGTTCCTTAAGCCGATTCAGGGAGATGATGGATGCCCTCCCTCCGAGATGGGCTTCACCGTACACATGGGTCAGGATTGGGATAAAAAGATCCTGACCGGTAACGCCCAGTATCTTCAAAGCATCAGGGGGAGCTTCTCGATCCAGGACCTCCAGAATGAGCGTGGAATGATATTGCCTCCTCTGCCGGTCCAGCGCGAATGTGAGATCATCCAGGAGGGGCATGATTTTAACGGGAAAACCGAAGACCTTCGTCAGTTCTCCGCGTATCCGGTCCACAAGTACCCTGTCCAGGGCCTCAATGGGGGAAAGAATGATGGTATGTGCTGGTTGGGTATTCAATCCGGCCTGCGAATTCCATAACGCTTGATCTTGCTGTACAGGGTGGAACGGTCGATCTGCAGAATGTCGGCGCTTTTCTTGATGTTCCAGTCGTTTTCTTCCAGAATGGTCAGGATATGGGTTTTCTCAATCTCCTGCAGGGACTTATCAACGGGCATGGTCCGATGTTCCGGAGAAAAAATGGGGAGGTCCTCCGGCTGGACGGTCCGTCCCTTGCCGACAACCACGGCGCGTTCTATGGCATTCTCCAGTTCCCGGACATTTCCCGGCCATTCATAGAGCATCATTTCATCCATGGCTTCCCTGCTGATTTTATCGATGTTCTTATTACTTTCCTGGGAAAACCGGCGCAGGAAATGCTCTGCAAGTATAGGAATATCTTCTTTCCTGTCTCTCAGGGGCGGCATGACAAAAGAAATCACATTGAGCCGGTAAAAGAGGTCCTGCCTGAAGGTCCTGTCACGGATCGCCTGGGCCAGGTCTTTATTGGTGGCCGCGATTACCCTGAAGTCGGCCTCAATGGGCTGCGTTCCCCCGACCCTGTAAAATATCCGGTCTTCCATAACCCGCAGGAGATCGATCTGCATCCTCATGCTGATCTCTCCTATTTCATCCAGAAAAAGGGTGCCGTCGTGTGCCAGTTCCAATCTCCCCTTTTTGCTGGTCTTCGCATCCGTAAAGGCCCCTTTCTGGTGGCCGAAGAGTTCACTTTCCAGGAGATGTTCGGGAAAGGCGCCGCAATTCACCGCCACAAAAGGCCCGCCGCACCGTGGGCTCTTGCTGTGAATTGCTTTCGCCGCGAGTCCTTTTCCGGTGCCTGTTTCCCCGGTGATTAATATGGTTGAGTCGGTGGTCGCCACATCTTCTATCAAGTTGAACACTTCCTGCATTGCTCTGGACTGACCGAGCATGCTTTCGAACCGGGTCCGCTCCCGGTATTCTTCTTTCAAGAAAAGCGTTTCCAGGTCCCGGGCCTGCCGGTCGATGATCTTCTCTATCAGAAGGCCCAGTTCACTCGGGTCAAAAGGCTTCATCAGGTAGTCAAACGCTCCGCTTTTCATAGCCTCGATGGCCGTGGAAACCGAGCCGTATGCCGTGATCATGACAACGGCAACGTGCGGGTCGTTTTCATGCACCCGTTTCAGGACCTCCAGCCCGCTCATGCCGTCCATCTTGATATCCAGGAGGAGGATATCGTAGCGGGTCTTTTCCAGCATCTCCAAGGCCACTTCGCCGCTGGGGGCCTTGTCAACCCGGTGACCATCCCTTTCCAGCCATCCGGCGAGGGATTCCCTCATAATCAGTTCGTCATCAACAATGAGAATCTTAGCGGTCCCCATGAAGACCTCCATTCCCGGCAGATACGGGCAGAAGCACACGAAACGTCGTGCCTTTTCCAAGGATCGATTCCACTTCGATGGTCCCTCCGTGCTCTTCCACAATCCCATAGGCCACAGAGAGTCCCAGGCCGACGCCCTTGCCTTTCTTCTTGGTAGTGAAAAAAGGTTCAAACAATTTCGAAATGCTCTCTTCCGGTATGCCTGTTCCGGTATCAGAAAAAGAGACTATGATTTTGTTGTCTTCCAAGAGATGCCTGGTTTCAACGGTGAGCGTGCCGCCGTCACCGCTTTCCATGGCTTCGGCGGCATTTGAGACCATATTCATAAAGACCTGTGAGAGCTGATCTTCCGACCCCACGATCTCCGGCAGTTTTGGATTGAGGACCTTTTCCACCTTCACCCGGTTAATTTTCAACAGGTTTCCCGTGAGGAGCAGCGTCTTATCTATGAGCCGGTTCACATCAACCGGTTTCAATTCCAGCTTTGACTGTCGTGAAAATGCCAGGAGATTGGTGGCTATGCGACTGACGCGGCGTGTCTCTGTCTCCATGAGTCCGAGGTACTCCGCAAACCGGTCGGCGGTCCGGCCGTCAAGGTCCTTTTCCTCTATGATGCGCTTCATGAGCAGGATAAAATTGAGCATGCCCGCAATGGGATTGTTTATCTCATGCACCACAGAGGCCGACAGCTTGCCGAGGGATGCCATTTTATCCTGGTGGAGGAGCTTTTCATGGGTTTCTTTGAGCTCCCTGGTACGCTCTTCAACCATTCTTTCCAGGCGCTGGCGTATTTGCTCCTCTTCTTTTTTCCTGTCCGTAATGTCTCTGCTGATCTCTATGAACTTGGAGATTTTTCCTTTTTCTCCCCATATGGGAAACATGGTGACTTCGATATACCGGATTTCTCCCCCATGATCCACTCGGGTGAGGATTTGCCGATCTGTCTGCCTGTTTTTTATGACTTCCTCGAGAGGGCAGACGAAATCACCCCCCTTGCAGGGTTCAGGAAAATTTTGAAAAACTTCATGACATTTCTTCCCGATGACTTCCTCGCGTGCGTACCCCATGGTGTTTAAAAACGCCTCGTTGACTTCGAGAATTTCCCGCTCAGGGGTGATCACGACAATAAAATCCTGGATGGCATTGAAAATGGTCTCGAATTCTTCTGTCTGGTTTCTGAGCCTCTTTTCTTCAACATTGGTTGCCCGCCAGAACATCTCGAAAACATGGTACGCAAGGACCCTGATATGCTCGGGCTTTGACCGGAGGATACGGTCAAACACCTCCTTTTCGGGTGTCAACACCATAATAAGGTGGACATCAAATTCGGGAAGGAAAAAGTCCCGGTAGTCCTCTGTGACTTTCAGACCCAGTTCTCTGGCCTTCATCACCCCGAGACTCGTGAGGTCACTGTCCGCGATGGCGGTAATCCTGGCCCGCACATCCCTTTTGGAGTAATCTGCGTAGGTTTTTTCCAGGACGTCCCTGGTCAGCGGGCCGCCGCCCACAATACCGATATTGATAATTTCTTCCGCGTTGCCATTCATATAGGAGCTCTCGACTATTTCTGATTGTAGAACCTTACCATGACACTACTGCCCTTTCAAGAGGATATGCAATCTATTACGGAGACCGGCCGCATTGACTGGAATTGTCTCCCCTGATCCACCAGCAAGTATCATCTTCCCGCCAAGACTGGATTTCGCAGAGCTCAAGCCGCGTTGCCTTCGGTCGTTCCTCCCTGCGACGTATTGGTCATACTATCTCAGTCGTCGCTCCTCCAGCACACAACACGGGATCTACGATGCGGCGCTCCCGCCGGGGAAGGGATCTTCGACTTGCACCTGACACCTGGTGAACAGGAATTTCGCCAGATCAACCCGCAAGATTACCATTGCGGGATTTAGACGGCGGATTTTGGCTTCCGGAAGATGCGCGTATGGAAATCAGGCCGTGGGATACCCTCCCCGGCCATCCATCGGTTTTTGGTTGACAAGCTCTTCCCGTACGAACTAAAAAAAGAGGACTTTTCTTTGCGAATCCGTCAAAGATTTCCAAACTTCCATAAAGGAGTGTGTCATGCCTGACAAACCTGTGGGATCTGTCATGGTGGTCGGCGGAGGGATTGCCGGAATGCAGGCATCCCTT
>CAZWEV010000100.1:0-9035 GCA_964633015.1 uncultured Desulfobacteraceae bacterium | reverse complement strand
GCCTGGAAAGGTTGCCTTTTTTCTTTGAAGCGCCTATTTTCAAATTACCGGCCTGGAAGATCAGGTCCTTGATCTTCATGTGCTCGAGCAGGCGGTACGTGCCGGGCTTCTGCACCGCGCCGTCGATGGTCACGGTGGGGAGTTCCTCTTTTTCCTCCCTGCTGAAGATGACGATGCGGTCCTGGTCCTCGAGTTTCAGGTTCTGGGACCGGTCGCCGGAAAGGAGCGCCCCGAGGTCAAAGGAGATCGTTTCCCGGTGAAAATCCGGTGGAACGAGCCGGATAATCTCCGCCTGACGAAGATAGGCTTCGGGAAGCAGGTCCTCGTATGAGTGAAGAATATCCCTGATGCGCATTCCCGGCTTCAATTCATATTCCCGGGGATATTTCACATGCCCCTTAAGGTAGACTACCTGCCTGAGTTCCTGATACACGGGATATATCTTGACCACATCTCCATCACGGACCGGCATTCCGAGGTTCCGACGACTGCTCTCATGTTGCGAATCCAGGCTGAAGCTTACCATCACCCGCCGCTGGTGCCCCACAACCCTTTCAATCTGCACATTCTGGAGGTAGCCGGTGGGCAGCACGCCTCCTGCCAGGGCAATCACGTCGCCGACTGATTCATGTCCCTTGAGTTCGTAGATGGCAGGCCGCCGGACATTGCCTGCCACGCCCGCCACGGGGCCCAGCACCGGGATAAAAATCGTGTCCCCGGATTGGAGGCGTACATCCTTATTCTTGAGTCCCCGGATAAAGAAGTCATAAAGATCGAGGGAAAGCATCAGCTTGCCCGCACGAAACAGTTCAATATTCCTGAGACTCCCATTCTTATTGGGGCCTCCGGTCGCTGCAAGAGCAGTGATGACCGTGGAAAGAGAACTGACCGCATAGGTACCCGGATTTTTCGCCTCACCCACCAGGAATATCCGGACGGTGCGCAGCCGTCCCATGGTGATGCTCATCTGGAAATCCGGATAGTATTGTTTGAACTTGTGATAGAGAAATTTTTTCAGCTCTGCGTAGGTCAGGCCGTTCACATTCAGGCTGCCGAGCCGCGGCAAAATAATGGTGCCGTCTCTCGTAACGCTGACCTCGTATGTTTTTTCCGCCTTTCCCCACAGATGGATAGTGAACTGGTCTCCCGGACCTATGGCATAATCCGGGCCGACCGGGACATTAGTCACGGGCGCGAACGTGGAAACGCCTTTGGCGAAAAAATCATACCCGTACTGTTTCAGCTCACGCGAAATGGTAGTCGGAAACCGGCCGGACAGGATATTCTCTATCCGGGAAGACGGCTGTGCTGCCCCTCTCCCGGACGGGGCCCGCTCACCGGGTGCATTTGCTGCATTCACGGCAGGCGCCGATTCTGCGGGTTCCGGCTGCCCGTGTCTTGAAAAACCGGTACCCGGGGTCGGACTCGGGGCCGTTCCCTGCTCTGTTCCCGTCGATTCCACCCCTTTGCTTTTCAATGCCTCATAGAGCTCTTTTTTTTCTGAAGTGGTCAAGTTCGAAAGAGGGTTTTTTGTTTCCTCGGCCCTGACAGAGTGAACCTGAACGGCAAATACCGTAAGAAGAAAGCAGATAAGAATATATGGAAGGAAGAACTTGAAGGACCTTTCGAACGTCATGGGCATTTTCCTCAAATGTTCTGGATTCGCGGCTTTCTCTGACAAGCAACGGCAGTTTCCGCGCAATTGGTCTGGATACTAGGCCCGGGAAAGAGGTGATGTCAAGCAGGTTTTGGTCTTGCAGTTTTCTTTTCACCCCTGATCAATTGACACGCGTTTGTCTTTCGCATATATTGCCACGAACCAAGGCACCCTGTGTATCTTGAGAAACTCCTCTTTTTCCCTGAAATTCATCCCGCAGGCCCCCCGGGGACGAAAGCAGCAGGAAAGGCGCTTTTGAAATGCAGTATGGATGTATGATACCGGCAAGAAATCATCTGTATTTTCTTGTGCTTTTTGCCGCCCTCTGTATGGCGACCCCCTCCCACGCACAAGTCTCGGTGAATGTGCCCATCGGGCACTGGAGTTATGAGGCCGTTGAAAAACTGACGAGCCTTTGTCTTATCCAGAGCTCCATGCCGGACACAAAGCCTTTCACGCGGCTGGAGATGGCCAGGCTTACCCGTGAGGCACAATCGGCATTTGAACGCAGCGCCTCCCACGCCGGGCCAGAGACCGGGTCCAGAGCGATCATCCAGGCAACCCTCCGCAGGCTTGAAACGGAGTTCAGTGCGGAGCTCGACGAACTTCGCGGAACAAACAGGGTAGACATGTATATCAAGCCCGTTGAGGATATCTATATCCGCTACCTGGATTCAAACAATGCCTTTTCCCTGGAAAACGACAAGGGACAGACCTATGGAAAGGGCTCAAACCTGCGTGCCGGGTTTTCATCCCATGGGGTTATTGCCCGCCATCTTGCCTGGTACCTCAATCCCGAATACCGGTATTCCAGGAACCAATTCAGCGGAGAGAGCAATGAACTCACGATCCTGGAAGGATACGGAAAGCTCCAGTTCTTCAACCTGGAGCTGGAAGCGGGAAGGGACAGCCTGTGGTGGGGGTCCGGGTATCACGGCTCGCTGATCCTGACCGACAACGCAAAACCATTTGATCTCATCAAGCTGTCCAACCCGCGGCCTGTTGTGCTGCCCTGGATACTGAGATATCTGGGCCTCTTTAAGTTTGCTGCCTTCTGGACCCGCCTGGAACATGACCGATATATTCCTGATGCCGAATTAATGGGCTTCAGACTGGACATGAAACCCTTTCCGTTTCTCGATATTGGCGCATCAAGGACGATCATGCTGGGCGGAGAAGGTCCGGAAGCCCCGAAAGGGGTATCGGAATTGAGCGGCCGGGACTGGATACGGGTGCTCTCGGGCAGGAATATCGCGGGCGACCTTGATACGAACCAGATAGCAGGGGTCGATGCCAGGCTGCACTTCTGCTCGCTGGACCGCTGGATTCCCGTCCTCAAATCCCTTGACCTGTGGGGTGAGCTGTACGGGGAAGACCAGGCGGGCAAGTTTCCCAGCAGGAACGGGTATGTTGTGGGGATGAAACTCGGCGATATCCTGCTTACCGGAAGAACAGACTTCATTCTGGAATACGCAACGAACGTGGTGATGAAGCATCCGGGTGTCTGGTACAGCCATCACGTGTACGAAACGGGATACCGCTATGAAGAAAGAGTGATAGGTGATGACATGGGCGGCGAAGCCAGGGAGATCTTCGCACGCCTGGAACATTACCTGACTCCGGATCTCATTATCGGCATCGACTACAATGCACAGGAAAGGGGCGCCCAACACCAATACCAGGAAGAACGGGACCGGTATGATGTGGATCTCACCTGGTTTCGATCAGACCACCTCTCCTTGCAAGGGGGATACCGGTTTGAATCCATAGATAACCTTGACAATGTGCAGTCAGCGGATCAGGATAACAATATCCTCTCCTTTTCTATAACGTACAGCTTCTGATTCGGCGGCTTTGCAAGAGGGCGTTTCCTCACGTCCGGTCCCCCCTGTGGGGTCGCTGGAGACACAAAGCTATCAGAGAAAGACAATTTTCCCCTTGTTCTGAAACTTTATGTTCTCTGACACTCCGGGGGTGATATTATATGAACCACCTCGCCGCAAGCAGCGGGGTATCCCTTTGTTGAATTGCAATGGCCAAACAGAAAAAGACTATTTTTGTCTGCCAGAACTGCGGCTACCAGGCGCCCAAGTGGCTGGGCAGGTGTCCTGATTGCGGGCAATGGAACACCCTTGTGGAAGAGTTGCCTTCCTCGAGACCGGCGAGAGGAAAAACCGGGAGTGCAGCGCCCCCGGTGGCGATCCCGGATATCTCGCTTGACCGGGAGACGCGGCTGAAAACAATGCTTGAGGAATTTGACCGGACCCTCGGCGGCGGACTGGTGCCCGGCTCCCTGGTACTGATCGGCGGCGATCCCGGGATCGGAAAATCCACCCTGGTGCTCCAGGCCCTTGATCAACTCGCCCGGCAGGGGCTCCGGGCCCTCTATCTCTCGGGCGAGGAATCTCCCCAACAGATCAAGCTTCGTGCAAACAGGCTTTCGGCTGCATCGGAGAACCTCTTCATTCTGGCCGAAACCTGCGTGGAGAGCGTGCTGGATACGCTCGAAGACATGAAACCCCGGGTCATGGTCGTTGATTCCATCCAGACCGTGTATACCGAGGCGATCGCGTCCGCGCCCGGAAGTGTCGGCCAGATACGCGAAGTTGCCTCCCGGCTCATGGGGGTGGCGAAAACAAGCGGCATGCCCATCTTCCTGGTGGGCCATGTGACCAAGGATGGGTCCATTGCAGGCCCCAAGGTCCTGGAACACCTGGTGGATACCGTGCTTTATTTCGAGGGCGACCGGGGACACCTCTTCCGCATCCTCAGGTCCGTCAAGAACCGCTTCGGTTCCACTAATGAGATCGGGGTCTTTGAAATGAAAGACACCGGGCTTGCGCAGGTGGGGAACCCTTCCCGCATCTTCCTGGGGGAACGGCCTGAAGGGGTCTCAGGGTCGGTGGTAATTCCCTGCATCGAGGGCACCAGACCGCTCCTGGTGGAAATCCAGGCCCTGGTCACCGCAAGCCCGTTCGGCATGCCCAGGAGAACCGCGGTGGGAGTGGATCACAACCGCATTGCGCTTCTGGTGGCGGTGCTCGGAAAACGCATGGGCATGGAACTGGGAGATCAGGATATCTTCGTCAACGTGGCCGGCGGTCTCAGGGTAGAAGAGCCGGCGGCAGACCTGGGTATCATATCGGCCATGATGTCCAGTTTCCTGGACCGCCCGGTCCCGCGAGATCTGGTCCTGTTCGGAGAAGTGGGCCTTGCCGGGGAAATCCGTGGGGTAAGCCAGCCTGAACTGCGCATGCAGGAGGCGCAGAAGCTCGGGTTCTCGCGCTGCATTCTTTCGAGCAGCAACCTTCAGGGGTCAAAAATCCCGGAAGGAATGGAAGCCACAGGAGTCTCTGCAATCCAGGGCCTGTTTGAGGCCCTCTTCAGATAACCTATTCCCGCCATCTTACCACGTCTTCAATAGCAACCCTTTCGGACCTGGATCGGTTGGAGGTTCAGGAGCAGCTCGAGGGTCTCCCGTTCCACCGGTTTCTCAAGAAATCCTCTCGTGCTCCTTCTTTCTTTCATTGCGTCTATAACGTCCATCTGTAATACCTCAACATACTGGCGCAGTAGCCAATACCAAACCCATAAAGAACAAATATTTTCTCTCGCCCGCTCACTTTATTCGCTAGAGACACAGGGTTATCAGAGATAAACAGTACTCCTATTTATGTTCAAAACTCTGTGTTCTCTGCGCCTCTGCGTGAGATACCGCTTCTGATTAAAGATCTATTTCTTCTTTTTCTTGAGGTTGAGCGTGCGCGTGACCAGTTCTTTTTCATGGTCATAATCAATCACCCGCTGGAGCATGATCTTCTGGGCCATAACCGGTCCTGCCCCGTGCCAGGTTGCGACGCCGTGCTGGCCGGCGGTCCAGTTCTGCAGGAGCTTGTGGACCTTCATGATGTTTTCCGTGGGCTCGTCCGAGCCGAAGCTCAAAAATTCCTCCACATAGTCTTTTACCTCCGGGTTCTTGAGTTCCTTCAGGGACGGCATGGTCACAATGAGCCCGCCCCCGATATCCCCAGCCAGGGCCAGGAGCCGCCAGAAGGAATTGCAGATGTTGAGCTTTGATACGTTGCCCATGAGCTCGTCAGGGAGATACACTCCTGAGCCTTCGGGTTCTTCGGCCCCCCTGTTCGCGGCGGCCAGCCCGCACGCCCTGCCCGTTTCCCGCAGCACCACCATCTCCATGAGCTGCTCGTTGATGTGGGTCGCCTTCTCAAGGCCCTTATACTCCTGGATCAACTTGCAGGCCCCGATGACCTGGTTCATAAACCCGACCTTGCAGGTGCCGCCGCAGGTCATGCGGTGGGTCTTTGCAAAACGGGTCACCAGCTTGACGGAATAGGGGTATTCACCGCAATGAAAGACACGTTCCCAGGGGACAAACACATCATCAAAAACGACCATGGACGTCTCCCGCTGGCCGAATACGGGATTGCCCAGTTCTTCCAGATCATCGGCCATGTCCCGCTCAGCCGAATACGGCGAGTACTGGCAGATGTAGGTGATACCCTTGGTATCCGAAGGAATGGCGAATGCCACTGCGTAATCCTCTTCTCCCTTGAAGTGGGCGGCCTGGGGCAGGACCGCGATTTCATGGCTGGCAAATGCCCCGCTGATATTGATCTTGGCGCCCCGGACTATGATCCCCTCCTTATTCTTATCAACGATCCTGAGAGAGAGATTTGGATCAGGCCAGTCCAGGGTCTTCTTATTCCTGCTCCCCCTGGGCTCGGTCAGGGCACCCGCCACGGAGAGATCTTTTTCCTGGACCATCTTGAGATATTCCAGGAACCTCGGATGATATTCGGTGCCGAGGTCCCGGTCCATTTCCCAGGTAGTGCTCGCCAGGGAATGGAAGGCGTCGTACCCTACGCACCGGTAGATACAGGTCCCCAGCATCTCGGCGGTAAAGGTCCCCGCCTCGGCCTTTTTCACCAGGTCTTCCCTGCTCGCGCTTACGTAGGTATAGCGGTTTACGACGTCATCGATAAGAGGGGAATAGCAGGTCATAATATCCTTGTATCGCGGGTCAAGTGCCCACGCGTAGCTTGCCTTGTTCGCCTCGACCACGGTACGGGTATTCTTGTTCTCAAGCAGGTTTTCCACCCGTTTTCCGTCCATGAATATTCTCGGCTTCAACTCTTTCACGCTTTCTTCAAACTGTTCCGGTCTCATCAATGCCATGCTATTTCCTCCTTCATTTGATACATCCGTGCACCACAGCGGTGTGCTCAAATCCCATTCGTGAAGGAATGGTCCAATATTCAAGCAGTTGTGAAAAATCAAGACTGTTTTTTCGCCGCCGAAGGCCCTGTGTGCAAGCCAATGACTTCATATCCGTTCTGCCACAGAAAGGCAACAATTTCCTCCGGCAGTGCATCTTCTGTCGCCAGCATGGACTGGCCTTTTGCCTCTTTGAACGAAACACCCCGCAGCGTGAGCTGGATATTCCTTGATCTGTCCCGTTTACATGCGAGGAAAGAGTGGGGGCCTCCCTGGAAAGGAACGCCGAGAAACTCCAACGTCCTGGAAAGCATGGCCAGAGGGTCTTTGACGTCATTGAGCAGCAGGACCCTGAATCCACGTTCTTTCAGAAATACCTGCATCTTCTCTCCCAGGCCGGAAAAATCAATGACACAATTGGAGTCATTGGCCTCCAGGGAGATATCCGCCTTGATCAGGAGTTTCAGACCTGCTGCTTCACTCTGGTAGACAGGAATGCTCCGGGATCTTGTGTATTTCTGTCCCAGGAGCTTCAAGACCATCTCTGTTTGTGCAATGGGATCATCCGGGGCTTTGATGGATGGGGGCGCCGGTTCCTCTTTTTCCGGAAAGCTGTTTCCGGCCGGATAGTCGACGGCCTTTATTCCCAGTCCCTCAAGGTAATCCTGGATCATCCATGGTATTGCCGGCATGTATGGTTCCCGCAGGGTAAGTACTGCTGCGGTTGTTCCCTTTTCCGGGGGAGTACCGGCCACCGGAAGAATCCAATCGCCCGTGATGCGAAGCCGAATATCGCCTCCAAATTGAAGCGGATGATCGGTTCCGTCACTATCCTTGAAATCAGCGGCCGTGAAAATCCTTCGAAGGGCGGACCGCAGGGTGTCTTTTTTCGTGAGATGGACGATCTTGTATGTGTCCCAGTTCGATCGGATCAGGTCGGCAACCCGTGCGGGGAGATCATTGTTGAGGTCAACAATAACCCGGTTGCCGGTTGACGCATTCAGTACGGGAAAATGCTCCGCCCGGAGGTTAATCTGCCCCCCCGAACTCAAGGGTATGAAAAGTCGTCCCGTGCGGACCCAATCCATGCCAAGCTCTGCAAAGACCTGGGCCAGATCATGGGTGAGGGGATTCACCTTCCCTTTGGGCTCCTTTTGATCTTCTTTCCGGAATCGTTCCGGGATGATGGGCTTTCGCACCAGTTCGGGCGAATAGATGGGCAGCTTGATGCGCTGCCCGGGGAGGATCACATTGATATCCTTGATGTTCGGATTGAGTCTTTTGACCAGTGACAGGTATTCACCGTACAATCTACTGGCGGGCACCCCGTAGCGTCCCTCGATGACCCGGGACAGCGCATCACCTGCCTGGACCGTATAGTTTTCAATTTTCAGGTTCTTCAAGTCTGCAAGGTTTACCTTTTTCTCGATCCCCTGCACCGTCGCTCCGGCGCCTGAAAGCGGAACGATCCTCAGGGGAATGAGCACCTGCTGTCCGGGATGAATAAGGTCAAGGTTTCCAAGGGCGGGGTTCAATTCCCTGAGCACGGAAAGCACTTCTCCAATCTTTCCCATTTTCAGGAGTTTTTTCTTCCGCAGGATCTGCCACAAATGTTCTCCTTTGCCCACCACATAAGGGCTCACGAGGACCTTTTTGTCCTTTAGCTTCCGAACCTTCCCCTGCTCAAGACCGGCCGTCTTGGTCAGGGAAATAGCATAGGTCTTCTCGCCTTCTTCAGCCGGAGCAGAAGACGCCCATACGAACAGCAAAACAATGCAGACAAAAAAAACCTCTTTACCTCTGTGGAAAACTGGCATACTTTCCTCTTTCGCCCTGTACCGGAACCATGCCGACAGGCCATATGTTCGCCTGTCCTTTAGGAAAATACATAATCCCCGGCCCCTGTCAACGGAAAAAGGGCCGGATAGGGGAACGCAACTGGATACTGAAGGGGACACGGCCTTCTCACTGTACCCGAATGCCGGCTCCATCACCCTCATTCAGTACTATATATTGATACCTTTAAATTCAACAAACACACCATCTGGTATTTTCCCTTTACAAATGGGAAGATCTTTGGTAGATGGCAGGCTAAAGGCTAAAGGCTAAAGGCTAAAGGCTAAAGGCTAAAGGCTAAAGGCTA
>CAZWEV010000099.1:0-9113 GCA_964633015.1 uncultured Desulfobacteraceae bacterium | reverse complement strand
ATTCAGTGATTATATCCTGCCTTGGCGTTGCAGTTCAAGATAATGAATAAAACTTTTTGAAGTTCATTTTGCGGTTTGCATTTCAAAGTCAGTTGGAGAAATGCGAGAAGGCTCTCTCAGCGAGCTGACAGGCGGGCCCTGACCGGATAGCAATTCCTAAGAGCCCGTGTGAGCAATTCCCTTGCTGAAGCCGTCCGGCGGCATACTCCGGTGTCTGCAAGGCCGTCAGATTGCTAGTTGTCCAGTGAATTAAGCAGGTGCAGGGCAGTTTCCCGGGCAAATTTTCGGTAGAGATGATAGAAGAACAGGCTGAGGATTTCATGAAATTGGCCGGTTTTTTCGGAGAAGCCTCTTGAAATCAGTTTATTAAGGTTACTTTCATAATATTTTTTGAACTTGCTGACCACAAATTCCCGGACGAATTTGGCGATATATTTGAGATCTTCCGGATCATGTCCGTCCTTGGGACCAAAACCAAGCTTGTCCATGTCTACCATCAACCGGCCGATGGCCACGTCATCCGCTGAGTACACCGGCTCTGCATTTCTCATGTCCGGCGTGATCACTCCCCATTTCTCGGCATTTATCAACCATTTGCGTCCAAGACCGGTAGCCTCTCTGAACGCATCCCGTCCCACGACTTCCTGGGTTAGAAGACGGTCACCAGGTCTGGAAAATCGGCTGTAGTATTGCGACACTCCCTGGTCAATAGGAGATTGCTTTTTGAAATTCTTAACAATTTCCTTTATTTCCGGAATCGGAAGATGGTAGTTGTTCCGCAGTCCCTTGATCAGCCGGATTTGATCCACATACCCCGGATGATATTCCGCCGAATTTGCGACGGATTTGCGCGGTTTTCGCAGCAACCCCTCCCGGATATAAAAATGGATCGTTTCCTTTGGAACGCCTGTTCGATTTACCAGTTCGCTGATTTTCATGGTTTCCTCGGATGTGACTTTACGCATGCATAGCCGCAATTACTGGAAACTCACTCGTGCCCAAAATCCTTTCATGGATGGACACCACTTGCGCACAACCGCCAGATATGACGACCTGAGGAAATCCCTGGAAAAGAGAGAATGTTATTCTTCCGGCACAGGTCCACTCGTTGAGCAGCGCCATGGGAAAGATCGGTCTAGTTCCCGATTTCTCGCAGTCTGTCCGTTCAATGGAATCCATACCTTGCACCCCCCGGCACGGTGATGCCAACAGCATCATTGGGACCAGCAACGCGGGCGCGTCCATATGGGATACCTGATAATAGTTCATAATCCAGCCCACATAAAATGTCAATATCATTTTTAAACTTATTTTTCCTTGACAATATTTGTTCCTATTGTATATAAGTTACACATATAGTGGACTTAGACACTTTACGTGTAGTTTGTTACTCGGTGTGAATCATTTCCGCCAAGTTGAAACAGGAAGTTCAACTGATGGAAATTATATGCTTATCGAAGGAGTGTGTACTGTTTATTCTTGGAAAACTAAGAGGCTCCCTATCAGCACTCGGAAGTGGCGGACGCTGCCGCTATGGACGTCGCAGATAAACACCGGGATGAGACCATAGCCAGTTCTATCGTTTGGGAAACACGCTAAAAAGACAACGCGAGTAAGATGGGGTCTCCGAATACGGTACTGTAGAGGGGGAAAACAATGAAGACAGGATTCAAACGAATGAAGGTCGAGCAAAAGGGTGACGTTGCTGTATTGACCATGAACAACCCACCGGTGAATCAGCTTTCCCCGGATTTCGCCATGGAATTAAGCGAAGCCATTCTTGAGGCATTCGGTGATGCTGATGTCAAGGCGGTAATTCTCACGGGTACGGGAAAAAATTTTGTCGCGGGTGCCGATATCAAGCAGGTTCAGGGTCTAAAATCAAAAAACGAAATATTTGAACAGGCTCTTACCTGGGCTCGATTCATGAACCAGATTGAAATGGGCCCGAAGCCGGTTATAGCAGCAATCAACGGCAATGCCCTCGGGGGTGGACTCGAACTCGCAATGGCGGGTCATTACCGGCTGGCCGCAAAAGGGATCAATCTCGGTCAACCCGAGGTACAGATCGGTCTTATCCCCGGTGCCGGCGGCACGCAGAGATTGCCAAGGCTCATCGGTCTTTATAATGCCGTCGATATGATCACGACCGGCAAACCCATTAAGAGCGAGGTAGCATACTCAAGAGGACTCGTGGATGAGATCGTGGACGCCGACGGTCTCATGGATGCGGCACGAAAGGCCGCGTCGCGTTTCATGCAAGGGAAATTGAACCTCAGCATGCGAAGGACTCGAAACAGGAACGACCGCCTTCCGAGTGCCGCTGAAAAGAAGGCTTTCCTGAATGCTGCAAAGATGATGGCTGCATCCAAGGCCAAAGGGTATGTCGCCCCGTTCAAGGCCATCGAGGCAATGGAGAAAGGCCTCAATTTCAGCATCGAGGCCGACATTGAAACCGAGGTAGGTCTTTTTGCGGAATGTGCCATGTCCGAGGTGGCCAAGAATCTCATTGCCATATTTGTGAATTCCAGGGCGGCAGGCAAGCTTCCACGGATTGAAGGAGTTGATCCGGCGAAAGTAAAGAAGGTGGCGATGCTTGGAGGCGGCGTGATGGGTTCGGGCATCGTCAGTATCCTGCTCACGAACGGTTTTGAAGCGGTCCTGTGGGACATCAATGATGAAGCCATACGTAAGGGCATTGCAGCGGTACGGAAGACCTATGACTATCCCATCAAGAAAAAGAAAATGACAGCAGCCGGCGTCGATGCCATGCTGGAGAAGCAGCTGTCCACCACCTCATCCCTGGAGGATATCAAGAACGTTGACCTGGTCATCGAAGCGGTCCTGGAAGACATGGAGGTGAAGCAGGACATCTGGAAACGCCTTGAGGGAATCTGTCGACCGGAAACGGTGTTCGCCACCAATACTTCCGCCCTGCCCATTACGGAGATGGCCGCGGTACTGGCGGACCCAGGCCGCATGATAGGACTGCATTTTTTCAATCCCGCCCACAGGATGCCTCTCCTGGAAATCATCTGCGCGGAAAAGACCTCCGACCGGACCCTGGCAACCAGCGTTGCCTTTGCCCGGGCCATAAAAAAGGTCCCCGTTGTGGTGAATGACGGCCCGGGATTCTACGTCTCCAGGCAGTTGGGAGGGCTCATGGGCGGCGCGGTCTTTCTCACGGCCGACGGCGTGGACGGAGCCGATATCGAAAGGGCCATGGTTGAATTCGGTATGCCTATGGGACCTGCCACCCTTGCCGATCTTACCGGGATTGATATCAACTATCATGTGGTGAAAACCTTCGAAAAACGCCTTGGGGAACGGTACAAGGTCCATCCCCTCACGGAACTGATATACAAGACCGGATGTTACGGGAGAAAGACGGGAAGCGGCTATTTTGATTACAGCGGCGAAAAGCCCGTGCCCAACCCGAAGGTGCTTGAGGTGACCCGGAAATACCTGGAGGAAAACCGGGTGCAGCCCAAGAAGATACCCAGACCGGAAATTGCAGAAATAATGCTGGCCCTTGCCATAAACGAGGCGGCACTCATGATCGAGGAAGGCATCTGCGACCGCCCGCAGGACATGGATCTCGCCATGATCTACGGTACTGGATTTCCACCGTACCGCGGCGGCATCCTCCGGTATGCGGACAAATTAGGGGTAAAAAATGTTTACGACAGGCTCCTGGAACTGGAAAAAACCTATGGAATCCGGTTCAAACCGGCAAACCTGCTTAGAGAAATGGCCGAGACGGGAAAAACATTCTACAACGACTAGGAAGCAACCCCTAATGCAGGATATAATTCCATAGGATTAGACCTAAATACATGATCACTGAAGAGGAGGGATTGTGATGAAAGAGGTAGTTATTACAGGGTACTTGAGAACCGCTCAATCCAGATCCAGGCCGAGAGACCCCGCCCGGGACTGGTTTTGCAAGATGAGAGGAGATGAACTCCTGGCGAAGCTTTTGCCCGAACTGATCAAAAGGACCGGCGTTGAACCGAAGGAAATAGACGATTTTCTGGTCGGCTGCGCAACAGCGGTCGGGGAACAGTGGGCATACGGCGGTCGAACTCCCATTTTCATGGCAAACCTTCCCGAGACCATCCCTGCCAAGTTTATCGATCAACAGTGCGGCTCCTCCATGGCCGGCATCCAGATCGGATTCATGGAAATCGTTCAGGATTTTGCCGACATCGTGCTGGTGGGTGGGTATGAACACATGACACGCATCCCCATGGGAGGGTACACCACGGACAGGGGGCTCCTGGCCCCGAGCCTGAGCCTCTTTACGGACCCTGCATACCTACACTGGGACATGATGACGGTTATGAACATGGGACTGACCGCGGAGAAGCTCTTCTCCCAGACTGATTTCACCAAAGAAGATTTGGATAAATGGGGAGTGCGCTCCCACCAGCTGGCCGCAAAGGCCCTGGCCGACGGCTTCTTTGATGGAGAGATCCTGCCCATAGAGGCCGAACAGGATGACGGCAGCATTCTGACCGTCAAGAGGGACCAGGCAATCCGGGAAGATGCGACCCTTGAAGGCATGGCCGACCTGAGGCCGTCTTTCAAGAAAGACGGTGTCATAACCCCGGGCAATTCCTCGCCTTTGAATGCCGCGGCCACCTCCATGATCCTCATGTCCAAGGAAACCGCCAGGAAGAAAGGGATCAAGCCCCTGGCCACCATCCGGTCCATCGGTTTTGCCGGAGTAGATCCCACGGTCATGGGAAAAGGCCCCGTACCGGCAAGCACCATGGCCCTTGAAAAGGCAGGTATGCAGGCGGGCGACATCGATTACTGGGAGATCAACGAGGCGTTCTGCATCGTGGCATTAAACTGCATGAAGGAACTCGGCATCGATCCGGAAAAGGTCAATGTCATGGGTGGGGGCACCGCTATCGGTCATCCCCTCGGCGCGACCGGTATCCGCTTGGTGGGAACACTGGCCCGTATTCTCCAACTGAAAGGCGGCCGCTATGGGTGCGCCAATGCCTGCGTGGGAGGCGGCCAGGGAGTAGCTACTATCATAGAAAAGGAAGACTACGACTGGTAGGTTTTGGAGGAAAGAATGGGTGTCAATTATTTTCGGCGAGATGCCAGGGACCTGAGGTTTGTGCTTGCCGAGCACATGGACCTGGAAAAAATCCTCAGCTATGAACCCTACCGGGAATTCTCGCTTGACGATTTTACCATGATCATTGATGAGGCCCTCAAGGTCTGCCGGGAGGAACTCGGCCCTGCCATGCAGGATGGAGACAAAGAGGGCGTTACCTATTCCGAGGACGGAACGGTGACCGTGCCCGCGTCGTTTCACCGATGCTGGAAGGTGATGGCCGAAAACGGCTGGACAGCGGTTTCAAGCAGTCCCGAATTTGGAGGACAGGGGCTTCCCGCCACCCTGGGCGGGCTCCTGGGAGAGTTGTTCAGCGGCGCAAATATGGCATTCATGACCTACCCTGGCCTGGCCGTGGGGAACGGAAGACTCATTGAACACTTCGGCACGGACGAAGACCGGGCACTCTTCGTAGAGAAGATGTACACGGGGGTCTGGGGAGGAACCATGTGCCTGACAGAGCCTGATGCGGGCTCGGACGTGGGCTGGCTGCGGACCAAGGCAACCCCCGACTCTGAATCTCCTGATCCTCGCATCTACAAGATAGAAGGAACAAAGCGGTTCATCACGTGCGGTGAACACAACCTGACGGAAAATATCATCCACCTGCTTCTTGCAAGAATTGAAGGTGCACCCATGGGTACAAAGGGCATCAGCCTGTTCATTGTGCCCAAGATCTGGGTGAATCCGGATAGTTCACTGGGAAAACCAAATGATGTATTTTGCGGTGGAGTGGAACATAAAATGGGAATCCACGGCTCCTCAACCTGCACCCTGAATTTCGGAGAAAACGGCGGGTGCCGGGGGATACTGCTCGGCGAGCCCAATTCCGGCATGGCAAAGATGTTCCAGATGATGAACGAGGCAAGGATGGGGTGCGGCATCCAGGCCCTGGGTCTGGCGGCGAGCAGTTACGACACCGCCCGTCAGTATGCCAGAGAGCGTATCCAGGGGCCCCCGTTTACCAACCGGAGGAGCGATCGCATTCCCATCATCCAGCATGAGGATGTACGCCGGGCCCTCATGACCCTGAAGGCCGGCACCGAAGCCATGCGGGCCATGATAGGAAAGCTCTTCAATCTCATTGACATGTCGGAGTACGATCCTGATGAACAAATCCGAAAAGAGGCCGGTGCGCAGGTGGAATTATTCACGCCTCTTGTCAAGGCCTACTGCTCAGACTTCGGGTACCTGTTGACCCGGGAAGCAATTCACCTACTGGGAGGAGTTGGGTACTGCAGTGAATTCCCGGTGGAGCAGTACGCCCGGGACATCCTGATCCCGTCCATCTGGGAGGGGACCAACTACATACAATCCCTCGATCTGGTGGGTCGAAAGCTTGGCCTGGAGGGCGGCAAGATCTTTCAGGACTGGATCCAGGAAGTTATGGCCTTCACCGGTGAGCACAGGGATGATGCCGACTTTGCCCCGGACTTCAAGCTGCTCTTCAAGGCAAGCCAGGCAACGGGTGATTTTGCCATGCGGTATATGAAGTATTTCCAGGAGCAGCGGCTGGAGTTGATCCCGTTGACCTCCAAGCGTTTTCTTGAATGCTTTGCCGAGACGCTCATGGCCCAGCTCATCCTGGAGCAGGGGCTTATCGCCCGCGAAAAGCTCAGAGATGTGAAGCCTGATTCCGCAGACGGGATTTTCTATCGGGGAAAGAGAGAGACTGCAAAGTTTTTCTGCCGGAATATCCTGCCCAATGTCTTTTCACGGCACATGGCGCTCCAGCAGGAAGACACCTCGGCCCTGGACATCCCCGAGGAGGCATTCTGAGTGCTCAGATAGGAGAAAGAAAAATGGCCGTCAAGACGTTTGATAACTATTTCGATAGAATCAAGAAGATGAAGAGAAACCTGTACATGAACGGGGAGAAAGTCGGGCGGGATGATGAACGGCTTGCAGGACAGCTCCGCGTGATAAAAGATACCTATGACCGCGCTCACGATCCCAAGTTTGAGGACCTCTGCACAGCCATATCCCACCTGTCAGGGGAAAAGATAAACAGGTTTACCCATATTCATCAAAGCATAGAAGATCTCCTGCGTAAGCAGCTCATGACCAAGGTCTTATCCCATGCCGTTGGAGGATGCATCATGAGATGCATGGGGATTGACGCAATGAATGCGCTTTCCGTTGTGACCTATGAGATGGATCAGATGCTTGGAACCGATGTCTATAAAAATTTCACCACGGTCCTCAAAGAATGGCAGGAGAATGATTATACAGCCAATTGTGCCCAGACCGACTGCAAGGGGGACAGGCTGAAGAGGCCCCATGAACAGGCGAACCCGGACCTCTATCTGAGAATAGTCGAGAGCAGGAGCGATGGTATTGTGGTGAGAGGCGCAAAAGTGGACAATACGGTTGCGCCTGTGGGTGACGAAATAGTCGCCATCCCGACGAGATTCATGACCGATAAGGACAATGACTACGCAGTGGCATTTTCCATTCCCGCAGATACGGACGGCGTAAAACTGCTCACCAGGCCGGCGTATCATTACGCGAGGAAACGTTTGGAAGCACCCATAGCGGAGATGGGTGACGCTGAATCTTTTACCATCTTTGACGATGTCTTTGTACCCAGGGAACGGGTCTTCATGGATGGGAAAGGTGATCCGAGGCAGACGGCCTTTGCCGGTTTTCTCGCCCTGCTCTTTGCCCATTACCACCGGCATTCCTACACGGGATGCAAGCCTGCGGTATCAGAGGTTCTGGCAAGCGCCGCCGCCCTCGCTGCGGAATACAGCGGGATTGAAAAGCAGGATCACGTGAGGGAAAAAATATCACATCTTATCGGGACCGCCGAGCTGGTATTTGCTGCGGGCCAGATGAGCGCATACAGGGCGGAGAAATCAGTATCGGGAACATGGATTCCGGATGAGGTGCTGACAAATGCGGGCAGGAGACTGGCAGGGGAGGAGATCTACAACGAGTACAAAATAGTGGCTGACCTCGCAGGGGGCCTGTGTGCTACAATGCCTTACGAGGAGGAATTCTTTTCAGAAGCCACGGGAAAACTGGCCAATAAATACCTCATGAGAAACCCGAAGATACCTGCTGAAAATCAGCATAGATGCTTCAGGGGTCTGGAGAATATGCTGGTTTCGGATTTGGCCGGTGTTGCACAGGTGGCCGGCCTGCACGGGGGAGGGTCTCCCCAGTTGGAAACGATTACCATGATGGCACGATATAACCTTGAGGAACTGAAACACATAGCAAAATACCTGTTTGGAATTGAGAAGCAAGTGCCTCGATACGAGCGACCCCCTGTAACTCCGAGAAAGCAGTTGGAAAGATTCCGAAAAATGTATGGAAATAAGGAGAAATGACAGAGCATGGATATCTCCGGCTGTTCACTGCCCTAAGACCAATGAATGTCTCTCAGGGCTTTCATTCGTGATTTCATTGGGATACGCCCAGCTTTAGGCCAGCAGGCCGCCTTGACATTCCGGCCTCTATACCATATGGTTGGGGCCAAGGAGATACGGAAACCCAATTGCAGGCACATATAATAATCAGTCCTTGAAATCATACCGCAGTAATTTAAGGTCTTCTATAACTGGTTCTTACAGCATTAGTTTTATGAGGCCACCTTCAAATGAAACGTCCGAGTATCATCACAACTATTATCAAAGTCCCTGAATATTGGGCCGAGAGGCCATATTATTCCCACATAGTGTGGGGAAAATAGCTTTCTGATACTGTCAACCTTTTTGCATTTTGACCACATTTCTCAAGGTCCTTCGCGCGAATGAAGGTGCGTGAAGGAAAAGGAATGGTGTTAACCCAACGATGTCTGAAAGGAGGGAGAAGTCATGAAAATGAAGAACATGGTGAGGAGTATTTTCTTGACTGTTTTTCTGGCATTGGCCATGTGTTTTCAGGCCTGGGGCGCCGACGTCATCAAGATAGGCGTCATTGGTCCCATGAAATTTATGCAGGGCAAGGGTCACTGGAACGGGGCGCTCATGGC
>CAZWEV010000098.1:0-9152 GCA_964633015.1 uncultured Desulfobacteraceae bacterium | reverse complement strand
CAATCACCGCAATAAATGCCGCATATCCCAATCAGTTTCCAGTGATCTTTTTCCATACTGACGAACCCCTGAACATTTACAGCGCCTCAAGACTTAACAGTTCTGCTGATATCTTCGCACTGGCGGAAAAGTGATGGTCTCCACTATACCAAAAAAATGGACTTGACTTCAAGATATTGAGGTCTGGCAGGGCGCCGTCGGATTACAGATAGCTTACCCCGGGATATCATCGACCTCGAAACCCCGCGATATGAGCGTAGAACTGAGGTCCCCCTTGATTGCAGGTAGCTGCTATGTTTTGAGACCGCAATGCTCGCCGTGTCATAGAAGGCATAGCTTCAATTGGCAACAATGTGGTTATGAAAGGCTCTTCGAGAGCATTCCCACAATTGCATTCCCCTCCTCGGTTTAGGCACTTGCAGATATGTTTTCACCCCGGTTTTATGAAGACGGAGGTGGACCCCATTGGTTGGTAATGAAATTTCTGACATGACTCCCAGTGGCCTGTGGCCGTCTGATCATGCCGGCGTGGTTGCTAAAGTCAAGTTCTCAAGACCCTACAAGAAAAGAAAGCATAAGTAGGCCGAGATGAGTTAGTGCCGCTTGCATAAGACGACATAACGAGGGCCGTTCAAAATACACCAAACCCGGGATACCATGGGAACTGAGACTGAGGTAGAGTCCTACCCTCACATCCGTACTCATGGTTTTCGTTCCAACCACATCAATGAGATTCAATTTGTGAGTGGGGTATCAAGTTGGGATCTTAAGACTTGGTGTTGCCATAAGAGCAAAGGTCACAGGAGATATCAGGAAAATGCTCGAAATGTGCCGATTTTGCTCCCAACAGGACGCTTGTCCTGTTGGAAGCGTCCGGGATTTCATCCCGATAGAGTCAAACTCTTTTAGATTGGGATGAAATCCATGGGTCCTGTGGTCGGGAAATACCCTTCACTTGTTGCGTGTAACGAATCTTATTCAGCCTGCGATGAGGTAAAAGCCGGCGATAATCAATCCGCCGAGGACCACTCCTCCGACGATGATGGTGATAAGGCCCTTCTCAGAAATTGCGATGCCTGATCCTCCGTTCGCTCGTGCCAAAAGGAGCCCGAGAACAACGAAAACAATGAGATCAAAAAGCCCATGAGTAATCCAGTGGTGACCGGTGGCGCCCTTCATCCAGACAAGAACGCTGTGTTCACTCAGTTCCTTCAGAACAACAAGCAGTGCGCTCAGCACGCATGTTATCCCCAGAGAGACGGCGAAAGAAACAGTGTATTTTCCCAGATCCTTTTCCTCCATGATGTCACCTCCTACTTTGGCAGCAACGCAACCTTGACGCCCATACTGATGATGGCACCCGATCCGTCCATCGCCATCCCCACCAGGGCAACCAGCCCGGATACCCAGAGCACCACCTTCCTTGCAGCTCTGCTCGTCGCCAGATTGTTGGATGCGGCAATCGGAAGATAGGTGGCCAGCAACAGAAGCATCAGAACCACATGCTCCTTCATCTCCATGAAAAAGCTATGAGAAAAAGGCCACGGGCCTTTCAGGATGATCGCCTTGTCTGTTCCATAGTAAAATATATACCAGTATCCGCCGAACAGGTAGGCCAGCCACATAAACACTGCCACGGCAAGACTTGTTTTCCTAATCCTCGTCAGATTATTTTCGTTTACATTCAGAACGTCTACAAATACCCAGACGCTGGCAACGATGCATAGCATCCCGAAACCCACATGCACCATCAGAAGCATTTCAGTAAAACTTAACATTTTCGCCTCCTGAAAGGCCACGGCCCACTCGAGCGAAGGGCGGACAAAAAGGCCTTTTTACAAAATCTGATGTACTTCTTGTTCATATCTGTGCTAATTGCCCATGATGCTCACACAGATCACCTCCAAAAAAGCCCGGCGACGTTTAAAGGACAAAAGCCTCCAAGGGGAGCACACTCCCCGGAGGCTTTGTATCGGCATTTTTCGACATGCTTTCATTTGGTGCCCACGTATGTCATTTGCCCAGTGAAATGGAAAAAATGGTGCCATTCTCTGGTTGCAGTTGCGAGGCCCAAGCCAAGTTGGCGGTGCCGCGATTCTCAACAGACAGAGAAGAACACCCGCCTGAAGGATGCGACCACCTCGGCTAATTTTCTACCCACAACGACTAAGCCCATTCCCCCTGCATGGTCAACCTTGCTTGGACTGTATTCTGTTTTATGGTACTACACTGTGGTATAAACCGCAAGCATTAAATGAACTACCCCGCGAAGAACTGCGGGAGATCCTCTGTTGTCATTCTCGAAAGCCCGCAGGGCTTATACGGAATCCAGATTCCCGCTCCCCGATAGCGGTCGAGAGCAGGCTTCGCGGGAATGATCGCAACGTCGCAAGTAACAGGGTATGGAGCCGGATGGAGGAATCAATCCTACCGCGACGTGATACTTTCCTTCTTGACTTGGGTAAATTCATCTTTAGGTTAGTCACAGGGCTTCAGAAAGCTCGGAGTATACTTTTCTAATCAATGATAAGAGGAGGAAACAAAATGAAAATGCTAATGAATGTCACGATTCCTCACGAGCCATTCAATACACTTTTAAGGGAGGGAAAGGTCAGTGAGATCATTCGCAGGATTTTGGACGACTTGAAGCCGGAATCCTTTTATTTTACAGAGCAAGTCGGCACTCGAGGCGCTGTTGCCGTTATAGATGTGGCTGATTCTTCGCGGATTCCATTTTTTTCGGAACCTTTTTTCTTAAATTTCGAGGCAGACTGTGAGTTCAGGATTGCAATGTCTCCCGAGGATCTTGAGAAAGCTGGGCTTGACGAGCTGGGAAAGAAATGGAGCTGATTTTCTGTGTGATTCATGGACATCCTTTCTTTTTTGGATGAGAAAGGATGTCCACAAATCTGTATCTTTACCTACCGGCCAACCTCCCTTTTGATCATCACTCATTCAATTGCATGTTGTTGCTTGGTAATGGGTAAAAAGACACGCGCATCAAGGCTCTGCCTTTCTTATTCGCTTCTACTCTTGCTAAGCTACTGGTGCCTGTCAGATCAATTCTCTGCAACTGCAAATAATTTCCTGCCGGGCCCGCTATGAGAGGTTTTCAGTAACCTCTCGGATAGTCTGATTCAGCAGAAAAATGAGTTCGTCGATTTCATCTTTGCTTATAGTCAGGGGAGGTGCGACCAGAATATGATCTCCCCTGTATCCATCAACGGTTCCGCCTCCTGGGTAGATGATTAATCCATTCTCAAAGGCTTTCCGGGAAGTTAACTGAGAAAGCTTCGCAAACTCTTTAAAGTCGAAAGGTTCCTTTGTTTCCTTGTCTCTGACAAATTCAATTCCGGTCATGAGCCCTTTCCCTCTGACATCTCCCACGATCGGATATGTATACAGCGTATTCAGTTGATCCATCAAGTACCCCTCAACTCGGTTCACGTTGCCGCACAAATCATTTCTTTTGCAGTATTCTATTATGCGAGTCCCGACAGCGCCGGCCAGAGGGGTTCCCTGGTAGGTGTGGAGAGGAGCGAACTTTCCTCTTCCATCCCGCAAGACCTGATACAACCTTTCCGTTACAATCACTCCAGCAAGGGGAAAATATCCGGCGCTCGCCCCTTTGCCGAAAGTGATCATATCAGGTACAACATCCCAATGGTCGATACCGAAATTTTTCCCCGTGCGCCAGAATCCCGTCATGACTTCGTCTGCAATAAACAAAATGTCAAATTCATCACACAGTTCACGGATAATCTTAAAGTATTCCGGAGGCGGAGTGATGGCACCCGCAGCAGCCCCGACCACGGGCTCTGCAATAAAAGCGCTTATATATTCGGGGCCCGTGAGCTGAATGGCTTCCCTCAATTTATGGGCACAGGCGATCCCGCATCCGGGATACTCACTTTTGAAGGGGCATCGATAGCAATAGCAGGGTTGAATTTTCGGATATGGGAGGAGGGAATTTGCAAAGTCCCGACGCCGGGCCACGAGGCCGGACATTGAAAGTGCTCCTGTAGTCATTCCGTGATAGCTCAACCAGCGCGAAACGACCAGTTCTTTCCTCCCCTCTCCTCGTTCCAGATGATATTGATGCGCAATCTTGCCGGCCATTTCCGATGCCTCTGAACCGCTTGAGACAAAAAGGACTCTGTTGAGATCACCAGGCGCCATATCAGAAATCAGGTCTGCAAACTTCTCTATTGGCTCGTTGGTAAACTGGGTATGGAAAACGAATGACACCTTCTCGGTTTGCTCCATCAAAGCCTCGGCAATCTCCCTGACCCCATGGCCGATGTTGCAGGCAAGCGGTCCTGAGCTCCCGTCCAGGTATCTCTTTCCGCTCCTGTCATACAAATACACGCCCTCTCCTCTGTCAATTGTGGGAATTGTTCTCCGCATGTCATTGTGAAATACATTACTCGTCTCAACCGTCTTTTCCATGATTTCAACTCCTTTCACAGAGGTATCAATTCCCTTGACAGGTGCGGCAGGGCTTCATCAACATATGGTTTTACCATCTCAAGGGCGGCTTGAAACGCATTCACCGCCTTGTCTATGTCGGCTTCGGCCATGGCAGTTGAAAGGACAAACATGCCTCGGGCTGCTGCATATATCCCCTGATTGATCATTTCCAGATGGAGAAGCCTGATCAGCTCACCTGCCGAGGCAGCTGCCAGAGCAGCCTCCTTGGCATTTCGAGGCGTTTCAGCGTTCCAATGAACATTGAGCAGGGAACCTCTTTGGCTTACGCAACCCTTAATTCCGGTCGTCTTGAAGGCATGATCAAATCCTTGCTTCAGCCTGTCGCCCAGGGCATTGATCCGATCAGCAGCGGATTGATCATACAATTCCAGTGTTGCGAGTCCTGCCCCTAAAGTGACATTGTTCCCGTTGAATGTACCCCCATGATTGACTGTTCTCGGATGGTTGGGGTCAAATATTTCCATGACATCTTTCCGTCCTCCAAAAGCACCGACCGGCAATCCGCCGCCTATCATCTTACCAAGAGTCGTCATGTCCGGGATAACACCCTCTATGGCCTGCATACCACCTCGATGCAAGCGAAACGTGATGATCTCATCGAAGATGAGCAGGACTCCATACTTGTCGGCCAATGATCGCAGCCCTTTGAGGTAGCCTGGTAAGGGCTCAACGATTCCGGCAGCACCCATAATCGGCTCCACAATAATGGCTGCCAGCTGATTCTTGTATTTTTTCAGAATCGTTTCTGTCGCCTCCAAATCGTTGAACGGGCTGACTACCACGCCTTCCAGCGTGCAGGCCGGCACTCCTCGTTCGACATGTTTTGACGGCAGCCGTCCGGCTGCTACATCCGGGTGAAGATTCACCTCGGCAACGTCATGGGTGCCGTTATAGCCTCCGTCCATTTTCATAATGATGTCACGTCCGGCGAAGGCCCTGGCCCCTCGCAATGCAAATTGCGTCGCTTCACTGCCGGAGTTGCAGTACCGTATTGTGTCAAAAGACGGAACCCGCTCGCACAGGTGTTTTGCGTGGATATACTGAATTTCAGCGGGAGCCCCGAATATGGTACCCTTCTTCAACTGAGCCTGGGCAGCTTCAATAATTTTGGGGTGGGCATGGCCATGGATAAGGGAACAGTAGTTGTTTAGAAAATCAAGGTAGTCATTCCCGTCGCAGTCCCAAAGGTGGCAGCCTTCACCGCTCACCATGTACGTGGGATAGGGTCCGTAGTAGACGGTTGAGCGCGTGTCACCGCCCGGCAGATAGTTTTTGGCGATATCATTGTGTGCTTTTGAACTCTTGGTCTTTTGTTCATACCTGTTAAAAATAGCCTCGGCTACCTTCTGTGCTTTTGTACTGACCATACACGTCTCCCCTCCAAATATCCGACCCAGCCTGCATCACCGAAGCAATTCCACCCGAACCATGGCGAGTTGCGGAAAAAAGGTTGTCATACCCACGGCCAGTCTTCAGGCACCAAGAAAAGGCATGCCTTCCTCCAGATCGAGCCCGTCCTTCTTTCTTTTCTTATCCTGAAAACACATGTACCCATAAAATGTACTATAACCTGAATCATTGAGGCGTATTTAAGAATAGAATAGATAAACTATAGGAGTGCAAAAAACGAAAATCAAGATAATTCCGATAAACAAGGGGAAGCCAATCTTCATCATCTTTTCCCAGAGCAAAAGGTGTACTTGGATAACGTATTAAATTTTTCGCACAATTGAGGCGACGGCCCCGGTATGGTTGCGCGGCAGCAGGAACGCAAACCGTTCAGCCAGTGGAGGGGACTGCGGCTTGTCTATTGAATTTTGAACCGTTGATCATTAAATTACTCTGAACGATATTCTATGGGGAGATCTCGCGAAGCTCATTTGAATATGTAGGAAGGAGTTCCTTTGATGGCAGAAGAACAAGCCCGCGTTATACGGTGCCCGGCATGCGGCGCCAAAAACAGGGTTCCAGCCGATAAAGACAGCAAGAAGGCTACATGCGGCAAATGTCATTCTCCGCTGGATACCGGCCAAGAACACGCGGAAGATGCAGCCGCCGTCACCCTGAGGTGTACGGAGTGTTGGACACGGAACAAAATCCCGCTGAACAAAGTTGACGAAGACGCCAAGTGCGGAAAGTGCGGGGCCACGCTGAAGACAGAAGGGCTGATGAGCGCAGAATCGCTCATGGTTGGAGACGGCGATTTTGAAGAAAAGGTGATGCGCTCTCCCCTGCCGGTCCTCCTGTTTGCATGGGCACCGTGGTGTCCCACCTGTCGATCTTTCCTGCCGATTGTGGATGCCTTTGGAAGAGAGTCAAAAGGCAAAGTGCGGGTTGCCAAGGTCAACGTGGATTCGAACCCTCAAATTTCCTCCACATATAACATCCTGAGCGTCCCCCAAATCTTCATCTTTGACAAAGGACAGCTGCAGGAAAACCTGCCCGGCGCGCTGCAGCAACATGAAATGATGATGAAAATGGGCCGCTACCTTCTCTGACCGACGGCGTACGCGGTACTGTTGAGCTGAATGAAGAATCGGTGCAGCCCGTGCACCTGACTGACGAGGATGGCAGAAAAGGAATTCAAGAGATCAAGGCTAAAGTTGCCCGCCTTGTGTCCACGGGACTCTCCACCATCTCATTGCGAAAGTCCGTGAGAAATGCGGGCTACTTAGAATGTACGAGGAAGTCCCAAAGGCATACAGCGTTGTTGTATTTTTCATTCTTTGCCGCATACACCAAGGTCACAGGGCCTTTCTTTGCTTTGCTGCGGATGAGCTCTGTCAACTCATGCTTTTCCTTCAGTTCCCCGAAGTATCGATCCCTGAATACCGGCCACTTCTCCGGGTCATGGGAAAACCACTTCCGTAATTCGATGCCGGGAGCGACTTCTTTCAGCCACAGATCTATCTTTGCGTTCTCTTTGGTCAAACCGCGCGGCCACATCCTGTCAACCAGTATCCTGCAGCCGTCGGTTCGCTCCGGTCGGTCATATACCCTCTTGACGTGCAGGTTCATTTTGCTCCCGATTTCTCCTCCATTCTTGCGACGCCTTCCTCAGCCCTTGTCACGTATTGCCCGTATATTCCGTGGATGAGGTCCCGGTCAAACGCGTATTCCTCATCCAACATGGCATCTTTCTCCTCTTTGGTGAAGTACTCCATGATGGGAATAAAGAAATGCCGGTCCTCCTTTTCGATGTGCTTTGGATAGAACTCGACCAGGGACGTCAGGCAGTCAAAGATAGTAAAGAGCGCTTTATCATCGCCTTCCCGGTATGCAGCGTTGGCCTCTATCAGCCTGCCGGTCATCTCTCTTCCCTTTTGGTGATCCGCCATCAGTTCTTCCATGATTCGCTTGTGATCGTTTGAGATAGGCTTTCTGCCGAGCTCTCGAAACAGGATATCTTCTTCCTTTCCGTGGTGACACCGGTCCGCATAGGTCCGGATGAAGTCCACCGCGGTTTCGATAAAGGCGCTGTCTGCTTTCCCTTTTCTCTCCCATTGCCGGAGCCTCCGGTTCATAACCTCTATCATTCTCTCGATAAGCCTGTGCTCAATCATCAAAGGACCGACCGGCATCATGGTCATGTACCCCCTTTCGCTTTATTCTTCCCGGTGGATGCATTCGACCCGCCATAATTCTATTGCCTCCTAAATCAGGTCTTCGGGCCCTCTTTCCGGCATGATCACCTCTTGGGATGAGGCCCATCCTGGCCCGCTGGCGGTTCGAATGGCGGGCCAGTGATGGCTTGGAAGCAATCAGCCGCCTTTCACGCCCTTGACGATGCGATCGCCGATCTCCTTATCGATGTTGCGCCAGTATTCGAACGCACGCGTAAGCACGGGCTCGGACACGCCATTTTTGAGGTGTCCGACGACGTTGGACACCAGCCGGTCGCGCTGTGCATCGTCCAGGACTTTGCGTACCATGGTGCCGGCCTGGCCCCAGTCATCATCGTCCTTCCGCAGGGTGTAGGCGGCGCGGATGAACTCGCCGCTGGCCTTCCAGACCTCTCCCTGGGGATAACGCTCGCCGTCAGCCTGAGGACCGCCCTTGGAGTTCGGGGCATATACCGGGTCGGACACGTTCTGGACCCGCATCGCCCCGTCCTTGCTGTAGCTATGCACCGGCGCCTTCGGCCGGTTGACGGGGATCTGCTTGTAGTTCACCCCCAAACGGGCGCGGTGGGCGTCCGCATAGGAGAAGAGGCGGGCGAGCAGCATCTTGTCCGGGCTGGGACCGATTCCCGGCACGAGGTTGTTTGGTTCGAACGCCGCCTGCTCGATCTCGGTGTGGAAGTCGGTCGGGTTGCGATTCAGGGTCAGCCGGCCGACCTCGTGCAGCGGGTAGTCCCCGTGCGGCCACACCTTGGTCAAATCGAAGGGGTTGAACCGGTAGGTCTCAGCTTCCTCGAAGGGCATGATCTGCATCTTCAGGGTCCAGCTGGGATAATCACCCCGCTTGATCGCCTCGAACAGGTCACGCCGGTGGTAGTCGGCGTCAATGCCGGCTATCCGGTCGGCCTCTTCCTGCGTGAGGAAGTCGATACCCTGGTCGGTCTTGAAGTGGTACTTCACCCAGAAACGTTCGCCCTTTGCATTGGCCCACATGTAGGTGTGGCTCGAGTAGCCGTTCATGTGCCGCCAGGTCTTCGGGAT
>CAZWEV010000097.1:0-9430 GCA_964633015.1 uncultured Desulfobacteraceae bacterium | reverse complement strand
CACCCTCCGTATTACCGCGGCTGCTGGCACGGAGTTAGCCGGTGCTTCCTCTAGTGGTACCATCAAGCCTCCCGGCTATTCACCGGGAAATTTTTTTCCCACTTGACAGAGCTTTACAACCCGAAGGCCTTCTTCACTCACGCGGCGTTGCTGCGTCAGGGTTTCCCCCATTGCGCAAAATTCCTCACTGCTGCCTCCCGTAGGAGTCTGGACCGTGTTCCAGTTCCAGTGTGGCTGATCATCCTCTCAGACCAGCTAACCATCGTCGCCTTGGTAGGCCATTACCCTACCAACAAGCTAATGGTACGCGGGCCCATCCCCAAACGGCAACTTTCATGAAGAGGTCACCTTTTATCCCGGAGACCACCATCTCCAGGACGATATCCGGTATTAGCACCGCTTTCGCGGAGTTATCCCGAATTCAGGGGTAGGTTACCCACGCGTTACTCACCCGTGCGCCACTTTACTCCTCCGAGCAAGCCCGGAGTTTCTCGTTCGACTTGCATGTGTTAGGCACGCCGCCAGCGTTCGTTCTGAGCCAGGATCAAACTCTCCACTTAAACTCTATGGAAAATCATTTTCCTGTTTTTTTGACTTGTGAGCCTACTACGGCATCACTATTTAGTTTTCAAAGAGCAAAAGTCTGAAAAATATTCTAATCAATTCGTGGTGCCTTGTCAAGACGTTTGTGCTCGAATTGAAAAGAAAACATCTTATAGTTTTATGGACAACGAAAGTCAAGCATTTTTATTGACCTTTTTTAAAAAAAGTTCATATTTTTTCCCTGTCGATAAATGTAGCTATTATATCAACGATATAGTGGATCTGTTCCGATGTCAGTTCCGGAAATATGGGCAGAGCAAGACTCGTTTCTGCCGCCCGAACAGAGACCGGAAAATCTTCCTTCCTATACCCCAGGGAAGTGAAACAGGTCTGCATATGCAAAGGGACCGGATAGTAGATCTCACATCCCACGTCCTGTTCGTTCAGGAATGTCCTCAGGGCATCCCGCCTCCCCTCGATACGAATAACGAACTGGTTGTAAATGTGACGCCTTTCCCTTTCTTCCGGCAACCGCACATCTCCCAGGCCTGCCTCCTCGAACAGGGTTCGATAGAGTGTCGCATTCTCCTGCCTTTTTTCCGTCCACTGGTCCAGGTATCGTAATTTGACGCTCAAAATGGCTGCCTGGATGGCATCCAGCCGAAAATTCCCACCGACCATGGCATGATAGTATTTGGGACTGGCACCATGATTCCTCAGCTTTTTCAGTCGATCATAGACCTCCGGGTCATTGGTCGTCACCATGCCCCCATCGCCGAAGGCTCCAAGGTTTTTTGACGGAAAAAAAGAAAAGCAGCCGTAGTGCCCCATGGATCCAGCCCTTCTCACGCCGGTTTCATGCCATTCATATTCGGCCCCTATTGCCTGAGCCGCGTCTTCAATAACAGTCAGATTGGACTTTCCGGCAAAATCCAGGATGGGTCCCATATCAGCGCACTGTCCATAAAGGTGCACCGGTATGATGGCTTTCACCTTCTTCCTCTCTTCGCCTGACAAAGACAGGAGCAGCTTTTCCAGGGCCTCCGGGTCCAGGTTAAACGTATCATCCCGTATATCCACAAAGAGCGGCCGGGCCCCTGTTCTGACAATGGCACCCACCGTGGCAAAAAAAGTGTAAGGCGTTGTTATAACCATGTCCCCTGCCCCGACACCCGCGGACATGAGGGAAATGAGAAGCGCATCCGTGCCGGACGACACACCAACCCCGAACCTGCAACCGCAGTAGTCTGCGACCTGCGTCTCCAGTTCCTCCACTTTGGGGCCCATGATGAACCGCTGGGAGTCGAACACTTCTTCAGCGGCTCTCATGATTTCCGTCTTAATAGCCTCGTATTGTTTCTTCAAATCAAGCAACGGGACTTTCATTGGCACGCTCCTTTCCCTCGTCCGCGATGACCCCTTGGGAGGAAGCCGTTTCTTCCGTTCCAGGGATGCAGCACAGCAAAAATATTACTATCCGAGGAGTTTCGATACGGGAACGATCTCAACACCGTCCTGAGGTCCGGACAGGTCATTTTGCAGCAGCTTCAGGGTTTCCTTGTGCGGGTGGCCTATACCGATCGCCCAGCCCTTGTGCCTCGCCATGTTCAGAAGACGCCGTACCTGTGATCTTATGGCCTCGGGATGCAGGTCATTGTCCAGGAAAACGGTCCTTTTCGCAGTTGGAATTCCCATCTTCCTGGCCAGATCATAGCCCACACTATCAGCTGTAGTCCTGCTGTCCACAAAAAAGAGATGCCGGCGCTTCAGTGCCTGCAGAACCACCATCATCTTATCCCGATTTTCGGTGAACAGGGACCCCATGTGATTATTGACCCCCGTAGCACCGGGCACCTGATCCAGATCGTCAGACAACTGATGAAGGATCTGCTCAGTATCCATGGAGACAAAAAGGGTGCCGGGACCGGAATTTACCGCGGGATAGCGTTTCGGCTCCATGGGGAGGTGAACCATCAACTCACATCCCCGCCTGCGGGCTTCATCCGCAATACTCCGTGTAAAAGGCGCATCGGGGAGTATTGAAAGGCTCACGGGGATCTTCAGGTTCATGAACCCCTCGGCCAGGCGGGAGTCATACCCCAGGTCGTCTATGATCAGAGCGATCCTTGCCCTCTCTTTTCCCCGCTCATGCGGAAATGCACCAAAAGAAAGAACGATACGGTGCGTCCGGAAGCCGTTTACCAGGATAGAAAACGAAACGGCATTACGGGCAGCTTTTTCTCTCCGAATCATCACCCGGGGACCCAACCGGGAGAGCCCTTTCAGCATGCGATCACGGAGGTTCCTGGCCTTGGCTCCGTCCGGGCATCTGACGAGGAGGTTGGTGAACTCCCAGTGCTCTCCGCCCGCATCCCTCGGCCCTACTTCCAGGAAGACAACACTTTTTTCCGGAATCCCTGACCGGTAAAGGACATCGTAAACAGAGAAATCGATCTTGCGGATGGTTCCGGCAAGTTCGTCACTGCCGGAATAGGCTTCCTCGTAGAGCGGTGCCGAATGTCTCACTCCACCCTTAAGAAGCCAGAGGGAACCCAGAGCAAAAACAGCGATGCAAAAGCAGAGGAAAACGAAGATCAATCCTAAACGGGACTTCCTCCGCCGCATCACTGGACGCTTTTCAGCCTCGAAAAGATATCCCACGACTCCAGTAGCTGGAGAGCATAGCGCACCTGGTTATCCTTCGCGAGCAGTTCCTTGACGGGCCCGTCTTTTTCCTGCGGTTTCCCCTTCTCCTTCTCTCCTGCGGGCCCGTCATTTTCCATATGGCCCTTCAGGTCCTCTTCCCTGAGAAAGTGGGGTTTCTTGACCGCTTTCTTGTCGGATGGGGGAACAAATTCCACCTTGATATCAGGTAATATGCCACTCAGCTGGATTGACCTGCCGCTTGGCGTGTAATACCTCGCGGTAGTCAACCTGATTCCCGACCCGTCAGCCAGCGGTATGATTGTCTGCACAGAGCCCTTCCCAAACGTGCGGGTCCCGAGTATCAGCGCCCGCTTGTTGTCCTGCAATGCGCCGGCAACAATCTCCGATGCACTGGCACTGCCCCCGTTGACCAGCACGATTATGGGATAATTCCTCTCGGTCCCATTCTCATGGGCACTCATGGAAATATCCTGTGAACTGTCCCGTCCCCTGGTACTTACAATAACCCCTTTGTCGAGAAACAGATCAGAGACCTTCACGGCCTGGGAAAGCAGCCCTCCAGGATTATTCCGGAGATCCAGCACCAGTCCTTTCAAGGCATGCCCGTTTTCCAGGTCATGTAACGCAGCTTTCAGATCCTTTGTGGTGTTCCCCTGAAAATTGGAAATGCGTACGTAGCCCACGTTGGGGCTGAGCCGGTAATAACGAACGCTCTTCAATGGAATCACATCTCTCTTGATCTTGAATGTCAGGGGCGCGCCTTTGCCTTCCCGTGCCACCGTCAATTCGATCTCGGTCCCCTTGGGTCCGCGGATATTCTTGACGGCATCCAGAAGCGTCATGCCTTTGGTGGATTTTCCCTCGATCTTGATAATCATGTCCCCGGGTTTTATGCCGGCCTTATACGCAGGTGTCCCTTCAATGGGAGAAACAACCATGAGCACATCGTCTTTAATGGTGATTTCAATCCCTACACCGGAAAAACTCCCCTTGGTCTCCGTCATCAGTTCCTGGTACTCGTCCTTCGTCATGAAAGATGAGTGAGGATCGAGGCTGCTGACCATCCCCTTGATTGCGCCATAAATGAGTTTCTGGGGATCTTCCGGTTCTACATAGTGCTTTTCAACCTCCCGCAACACTTCTGTGAAAAGCTCGAGATTCTTGTACACCGCATCTGTGTCCGCCTTTACTTCCTCGCGATTGCCGTGAAAGGACAATAGTGCCGCAACCAGCACGCACGCTAAAAGAGTGCTCAAAAAAATCTTTCTTTTCCCGCTTTTCATTCTTTTCTCCTAACGTATTTTTCCCATCCCGGGGGGCATCCTCTGAGAGTCATATCGTTTCAAAAACACATGATCTTAAAATTATTATTTGATTTCCCCTAAAACACAACCAAAAAAATCTTAACGGTTCCCAATTCACGGGTAAAAAGACACAAGGGAAATGAACCCTGATCCGAATAAACCGGAAATGACAAATGCCAGAACTCAAATGTCAAATGAAATCCAAATGCCTCAATGATAAAAAGCCTGGCAGCTGGGCGGCTAGGCAGCTGGGCAGCAAAACCGAATAGACAAATGTCAAAACGGAAATGCCTCAAGCGAAGCGCTCCTCAAGGGCGAAGCCCGCTCCTCACGCCTAACACAGCCAAAGGCAACACTTCCCAACCGCCTCGCATCCCAGCTTTCTAGCCCTCTAGCCTCCTGGCCTTTTTGATCATTTGACATTGGACATTCATTTGACATTTAGATTTTGAAATTTGGCATTAGGAAGCGACCCCAAAAACTCTTCTGCCCTTTTTGAGCCGGCATGGAATAAATAAAGGTAGTTTTGATCCCCATCTCAGGTTCAATAGAAGATGTTACGGAACTTTCAACCATTTCGTCGTGTTCAGGATGGCCTCCCCGTGCCTGATCTCAAAATAGAGTCTCGCCATGCCTGAATGGTCCCGGGGGCCGACAAGTGCGATAACGTCACCTTCCTTCACCTGGTCCCCGCTCTTCTTCATTCTTTCTTCCAGCTCAGCAAAAATGGTAAAAAACCGGGACCCGTGATTGACAATAATCATCTCTCCATACCCTTTGAGACTCCCGGAAAACGCCACCCTTCCCGGGAAAATGCACCGAACTTCTTCATCGCCTTTACTTTCTATATAGATGCCACGCCGTATCCTGCCTGCCGAAGCTCCCAGCACCTGCTTCCCTTGAAGAACTCTCCCTTTCAAAGGCAAAGGAAGCCGACCCTTTTCCTCGACAAAGGCCGATGTTCTCATTTCTCCGCCGTACCGGGCCGGTCTTTTTTCCAAGTCAAGGAGCGTATTTTTCAGATCTTCCGCACCCGCCTCCAGCTCCTTGATGGCGGTTTGGTAGAATTCCTTTTCCTTATGTGTCTTCATCAGGAGGATTACCTTGTCCTCCAGGTCTTTTTTCAGGGCCGCCAGTTTTTCCTGTGCCTCTTTCCTGGTGGATTGCGTCCGGGAGAGCTGTGTGCGCAGGAGGGAGATCCTCTTTTCCTGTGCGTCTCTTTTTGCCACCAGGGCTTTCAGTGCCCTCCGGTCTTCCACCATGACAGCTTTCAGATATTTCACCCGGAGCCGAAACTGGTCAAGATCCGGAGCAGTAGCGAGGATTTTCATGTAGCCCCTTCTTGCGTACTTATAGAGCGCGACCAGTCTCTCCATGAGTTTTTCTTCCACTGCCTGGAGAGACTCTTCGAACGTTGCTTTTCTCTTTTGGAGACCTTGAATTACCGAGGTACTGTGCTGAATTTCTTTCCGGATAGCCGCCAGTTCCACCCGTTTACGGGCGACTTCCTTTTCCATTGTTGAAAGCCGGGAGAGGAGATCCTGTTCCCTGATGTTGAACATTTCAAACTTCTGCCTCTCTCGGGACAATTCCGTCTCGAGCCGCTGCACCCGGGCGCCTGCTTTGGCCGATCCTTCAGAGGATGACAGCGCGATTTTCGGAGCCGCGCCCGTCAGCATCACGGATAACGACACCACCACCAAGGTAAAATTTATTTTGAGATCGTAAGTCATCCGACGCTTGATGGACCGTAAAAAGTCTGATTTCATTATGTTGAGTCATTCCCGCGGAAGCGGGAATCTCGTCTTTATAATATGTTATGGACTCCCGCTTACGCGGGAGTGAGGGGTTAAAAGACTTTTTGCGAGGCCATGACGCTTCATAGGCGAAAAAATCTTCCCAACGCGATAAAACTGCCGAGCAAGCCAAGACCAACGCTCACCAGAAAAATAGTGAGCATGTAGCTTTCAGGGATAAACACAAAATCCAGGAGCGCGAGCCCGAGGATATCCGCCTTCCTGACCGACAGGAGCACGTACCCGGAATAGAGGATAACGAGAGAAAGAAAGCCGCTCACGGCCCCCTGAATTGCGCCTTCAAGCAGGAAAGGCGTTTTGACAAACCAATCAGTGGCACCCACCAGCTTCATGATCTCAATCTCTTCCTGCCTGGAATAGATCGTCAGCTTGATGGTATTGGTGACAATGAAAAGCACTCCGAGCCCGAGAAGCCCTCCGATAATGAGCCCTGCCAGCCGGAACATCCTCATCAGGCCCTCGAAACGCTTCAGCCATTCTTCACTGTACTGAACCTCCGCAACACCCTCGAATGTCTCGATTTCTTTACGAAGTTTTTCCGGGTCCGGCCTCTTGCCATCCGAAGATTTGAAAACCACCTCTATGGACGCGGGCAAGGGATTGACAGGCAATCCGTCCAGAACATTTGCCTCTCTCCCCAGTGCTCTTCTCAGATCCAGAAACGCCTGTTTTTTTGTAATAACCCGCTCTATCCGGGCCCCGGGAAGGCCCCGAATGAGAGAAATCACCTTTCCCCTGGTCGCGTCATCAATCCCGTCCTCAAGGTAGATGGACATGGAGAAACTATCTCCCCACCCATGAATCCAGGTATCCACGTTGTGAAAAAGCAGGAGAAACGTTCCGAATATGAGTAATGAGATGACCATCGTGCTCACACCGACGATATGTATCAGCCAGTTTTTTCTGACGTTCTGTATCGCCTGCCGTAAGAAGTATGGCCCGAGCCTCAGCTTCATTTTTCTCCGATGAATCTCCCGCGATTCAAAACGATCTGCCTCTGGGCTGTCTCCTGCAAAAGCTCTCTGCTATGGGTTGCCACAACCACGGTGGTCCCTTTCATATGAATGGTGCGGAAGAGAAGCATGATTTCCCTGGTGAGATCGGGATCTAAATTTCCGGTAGGTTCATCTGCCAGAAGAACCACCGGATCATTTACGATTGCCCGCGCAATGGCCACACGCTGCTGTTCCCCCCCGGAAAGCTGGAGAGGATACGACCGCTCTTTCTTGACCAGACCCACTGATCGAAGGGCCAGGTGGGTCTTTTTTCGGACATACGACGGCCGTTCTCCCGCCACCTCCAGCGCCAGGGCGACGTTGTCGAATACAGTCCTCCCGGTCAGCAGTTTGAAGTCCTGAAACACGAATCCCACTTTCCGTCGGAGCAGGTCCAGCTTCTTGCGCCCGATGCGGTTCAGATTTATACCATTAATGAGTATATGGCCGCTCGTGGGTTTTTCGGCCCCGAAAATCAAGCGCAGGAGCGTTGTTTTTCCTGCTCCGCTCGGCCCGGTGACAAAGGCAAAATCCCCCTTGCGAACCCGCAGGTTGATGTCCTGGAGGGCAGCATTCGCGCCGAACTTCTTGAAGAGATGAAACAACTGGATCATAGATATCCTGTTTCCCGCATACACTCACGCCATATGCACGTATCGCCATTCATTAAAACAGCCGCGTGCAGATGTCAACGTTAAGATAGGGGCTCCTCCTCGTGTCCCAGGAGCATCATCCTCTCTGCGGCGGCGGCCTTCTGTCTCCTTTCCCACTCATCCCATTCTTTCTTGAGAGCTGCAAGGTCCTCCTTCACCGCTCGCACGTCTTTGCCAGAACCGAATGCATCGAGTCCCTTCAGTCTTTCTTTCAGGAACCGCACCTGGCTTTTGATTCTCCGCATTTGCTTGAGAGCCTCTTGTTCTTTCTCCGTGGGGATCTTCATGGCACCGGGACACCCAGGATGTTGCGGGAATATCTCCTCTGGTTTGTCATTCATACCCTCGCCTCCTTTTCCTCGGCACTGTGTGGTTACCTTATAGTATGCCCGTTCGTTTTTTTCCATCCCAAACAGGCCGGGATACCTTTTCATCCTTCTATTCCGGAGGTGCTTGACACCTACAGTTCCTCCCTCTATGATACCCCAACAAATTCATGCACCCGAGGAGACAAGGATGAAAATACTGGACAATCTCCACATATTTCTATGGGACCATCCCATGGCCAATAACTGCAACACGTATCTTATTGATGCCGAAAAAAAGATCCTCATCGATCCCGGGCATTACGAACTCTTCGGCCACGTGCGGGAAGGGCTGTCGAAACTTTCGCTGACCCCTGAGGATATGGATGTTATTCTGATCACCCACGGACACCCTGATCATATTGAAAGTGTCCAGGTGTTCGCTGATATGAAGGCTCTCATCGCCGTGTCGGGAATAGAAATGGATTTTGTCCGGGAGGTCGCCCATTATGGGCAGGTCCTCGGCGCACCTGATTTTGAGCCTGATATTCTTCTCCATGAGGGGAACCTGGAAATCGGACCGGTTTCTCTGCAGGTGATCCATACACCGGGACATTCCCCTGGTTCGGTCTGTTTCTACTGGCCCGATGAAAAAGTCCTCTTTTCGGGGGATGTCATATTCAACGGAGGAATTGGAAGAACCGATCTTCCCATGGGTGATGGATCTGCACTGAAGGAGAGCATCCGCGGCCTGTCCGCCCTCGATGTTGCATATGTCTTATCAGGACATGGGGATATTGTAGAGGGGAAAGAGGCGGTAACGGCCAATTTCCGAGAAATAGAGGACTTCTGGTTCGGATATATTTGAGGCAAGACAGACTGTAGACTGAAGGACAAAGGATAAAGGAGAAAGGCCAAAGGATAACAGCAGGAAAGCAAAGCCTTCGGCTGCTTTAGGCGTGAGGAGTGGGCTTCGCCCTTGAGGAGCGCTTCGCTTGAGGTAAAACAGCTGGGAAGCCAGGAGGTTTGGCGGCTCGGCAGCTAGGCAGGTGAGCGGTTGGTAGGATAAAGGGTAAAGGTCAAAGACAACATCTTTGAATTTTGAGGTACTCGTAAGAAGTCGTCACTCCGGTGGAAACCGGAGTC
>CAZWEV010000096.1:0-9676 GCA_964633015.1 uncultured Desulfobacteraceae bacterium | reverse complement strand
TGGGGGAAACCGCAGCCATCCCGAAGGGTGGAATGCGGAGGGGGCAAAACTCCCCCGGAGAAACGTCACAGAAAAGAGCAGCCCGGAGCCTCGGAACGACAGAAAAGGTTGCCTCTCTGAGCTCTCCGCCTCTGGGCCAACTCATGTCTCCCGCTCTGGAGGAGGGCTATGAATAATAGAACTTATTGCTGTTCGGTTTGACGGTAGACCGGGAGGGTGATCGTAAAGGTGGTCCCTGAGTCTTTTTCGCTTCGGACCTGTATATCACCGCCGTGGTCCTTAATGAAGCCGTAACAGACGGAAAGCCCCAGGCCTACTCCTTTGACGCTGGCCTTTGTCGTGAAAAATGCGTCAAAAATCTTGTCAAGGTGACCTTCTTCTATGCCTGTCCCGGTGTCGGAAATCTCGATGTGTATCCTGCCGTCGTCAGGACGTGTTGAGACGGTCAGGGTACCGCCCTCGGGCATGGCATCTCTGGCATTTGAGACCATGTTCAGAAAAACCTGGCGCAACTGATTCTTGGAGGCGAAGACCGCCGGCAGGTCTTCATCAAACAATGTCTTTATGCGAATACTGTGCTCCCTGAGCTGCTTTTCGTGGAGCAGGAGGATCTCATCCAGGATGACATTGATATCCGTGGGCTGCTTTTCCTCCTCGTCGGGCTTGGAAAAGGAGAGCATTTTTCTGAGCAGCTCCGACAGTCTTACAGTTTCGGAAAGCGCCATCTCCAGTATCTTCCGCCGCTTGCTCTCAGGGGAGACCTCGGTCTTCAGCAATTCCAGCGTGTTCATGATGCCATAGAGGGGGTTGTTCAGCTCATGAGCGATCTGGGAAGTGAGACGGCCCATTGCAGCGAGTTTTTCCGACTGCAGCAGCTGTTCCTGTGTCTGGCGGAGCTTTTCCTCCATTTTCAAGCGTTCTCGCAGATCCACAAAGATGCCGACAGATGCCAGTTCCCTGTTATTCTGATCATAGATGATGGACGCGGAGAGGCTCCCTTCAACAATGTCCCCGTCCTGCCTCACGAAAACGATCGGATACGATTTCAGTTTTCCTTTTCCGCCGTATTCCGGGCCGCGCAGCATTTTCATTACCTTCTTTGCTACGCCTTCAGGGTAGATCTGCTTGATATTCATCTTCCCGATCACTTGTTCCGCCGCATATCCCAGTGTCTCTTCAGCTCCGGGATTCCAGATGATGATGTCTCCTTTCAAATCAGTAGCGATAATAGCATTCGGGGAATTCCTGATGAACTTGTTCAGGAAATCGTGTGCCTCCCTGAGTTTCTGCTCCATCTGTTTCCGGTGGGTCTGATCGACGATTATTCCCTCGTACCCGAGGACCCCGCCGTCCTGATCATAGCGAACATGGCTGGTCAGCAGAACTGAAACAGGACTTCCGTCCTTGTGCTTGAAGTTCACTTCATAATCGATGACCTGGCCGTCCCGTTCGATCATTTCCTGAAAACTTCGACGGTCTTCGGGCCGCAGGTAGAGGTCCCGGGTGATATCCATCCCGAGGAATTCTTCTTTGCTGTCATAGCCCAGCATATTGAGGGCGGCCTGGTTGGCATCCAGGAATTTCCCTTCCTTGCTGCTGATATACACACCGCAGCCGACGTGGTCGAAGAGCCGCCGGTAGTCCTCCTCGGTTGCCCGTATCCTGTCCTCGCGAAGTTTCCTTGTGGTAATATCCCGGCATATGGAAAGCTTCGAAACGGTCCCATCCTCATGCCGCAATGGCAACTCCGTCAGATCAAAGGTCTTCCCCACCGAGGGGACATGATGCTCCCACCGAACACTCTCCCCTGAAAAAACCTCTGCAGCCCTGCACCATGGACAGACCTCTGCAAGCCGGTTTATGACCTGATGGCATTTTCTTCCGACTCCATCTCCAAAATCCCGGGCCATGGTGTTGTTCATGAATTCAAGGTCAAAATTCTCATTGATGATATAGATGCCGTCCTCCATGGCTTGGAGAATGGCGGTGAGTCTTTTCCCCATTTTTTCCGGCATGGCATCCCTCCGAGACTTGGCTTCACCCGGTTTTTGTTCTGTTGGCATACTGCCTTCCGCCTGTTGCGCACGCGGCCCCAGGAGCATCCCGTTCCGATGCCGCATCACGAACATTCATTTGGACAGCATACCTATTCTACATGTACCATGCGCCGAATGAGAAAGAAAGCCCAAAGCCTTCTCGACGATTGCCAGTGTCAAACCTGCCATACTAACCGATAACATTCGGCTTTTGATAGTGGATCAGCGCACTGCTTTGCCTATTGACACAAATGGAACTCTCTGGTAATTTTGCCGCGTTATACGGCATTTTTCCTATTAACACCACGAAGGAGTCCCACAATGGCTAGAACGACCCGTCTCGCCTTTCTCACTGCTTTTTTCCTGGTCCTGTTGGCTGGTACCCCCGGACGGATCATGGCCCAGGAACCGGCCGGATATGTCCCTGACAAGGCCCTTTGTGCAAAAATGCTTCGCTTCGGTAAAGAGGCGTACTCACGGGGAAAGTATCTTGATGCCAAAGGATACTTTCGCAAAGCAGTTCAGGCAGATCCCGGTTCCAAGGTGGCATGGCGCTACTATGATCAGGCCGTGATTTTCGCCCTTGCCGAGAAGGTCGAAAAAAATTCCGGCCTGACCCTTCCAGGCGTGTCCAAAGGGCAGGAAACCGGCCAGGCAAAGCCGGCGGAGACGGCGCCTCCACCACCTGTCACCAAGAAACCCCAGGGAAAAGGGGATGAAGGGGGATTCAAGATTATCGAAGATGAGGGATGTTGAGATTTCTTAAGAGGCTGTTATGGCAGACGAAAGAGAACCGAGTGTGTTGGCGGGAATCCTGGGCCGTGGCTACTCCAGGATTTTTTTCGAAAACTGGCCCATGTGGGTCGGCGGAGTCCTGATCGGAATTATGAGCGTCGTGACCTTTGCCTGGGCACGGCCATGGGGAGTTGCAGGAGGATTGCGGAACTGGGGCGACTGGTTTTTCTCCTCTGTGGGCCTCTATCATCATCCTGTGCTCTCCCCGGTGCTTTCCACCAATTCCATACTCACCCTCGGGTTGCTGTGGGGTGCATTCGGGGCATCTCTCCTTTCCAAACAGTTTTCCATTCGCATGGCTCCTCCCCTGGAGCTGCTTAAGGGATGCGTCGGCGGAATTTTTATGGGCGTCGGGTCTGCCATGGCAGGCGGCTGTAATGTTGGCGGGTTCTACTCCGCCGTCAGCGCCCTCTCCTTCAGCGGCATCGCCATGATGATCGGTCTTTTGATCGGAGCCTTCCTCGGCCTGAAGTATCTCTACTGGGAACTGGAGCACCTGCCCACAGGATCAACGGGTGGACCAAAGGCGGCGGAAGGGAAAAAAGGATTCAGCTGGATAGGGATTGAACCCTACCTGGGGGGCGCAGCCATGGTGGCAGCCGTTATCTGTGCCATCCTCTATAATCGCCAGGCCTATACGCGCGTTGGCGGTCTCCTGCTCTGCGGCATTGCCTTCGGGATCATTATCCAAAGGACCCGTTTTTGCTTTGTGCGTGGATTTCGTGATCCGTTTATGACCGGTGAGGGCGAAGTAGCCCGGGCTATCAGCATCAGTCTGATTATCAGCATCCTGGGCTTTGCAGCACTCAAATGGAGCGGTTCGCGGCCTGAATCCGTCTATGTTGCTCAGGCATTTTGGTTTGGGGGCCTGGTCGGCGGAATCATTTTCGGTATCGGTATGGTCGTGGCAGGCGGCTGTGGAAGCGGCTCCGTCTGGCGGGCAGGAGAAGGCCAGGTAAAACTGATGCTGGCCGTCATTTGTTTTGCCCTCAGCACTTCCCTTTTCAAACTCCTGATCAGGTCATCAAACGGGCTTAACGCCCTCATGGGCAACCGGATTTTCCTCCCTGACTACATTACGTACAAGTGGACCGTTATCGGTCTGATCGCACTTCTCCTGATCTACTATCTCCTGGCTGCGTGGAACGAAGAGACCGACAGATTTACGGTTGAAATGTGACGGGTCGATAAAAAGGGCCGTCTGTTCCGAGGAATCGGGATCACACACCGCCTCTTGTGGTTCCGTGGCAGCCGGAAACGCGCATCGCTCCACGCGGTTTTTACGCCGTCGAAAGAGAAATTTCCCCGGCCCAACCTGCAGCCGGATTTTTCCTGTACAGTCGGAGACATACAATTAACTTGACATCAGCATTCAAAGTCTTAATTTAAAGACAATTTTTGATCTGAGGAGGATTTATTGAAATGGTAGACAACATCACTGCGGACGAAACGTTGGACTGTCGCGGGCTGAGCTGCCCCATGCCCATTCTGAAAACCAAGAAGACTATCGGCAAGATGTCTTCCGGCCAGATTCTTGAGGTCTTTTCAACTGACCCGGGGACGAAAAACGATCTCCCTGCCTTTGCAAAAAGAACAGGGCACGAATACCTTGGGGAAAAGGATGATGAGGGATTTACCCGGTTTTTTATCAAGGTCAAGTAAGCCTGGTTCTCCTCTGCGGTCTTGATCCATAGTTATTGGGGTTGTTCTCAGATAATAACCATACCTAGCAATCAGGAGTTTTCCTATGGCAAAGTCATTGGGTATTTTTGTTTCTTCGGACAAATACCTTGATAAGCTCATTGCCCTTTGTCAAGCGGCAAAAACAAAAGATATAGAAGTCACCATTTTTTTCAGCCATGTAGGAACGTTGCTCACCCAGGACCCGAGATTCGGGGAGCTTGAAGGATTGGCAAAGATGTCTCTCTGCAATGTGGGATTTGAAGCAAACGGACTCGAACCCCCGGTGGTGGGAATCCATGAAAAAGATTACGCAACCCAGGCAAGAAACGGTGAGATGATCGAAGATTGTGACCGTTACGTGGCATTTTAGGAGCTGAAAATCATGGAAAACATAAAACATGTCGCTTTTCTGATCAGGAGAAAGGAAGATCTCTGGGAAGGTTCGCGCTCTACCTTGGGACTGGCGGTTGAAAACTTCTGGTCCTATATGTTTGTACTGGACGTGGAAGTGGATATGACCGAAGAGTACAAGGAAAACCTCGAGTGGCTGGAAGACATGGAGTGTGAATATTTTTCCAATAACAAGGCCAACGCGGAAAAACATGGGTTTCAATACCTGACCCTGGAAGAGATCGGGAAGAAGCTGAAAGAAATGGACCTTATCGTACCGTTTGGGGGCAGGGCATGAAGATTTTACACATCCTGAAATCAGAACCTGATGAAGAGACCAGAATCCTGATGGATCTCATCTCAGAAGGAGAGGAAAGCTCCACGTTTTCACTCTGTGAAGGAGATCCGGATTACGCAGAACTCCTGGACCTCATCTTTGAAAACGACCGCACGATTTCCTGGTGGTAGAACGGCACCCAGGCGCAGCTTTCGAGTTAAAAAACCTATCTCACACAGAGCCGCAGAGACCACAGGGTTTCAAGGCAAGAAGTGCTTTTCTCTGTTGCCTCTGAATCTCTAGTGAGACGGTAAGCCGAATCCCGTTTTGCGGGATCTCCGCTTCGCTCCGACGGGCGTGAGAATAGTTTTCCGCCTCGCTGCCAAGCTGCTTTGCCTCAAGCGAAGCGGTCCTCACGCCTAACGCAGCCGAAGGCACCGCTTACAGGCTGACAGCCTTCAGCCTTACGCCTTACTCTTGTGATCACTTGCTCTGATTCCCCAGGTAACCCTTCATTACGCCGGACAGTTCTTCTTCGTATCCGGCGTAGAAGTGATCCGCCCCTTCAATAATCCTGAATACCGCATCCGGGTTCCATTTGCCGATCATTTCGCGTATCATGGAAGGCGGAGCGATATCATCATGAGAACCGGTGACAACCATCCTGATTCTTGGGCTGTATGCCAGGGTCGAGCAATCCATGAATGCAACGGGAGGCGAAATCAGGTACAGGTGTTCAACTTCCGGATACAGCTCCTGGCCCATCGCATTCACCCACGCCCCGAAGGAATACCCCGCCAGATCCAGTTCAATACATCCCATCGCGGAGAGATAATCGAGTGCCGCTTTGACATCCTCCTGTTCTCCGGAACCATCGTCGTACGCACCCTGGCTCGCGCCGGTCCCCCTGAAATTAAACCGCAAAGTCGTATATGCTGCATTGCGGAAGGCCTGGATCAGGGTTGACACCACATTATTCCGCATGGTGCCGCCATAAAGGGGGTGTGGATGAGTCACTACCACCCCTTTGCCTCCATCAGCCCGGCCAAGGAGCCCCTCCAGAACCAGAGCCCCTGATCTAAAATTAATTTTTTCCTCTGTCATCGGTGTCTTTCCTTGAGCCCTTTTCATTGGCCGCAGACGCACGCAAACTTGCACAGATTTTCTTCTCTGCCGACATCGGCTTCAGCTTCCTGTCATTCCGGCGGAAGCCGGAATCCAGGCCCTTCGAACACTTGCGAGCAATCTTGACTCCGGTTTTATTCAACCTTGAAAAAAGATTCATCAAACTCGGGCTTTCCTTCGTATTTCCGCATAAAAAATTCCGGCAGTTTATCCATCTGCTCGAACAGCCCCGGATTCAGCGGAATACCTGCCTTTTGAAATGCCTCGACGATCTTTCTGGGTGAAGGGGGGCATCCCTTCACCGCGATCATCTCCCGAATGTCAGGGTTGTCTTTGTTGGCCTGGTACATACATTTTCCGAGGAGAATGGTCTTTTTCTTGCCGGGTGTCGGTTTCATGCTCTTGCCGGTGAGGACCTCTACATCATCCCATGCCTCACCCGCCCACGCCTGGCGAATCCCGACCAGAATCGGTCCGGTCACCATCGAACAGTACGTACACATGGTGAGGTCATATTTTCGGTAGGAAAGGCCTTCGATACCCATCCGTTTCATGGGGAGTGGGAGCGTTCCGTCCTCGGTGTAGGGGAACGCATACTGGTGACGTGAGGCAACATCCTCAATGCGCTCTCCTCTTACCACTATATCGGAAAGATCGGTGGGACGGCCCTGCAGCAGGCTCGCGTGGACAAGATACGGTACCTCGCCCGGATCATAGCCGAGGACTTTCGCACCAGCCAGATCTGCAGAAAGCATGTCCGGGGAACCGATCAGCAGATTGCTTCTCCGTACTTTTCCGTCAAACCCCGGCCCCCGCTCGGTTGTGTAGATCCCGTCGAGGAGCGTGAAGCAAGGCGGAATGACCTTGAGGTACCGTGAAATCATAAAGTTGAGATCGTGCTCCGGGTCGGCGCTGTGGCATTTCTTTCGTGAATTGATATCAATGGTGCCTTTTATGTTCTTGATGCCGAGGCTGACCACGGTCTGCGCATGGGTCTTGAGCACCGGAAGATTCACCAGAAAATCGCTCTCGAGAAAATCCGTATTGAAATGCAGGGATATCCCTTCTCCCAGGTCCCGCTTCTCAAACGGCCGTTCATGCACATTGACGATCTGGACACCATATCGCTTCTCCAGTTCCCGGTATCCCAGGCTCTGAAAGGCATGAGCGGGAGTCTCGGTATCCTTTGGATCGAAGGTAACCATCCCTTCCCCAATGGTTATCCTGTCTATGCCATGGTCCTTGAGGAGAATGACCATATCCTCCACCACCCGGGAAGTGGTAATCACGCCCCATTTGGGGAAGGCGACCGCCTTGGTCCAAAAAACGATGTTCGGTTTTATGAAAACCCGTGCCCCTTTGGGCAGATGCTCAAGCCCACCGCTGAGGTCCACCGTTCTCCGCACAGAATCCAGCGGACGCTCATAGCGAACAATGGATACGAACCTCTTCCCTCCGTCAAATTCCGTCATTTTCTCTCCTTTCCGGCGGGCCGTTCACTCCTCAAGCCTCCCAAACAATGCCAGCATTTCCTGCTTCACTGCATCGGGGACGTCACGCAGTTTTTCCTTTGGGAGAAGCACAAACTCTCCGCTGCTCCGGGCAAGAAGATGTCCATCACTGTCCACAATATGGCCCTTGGCCCTGATCTTTTCCGTACCGGCTGTATGTGAATTCCCTGAAATGGACCCGCTTACAATAAGCGGGCGTCCAATCGGCACCGGTTTCACGTATTTGATATCCATTTTTCGCGTCACGAAAAAACTTCTCTTGAAATACAGCACGGTCCACGACATAACCTCATCCAGCATGGTAGAGATAATTCCACCGTGGGCGATGTTCTCCCATCCCACGTGATACTCTCCAAGCATAATATCAGAGCGGATGCTGTCGCCCTGGCGATAGAAATTCATTTTGAGTCCGATGGGGTTCGCAGTGCCGCAGGCAAAACAGGTGTGGCCATCAACTTTTTCAATCGGAATCTTCTTGTTTTCTTCAATCATGTGTCTCTCTCCCGCCGGCAAGAATAGTATACCAGGTCATCTCATGCTCCCATTCCCGCAGCACGGGAATTTCATATTTCCGCAAGTCTTCCCGCACCTGCCGTGCCTGACTGCGCATGAGGCCGGAAATGATAATGCGAGAAATCTGCCTGAAATGATCCTTGCCCAGAAGTTCCTTGATAACTTCGTAGTGGATATTTGCGATGACAAGGTCGGTCCTTTCAGGTAATACTTCCAGGGCATTATCCTCCAATACCTCAACAGTCCCTTCAACATGGTTCAGCAGAACATTCTTCAGAGCTGTCCGGGCACAAAGAGAATTCAGGTCCACGGCAAGGACCTGCTCTGCTCCAAGCAATCCTGAAGCAACCGCCAGGATTCCGGTGCCGGTACCCAGATCCAATACGCGCTTGAAAGCAAACTCCTTCCGCACGAAAGACACCGCGCGCAAGCAATCTCTTGTGGTGGGATGCAGACCGTTTCCGAAAACCACTCCAGGATCCAGAATGATCGTTTTTCTCCCTTCCCCCGCCACGTCCGGACCCCACGGTGTGACGATAGAAAACTCTCCCACGTGCATTGGTTCGAGCATCCCCCCCTGCCATTGTTCATAGGGCATCTCATACTGTTCGAGCAGTTTGAGATTACTGCGAATTTCCAAAAGATGTGCCACCACGTCATTCGCAGGCCTGGAAAAGAAAAGGAAACAGGTGCCGTCTTCCACCCAGTTCCCAACGAACCCTTTCCCCAGCAGTGCTTCATCTTCTCTTTTCATCCAACCATCCAAAAGGTAGATGTAAAGATTCTCATACGGACAACGCGTCTCCATATCTTTCCCTCATATGCGCCTTGCTCAGCAAAGTCAAGGGAGTCAAACATAAAAAAGGCCCCTCCATAAAATGTGAAGGGGCCTTTCGATGAAATTCGGCGGCGTCCTACTCTCCCACGCAGTCCCCCACGCAGTACCATCGGCGCTGAAGAGCTTAACTGCCGTGTTCGGGATGGGAACGGGTGTTTCCTCTTCGCTATAACCACCGAAAACTGTTAAATCCAGTAAACTGAAAATACAGGGGATGCAAAAAGTCGTCTCCTCAGGATTCCTCTTCAAGCAAATAAAATGAAAAAGATATGGCCAAGCCTCACGACCTATTAGTACCAGTTAGCTTCATGTGTTACCACACTTCCACACCTGGCCTATCAACCTTGTCATCTACAAGGGGTCTTCAGCCACCTGACGAATCAGGTGAAGGGATATCTTATCTTGAGGTTGGCTTCCCGCTTAGATGCTTTCAGCGGTTATCCATTCCGAACATAGCTACCCAGCTATGCCGCTGGCGCGACAACTGGTACACCAGAGGTTCGTCCAT
>CAZWEV010000095.1:0-10162 GCA_964633015.1 uncultured Desulfobacteraceae bacterium | reverse complement strand
ATGTTCACCTGCAGTATCCGGCTGTTCGGATCGTAGATGTTTTCCTCCATCTGGCTGTTGTCGATGCTCTCCCTTGCGTTCGCGGCGATATTCACCGGTACGACCGCGCCGTCGGCTTTAATCACTTCAAGACGCGGGATCTGTACGGTGAAATACGGCAGCAGGAAACCGCGGCTGATGACCGCGTTGTCCTGCCGGCCTTTCTCGGTCAGCACCTTGATGAAGATTTCATCCTGGCTTTCGGCCGTGCCGTCCGCGTGATAGACTTCAAGGATTTTTTCATCGACCGTCACCTCATTGCAGTTCGGAAACCGGGGCGGCGTGACATGGGCGGCGGCGTGCATCACCTTTTCGGTGTTCAGGAACGCCCATTCAGGCCCGGCATAGCGCTCGACGTCGGCAGCCAAAACCCGCGAGGTGAAAAGCGCCACCGCCATGATCAGCAGAAAACCTATTTTCGTCAACGTGCGTGGATTCATAATCAATCTCAATATTACGGGGCCTCATTCGGATGGCCGACAGGCTCCTGGGAATGAGTTCATGCCGGAATTATAACCAGCGTTCCTGACTGACGCCGGTTTTCATCTTCCTGTACTTTCAGACCTGAGAGTCTCGCTTTCAAACGCCTGAAAGGTTCGCATAAATTTTCGGTCAATAGCGTCCTTGATCTTAAAAGCAAGACGCCCGTTGAATCGGACCCACCGCTTGTGAAAAATGCCGGTGCCGTCCCCAAGGTTGAAAATGAGAAGATAATCCCCTTGCGGCTTGAAAGGGACCAGCTCGGTTCCGTCTAGGGCCGCCAGAAGATTGTGCAGAAGAATCGGGTTTTGCCGAACCGCGTATACACCCACCTTGTTCAGGGGCTTGTCTCCAAAATAAATGCAGTCGCCGCCTCCGAAAATCTCAGGATGTTCTTCGTGCTGAAGAAAACGATTCACCAGCAGGCCGCCATCCGGGCCGGTCTGCAATCCCGATCTCTCAAAAACCGCGTTCGGTTTGACGCCGGTAGCCAGAAAAAGGATGTCGAACGGATGGCGCTCTCCGGACGATTCCACGACAACGCCTGCTCTTATTTCCTGAACCCGGCAGTCTTCCAGTATTTCAATGTCCCGGTTTTTCAGTGATGCCACCGCCTTTGAACGTACACCAGCGGGATGATGCGGCATGATGCTGCCGCGGGTCAGGATTCGAATGACCGCAGGCCGGATGCCCGGAGATTGAACCAGCCGATGGATATTTCCTGCGATTTCCACGGCCGACGGACCACCGCCGACAATCCCGATTGCGATGCTCTTTTGGGCGCCCATGGAAAGGATCTGCTTCCGGGCCGCCATCAACTTTTCGATGGGTTTGACGGTATAGACGCCTTCCATGTCGCCGGATACGATATCACGGTTTACATGGCTCCCCAGGTTACATGACAGCACGTCATAGGAAACGGCTTCACCCGTGTCCAGCTGCACTGTCCGGGCTTCGGCATCGATGGCAACCACGTTGCCCAGCTTGAACGTGCCTCCATGCTTCTCCACCAGGTGTTTTGTGGCAAACCGGATTTCGTGCGGCGCATAGGTGCCTCCCAGCATGCCGGGCCCCATTCCTGAGTAGTAATGATATTCGGAGGGCCCGATGACCGTGACGCTGTACCCCTTTTCAACAAACCGGTTCAGTTGCGCCAGGGTCATCATGTGCGCATGTCCGCCGCCTGCCAGTACCAGGTCCTTTTTCATGGGTTTTCCTTTTCTTCCATAAGCTTGCCCAGTCGCTGCAAATGTGCCCGCTCTTCATCTGCGATTTCACGCAGCACATCTCTGCTTTTCCCGGTGCTCGCCCGCTCCGATGCCCGCTGATAAAGATCGAGGGCCTGGGCCTCGATGGCCATGGCCAGGGAAATGACCTCGGCGGCAACCTCCAGGTCGGGCTGATAGCGCGCGAGGTATTCCTCGGTGGTCAGTCCTCCCTCCACGGCCGGTGAGACGATGGTCTTGCTGAATTCATCCCGACTGACGGTCTTTCCGGTGATTTCCAGGTATTCCCTGAAGATACGCTCCTGGTGCTTGACTTCAATGGCTGAAAGCTTTTCAAACAAATGTTGGATTTTTTCATCCCGTACCTTGTCGATCATGGACAGGTAGAAATCCCGCAGGCCTTCTTCAAGTGAGTAGGCTGCAATGAGAATCTCTTCCGGGGACTCGCTTCCGGAAAAGAGATCGATGCCGAGGTCTTCCGGACCGAATGCCGCCCCGCTCTCCCATGCCTTGATGCCGCCGGAAAGGTTGTAGACGTCTTTGAAACCCCTTCCTGCGAGCATCTGGGAAGCCACCCGGCTTCGTCCGCCGACAGCGCAGTAAACGATGGTCGGTTTGTCGGCATCCAGTTCCTGTATACGGGTGCCGATATCGGCCAGGGGAATCAGTTTGGCACCCGGGATGTGACGCCTTTTATATTCTTCCGGCTGCCTGACATCCAGAAGAATGAAAGCGTCGCCCGTCTTTTTATCCATAAAGGATTTTGCCTCCCCTGCATTAAGAGACTTCACAGGGGTGAAGAACTGTTTCCATTTCATGATATCCATCCTTGTGCTGAAGTTTTGGATTTGAATTTACATCCCGCCTGAATGATCTTTTTTTTTATACCAAATAATTCGACGGATGACTATCCCAATAAGCCGGGGGAACCGCATTCACGAACACTTGAGGATTGTATCTTTTCAAAGCGTGGGTGAAATTTCTCCAGGCCGTGCTTGAAACTCGTTTGTTTTTCCTGCATACTGGAGTCGTCGGAAAAAAGTCGGGAGGATTGAACATCGCGCGACCCTGCCGCAACTGTCTTTTGCGGACGGAATCGTGTTTCAGGTAATTTTTCGTTCACCGGGAAGTACGAGTTTTGCTTCATAAGACAGGGGAACCAGTAGCCCGAAAAACGTGACCGCATCGGGAATCCCATGCGTTTCCTTTTTGTCCATGCGCGTTGATGACAGGAGATTGCCATGCGCGTTTTCATAACAGGCGGAACAGGGTTTGTGGGGACGGTACTCGCCAGAGCGCTTGTGGCCAAAGGCCACGAAGTGGCCATTCTTACCAGGGATTTTTCAAAGGGTCGTAACCCGGACCACGGAGTTATGTTCATCCACGGTGATCCAACAAAAGAAGGGCCCTGGCAGGAGCAGGCGGCAGTGTATGAGGTTCTTGTAAACCTGGCCGGGGCTTCCATTTTCAGGCGCTGGACCAGGGAAGCCAAAACCCTTATGCAGGAAAGCCGTATCGGGACCACCAGGAACCTGGTCGCTGCACTTGAAGGCCGGAAAGGCAGGGATACTACCCTGCTCTCTACCTCAGCGGTCGGATACTACGGATTCCGCGAAGACGAGATCCTGGATGAACGCAGCTCTCCCGGGAATGATTATCTCGCAACCCTGGCGCTGAATTGGGAAAAGGAAGCGCTCCGGGCAGAGGAATTCGGCGCACGGGTGCTCATCTGCAGGTTCGGAATCGTCCTGGGGAAGAGAGGCGGGGCACTGGCTCAGGCACTCCCCCTCTTCCGGAAGGGGCTGGGAAGCGTCCTGGGAAGCGGCAACCAGTGGTTCTCCTGGATTCATGAACAGGACCTGGTAAATATCTTTCTCTTCCTGCTGAAGCAAAAGGGCCTTTCCGGCCCCGTCAATTTCACCGCCCCCGAACCCGTGACGAACAGGGATTTCACAAACGCCCTCGGAAAGGCCCTTGAAAAACCCTCATTCCTCCCCGCGGTCCCCGGCTTTGTCCTGAGAGCAATGAAGGGGGAGTTCGGCGATGTCCTGCTGAAAGGCCAGCGGGTCATCCCTAAAAAACTCCTCGATGCCGGATTTCGTTTTCAGTTCCCCGCCATCCAGGAAGCGCTCACCGACCTTCTCCGATAAAGAACCCCTTTCCCGCACATATCATGACAAAACCCGAACCGTCCTGTCATGAAGTGCTCCGACTGTCTTACCCAATGACCGAAAAACTCGAGTCCGGATTGATTTCCCTCAAACGGCTGAAGAACCCGAGGTCGCACACCCGGCCGGTGTATTTCGTGACGAACTTGACAGGATCTTTATCGTGGTCCTGGCCGTCTTCCACCTTTTGAATCAATTCGGTCATCAAGACTCCGGCCACCGGCGCGTTCTTGTACTGATTGCCCGAGGTCCCGATGGCCATGTAAAAGCCCGGCAGATCCGACTTGTCGTAGATCGGAATCCAGTCATCGGAACAGTCGTACAGGTCCACAACGCCTTGCATCCTGTTGGGGACAGGCAGGCCCTCCAGCCGCTGGCCCTCGCGCATGACCTGGGTCTTCCACTGGTCTGTGAAGTTCTTGTTGTAGCTGTCCGGATCCTCAACCCATTCCAGGTGATCGCACTCCGGATCTTCGGAGCCGATGAGGACGTGATTCCCCACCTCGGGCCGGGAGTAACAGCCCGCGTCCCCATCGGAGATCATGGTCCCCAGGTTGTTGTAGTCAAAACCTTCGGGAGAGGGAACGTGGCAGACCTCCTGCCTGAGCGGTCTGGTCTTGATGTTCATTTCCTCCTCGACTCCGGCCATCCGGTTGATGAGATAGGAGTGGGGCCCTGCGACGTTCACGACGATCCGCGCCTTGATCTCGGTCCCGTCCTTGAGCGCCACGCCGGCCACCCGGCCGTCTTTTTTTAGAATTCCAGCCACTTCCGTGTTAAACACGAAATCGCCGCCCTTGGCCTCACAAGCCCGCTGGACGTTGTGGGTCGAGAGCTGGGGGTCGCTGATAAAGCCCGATTCGGGGACGTAAATGGCCCCTGCCACCGCATCGCCCGTGGGTTCGCCGAAACGTTCATCTCCGGACAGGACCGGCGGACCGTAGGCCCGGGTATCGATGATCGGCATTACAGATTTCATTCCGGCTGCATCAAGCTCCCGGTAGATGACGTGCAACTCATCCAGAGAACGCATGACATTCTTGAGGTACTTGTTTTTCTCGGTTTTCACAACCAGACAGCCCGTGTTGACGTATCGAATCAGCCCGGACTCATCCACCGTCTGCAGGTACTTGCCCCAGTCGAGCCAGTAGTAGTACCCCTCCCTGGCCATGGAAACGCCGTCGGGTGTGGAGTAGTGCAGCCTGATTATGGCGCACGAGTTGGATGTTGATCCATATCCCGCTGCAGGCAGTTTATCAATATTGAGCGTTTTGTACCCTTTCTTGGCCAGCTCAAAGCCGACGCAGCAGCCAATGATACCGGCGCCGATAACGATAACATCATAGCTTTTTTGCATCATACCTTCCTCCGGATTGTAATTGATTACGATACGTGTGAATCCCCTCCCGCAGAGCGCGACGCATTATGAGGTCCCAACGGCTGCTCAGAGAGGCTATTATTGAGGCACCATACCACTTTTCCGGTTCTGCCCTTCCCAGTAGCGCCGGTAGAAAAACCGAGGCCTTGTTGCAACCGGTAACTCCTGGACAAGAGCCGTCCATTCCGCGGTTCTTGCCCATGCCGTCTCAAATGCCGCCTCGGTCATTTCCCGGCACTCTCCCGGTGATCCTTGGGACGCCTTCACGAGAAGTTCCTTTTCCAGGGCATCCCGTTCTTTCCGCACCGCCTTCGCCCGGGTCGGGAAATCCTGCAAAACAGCTCGGTGCAGCTTTTCATGATGCCACCACAGGGACCGTGCATCAAATCGTCCTGCTGAGGCAGGTCCCGGGTCCGGGAGCACCGGGTCCCTGAGCCAGACGGGCTTGAACGTGGCGATACAGGGTGAGGAGGTACCGGTGGCCCAGCAGGTCTGGAAGTTCGGTTTCAGGTGAACCACCAGGGAACCAACGGTCTGCATGGCATTCCGAAATATCTTGTTTCCTGCATGGGCACATAACCGGTTCCCCAGGAGATGGCTGTCAGGGCGATATTCACCGTCACCATGGTCCCTCAGCACCTCGAAGGCGGCCGGTACATCCATCGTGCCCTCCATCCCTGCAATACGTTTGGCGGATCGTTCCCGGCGTGTGCGTGACGCGGAAAAGGTGGTATAGAGATAGTCCGAAAAACACCGGGCAAAATGGAAAGGCGCTCCCTTTTTCAGCCATCCCTTCTTCCGGGCTGTTTCAATTAATTCCGGATGGGCTTCGCTGAACTCCTCCCCTATGGTGAGCCCGTTGCTGATGGCGTACATCCCCTTGACTTTCAAAGCGGCCCAGAGGGGACCTGCGGTCTCGAGGACCCACGCCTCCTTTGGATCGGCGATCAGGAAACTGTTGTGGTAGGAGATCCGCCTGTCTTCATATCCGCACAACCCGCCCTGTCCGTAATCCTCCAGATGCTGCAGCACGATTCCAAGGGCGTGCTGCGCCGAACGCGAGCGCTCCAGGGCGATACGCAGCAGATCCATGCCTGTCAAAACGCCTTCCTTCCTCATGGGCATCCGGGTCCACACCGCCTCGTTTCCCATGACCACGCCGTTCTCATTGGCGCCCATCTCGGCGCCCCACATCCAGAAGGGCCGGCAGAGCAGGACTGCGAATGTCTCTTCCGCCTGGGGCACGGTGATATACGTGCATCGAAGTGATTCGCCTTTTCCATGAACCAGGGCAGGATGGTATTCCAGGACCTCGGCCTCGTTGGGCTCGCGGTCGCTGTTCTTCCCGAAAATGACGGAACCGTCCGCGGTAAAGGGAGGAAGGGCAACAAAGGTATCACACATGATTCAGCGCTCTATCCTGCCGGGAAGGAGGAATTCATATCTTTTTCGGAATAGCTTCGTCGTCATCCACCGGTCAATGCGGCGAAAGGCCAGGAAAACCGTCCAGATGCGCTTGTCTTCCTTGTAATATTTTTCCACTTCCTTCTGGTTCAGGGGTTGTTGTCCGGAAGAGAGATAACGATTGATGCAGCGGATGACCTCCGGTATCAGTTCAGGAGACTTTTCTTTATACAGGTTGGCCGCTAAGTCCATATACACGAGCCGGGAATCGTAATACCGATTCATCACATCCTTCAGGAACAGCCACCTGATCAGCCATCGGAGAAAGACCGGAGCACTCTGCAGGAAGAGCTCCGGATCCATCTGCTCCACGCCGTCCTTCCGGTAAAGGGGGGTACTGGTGTCTACATAGAAAGTCTCACCGCTTTCCAGCAGTACCCAGTTCGACACCTGGGCATCGATCGCCAGTTGCAGTGCAGAATCAGAGGAGCCGTTGAACTTCCATACCTTGTGTATCTCCGCAATGATCTTCTCGGTCGCCGCCACGGCTTGCTCCGGTCCGAGCCGACGGATGAGGCGGTGGACAAAACGATCCGCCGGGAGCCGTTCCTGCGCGATGTAGAGTACCACAGGACGATCCGGGATTTCAATGATCAGGGTCTCGTGATGAGGGAGCGTGAAGCCCGCATCGCTCAAATACCTGCAGTACTCGTGAAATTGACGTTCATATACCTGCGCGGCTTCCGGGTTCGAAAAGAGAGGCATTCGCTTGAACGCCACGCCCGTATTGTCCCCGATCTGGAGGATGATCGAAATTTCTCCATACCCCAGCACCTCGGCGGGAATCTTCGACGCTTCGAGATTCTGGGGATTCAGGCCCTTTTCGAATTCATAAACAAGTGTCCGCTCGATATCCATGACGGGCGCCCGGTCCTTTCCTCACATCTTCCATTTTTCCACAAACTCTTCCACCTGCCTTTTTATCTTCAGCACCGGTCGCAGCCGTTTTGCAGCGGCGAGAGCCCTGTCCAACCGCGCCATGACCAGGTCCACCTCGCTGCGTTCCATAATCAGGGGCGGGAGAAGCTGGCAGACCGACGGCTCGTTGTTGGCATAGACCATGAGGAGGCCGTTGTCATAGGCCGTCTTGGAAAGCACGGGGCCCGAGAGCTCATCCTTGAGTTCCAGCCCCATCATGAGGCCGAGCTGCCGCAGACCGGTCAGGAACCGCGGGTGTTTCCTTCGAAGAGTCGCGATTCCTTCATCAAACGCACCGGCCAGCCTCTTCACATGGGCCAGAAATTCCGGGTCCGACGAAATCTCCAGGACCCGTTTCGCAACCAGGCAGCCCACCTCGGCGCCCCCGAACGTGGACACATGAATAAAGGGATCATCGTGAAAGACGGATTCCAGGGGCGTCCGGAGCACTGTTGCGGTGATGGGATAAATGCCCCCCGAGAGTCCTTTTCCGATCACAACTATATCAGGCATGATGTCGAAGTGTTCAAAGCCCCAGAGCCTGCCGGTGCGTCCGAGCCCTGTCTGCACTTCATCCATGATGAGAAGTGTCCCTTGGGCGGTGCACAGTTCCCGGACCGATTGGAGATATCCCTCCGGTGGGACAGCAATACCCAGGGTGGCGGGAACGGTCTCCAGAATCACTCCTGCCGTATCAGCGTCGATCTCCGCGGCGACCGCGTTTGGATCACCAAAGGGAACCTGGACAAATCCTGGGACCGGCGGTCCGAACGGGACCCGGTATTTTTCATCGCCGGCCGCCATGGCAAGACCCGTGTGCCCGTGGTAACCGCCTTTTGCGGAAATGATTTTCTTCCTTCCCGTGTACGCCCGGGCGACCTTCAGCGCAAGATCCACCGCCTCGCCCCCGCCGACCCCGAACACCGTGTAGGAAAGGTCTCCCGGCATCAGACCCGCAAGGAACTTGGCAAGGTCGGCTCTCGCCTTGCTCATAAGGTGACCGTTCCCGATATCCAGCTCCTCAAAACCCTTCATCAACACGTCTATCAGTTGCCGGTTCCGGTGCCCCAGATTGAATACGCCTCCGTTACAATGGAGATTAAAAAGGCGTTTCCTCCCGTCCACATCATCGAGATAGCATTCATCGCGCCCCCCCATGACAAACTGCATGCCGTACTTCCGGAAAAACGCCGCCTTCCCGGATGACACGTGATTCCGGAAATCATCCATAGCCTGCTGCTTTGTTGCGGATGGCTTCTTTCCCCTGTCCAATCGATTACTCCTTCTCTGCCGGTTTCGCGCGGCAGCCTCTTCCTCTGCTCTTCATTGCCTTTACCTTTTCCAGGCGACAATGTCAATGAGACCCGATGGCCACAAATCCACATGCTTCAGTCGTGGCTTCTCGTCACTCCCCTCGGAGAACAGATGTTTCTGAAGCAGCGTCGTGTCGGCTTTTGAGCAGGTGCACGAAAAGAACGGAAGTGATGCATGGTGTTTGGCAAAAATGAATTACCGCTTGACAGACTTCGGGTCTGTTCCTAATTTCATATAAAGACCTGCTCAAACGCGGGCAAATATCTTGAAAAGGAGAATTCCATGAGTTCCAATCCTCCCGGCGCGGGAAAAAGCAGTTTCGATCTGATTGATGCACAAGAACTCTTCTCAACAATGGAGATCAGGAAAGGAGATGTCTTCCTGGACCTGGGATGCGGTATCGGAAACTATTCCATTGCAGCTTCCGAATATCTGGGAAGCAACGGAATAATCTATGCGATTGACCTGTGGGGGGGAGGCATGGACATCCTGAAACAGACCATTGCCGAAAAAAGGATAGAAACCATAAGGCCCATTGTCGCAGACCTTGGCAAGCATCTTCCCGTGGAAAAAAATTCCGTGGACGTCTGCCTGATGGCTACCGTTTTCCACGATCTCCTGCGTTCAAAGGCCCATGAGGTGGCGCTTATGGAGACGAAGAGGGTCCTCAAGAAAGATGGTCAACTCGTTATTGTTGAGTTCAAGAAGCGGGAAGGTCCTCCGGGGCCGCCGATGCATATCAGAATTTCCGCTCAGGATCTGGCAACGACATTGAATACCTCCGGTTTTCATCAGAAAACCACCAGAGAAATCGGGCCGTACCACTATCTTTCCATTTTTTCCTCCAAGGACGAGTCGGATACGCCATAAACGTCTTTGGAAGAGCATCATTTTTGCTGACAATCTCAACCGATCAAGATGCTGCCAATCCATTGAGAAGGCTTCCACCTCTCTATAGGGTCGCAGAGGATCCCGATTCTTTACCCTTCGGCCTCCGGCTCGGGGATACTCCGCCACGGATCAGGCATCATTTGCCGGATTCCAAGGAACAAGTCGATGCATGCATATCCAGAAAAGAACATTGAAGCCGATCCCGAGCAATGCGGCCACCAGAATCCCGACGTACAGTTCACTCATTCGAAGGGTTTCCCATGCCATCCAGATCATGGCGCCGA
>CAZWEV010000094.1:0-10294 GCA_964633015.1 uncultured Desulfobacteraceae bacterium | reverse complement strand
ACATTCCGCGGGTCCTGGAATGGAACGAAAAGAGTACACCCCAAGGGCCAGTTCTGATCCGCCCATTCCTGAAAAGTGGGCACCTTCACGACCAGTATAGCGTGACCCGTTTCATGGATATCGAGCTGGCGGAAAAGATCCCGGTGAAGCCGGTAGCACGGCACTTGACCGGGGGAACCTGTCTCCGGGATAGTATCAGGATCGGCAAAAATGATCCCTGCACAGGTCTCCCTGAATTCTGCAAGAACCTCCCGAACCTGTTTGACACCGGAAAGAAGTGCAAGCCCCTGTTTTCGAATGCCTCTCGTCTTCAGTAATTTCAAAAAATTCTTGAAGGTGGGATTGTTGGGACTCACAATCTCTTTAACCTGCCCGCACATATCCTCTCCAGACCGGGGCCCCGTCCTCCATGTCTCCTCTGATTTTGAAAAGATTTCCGTACCAGGGACCATAATCGATTGCTTTTTCGAAAAAATGACGAGCCGCCTCCTCAGCGGGGTATTCGGGATGGAATAGGACAGGTCCTTTTCCAATTCGAACACCTTCTTCCAAGATGTTCTCGCTTCTTCGATTTCTGCTTCGCAATTGGGGCCCTTCATGAAAAGGGCCTTCCCACCTCCAGTCAAGAGTGGGGCCACCCGCTCCAGGGTCCTGGGAATTTTCTCCAGATCCCTGGTAATCACTCCGCCAATTTCCCTTTCAAATCGCCCGGGAATCTTGTGCGGGAAGACCTCTATCCCATCCAGCCCCAGCAACCCGCACACTTCTTCGAGGAATACCGCGCGCTTCTTCCTTCCCTCCGCCAGAATGAGGTGTACCCGCGGTTCCACAATCTTGATGACGACACCGGGGAACCCCGCGCCGGATCCAATGTCAAGCAGAGGTGAAGGGAGCGAAACCAGTTTCGGTACGTATGCGCAGTCCACATAGTGTTTGAGCACCATGCTTTCAAAATTTTTTATCCGGGTAAGGTCCAGCGCGTCACTTTTCTCGTGGATCTGCCGGTGAAAGCGCCACAGGAGTCCGGAGACATCCTTCCTCAGGTCAAATCCGCACCGCTCAAAAATCCTGATCATAGATGAACGGCTGGGTTTCATTGCATTTCTTTCCATTTTATGAACGTCCACCTGCGTTATTGCGGCTTCCTTCGAGATATGATACCTAATTTAGATGAAGTCGTTTTGCCGGGATCGCACAATGTCCATATCGAAACTTGAAGATCAAATAGAAATCCTGTATGAGGACAATCATCTCCTGGGAGTGTATAAGCCCGCCGGCATGCTGACTCAGGGAGACAAAACCGGTGATCTCTCTCTGTTGGATTGGACCAAAGAGTGGATCAAGAACCGGTATGGAAAACCGGGCAAGGTATTTCTCGGTCTGGTGCACCGGCTCGACAGACCCGTTGCCGGCGCGGTGCTTTTCGCAAAAACGTCAAAGGCCGCGAGCCGCCTCTCCGCCCAGATCCGAGACCACACCATTCGAAAAACCTATTGGGCAATCGTGCACGGCAACTTGCACCCCCTCGAAGGAGCATCCGAACTATATCTCGCCAGGACCCGCAACAAATCGATTGTCACCGACCCGTATGATCCTTCCGGTCGGCTGGCAGTGCTCCAGTACCGGGTTCTTGAAAGCCGGGCAGCATTGAGTCTTGTGGAAGTGAGGCTCATCACGGGACGCCATCATCAAGTGCGCTGTCAGCTCGCAGCATTGGGTCACCCTGTTCTTGGTGACCTGAAATACGGCTCTTCCCAGGCTCTCTCCTCGCGGGCTGTAGCCCTCTTTTCCAAACGGATTATCTGTCGGCACCCCACGCGGAACATGGACGTGATCATTGAGTCCCCTGTCCCTGAAAATTGGCCGTGGCCGCCTGCCCCAACATAATGAAGCCCGCCCCATTCTCATGTTTTGCCATACATTGAACGACAGGTCATTCGGCCGGAAAATGCGGGCTAATGGTCCGCTTTACTAAACCAGTCGGCAATCTCCTGAAACGGGGGGCTTTCAGCGTCATAAAAACAGCGATAGATTTCTTTGAATTTCCTTTTGAAAGCCGGATCTCTTACAATGGCTCCGGAGGAAGCTTTCATTCTGGGATCGTAGAAATTCCTGAGTGACAGAAAGAGGTCCTGCGCGAAAGTTGTGGGGTCCCCTTTCAATCGCTCTTTTCTTGAGATTATTTGAAGAAAATTGAACAGTTTTTCCCGATAGAGCGGCAGTGTTCTGTAATTGTAATACGATCGTTCCCGCTCATTGAAATATTTTCGAGGGGCGAATTTTTCAATGACCTTTTCCAGTTTCTCGATAGCCTCTTCCACGGGATCAGCCTTTGCTTTGATCCGTGGTCTGAAGACGTCCCATTTCATACCTGTCTCCCAACAGTGAACAGGTTTTATCATTTACCATGTGTCGGCCCCCTGTCAAGTGATGAATTTCCTCAGGTGTCTGCTTTCCAGCAGGTATCGATTGCTCAAAATCAGTTTGGGGGGAAAGAAAATGGAGGGGATTTCACATCAACTGCGGCATAGCCTTTGCATATGAATTCCGTTCCAAGAGCCCTATGGTACCCCTCCATTTTTGGTTGACAAAATCAGACGAGCAGGGTAACAGGGACTCAATCATTGGATAGTGTTCTTGGGATATTCAAACCCACTCGAGATAATTTTTCATAAAAGGAGGCACATATGCGAAAAAGGGTCTTGTTTGTATCGGTAGCGTTCATTTCATTGGTTTTCCTTTTTGCAACGACAGGGTGTATGGAAAGCCAGGTGCAACCCAAAGCCAGTGTCGATAGGGGCCTGGAAACGGAACTTCCCCCTTACAGCGGTCCCAAGGCAAAGATAGCCGTTGCAAATTTTGAATGGAAGGTGGGAGGAAGCAGTGGTACAACCACGATCTCTGGGGTGGGTTCAAAACCTATCAGCATATCACATTCAAATTACGCAGGGTACACGACGGGCCTCCGGGACATGCTCACCACCACCCTGGTTCAGACAAAGAGATACCGAGTCCTCGAACGACAGAATCTCGCCTCCCTGCAACAGGAGATGTCCCTCTCGAGTTCAGGCTATACGGACAAAAGCGGCATCAAGAAAGGCGGCATCAAAGGGGCTGATATCTTGATAATGGGCGCCATCACCGGATGGGACCCGGGTTCCTCCGGCGGGGGCGGCGGACTTGGCGGCGGTGTGCTGGGCAAGGCAAGCGCCCTATTCGGCGCCATAGGCGGGGCATTCAAGAAATCAAGCATGGCTATGGATGTGCGTATTGTTGACACCCATACCTCCGAAGTCCTGGCGGCCACCCGAGTGGAAGGTGAAGCTAAGGATGTAAACCTGGGCGGGTCCCTGGGCATTCTGACCGGCAGCGGCGGCATGGGAGGAGGTCTCGGAGCTTTTGCCAAGACACCCATGGAAAAGGCCATTCGGAAGTGCATGTACGAAGCGGCCAAGTATATCGTGGCAAACACGCCAAAGGAGTATATGAAATATTAGAAAGTCTTGTAAAAGATACGTAGCCCGCCTTTAGGCGACTGGGCTTTTGTTCCGGAAGGGATTGGGGAATACCTCAATCCCTTCTTTTTGTGTCCGGGTGCCATCGTTTCAAATTGACCGGGAAAGCATCTTTGCGTATAGTGCCGGCTACACGCAAAATTTTTCTCCGGAGAACACACCATGAGCAATAATATGAAAAATGAGCTCGGCCTTTCAACATTTGACCCTGCGAAAAACCAGTTGCTGGACCTCTGGTTTCACGATGACATCGAAGTATCCCACGGACTGCGGCTCAGTATCAAGGTCAGGGAAATCCTCTGCCACTATAAAACCCCGTTTCAGGAATTGGCGATATTTGAGACCGAATGTATGGGGAAAATGCTGGTTCTTGATAACATTACCATGCTCACGGAATTTGATGAATTCGCGTACCACGAAATGATTGCGCATGTCCCCCTTCTGGTGCACCCGGAGCCCAGAAAAATCCTTATCATCGGAGGCGGAGACGGTGGTACGGCGAGGGAAGTTCTCAAGCACCCGTCGGTGGAAGAAATTCACCTCTGTGAAATTGACGGAGAAGTTATCAGTGCCTGCAGAAAGTATATTCCTTCGCTCGCCGCTTCCTTTGATGACCGGAGGCTGCAGGTATTTCTTGAGGATGGCGCCCGTTTTGTCACGCAACATCAGGACACCTATGATGTCATTATAGTGGATTCCACCGATCCTGTCGGGCCGGGCCAGATCCTTTTCCAGCGGAAGTTCTATGAAGACATGAAGGCCGCTCTCAGGAGCGATGGGATTGCCGTCACCCAGTGTGAATCACTTTATCTTCATCGGAACGTGATCAAGGAGGTCGCCGCTATCGCCCGGGATATTTACCCGAACGTGGGCTATTACAACACGCTTGTCCCCACCTACCCCAGCGGCATAATAGGGTTCTTTTTCTGTTCTCTCAAATATGACCCAGTCAGCGATCTCGCTCCGGAAAGGGCCCTCTCTCTCCGGGGTCTCAAGTACTACTCCCCCGAGGTACACCGGGCGGCATTCACGCTTCCTCGTTTTGGTGCTGATCTGGTCCGCTGAAGCGGTCAAGCGCCAGGGTGAGGAAAAAAGCCGCACCCGCAACCAGGATGATAGCCGCACCGGAAGTAAGGTTGAAACGGTAGGAAATCCAAAGACCTATAACAGTGAAAAGGATACCGAAGAGGGAAGAAAGAACCATCATCTTTCCCAGGGAAGCGGTCACCTTTTCTGCAATGTAGGGGGGAATACTCAAGAGTGCGATGACCAGGATAAGCCCGACGATCCGGATGACCATTACTACGGAAAAACCGATCATACAAAACAACACAAGATACAGCGCATTGACGGGAATACCTCTTACTCGGGCGAACTCATCATCATAAGATAGGGCCAGAAACTCCTTGAAAAAGAACAGGACCACCAGAATAATAAGCAGATCCAGCGGGAACATGAACCAGAGATCAGATTTTGGTACCGCCAGAATACTCCCGAAGAGGTAACTCATGAGATCCACATGATACCCTGGCGTGAGATCCACGAAGACGACCCCAATAGCCATTCCCACCGCCCAGAGGACCCCGATAATCGCATCGGTGCGATGCTTGCTTTTGAGACTCACCGCCCCCATAATCAGTGATGACCCTACGGAAAAAATGCCCGCCCCGACCGTGGGTGATATACCGAAATAGAGGGCCATGCCAATTCCTCCATACGCGGAATGTGCAATCCCGCCAGATAAGAACACAAGCCTGTTCACCACGACCAGAGAGCCGACAACACCACAGGCAATACTCACAAAAACGCCTGCCATAAGGGCATTCCGCATGAACTCAAAATGGAGCGCTTCCCACATACGCTCATTCCTCCTCGTGATCGGGCAACACCCTGTGTGGAAGGCCATGGGCTACCAGGTCCACGGGGCATGTATAGGCCATATCAATCATCTCTTTTGTGATCTTCCCGTCTTCGTGAAAAATAAGGCTGTGATTGACGCACGCAACCGATTTTACGTGTCTTGAGACCACTCCCACGTCATGGGTGATAACCACGATGGTCACGTTCTCATTCAGCTCTTTCAAAAGATCGTAAAGGCCGATCTCAAATTCCCGGTCAACACTGGCCGTTGGTTCATCGAGGAAAAGAATCTCCGGTTCAACAGCCAATGCCCTCGCAATGAATATCCGCTGTCTCTGCCCCCCTGAGAGACTCCCCACCGGCCGGAACCGATATTCCCACATTCCCACTTTTTTAAGCAAAGACGCAACTTTTTCCTTATCCTCGTAGCTGTAGCGCCTGCCAAACCTGGAACGGGACAGGCGTCCCATTAGTGCCAGTTCAAAAACAGAAATGGGAAAAGTCAGATTGATATCCGTACTCTGGGGCACATATCCCAGTCTTTCCCTGGCATTATGTGGTTTTTTCCCGAGAATCCGTATCTCCCCCCGTTTCGGCTCTAATATGCCCAGCATGAGCTTCAAAAGAGTGGTCTTTCCTCCGCCGTTGGGACCCAGAATAGCCATGAAATCACCCTGCTCCAGGGTAAAACTTACCTCTTTCAGAACAGGAATCCCACCGTAAGCAAACCACAGGTCCTTAATTTCTATAGCCGGCGTATCCATCACGGACGTTCCTCTCAGCGTCTTTCAGTTCTCTATTCCATTGAAAAAGTCCAGATTTTGATTCAATTTTTCAACCTTCCCCGTCAAAATATTGACCTTCTCCCGTACTGCCTCAACAATCTTTGCCGGAGCCTTCTCCAGAAAATCGGCGTTTGAAAGCTTTCTACTGGACAGGGTAAGATCTTTTTCAAGTTTTTTGATTTCCTTCCTGATCCGCCTCTTTTCTTCCTCAAAATCAAGGAGACCCTTCAAAAGCACATGAATCTGAACATCTCCGAGCACCGCGGTCGCCGATGCTTCAGGCTTTGGGACATGGGACAGAAGAGAAAGCTTCTCCACCTTTGCAAGGGTGTAAATATGGGAAAGGTTTTCCTGCAGGACCCTCTGCCTGTCTTCATCCGGAACGTCCATAACCACATGAACCAGCGTAGAGGGGGGGATGCGCATTTCACCTCTGATATTTCGAATCCCGGTAATAACTCCCATCAGGATTTCCATATCTGCGAGGGCCTTTTCATATATCCCGTCGGATGATACCTCGGGAAAAGGGGCCACCATGATGCTTTCCCGGGTTCCCGGGAGCAGCTGCCATACCTCCTCGGTAACGAACGGCATAAACGGGTGCAGCAATTTGAGGATAGCCTTGAGCGCATATGCCAGCAAGGCCTTCGCGTTTGTCCTCAACTTTTCATCATCGCTGTAGATACCCTGTTTGGCCATTTCAAGGTACCAGTCACAGAACTCATGCCAGACAAACTGGTAACAGGATCCGGCAGCATCATTAAAGCGGTATTCCTCCAATGCCGCAGAAACTTCCCGACTCACCAGCCCGATCCGCGAGAGGATCCATCGATCGGGAAGGGTCAAATTGTCGGTATTTATGTCGAACCCGCCATGGCCGTCCAGATTCATAAGAACCAACCGGGAAGCATTCCAGATCTTGTTGACGAAATGCCGGTACCCGAGAATCCTTTCCTCGGAAAGTTTAATGTCCCTTCCCTGCGCGGCAAAGGCTGCCAGGGTAAAGCGAAACGCGTCGGTGCCGAAACGGTCCATCACCTCAAGGGGATCAATGACATTCCCCTTTGATTTACTCATCTTTTTGCCTTCGGCATCCCTTACCAGCGCATGAATGTAGACATCCTTGAACGGCACCTCTCTCATGAAATGAATTCCCATCATCATCATTCTCGCGACCCAGAAAAAGAGGATATCGAAACCGGTGACCAGAACTGATGTGGGATAAAATGTCTTCAATTCGTCTGTTTCATCAGGCCAACCCAGGGTGGAAAAGGGCCAGAGTGCTGAACTGAACCAGGTATCCAGGACATCGGTTTCCTGCAGCAGGTTCCGGCCTTGACATCCGGGACACTCCGCAGGCGCTTCTTTCGCAACGATCACTTCACCACACTCCTGGCAATACCAAGCTGGGATCCTGTGTCCCCACCAGATCTGCCGGGAAACACACCAGTCCCTGATATTCGACATCCAATCAAAATAAACCTTCTCCCAGGTGACCGGATAGATCCTTGTCTCCCCTTCCTGCACGGCCTGGAGGGCCTTCTCAGCCAGCGGCCCGACCTTCACGAACCATTGCTTGGAGAGAAGCGGTTCGATCATGGTCTTGCACCGATAGCAGTGCCCTACCGCATGCCGGTATGGTTCAATTTTTTCAAGAAGGTCTTGTGCCTTGAGATCTTTCAGAATCTTCTCGCGGCATTTAAACCTGTCAAGCCCTTCATAGGGGCCTGCAAGGTCATTCATCAGACCGTCTTCATCAATCACTTTGATGCGATCGAGTCCATGGGCATCCCCGATTTCGAAATCGTTGGGATCGTGTGCAGGAGTAATCTTCAATGCGCCGGTACCGAACTCTACGTCCACGTATCTGTCCAGAATGACGGGGATTTGCCGGTTGAGGAGGGGGAGGAGAACGGATTTCCCGTGGATATTCTTATAGCGGTCATCTTCAGGATTTACCGCGACGGCGGTATCGCCGAGCAGGGTCTCCGGCCTGGTGGTAGCCACGACGAGGGAACCGTCTCCTGAGGCAAAGGGATATCTGATGTGATAAAGAAAACTGTCTTTATCCTCATGCTCCACCTCCAGGTCTGCCAGGGCCGTGTGGCAGCGTGGGCACCAATTGATGATATAATCTCCCCGGTAGACAAGTCCCTCTTCATACAACCGGACAAAAACCTCCTTGACAGCTCTTGAAAGCCCTTCGTCCATCGTAAAGCGTTCCCGGGACCAATCGCAGCAGCACCCCAGTCTCTTCAACTGGTTGATGATGAGCCCACCATACTTTTCTCGCCACTCCCAGACCATCTCAACAAATTTATCTCTCCCCACCGCATGACGGTCCGTCCCTTTGGCGGCCAGGTCCTTTTCAACAACATTCTGGGTAGCAATACCCGCATGGTCGGTTCCGGGCTGCCACAATACGTTGTATCCTTTCATTCGTTTGTACCTGCAGAGGATATCCTGGAGGGTGTTATTCAGGGCGTGTCCCATGTGCAAGGTACCAGTCACGTTGGGAGGCGGGATCACGATGCAGTACGGTTTTTTGTCCGAAAGGGCATCTCCCCGAAAAAGCCCGTTTTCCTCCCAGAAATCATACCATTTTTTCTCAACATGTTCCGGTTCATAGCCGGAACTCATCGCATCTTTTTCCATCAATCAACGACTCCTTACCTCTCTTTTCAGGATTTGCGACCCCGTCCTGCAGAGTTATGAAAAAAGGGGGTTGCAGCTTGGGCAACCCCCCGATTAGTGGCATTTCTTCGTTTTTCTTTTGAGGCGCAGGGAACTTTCAACTACTCGGAGGCAGATGCAAGGCTCTCCTTCAGGGACTCGATCGCTTCCGAGATCAGTCTTTCCGCCACCCCGGTCATGGTTTCTCTGGCGGCCCGTTCAACCATCGCTTCCAAGGAATCCTCCAGCACCTCTTTTACGGCGTGAGTAACAATTTCCTCCAGTCTTTCTTCGGAAATGCCCGTCATTGACTGGAATGCCTGCATTCCTTCACTCACATCCAAATCTGCTTGTTCTTCTCCGGGAAGAATGGCGCTCAGATCTTCGGCCGGCAGCTTGACCGTTGACTCCACTGTTTCTGTCTCCTGACGAGTGCTCTCCTCCTCAGTTACCGGAATGAGTTCTTCCAGCTCCGCCTCTTCTGCGTCCTCTGACTCCGCGGCCTCCGGCTCGTCCCATCCCTGCGAAGAGACTTCTTTTTCAAGGGGCCCAATTGTCTCGAGTGCGGAGTCAAGATCCAGCTCAAGATCCTGAGTTTGTTGTTCCAGACTGGCCGGTCCTTCTTCTTCGGATATAGCGCGGGTCTCCTCGGACTCCAGCAACTCGAACTCGTCCTCTTCAACAGGTTCCAGCAGTTCCGAGTCAGACACATCTTCCGTTTCCGATTCCAGATCGAGATTCTCCTCAGAAGGTTCTTCAACCTCAACCTCTTCCAGAGCTCCCTCTTCATCCAGGAGGCGTTCAATTTCTGCAGTTTCAGAGTCGGGTGATGCCGCCTCTTTGCCCCCTTCAACCACATCAACAAGCTCTATTATCTCTTCTTCATCGACTTCAGTCACCTCCAGATCGCCCGCGTCCTCTGAAAGTTCATCAAATTCGAAATCAATGATTTCTTCTTCCCCGGTTTTCTTTTCTGCGAAAGACTCTTCATCATTTTGCATAGCGGCACCCCATCGAAGATTGAAAGGCAATAGAGAAACCAAATTCAGAGTTTTGATACCATGATTCCTTTTTACTGTCAACATTTTTAGGAACGTAGTGAAGGAGGCATCCACCATTCATGAAGCAGGAGGACATTGTGGCCAGCGCGAAATATAGGTGTGCAGAAAAGAAAAAGGGGATGCATTTCATAAAAACTGCATCCCCTCCCCGTCGATACCGTTGTGTCTCTAGCCTGCTTTTTCCCCTATTTTTGGTGATCAAGCTCTTGGACCTAGCACGGGTACCCCAGGTTCTCTCTCTTACATTTTTTATCATAAGTATGGAGACCGCCGGTGTCAAGCCTGACACCGGTTTTTTCAGGTATCTCTTCTTGACCAGCCCCGCAAAACCTGATACATAAAAAATCATGCGGGCGATTAGCTCAGTTGGATAGAGCGTTGGTCTCCGGAACCAGAGGTC
>CAZWEV010000093.1:0-10335 GCA_964633015.1 uncultured Desulfobacteraceae bacterium | reverse complement strand
CCGCGATCCGCCTGATGGGAGGGCCGGAGGTATAGTACTCCGCGAGCAGCCCGATTGCAATCCCGCACAGCAGGCCGGAAAAAATCGCCCAGAACGCTCCCATGGGCATCCCCAGGAATTTCGTGACGATAATGGTCAGGATCACAAAGATGATGGCCGCTACAAAGGTGGTGTACCTGAGGGCACCGGCAGGGTTTCCCTTCTGGAACACCTTTATGGAAAAGACGCCGACAAAGGAGCTGAGAAGTCCCGCCATGACCACCAGGATCGGCATGGCCATGAATTTCAACTTGATGGCAACGGGAGTAAGTCCCTGCAGCACCGGAAACCTGGCCAGCAGTTCAGGAGTGACCATCATGGTCGCGCCGATGGCGATGGTCGCCACCACCGAGCCCACAAACGACTCAAAGATGTCGGCACCCATGCCCGCAATATCGCCCACGTTGTCACCCACATTATCCGCGATAACACCGGGGTTCCGCGGATCATCCTCGGGAATGCCTGCCTCCACTTTCCCCACCAGGTCAGCCCCCACATCTGCCGCTTTGGTATAGACCCCGCCGGCAACACGGGCGAACAGGGCAATGGAGCTGGCGCCCATGGCAAAGCCGTTGATATACTGCGCGGTGTCCGGGCTTCCGCCGTAGATCCAGAACCAGAATCCCAGCCCCAGAACCCCAAGGCCCGCCACTGCCAGGCCCATGACAGAACCTGAAAAATAGGAAACGTTCAGGGCCCGGGCCTGTCCCGATTTGTTGGCAGCCTCCGCCGTCCGGGAGTTTCCCCTGGTCGCGGCCGTCATACCCGAAAAACCCGCCAGCATGGAACAGAAGGCGCCGGTGACAAATGCAATGGCCGTCTTCCAGGAGATCCCCCATCCCAGAAGGATAAACACCACCACGATAAAAATAAGAAGGGTGGAATATTCTCTTTTTAAAAATGCCATGGCCCCTGAATGGATGGCGTCTTCCAGTTCCTGCATCAATGCATTACCGTTGGGCTGTTTCTTGACATAACCGTAGATCAGCCAGGCGATAATCAGACTCAGTATCCCTACAAAGGGAGCGTAGATAGTTAATCCCTGCATCAGATTCTTACCTCCTCGTTTGCGAAATTCCGGCAATTGATAGCACTCATTGCCGCTTCAATTCCTTCCGATATAAACAACGCGCATGCCTGAACCGCCCCCTGGATCACCCTCTCCGTCACTTCTCGCTGGTCCTTGTAGAATGGCGCAAGAACGAAATCATCAACGGGTTCTCCATAGCGAGGACGCCCAATTCCAATCTTCACACGGGGGAATTCCATTGTTCCGAGATTCCGGATAATGGAGGCCACCCCTTTATGTCCTCCGGAGCCGCCCTTCCTTCCCACTTTGATTCTTCCCACAGGAAGATCCAGATCATCATGAATGACCAGCATACGTTCCTGGACCACGTCATAATAATCCACACAGGCCTTGACCGCACTTCCGCTCAGGTTCATGTATGTTTCCGGGCAGAGAAGAACCGCTTTTCTTCCCTGAAACGCCACGAGAGCACACCGTGATCGGAAACGCCTGCTCGAAAACCGGGCACCCAGCGACCCGCTCCATGCTCGGAGCACCTCAAAACCAATGTTATGCCGGGTATGCTCATACACCTGCCCCGGATTGCCAAGGCCAACAATCAAGAACACTTCTCGAAAGTCCCCTCACCCCCTTTCTATGCTTCTCCTGATTCCTCGGCACCCGTCTCTTCCGACTCGGCCGCACCTTCTTCTAGTCCTTCTGCTTCCTCTTCACCTTCTTCCTTTTCCACGGCAGGAGCCGCAATGACGGCCACGGTAAGGCGCCCTTCTTCCAGCGCCCTCATGCCCTCGGGAAGCTGAATGTCTTCAATATGCAGGGCATCCCCGATATCCATATGCGAGATATCCACATCGATGGCGTTCGTCAGTTTGTCCGGAAGACAGGAAACGGACACTTCCCTCCGGACATTCTCCAGAATGCCGCCGTTTGTGACCCCGACCGGTGTGCCATTGAGTTGGATCGCCACGTTCACCGTGATTTCCTTATCCATGGAAATCTCATAAAAATCGGCGTGCAGATACTTTTCATCAACAGGGTCGCTCTGCAGCTCTTTGAGTATGACGGTCCTGGTCTGCTTGCCCTCCTGTCCATCGACTTCCAGGGTTATGATGACATTTTCTCCTGTGGTGCCCTTAACGATGCGTTCAAGATCACTGCAGGCGACCGCCAGTTTCATCGCTTCGGAGCCGGGTCCGTAAAAAATGGCCGGGATCTGGCCGTCTTGTCTGAGTTTTCTGGCCGCCCCTTTTCCTGATTCCTGTCTTTCCCGGGCAGCTAATGCGGGTTGTTGCATGTTTTCCTCCAAATGCCGACGGCTTCGAAAGAAGTCCAATCTCTGTGCCGTCTGAATTGATACCCTTTTTCAAAGCCAACGGATAAACTCTTCGTTTCTCCACTTGACTAATGACAGCCGGATTTGCATTTCATTCCGGCTCCTGGATACTCAGCAGTTAATAAAATTTTTCACAAAGTCTCCCCCAAAAAAGCCCGCCAAGGCGGGCATTCCTTCATATCAGACAAAAAGCGTACTTACCGAGTGAGAATTGTAAATCCTCTTGATGGTCTCCCCCAGAATTTCCGCCACGGACAATACGATCATTTTCCCGGATTGCTCCGCATCCGGCTTCAGAGGGATGGTATTGGTAACAACAAGCTTGTTGATAGGCGAGGCTTCTATCCTCTCAATCGCGGGACCGGAAAGCACCGGATGGGTACAACAGGCGTAGATATCCGAACAACCCCTGCTTTTCAGGGCCACCGCCGCCTGGGTCAGGGTGCCTGCAGTGTCCACCATGTCATCCAGGATGATGGCTGTCCTGCCTTCAACCTCCCCGATAATATTCATGGCCTGTGCAATGTTGGGCGCTTCCCTTCTCTTATCGATGATGGCGAGGGATGCATCAAGACGCTTGGCAAAGGCTCTGGCCCGTTCCACGCCGCCCGCATCGGGTGATACAATCACCAGATGATCATCGAAATGGTCCTGAATATACTTCAAGAGAATCGGGGCCGCGAAAATGTTGTCCACCGGTATATTGAAGTACCCTTGGATCTGACCTGCATGGAGGTCCATGGATACCACTCTGTTCGCCCCTGACACGGTAATCAGATCGGCAACGAGCTTCGCACTGATAGGAACGCGCGGCTTGACTTTCCGGTCCTGGCGTCCGTACCCGTAATAGGGAATCACCGCAGTAACGCGTTTAGCGGAAGCCCTCCGCAATGCATCCATAATGATAAGCAGCTGCATCAGGTTATCATTCACGGGGGTGGAAGTTGACTGGAGCACAAAGGCGTCCTTGCCCCGGATATTCTCCCGTATCTCGACCTGGGTCTCTCCGTCACTGAATGTCCCCGCCATGATCTGTCCCGGTTCCACACCGAGATACTCGCATACTTCCAGTGTCAAGCTTGGATTTGAGGTCCCACCGAATAACTTCATCTCAGGTGTCAATGCACAAGATTCGCTTTCTAGGTATCAGGTTGATGAGGCCATAGGCTGAAGACCGTTCGGTTTCCTCAATCCCTTCAGCCTAAATACCTTCAGTCCATTCTGGCTGGGGTGGGAGGATTCGAACCTCCGAATGCGGGCTCCAAAGGCCCGTGTCTTACCACTTGACGACACCCCAAAACACAGCATTCACGGCACGAAATGAGAAACCGGTTCAGCGTTCAAAAGATACATTTCGGAAATTCCGTGCCAGGAAAACCTTTCCTTCGGCCCTTGATGAAACGGCGTCTTTCGCTTTCCTTGCTGCCTCTTCAGACCGAAAGACACCGAATACGCTCGGACCGCTCCCGCTCATGAGCGCGCCCTCCGCCCCTGTATCCATGAGTATTCTTTTCATGGATGCAATGACCGGATACCGGGCCGCAGTAACTGTCTCCAGGTCATTTTGAAGGATGTCTCCTATATCAGCCCAGTCCTTTCTTAAGGGGTTAACTATATAGTCATTTTCAGAAACTGTCAACTCTAATTTCAGGTTCCCATAGACCCACGCGGTGGATATGGACAGAGGAGGCGTCACCACGACATACCAGAACTCCGGCCAGTTGGTAAGAGGCTCTAACCGCTCTCCCACTCCTCTGGCGATGGAAGGGATATTATACAAGAAAAAGGGCACATCAGCCCCAAGCCCCAAAGCAGTTTCCGCCAGTTCTCCCGCCCCCAGGGGATGATGGTACATGGTGTTCAGCGTCTTCAGCGTCGCGGCTGCATCACTGCTGCCGCCCCCGAGGCCCGCGGCCACCGGAATGTTCTTGGTAAGGGAAATGGAAAGAGAAGGGTTTCTCCCCACCCGTGAGAAAAAGGCCGATGCGGCACGGAACACAAGATTTTTTTCAGTCGCCGGGACCGGAATGCCCTGGCACGAGAGGTGGATCCCCCGGGAAACCGACGAGAAGATAAGCCTGTCCTGAATGTTCACCGGCACCATGAGGGAGACCAGTTCGTGGTATCCGTCGGCCCGCCGTCCGAGGATCTTGAGACTCATATTCAACTTGGCCGGAGCTTCCACCGTCGTAACCGGTATGGTGCGTTCTCCCAAGCCTGCTTACTCCCAGACGTGAAGGGTCAAATACAGGGTGAACCCATCCCTTTCTACGAGAAAGAGGATCGTATCGCCTTTTTTGTAGTGCCGCATTTTCCCGTTGAAGGCCCGGAGGTCACCGGCAGGCTTCCTGTCCACCTCCAGGATCAGATCACCCGGCTTCAGGCCTGCCTCACTCGCCGGGCTGCCGTTTTTCACAGTGACGACCACCAGACCGTTCTCTTCTTTCACACCCAGTTTCTCCGCAAGCCGGGGGGTCAGTTCCTCCACCGTCATCCCCAGGCTTTTCTTTTTTTCGATCTCGGCAACCTTCGTTCCATCACCCTTTAATCTTCCTATCTTCACGGAAAGAGTCCTTTTCCTTCCGTTCCTGATCACCACTACAGCCACTTTCTTGTCGATCGGGGTGGTCGCCACCAGGTAGGGAAGGTCATTCATTTCCTTGATTGTCTTCCCGTCAAATGACATAATTACGTCACCGCGCTCGATTCCTGCCTTTTCAGCGGGCCCGCCGGAGGTCACGTCCGCCACCAGGGCTCCCCGCTCGCTGTTCAGGCCGAGCTTCTCCCGCAATGCAGGGGTAATGTGCTGGATCATCACCCCGAGCCACCCGCGAACGACCTTGCCTTTCTTGAGCTGCGGCAGCAGGTCTTTTGCCATATTGATGGGGATCGTGAACCCGATACCGATGCTGCCTCCGCCTTGGGAGAAGATAGCGGAGTTGATGCCGATGACCTCTCCGGTCGTATTCAGGAGCGGCCCTCCACTGTTTCCCGGATTAATAGATGCGTCTGTCTGGATGAAGTTGTCATAGGAACCGGCGCCGATATGACGGTACTTGGCGCTCACGATACCGGCGGTCACTGTGTTTCCCAGACCGAAAGGGTTCCCGATGGCCACGACCCAGTCTCCCACCTCCAACTTGTCGGAATCCCCCAGGGGCAAGGGCTTCAGTGGCCCGTCGGCCTTGATCCGGATCAGGGCCAGGTCTGTCTTTGGGTCCCTCCCCACGATCCCGGCCTTGAACTCCCGGTCGTCTGCCAATTTCACCCTGATTTCATCGGTCTGCTCCACCACGTGGTTGTTGGTGAGAATGTATCCCCTTTCATCGATAATGAAGCCTGAACCAAGGCTCTTTTGCTTGAAATCCTTGGGGAGCTGGTCTCTGAAGAAACGATCAAAAAAGTCTTTGAGAGGATCATCCTCTTTGAAAGGGCCCCGGAAATGGAACGGGACCCCTTCCCTTTTGATGGTCTTGACCGTGCTGATATTGACCACGGACGGCCGTGCCCGTTTTACCAGCTCTGAAAAAGATCCGGGAGCCCCCGGGAGCAATCCGCTGGTCTGGGCCGTGGCAGCAGGCAACAGCCCGAGGACCATGCCCAGTGCAAAACACACTGTGATTCCGAGAATAGTTCTTCCGGCCCGGATTTCCCTCTCGGATCCTGCATCTTTTCGGCTCATTAGGCACCTGCTCCTTTCATCCGGCTGCCTTTATGTACCGCCAGCGAAGATCCGTCAGGACGTTCTGGACAAATCCTGCCTCCTCCTCGGTGAGATTTCCCTTTGTTTTTTCCTCGAGCATATCGATAGTGTCGATGGCGTGTTTGGCAAGCGGCAAATCCTTTTTCTTTTCGCCTGTCTGGGGATCGGCAATCTCTCCCAGATGGAACAGGGCCGAAGAACTGAGGCTGAAAATCAGTGAGTTAAAATTCACTTCCGGAAGGGGCGTGGATTCCTGTTCTTTCTTCTCCTCGGCCTCCGGTTTTTCCTCCAGCTTTTCTTCCTGCTCGGCTTCCATTTCTTTCAAGTCGCCTTTTTCATCGAAAGACCGACGATCCTTTATCACAAATCCCTTTTCTTCCTGTTCTGCCATCTCATTCACTCCTCCAAATGATTGTTTTCACCACAGAGCTCTGTGGTTCAAACGAACCCGCATCTGCGGGTGAGTGGGTGGGATACCCGTCTTTTCCGAAAACCATACCCTGCTACAGCTCAATGCGGCGGACCATGTATACGTTTTCCAGTCCCCGCAGGGCCTCAAGTGCCTCATCGCTTACCACGCTGCTCGTGGCAAGAAAAATGACGTTTTGTTTTTTCTTCTTCTGTTCGCCGACCTGCATGCGGCTGATATTGACCCCGTACCGGCCCAGAGTTGTTCCGATCCGGCCGATGACCCCGGGACTGTCATCGTTCTGAATAAGGAGGTTATGACCCTCGGGAATCGCCTCGAGATAGAAATCATTGATCCGGAGTATCCGGGGAAGCGTCTTGCCGAAGATGGTCCCGGAGACGATGTTCTCCCCTTCCAGGGTCTTCACCCGCATGTTTATGAGACTCCCGAAGTCTTCGGACGTACTGCTCTTGGACTCCACCACCTTGATGCCACGGTTCTCTGCAATGACCCGGGCGTTCACGAAGTTCACATCATCCGTCAGGATGGGCGTCAGGAGTCCTTTGAGGGCGGCAGTGGTCAGGGGCTCCACGTCATACTCCACCACCTTCCCCGAATAGTTCACCTGGAGTTCCACGATAGCGCTTTCTCCCAGCTGGGCCTGGAGGGAACCCATGCGCTCCACCAGCGTCACATAGGGTCTGAGGATCGTCATGAGTTCTTCACTGATGCTCGGGACGTTGACTGCATTCTTCACGCTCCCGTGAAGGAGGTAGGCCACAATCTGTTCCGCAACGTCCCGGGCCACATTGTCCTGGGCCTCCCGGGTGGAAGCGCCCAGGTGCGGGGTGCAGATAAAATTCCCCAACTCCATAAGTTTCATTTTCCCCGGCGGTTCGGAACTGAACACGTCAAAAGCCGCGCCTCCCAGGTGGCCCGATTCCAGGGCCTCATACACATCGTCTTCATTGACGATTCCTCCCCGGGCGCAGTTAATGATATAGGCACCCTTCTTCATTTTTGCAATGGCACCCCTGTTAATCAGATTGGCGGTCTCTTCGGTCTTCGGTGTGTGCACGGTGAGATAATCCGCCCTGCTCAACAGTTCCTCGAAGGAAACAGGCTCCAAGTCCAGTTTTTCGACAGCATCGGGCTTTATGTATGGGTCATAGACGATCACCTTCATTTTCAGCCCTTTGGCTCGTTCCGCCACAATGCGGCCAATGTGTCCCGCACCGATCAGGCCCAAGGTCTTATTATAGAGCTCGCGGCCCTGGAGCTTTTTCTTCTCCCATTTGCCTTCCTTAAGGGAGGCCGTAGCCTGTGGAATATTCCGGGAAACGGCCATGATCATGGCCATAGTGTGCTCGGCGGTGGTAATAGTATTCCCCTCCGGCGTATTCATCACCACGATGCCCCGCTTACTGGCCTCCGGGATATCCACGTTATCAAGCCCAATCCCGGCACGCCCGACCACCTTCAGGTTCTTGGCCGCATCGATGATGTCGGCCGTCACTTTGGTGGCGCTGCGGATGACCAGACCGTCGTATTGCCCGATGATCCCTTTCAGTTCTTCGGGGGTCAATCCCGTGTTCACGTCCACTTCAATGTCCGGCGCATCCTCAAAAATCCGGACCCCCACTTCCGACAGGTTGTCGCTTACCAGTACTTTCATAGACCCCTCCTTCGTGGCCGCTAGAAAACCATGTTTTTTCCCGCCCTCTCACAGACGTTTTCTTCCCGCTCGCAAGCCCACGGATACTCCCGCTGCCGCAGAGATTCTATTCGGCTCTTGATCCGCTTTTTCCAGATCCCGCCGTTCAGCGTCTTCGAATCCCCGTGCCCGGCCCAGCACCATGCGCTTCCTGCGGAGTGAAGATCATTCCGTTCTGCCCGGCACTCTCGTTTCCCAATCCTGCCCCCCCGCAGCTCAAGAAAGAGTATATCCAAGCCCCCCGGGGAAGTCAATTCCGGAAATATCCCGTAACTCAGCGTCTTCACCCTTGTCTTCTGCGCGGCTGAAGATGCGGTTTTCATTCTTTCAGCCTAAAAAAGTTCTTGACATTCTTGATAAAAGTTGGTAATTCCCGTAACGCTTGCGGACAGGGAAGCCGCCATGTCTCCTTCCCAGGGGAAAGGGTTTTCCTGTCGAATGGTGTGTAACATCTTGAAACTTCTAGCGAAGGGAGGTGATAGGGTCGTTCTTGAGGGAGTGAATTGTGTTTTGGCATAAACCTTTTTCAAAATCTTTTTCTTTAGGAGGAAAGAGTAATGAAAAAACTTCTGCTTGTTGTTTTGGCAGCCGTCCTGGCCGTCGCCTTCTGCGCACCCGCCATGGCCGCCGAAAAAAAGGTCACCTTTTACGGTGATTACCGTTTCAACACCTACTATTATAAGAAAAGCGACAATTATGTGTCGAATTTTGAGGGGCTGTATAACCCGAATGACAAATCATACAGCCAGCTCATGTTTGAACCGGACTATGCGGACAGCCGCTTCGGCGCCCGGTTCTCGGAAGGGGCCCTCAGCGCCAACGTGGAAATAAGGCCCAATAGCGATTCCTACTACCGCCAGTGGTGGGGCCAGTACGATTTCGGGCCGGTCCAGCTCCTGATCGGTCATACCTACACCCCCGCGTGCGTGGCGTTTGATATGTCCCAGTTCGACTCCGAGAGCGGCGTTGTGTACGGCGACCTCATGTCCCGCCTGCGGACCAACCAGATTCGACTCACCGTGCCCTTCGCCATGGGGAGTTTCAAGATTGCGGCCCAGAATAATCCCATGACTAGTCCCGCATTTGACGGTCCGGCACCCACCAATGTAGAGAAAAAAATGACGCTCCCCGAGTTTGAGGCATGCCTTACCCTCAACCTGGGACCGGCGACCATTGACCTCTTCGGCGGGTGGGCCTCCTATGATCTGGATGATCCGGCCGACGGAAGCCAGAGCGTGGATTCGAACCTCTACGGCGCCAAGGTGCATGTCCCCTTCGGTCCCCTGTATTTCACGGCCGTTATGTACGGCGCCACGAACCCCAACAATTACGGCGAGCTGACCTCTTCAGGCTTTAGCTATTCAACAATGCTGATAGATACCGTCACGGGTGAGACCACCGATGCCAAGCTCAAAGGGTATGGAGGCCTCCTGGGCTATAAGGTGAGCGACATGGCAACCTTAGAGCTCGGCTATTTTACGCAAAAGGTCGAAAGGTATATGCAGGAAGAAGATGACAACGGCACCTATTATCTGGTGTGTGCCGTCACCCCCGTCAAGGGCCTGACCATCTATCCCGAAATCGGCGTCAGGGACGAAAAGGATCTTGTATCTGCCGATGGAACAAAAGTAAAACAAGGCAAGCGGTCCTACATCGGTGCCTACTGGAAGATCTCCTTCTAGTAGCGCCTGCTTGGCGTAACAATCACCGGTAACCAAAACCCGGGGGATCTTCTTCCTCCGGGTTTTTTTGTCCCCTAATTCACATTTTGGGAACGTTCTTCACTTTTTATACAAACCGCAGGAAAATCCCGGCGCTTGACCTTCTTCCCGGAGGATGGTATAGCAACCTCCTGTCACCAAACAGATACGATGCCGTGGCGTATGGAATGAACGCGGTGCATGCATGTTCATTCCTTACCTTGCACAAAAAGGACATACATTTACCGAGCGAGGGGGACTTCCTCAACATGACTAAAAACCATGGGCCCTTTTTTCACGTTATACGATCTTTTCTTTTTTTTGGACTCCTGCTGTGCCTGACCTTCCCTGCGCTCGCCGCCGACAGGACGCTAGTGCTTTTTCCGTTTGCCATCTATGCGGAACAC
>CAZWEV010000092.1:0-10441 GCA_964633015.1 uncultured Desulfobacteraceae bacterium | reverse complement strand
GTTTCTTCATAAACCTATTGTACACTTATGTGTGTACGGAGTCAATATCGTCGATCTGGTCGCATCAAGTGATCGCATGACTACATTCAAATACTATCGACTGGTCGTCTGGTGTCTGAGGAAATCCCCCCTTCAAGTTGATAGGAGAATCTTGTGGCTAACCGGCGCGCGAAAGGAGGCCAAACCGAACTGAAGCGCGTCAGGATGAGCCGTGTGTTAGGCCCGACCGTGTTAGATATCGGGCCTCAGCCTACTCTTGCCTGACTATATCGACCGAGATCTCCACCGCCGAAATCGTTCCTCTGTTCTCAAGCCAGTGTGTGGTGTTCCTATCCTCGGGCCAGCCCACTCCCGGCCCATAGTCCGTAGCGACTCCATTTCGATGGTCAGTGATCGTTCCTTGCAGTATGTAGACGATGCCTGGTCTGTCTTTATGGTCGTGAATCGGGCCGAAGACGCCTCCAGGCTCGATGGTTACCATACGCATTCGAAGTTGGCGCCCTGCCATGCCCTTGACCTCAGGGCCAAGGTCAACCGTTGCAAGCAACTTCACCGCAACACCTTTTGTCTCAGGCGCCACCTGTTCGTTGCTCATCGTGTTCTCCTCTCTGAACTTTCAGGGCCGAACATAATGTTATCAAACACTTTCCCTATGCCCCAAGGATACTGGGGAGCAAAAAGCATCGGATGGATATCCAAGAATGGCAAAGGCCCAGCTCTCATTGGAGAGAAGCTGGGCCCTTAGAATTTCCTCAATCCCCTTCACGATCCGACCCCTTGTTTTGAGGTTTATCCGGAGATTCCCACAATTAAAACCGAAAATACCTTAGTCCTGGCGGGATGTTGTGTCAAGGATGAATCCGAGAAGCATGGAAAACGATGTGAAGCACGTTTCGCCTGAACAATGGTGAATCAGGCACAGGGGTCATGCGTTGACTTCTGTTCGCTACGTTGGTAGGTTTGGGGCAGGTTTCAGAACGGAGTGAACAGGATGGAGATTGCTCAGTGCTCAATTGGGATGAACAAAAGGATGTGGTCATAATCGGCAGCGGTATCGCAGGACTGTCAGCGGCGATAGAAGCCAACCGGGCCGGCGCCTCTGTCATCGTACTGGAAAAGATGAAATTAACAGGCGGAAACACCCGCATAAGTGATGGATGTGTGGCCGCGCCGAATAATTATCTGCAGCAAGAACAGGGGATAGAAGACTCGCCGGATCTTTTTTATGAAGATGTCATGCGGGCCGGATTGGGCCTGAATCATCCGGATCTGGTAAAGGTCGTGGCAGAGAAGGCGACGGAAGCCATCGACTGGACGCGAAACACATTGGGTGTGAAGTATATGGGTCGACTGGACCGTTTCGGGGGGCACTCCGTGGCCCGATGCCTGACAACGCGCAGCCACTCCGGAGTGGATTTCATAAAGGCGGGATGCAGGATATTGGAACAAAGCGGCGTTGAAATACGGACCGGCTGCCTTTTGACGCGTTTTCATACAGACGGCCAGGGTCGAGTGCTCGGTGCAGAGATCCGCTCCGGCTACAAATTCCCTGACGCCAATAGCGGAATTGTAAAGAATATTCGCGCTAACCGATCCATCATTCTGGCGACCGGAGGATTTGGGAACGATATTCGATTCCGTATGATTCAGAACCCTGTTCTGGATGAGTCTGTGGATTCAACCAACCAGCGGGGAGCCACTGCCGAGGGCCTTCTTTCTGCTCTTGCGTTAAAGGCCGTTCCGGTTCATCTCTCATGGATACAGCTGGGTCCCTGGGGCTGTGCCGAAGAAAAGAGGTACGGCCGCGGAGCCAGATTCGCCTCATACAGTGTATATCCTGCCGGCATACTGGTAGATCCCGGCACCGGTCAACGCATTGTGAACGAATGGGCGGATCGCAGACAGCGCTGTGACGCGATTTTCAAGACCGGTCATGCATGTGTGGGAATCGTGGACGCGACCGGGGCGGAATTAGATGCGGAAAGCCTCCAACACTGTCTCAAACGAGGGTATGCGAGATCATTTGCAACATTGACGGATCTTGCCGCGGCATTTGCCATGCCGGACGGTCAATTGGAGGAGACGGTCAGGCGCTATAATGACGCGGTCATTGAAGGAGGGCAGGACCCGTTCGGGAAACCGATTCGCCAGGGTGCAAAACCACTGGACAAGCCTCCGTTCTATGCAATACGGCTGTGGCCCAAGGTGCATTACACTTCAGGAGGCGTGGGAATTAATCCAAGAGCACAAGTCCTTGATTTCAACAACCGCCCTATCCCGCATCTTTTTGCCGCGGGCGAGGTATGCGGCGGTATTCATGGCGCAAGCCGCCTTGGCAGCTGTTCACTTACGGAATGTATCGTATTCGGACGCATCGCGGGACAACAGGCCGCACGGCAAACCGCTTGATTCAGTCAAACACCAAACTCCGGAAAAACCGGCGCAACCGAATCCCCGGCCACAGGGCGGGTCTGCCAGGTGATTACTGTAACTGTACATCCATATTGCCCAGGTATTTGTAGAACAGTACGCGGTCCCGACCTTCTCCGTCATAACCCTCGAAAACCGAAATACCATCGATAGCTTTATCGCTATCCTTAGCAGAAAAACCCAAACTGCGATGGAACGCAATAGAATCTTTATTGACGGGTGAGGTAACGCATCGGACTGCGCGGCAACCCATTTTTTGCACAGTCACGAAAAATTTCTCATATAGAGCTCGTGCCAAGCCTTCTTTTCGAAACTCAGGACTTACACCAACGAAATGAATATATGCTTCGTCCGGAAAAGTCTGAGAGACAAATCCGACCAAGAATGCCACTATTTCGCCATCTTGTTCAGCCACAAAGCTGGTATTTTGAAAATGCACGAAAAACAGCTTTGGCAGCATGTCAGACATTTGCCGTCCACCCCACCAATCGTTAACGACTCTGATGATTGGCTGGTAATCAGATGGTTCAGCATGCCGGATATGTGGTTCATTCATCCGCTTGTATTCCCCTTGTATTCGAAAGTCGGGATCGTTCGAATCAGCTATATAGAACTCCCTCCCCCGTTCTGTCAGGTTATATTTATACGCACAGCGTGCTCCGCTACGCCGTTGTTTCCATATCCGAGGACGTTCCACTGGGCATTCATGGGCTGTTTGTTCCCTTCGGCATCAGTTGCCCGAGCCATGATAGTGTACTCACCCGGCGTGGAAACCTCCCAGAGCATCTGCCATTGTCGCCAGGCATAGGACTCACGGGGACCGATGAACTCTGCCACCTGCCAGCTGCCGCCTCCGTCCAGGGAAATTTCAATCTTCTCTACCTCTTTTTCACCCCCATAAGCCGCTCCGAGGATCAACACAGTTCCCGCCTTCAGCGTTTCCCCATGCGTCGGCTGGGTGATGATGGATTTCAATTTCATATTGGTCACTACCGCGCCTGTTGCGGGCTCCTGGCCTTTTTGAAAGACGCGGTAAACATTGTCCATAAAGTGGCCTTCAAATGCATGATCAAGGACCGTGATATGAGTAAGCCATTTGACGCAGTTGGCTCCGGTCCAGCCCAAGGCCAAAGCCCGCAACGGATACCCATGCTTAAGCGGAAGCGGTTCACCGTTCATCTCATAGGCCAGCAGCGTCGAAGTCACGGCCTTATCGATGGGGATACTGCGTATGAATTTGATCCCGGAACTTCCCAGCGACTTGTCAAACCCTTCGAAGGCGACATGCCGGGCTTCAGGCTTCAAGCACGCTCGTGTGAGAAGCTCTCTCAGCCAGATCCCTCCCCAGACGGCATTGCCGACTCCACCAACCGTCCATGGGTTGCCGGACGCCTTCTTAGGCAATAGAGAGCGACTGTTTCCCGAACATTCCAGGGTGTTGGCGGTGATGACCTTGGGCATACTCAGGATATCATCAAAGGAGAGGGTCAGAGGCGATTGGACTTCCCCTGCAATGGACAGTGACCATCTCTTGATGGGGATTCGACGGGGCGGAATGGCCCCTTGGTTTCGATCGAAGAACACCGAGTTGGGGGTGATCCAGGAGCGAAGGTGCTCAATCGGTGTCTCAGCATTCAAAGGTTTCGAGTTCATGATGCGCATCTTCTTCACGGTTTTCTCCTTCCAGCTCAAAAGGGTTTGATTATTTCTTGTTTGCCATAAATAATATCCAGCAGGATATCCAAGAAGATAAAGGCCCAGTCCTCATTCAAGAGAAGCTGGGCCTTTCAAATTCTCTCAATCTCCTTCACGATCTGACCCCTAATTTTGAGGTTTACCCGGAGATTCCCAAAAAGCAAAACCAAAAATACCTTAATCCTGTAGGCATGTTATGTCAAGGAGTAATGATAGGTTATATTTTGACGGCGACCGGCGGAACAACGTGCGCATTGACACCCTGGATGAAATCACATAAGCTTTTACGGGAGCCGTGAGGCCGGCACGACGCCGCTCCGGGAACACGCTGTTTCCCCGCTTTGCCGGAAAAATCCAGTTTGAACAGAGTTGACGAAAAGGAGATCGTTGATCATGGACAACTGGCAAAAGACATCGTGTGTGCTCTGTGCACAGAACTGCGGGCTCGAAGTACTGGTCGAGGACAACCGGATCACCAAGGTGAGGCCTGACAGGTCCAACCCGCGCAGCGAGGGATATGCCTGCCGCAAGGGCCTCAATATCGCTCATCACCAGCACCATGCCGACCGCCTGTCTTATCCCCTGAAACGCACGGGAAGCGGGTTTGAGCGCATCTCCTGGGAACAGGCTGTCGATGAGATCGGCGGGAAGCTCCGGTCCCTCGTTGATGACCACGGCCCACGCTGCTTTGCCTACATGGGAGGCGGCGGACAGGGCTGTCACCTCGAGGCCGCCTTCGGCGTCCGCCTGCTGCGCGGCATGGGGTCATACTACCACTACAGCCCCCTCGCCCAGGAGCTCACGGGTGAATTCTGGGCATGGGGCCGGGCCACCGGAAAACAGTACCTTTTCGGCATTCCCGACCATCATAACACCGACGTCCTCCTTGCGGTGGGCTGGAACGGGATGATGAGCCATCAAATGCCCCAGGCCCGGCGGTTCCTGACCCGTTTTTCCAAGGACCCTGACAAGACGCTCGTGGTCATCGACCCCAGGCTCTCGGAAACAGCCAGGATCGCTGACATCCATCTCGCGATCCGGCCGGGAACAGATGCACTCCTGACCCGGGCCATGATTGCCGTCATCCTGGCGGAAGGCTGGGAAAACACGGACTATATCAACCGGCATGTCACGGGCTTTGAGGAGATACGGCCTCTTTTTGACGGGTTTGACGCAGAGGCCGCCGTGCACGTGTGCGGGCTTGATTTTGAACAGGTGAAGCGGGTCTGCTCCCTCATAGCCACGCGAAAATCGAGCATGCACCCGGACCTGGGAATACTCATGAACCGTCACAGCACGGCCACGTCCTGCCTGCAGATTATCCTGATGGCCGTGTGCGGCCGCATCGGGGTTCCCGGCGGAAACGTGATCCCCGGGCACCTGGTCCCCATCGGCTCCCATTCCGATGAACGCAACCCAAAGACATGGCGGACGGTGACAACCGATTATCCCGCCATTATGGGCGTGTTTCCGCCCAATGTGATGCCCGAAGAAATCCTTTCGGATCATCCGGACCGTCTCCGGGCAGTGCTCTGCTGCGGAGCAAACCCCCTGCGTTCCTATGCCGATACCGCGGCGTATGAAGAGGCCTTTCCCCGGCTTGATCTGCTGGTGACCTGTGAACTGGCAATGACTGAAACCGCCAGGCTGTCCCACTACGTGCTGCCGGCACGCTCAGGATATGAATCCTGGGACGGGACGTTCTTCGCATGGACTTACCCGGACGTGTTCTTCCAGATGCGCCGCCCCGTTCTCGAACCGGAAGGCGAACGGCTGGAGGTCAGCCAGATCATGGTCCGCCTGGCCGACCGGCTGGGGTTGATCCCGGAGATACCAGATGAGCTTCATGAAGCCGCGAAAAAAGACCGCCTGACCTTCGGTATGGCATTGATGAAGTATATCCAGTCACGGCCCGAGACCATGAAGGTCATGCCGTTCGTCCTTGCGAAAACCCTCGGGGAACAACTGGGCTCCGCGAATCTGACCGCCTTGTGGGGGCTGCTGCAGACCCTGCGCCGGTCGGGACAGGAAAATGCGGCGCGCGCGGGATTCCGTCCCGGGCCCACCCTGGGGGAGGATATCTTTCAGGCAGTCCTGGATCATCCGGAGGGTCTCTGGATCGGCCGCAGCGATACGGAAAACAATCTGAAGCTCCTGCGGACCGAGCACGGGCGCCTGGATATCCGGTTCCCTGAAATGGCCGAATGGATCAGCAGCATCGACGCCGGGTCCGAGGCAGCGGCCGTGGATGCCAGGGATCAGTGGCCCTTCATTCTCCAGGCGGGCCGGCACATGGATATGAACGCCAACACCCTCATGCGCGATCCTGCCTGGAACAGGGACCGCCGGGCGTGCACCCTGGCCATGAACACTGCTGATGCCGAAGCGCTCGGACTCCAGGACGGTCAGATGGCAAGAATCATCACCGAAGCCGGTGAAGCCGTCGCGGAACTGGAAGTGACTGCCGCCACCCGGCCGGGACTGGTGATTATTCCCCATGGGTTCGGCCTGGAGTACCAGGGAGAGCAGTACGGTATCAACGTCAACAGCCTCACCAAGAACACCCACAGAGACCCTCTGGCCGGGACGCCCTATCATCGGTACGTTCCCTGCCGGGTCGAGGCCGCATGAATGCAGACGGATCCCCTCCAGGTTCGAAAAAAGAGCATATGTTCGGTACCGATACAAGACTTTGTCCGCCGGGTCGAAGACTTCCACGGCGCTGCGGCGCCGGGCGTGGTGCTGGGCGGGTATATGGTGGACCTGGCGTACCGGCATCTGCCGGCAACAAGTTCCCTGTTCGATGCACTTTCCGAAACCCGTACCTGCCTCCCTGATGCCATCCAGCTCCTGACGCCGTGTACCATCGGAAACGGCTGGCTGAGGGTCCTCGACCTGGGAAGATTCGCCCTCAGCCTGTATGACAAATACAGCGGCGACGGCATCCGGGTATTTCTCGACCCTGCAAAGCTCGACACGTTTATGAAAATAAAAACATGGTTTTTTAAACTGAGGCCAAAACAAGAGCAGGATCTGGATGTGTTGCTGGGGGAAATACACACTGCCGCATCACAGGTATGCGGTGTCATGCCGGTGAGACTGAAGCCGGGGTTCCTCGCACGCCGCCATCGTGGAGGCTTCCGCATATGTCCCGGCTGCCGCGAGAGCTATCCGGCCGCTGACGGCGATTCCTGCCTGGCCTGCAGCGGTGAAACTCCCTATCGGTGAGAAATACGGGCTAGTGCTGCCAGAGGATCAACGGCGCCTCCAGCGGGACCGACGCTTCCGAAAGAGCGGGAACGATACGGGCTGAGTAATCGGAAGCCGGACGGCTGGCAGAAACCTTCGCGTGATACATATGCCCGGGCTTGGGACCGGGCAAGGGCTCGCCGCGTTTCATCGGCCAATTCGTTTTTTCTCCCTCGGCTTGCGGTTCGGCATACAGTTGGACCTCTATATCCTTCGGGTCCAGCTCGCCCGGAAAGACCTGCACGGAAAAGTCGTGGAATTCATCGCTGCTGTCGATGTCAACGGTGCCGAACTGCAGTTCAGGCCAGTGCCGGCGAAGCCGCGTTTGCCGGTCGACCAGCCTCTTGGAAAGACCGGCCTTGCGGGCGCTGCGTTGTCTATACGCTGCTGCCGCCGGCAGGTAATACTCCTCGGTGTACTCACGCACTGCGCGGTTACTCGAGAAACGCGCCGTGAGCGTTGCCATGCTTTCCCGTATCTTGTTGAGCCACTGCACCGGGATGCCACCGGTGTCGCGGCTGTAGAACTGCGGCACGACTTCCTGCTCGAGCAGGGTATACAGGGTCCGGGCCTCGGTCGCGTCCCAGGCAGGATCTTCTCCGTGCTCACTTCCATCGCCGAGGGCCCAGCCTACTTCCGGCGCATAGGCCTCCGCCCACCACCCGTCGAGTTCCGACAGGTTGAGGCCGCCGTTGGCCAGGACCTTCATGCCGCTGGTGCCGCACGCTTCCCACGGACGACGCGGAGTATTGACCCAGACGTCAACGCCGCACACGAGCTGTTCGGTCAGCAGCATGTCATAATCGCTCAGGAAAATCATGCGGCCCCGGATCTCCGGCCGGTGCGAAAATTCAACCCAGTGCCGAATCATCTCCTGCCCGGCTCCATCAGCCGGATGCGCCTTGCCCGCCACGATCAGCTGGACCGGACAATCGGGATCAGTCAACAGGCGCATCAAGCGCTCCGGCTCTTTGAGCAGGAGCGTCGGCCGTTTGTACGTTGCAAAGCGCCGGGCAAATCCCAACGTCAGCGTCTCCGGATCCAGGACCCGCCCCGCCTGATCAACCGCCTCAGGCGCTGCACCCCACGTGGCGACCTGGCGTGCATACCGCGCACGAGCATACTCCACCAAAACGCGGCGGGACGCCTGCCGCATGGCCCATAATTCTTTGTCAGGCACCTGTCTTACGGCATCTTCCAGACTCTCTGTTTCGCCCAGCCAGCGCGTGTTGCCCCCGTATTTTGTCCAGAGATCATCGGATGCCTTTGAGTCCCAGGTTGCCACATGAATCCCGTTGGTTACATGACCGATCGGCACTTCGTGGCCGGGCCACCGGGGAAACAGCGGCTGAAAGATGCGCCTGCTCACCTCTCCATGCAGCCGGCTGACGCCGTTGACGGCCCCGCTGCCGCGAACCGCCAGATACGCCATATTCAAAGGCGCATTCTCATCGGCCGAGTCTTGCCGACCCAGGGCCATCAGGTCGTGGAAGGAGATGCCGAGGTGATCCCGGGCGTAGCCATCGAAATACCGCTGCATCAAATCGGCCGCAAAGGAGTCGAAGCCTGCGGCAACGGGAGTGTGGGTGGTAAAGACGTTTCCGGCACGCGTCGTCTGCAGAGCAACCTCAAACGTACATCCCGTCGCGTGCATAAAATCGGCGGCCCTTTCCAGGACCACGAAGGCCGCATGTCCTTCATTCAGGTGACATACGTCGGGAAGCAAACCCAGGATTCGCAGCAGCCGCCAGCCTCCAATGCCCAGGATGAATTCCTGGGCAATACGGGTCTCCGGGCCGCCGCCGTAAAGCTCGGCCGTAATCCCGCTCGCCAACGGCGGGTTGGCCGGATCGTTGCTGTCCAACAGGTAGAGCCGCAGGCGGCCCACCTGCACCTGCCAGGCCCGCACCCAGATCGGATAGCCGGGAAACGGGACCTGGAACCGGATCCATTTCCCCTCACCATCGCGAGCCGGTGTAATGGGCAGCTGCCCGGGATCGTTTATGGGATACAGCGCCTCCTGCAAGCCGTCAGGGGTAATCATCTGGCGAAAGTAGCCCTGCTGGTACAACAGGCCGACGCCGGTAACGGGCACGCCCAGGTCGCTGGCGGACTTGAGCTGATCGCCGGCCACGTTCCCCAATCCCCCCGAGTAGATAGGCAGGGCCTCGCCGAGCATGAATTCCATGCTGAAATAGGCGATGCCGGTCAGGCGCGCGTCTCCGTGCTTTTCCTGAAACCACATCGCGGAATTGTAGTCCTCGCGCAACTCGCCGGCCAACCGCTCCACCCGCTTTCGAAATCCGGCGGTGGCGGCAAGCTTCTCCACCTTCTCGGGGGCAATGGACTGCAGGATGAGCCTGGGATTTCGGGTGAGGTCCCACAATTCAGGGTCCAGGGAGCGCCAAATGTCGTCCGCGCTACGATTCCAGGACCAGCGCAGATTATTTGCAATCTCCATCAACTCATCAAATTCTTCGACGCATTGCGGCTCGTTCGTGACCACCGGTTTGCTCATGATCCTTCCCCCCCCGCTGCCTGCGCTCTCTATCTCGGAAAATCGCGCTGCCGGAAATTAACCCGCATTTCTCACGGGTAGCTCAGTATGAAGCCTTTCTCTGCTCCTGCCTCTTTAAACCTGCCCCTCACTTTCATCGACCGCAAGCCCCAATTTGCCCAGGGCCCGACGGGTGGACAGGTAGTCGGTATGATGAATGCCCTTGATGCCCAGAGAGACTGCGACCTGAACGAACATCAGCCGGTCATCGATGTAAACCGTCTCTTCCGCCGGCGATTGAGAGACATCCAGGGCCATGCGGTACATATCCGCATCGGGTTTGCGGAAATGCACAAAGCAGGAACAGATAAACGAGTCAAAAATTTCCCGTAAGTTGAATTGTTGTATACGGTGGATCGTCAGTTCACGGCCTTCGTTGCTCACCGCCACGATCTTGAGGCCATAACGTGCCTTCAGGGTTCGCATGAGGGCGAGCATGTCCTCGATCGGCTGTGAACGGCTGAACATGAACGCTTTGAACGCTTCCCTTGAAAAAGGCCGCTCCTCGCA
>CAZWEV010000091.1:0-10595 GCA_964633015.1 uncultured Desulfobacteraceae bacterium | reverse complement strand
AGGCAACGCAGCTTGAGCTCTGCGAAATCCCGTCTTGGCGGGAAGATGATACCTTGATGGTGGATCAGGGAGATTCTTTACATTTGCCCTTGTGCATTGTATAGGGAGATTCATATGCGCTCAAAATGATGACACGCTAGTGCGGAAATGAGAGGGACGATCATGAGAAGAGCATGGCTTTGCCTGGTGCTTTCCGTTTTCCTTGCCGGTTTTTCGGCCTGCGGCCGGGAGAATGGAGAGAAGCCCGAGATACTGGCACGGATCAATGACTACAATCTCAGCCTCGACGAATTCCAGAAGCAGCTTGCATCCGAGGTGGAAATGGATAAGGAATTCAAGCTCACCCGAGAGGCAAAAAAGGCGTTTCTGAACGATCTCATCAGAAAGGAGATTCTGATCCAGGAAGCCAGGAAGCTGAAGCTTGATACCAGGGAGGAGTTCAGGAGGGCCATTGAACGGTACTGGGAATCGACCCTGATCAGGGATCTGATAGAGCTCAAGGCAAAAGATATTGCAGAGAAAACGTATGTTTCTGAAGAGGAAATAGCCGCCCGGTACAAAGCCATGGAAGCGGCCGGCCGCACCCTTCCTCCCTTGAAAGATGTGCGGGAGAAAATCAGGAAAAGACTGATGGAAGAAAAAAGGACGAAATTGCTGGAGGCGTGGATCAGTGCCCTGAAAAAAAAGGCCCATATCGAAATAAACGAGAAGCTGCTGTAACTGCTGGAAAAGGAGATGGACATGTCCCGGAAAGGCGGAACTCACAGGAGAAAAACATATTTTATCAAAAAGGATTTCCAGTTCAAATTCATCCTGACCTTTTGCGCCGTGATGCTGGGAGGAGTTATCATATCCACTGCGCTGCTTTTTTTCTTTTCGCAGGATACCCTCACCTCTTCATTCACCCATTCCCGCCTCGTGATCAGGAGTACGGGTTCCGCCATACTTCCCGCGGTCATTTACACCAATCTCATCATTCTCGGGCTGATCAGCCTGGCAACCATTTTTGTAACCTTGATGATTTCCCACAAAATAGCGGGCCCCCTGTTCCGGTTTGAAAAGGAACTGACGGACATCGGAGGAGGGAACCTGACGAGAAAGATATCCCTCAGGAAAGAAGACCAGATGGGTGCAATGGCGGATGGCCTCAACTCCATGGTAGAGACACTCCACGGGAAAATGGTTGAGATCCGCGACGGGATAGCGGAGGTGAAAGAGATCGCCATCGCCCGGAACGCTCCCGATGTCCTGATCGGTCAGGTAACCCTTGTGGAAAAACGCATCGAAGAGAACTTCGTGCTCTGATACGACTGCGATCTTTGGGCCTTGTTTATTTCGGAGTATGCAGTGCAGCCGCAGGGACTCCGGGCGGCGGAAAATGGAGGACGGAAAACGCTGGTTTGTAAGAGACCGAACGAGGCGAACCTGACGGCTTCTCTGTCGGGCGCTGAACGCCGGGGAACAGCCTGGAGACGGCGCTCGCCCCACCGCAGCATGAAGGAGATTGTGGCGGCCTTTCTCGTTCTTTTTTCTTTCCTGCCGGCCGGGAGGTCGCCTGCCGGGGAAGTCAAAGGGAACCCGTGGCAGTCCATTGAAACAAGATATACCGTTATCCGTTACAGGTCTTCGGGAGATCTCAGGCGCTTCAATCTTAACTTGAAATTTTCTGACGGAAGCCGGGGATTCTTTTCCTTTTCTTTTTCGCAGCATGAGAAGGATACGGCCGAGGATGTGGGCCGCAAGGTTGATGCCATATTTGAAAGGGTCCAGGAAATACTTGACATGCGAAAGAGCATGAAGAAGGTGCTGATCAACATCTATCATGACAGCGCTCAGCTGGAGACGGCTTTTTTTGAGATTTACCAAAAGCCCTGCCGGATACGTGCGTGGTACCGCTACTGGAATAATACCATATATGTGAACGCGGGCGATCTTCAGGCGGGTATGCTTGCCCATGAAATGGCACATGCCGTTATTGACCATTACATGGTTGTCCGACCTCCCCGGGCAACCGCTGAAATCCTGGCGAGATATGTTGATGAACATCTCGAGAAGTAAGTCGGGGCTTTTTCCGCCGGGAATTATCCTGTTCCTGTGCGCAGTCCTGGTGTTGACGGCCTGCTCTCCGCGCTCTTTTCAGATAAAGAGGGCGGGGGTTCTCTATTCCAGGGGACAGGCACTGGAAACAGAGGGGCGGCTGGACGAGGCCCTCTCCAAATTCAATGAATCCATGGCCCTGGCCGAGAAGGCGGGCTTCAGGCCGGGAGTAGCGAATAATCTTAATGAGATTGCCATTATCGCTACGAACAGGGGCGAATATGAAAAAGCCAGGGCATTATTCTCCCAGACCCTGGGGATCTACAAGGAGATGGACTGGAAACCGGAGGTATCCAAGTCCCTGAACAATATCGCCCTCACCTATTTGAAAGAACTGGATTTCGACGGGGCCCTCAAGGGATATCGGGAGCTGTTGAGGTGGGATAAAGAGACCGGGAACCGTCTCGGAGAAGTAATCACCCTGAATAATATGGCATTCATCTATGATCATTATCTGGGAAAGCCGGAAGAGGCGAAAGTAAGCTACCGGAAGGCCCTTGAGATCGCGAAGCAACTGGACAATCGGAAATACATCAGGATTATCCGGGAAAAGCTGGAGAACTGAGTATTGCGGCCGTAAGGCCGCCTTATCTCGCATCACGACCGAAAGGTCGCCTTGTCCCACATCGCACATCGCGATCGCAACCATTGCGAGCGGAATCAGTATCTGAAGGCGACCCCGATGGCATAATCGTTGATGGTGTAGTCGTACCGGTAGACCCGCTCATCGTCATAGTTGGATCGAGCCTGCGTGTGTTCCCACTGGCCTACCAGACTCCAGTGGTCGGAGAGGTCATACGCCAGGCGAACGTTCACCGTCTGCTCAACGTCCCGCTCCAGATCCGGTTTATACGCGCCGTTGGGGTAGGTTGCCTTCCTGTCCGTGTAGTGTCTCTTCAGGTAGGAAAAGTAAACATTGGCCGTAAGCGGGAAGTATGCAAATGTGTAAGAGATGTTGGGAATAATGCGGTACAGGTTGTAGTCATAATAATCCGGGGTGAACTCGTCATCAGAGAGAATGATCGTCTCCATCCCGTCGTAGTAATTCTGGTTGCCTCTTTTTATTTCACCCCGCAGAGCCACGCCCAGCTTCAGTCCGCCACCGATATCAAAGGTATACCAGAGGTTCAGGTCCAGAGTATGCTGATAGTCTTTCTGGCCCTTGGGCGTGAGCACGCCGTCCGAGTCCACCACTTTCTTGTCATCCAGGTCCCTGTAAAGGAGAGCATATTGCGGCTCAAAGGAAAACCCCACCGGCCTGTGCAGGCTGTAGCCGCCTTTCAGAAGGAGTCCATGATAATCTTTTTCGTCTTTCTCCGCGTTCAGACCGGTGCTGAGATCCAGGCCCGTCAGAGATAGAAGGGACGCGTAATTGGGATACCGTCGCTTGTAATACTGGACGGTGCCGTTGAATTCGCCTTCCCGGACAATGGCCTCTCGCATATCGAATTCAAGGGCCGCTCCTTTGTCCCGGTAATTATAGAGACCCTTATCCCACTTGTTGGAATCGATATCCTTGTTAAACGTATATGTGAGAAAGACAGAGGGCGTGAGGGAATAGCGGTCTTCAGGCCCGAAGTCCCTCCTGAGCATGGGCTGGATCGTGTGGCCCTGGAATTGGGTTCGTTCCCTCGGACCCAGCTCATCTGAATAAAAGTCCCGTTTTTTGAAGTAATGCCCGTCGTACATGAAGATGAAAAAGGTCCTGTCGCTGAACTTGTACGCTGGAGCAAGAAGGGCGTCTGCACTTCCACCTCCCAGAGTCCCCGCCCCATTGAGGCTGGAGAGGCTCAGAAAGGCGTCCCCGTTGGCAATGAATATCCAGCGGTCCCAGAAACTCTTGCTGTACGTCTGTCTTTCCGGGGTCAGTTCCTCGGTGATGATTTCTTTTGAAGACTGCTGTTCTTCGGCAAATGTGGGGGCCGCGGAGAGGATAGAGAGCGCGGCGACACTCAGGAAAAGCAAGAAACCGGTATTCTTCATTATCTTGAAACGTTTCATTTCCACCTCATCTAAATCACCGTACCTATCCGAGTTGCGCTGAAAAAAAGAGGGCATGAGCGGACCCCGGCTCCTGCCCTCCACACACGGAACGCCGCCCCGGCCTCCGTCGAAGCCTGGGGCGATTATTAATTCTCGTACTCTTTGGTTTTCCAGAGCATCCTTGACATGGGGATGTATACCACGTCTACGGGTTTGTCAAAGTAATTTGCTTCTCCGTCAATGGCGATTTCCAGGTTGTTATCTCCAATATTGGGTGAACCCCAGGTCTCATTTACCCGCAACGCGTCCCATATATCCGCGAACGCGACCGATTCCACCGGGCCCTTTCCGTAATCGTCCACCTTGAAAAAGGCCACATTGATGGTGGATTCACCGGCGAATGTGTAGTTAAAGCCGCCGCCTCTGATGTTTTCTATGCCGTAAGAGCCGTCGGGAAGGGTGACCTTGTTGGCGGGATAGAGTTCCGGATCGGAAAGAGCATCAGTGTAATGGTATCCATAGGTATGGGTTCCGTCTTTGAGGGAAGTGACTTCCAGCTCTTCTCCCATGACAAACTGGTGGATGACGCAGTATGCCTTTTCACCGAACCACCTGGATTCCTTCAGGGATTCTCCTGACGGGTTGGTGAATTTGACGTACATCTGGTCAAGGTCCGGGCTGCCCCCTCCCGTGTTGACCCATTTCACGTTTCCGTCCGTCTGGGTCCCCAGCCAGCCGCCCCAGGGCAGACACCGCAGGTCCCCGTCGTATCCCTCCTTAAAGGTGGTGGTAAAATCCATGGTGGAAAGCCCTGCCAGGTCTCCGGCGTCCTGTCCCCGCAGGCTCACGTTGAGTACCTGAACGGTCTTGTTGTCCGGCCTGAGGATGTACTGCTGCGCCCGCACCCAGTTGCCCATTCGGTCCCTGGTCACCCGCCCGGACTGGGCGTCTGCCACCTGTGCAAGCAGGGCGTCCCGGGCCCGAATGTCGCCGCACTGGAGCTGGTTCTTAATGGTATCCACCCGGAGTTTCAGGGCATCCGCATCCCGGGCTATCTCGATGATTTTCTTGTTCACGCGGTCTTCTTCAACCTGGACCGCGTAGGCCAGGAGCCCGTTTCCATTCATTTTATTCAGGGAGTCCCAGTCGGTGAACACCTGGACGTTGCCCTTTGAGTCTTGGCCGACGGTCTGGATCCCGTACCGGTAATAATAATTCTGGTTATCCGGGTCTCCCCAGAGGATGGGCCAGTCTTCGATCCCGGGAAACTGGGCATTGGGATCGGGGCTGTCCCAGAAATAGATACCTGACTGAAATGCATTTCCGTCCACCCTGGCAAGGAGATCCGGGTCTCTCAGGTTCATGACTGCCATATCGAGGCTGGTCTCTTTTTCATCCAGGCCCAGGGAGTCCACCACCATGTCCCGCGTCCCGGCAGTCACCGTGTATTTGTTGTCTCCGTCCGGTCTGAAGATAAGAAAATGATCGGCCAGGTCGAATTCCCTTTTGGAGGACGTGTCGTTTTTCTCAAAGGTTTCATAAATCCAAAGGTAGTCTGTGGTATCTCCAATCCTCTTTCCTGATCCCTCTGAAAGATCAACAGGGGCCAGGTCCCGCAGTTGTCCGGGACCGGGATGGTTTTCACTCCCGTTTCCCGGGACCAGGCCCACAAAGGCTTCATACTGGTCATACGGCAGTTGCACATCTCCATAGCTGAAGAGGATCCAGTCGCTGTCACTGCTCGCAGGATTCATGTAAAGAGTTGATGAAAAAGGAGCTGTCGGCGCATTTTCTTCCGTATTATACGCGTACCGGTAAAAAGAAGGAGTGCCGCTGACTTTTGGTCGACTGAAGACCTGATCGATCGAGGGAAGGTTTCCCTCTTCGTCGGCTTCAAAAGGCGCCCCGGAATCGTGAGACATGATCCAGAGAGGGGCGATAAAAGGAGGGTATGCATCAAGCCCCTGGAGTGTATTCCCGGAATATGAACCGGTTGAATGGAATGAATCGCTGGACAGAAAAAGGATGCCGTTTTGCGCATCAGCAACATCCGTGGGGAGGAGATATCCCTTCCCGTAGTAGATGAAATTCCAATTGTCCGGTATGGGCGGTATGGGGGGTATGGGAGGGACCGGATTCTCATGAGACGCTGGCTGAACCAGTGGCGGGTCTTTGTATTTCTCCCGGTCGTCGATCAGGTCATGCCCCGCTACCTTGAGGTCCTTTCCCGTCTCATACCCTTCCGGCTCGCAGTACCCGTCCGGCAGATCATCAACGCTTTCCACCAGGGCAACGACAATCTCGCGGTAAGGATTGTCCTCTGCGGTCCGATTGAGAAGGTTGTTCAGCAGTTTCTTCGCAGCATTGTTCAGGGCACGTTCGGCATTCTCCGCCTCCACCACAATCCCGGGCTTGTCCGTGTGAGACAGGGCGTCCTTCAGACCTGAAACGGTTTTGAAATCATCGGGAATCTGCATTTCCGTCTTCTGCTTCAGGAAGGTGATAAGGCAATCCACGCGTTCTTCGACCACATCCGGGGCGAAGGTCATCCAGATGGATTGGGTGGTCCCCTGCGCAACCGGAACAGCAAGGAGAGACGTAGCCAGGATACAGAAAAGGGCCATGAGAAAAGGCTTGATACTGTGCTGTTTCATTTTTTTCTCCTTCGGGAAAATGCGCCTGTCGCGTCGGCGTACCTGCAATATAGCAATTTCAGGGCCAAGAAAAGAAAGGAAAATATTGAACAGATAGTTGCCAATGATATAAGTAAGTTATATAGACATCTCCTGTTTCGGCTGGACACACTGGCAATCTGCCCTGCGAAAGCATAGGAAATGGAACTATAATTAGTGGTAAAGCATTACATATCTTCCCAGAGCGCTCCGACCCTGGCCGGTGATCAGGAATTTTTCCAAATCACCCGATGAAACGCATGATGCAGAGTTCGGATGGTGGATTCGGGGCTTGGTGCTTTACTTTTCATGCGCAAATCAGTATCTTCGGGCCATGGAACCCCACGCAAGCCGGGAGATATTTGATGTGGCCGTTGCCGGCGGCGGGCCCGGCGGCGCTACCGTCGCCAGATGCCTCGCAGAGCAGGGGTTCAGGGTTATCCTGTTTGAGAAGGAGGACCTGCCCCGGGTAAAGGTCTGCGCGGGAGGGATCATCCCGAGAGTACTGCACGGGTTACCTCACCAGGCAATGAATGTTATCGAGAAGCAGTGCACGCGCGCCGAAATACATATAGTTGACCAGGATCTTCATTTTATCGTCACGAGAGACGCACCCATCGTCTCTACCACAATGCGCGACAGATTTGACGCTGCCCTGGTGCATGCTGCCCAAGAAGCAGGTGTTCGTGTTGTTTCCGGGTGCAGGGTCCTGGATTTCTCCCAGAGAGATGAGGGCCTCGATATCCGCACGATCAAGGGAAAGTTTTCCTCCCGGTTCCTGGTGGGTGCGGACGGTGCACTGAGTGTGGTGGCCCGAAGGGCCGGTTTTGAAGGCCCGGGATATCTCGTCCCCGCCCTGGAAAGTGAAATCAAAATCGCCCCGAACCGGCATCGGGCATACGATGGCGCCGTCCGTTTCGATTTCGGCATTGTGCCCAAGGGGTATGGGTGGGTGTTCCCGAAAAAGGGACACCTCTCCATAGGCGTCGGGCAGATGCGGAAGGGGAACATTCATCTTGAAAATACCCTGGAGAAATACCTCCGATATCTCGGCATGGAAGAGTCCATGGTTTTCTCGAAAAAGGGGTTCGTGATCCCTACCATGCCGAGACGCGACGGCTTTGCCAGAGGGCGCTGCCTGCTGGTGGGAGATGCGGCAGGCCTGGTGGACCCCGTAACCGGCGAAGGGATTTCCGCCGCAATTGTGAGCGGAAAGATCGCCGCCTCGGCATTGGCAGAAGGCCGCTTCAGCCCGGACCAGGTAAAGAACTGTTACGAGAGGGAACTCAAGAAAAAGATTCTGGATGATCTCAGATGGAGCAGATTCGTCTCCCGCCTGGCGTACGATCATCCGAAAGTCAAGTCGTTCCTGTTTCGAGCGTGCGGACAGCAGGTGTGCGAAGCCATGACGGATATTATCTTTGGCCGGAAAGCCTACCGGTCGGTGTTTTATAATCCCCTCACCTACCTCAAGCTGTGCCTGCCGATACGGAAGTGAAAAGAAAAATTCGAAGCACGAAATCCGAAATTGTCCGCGCTGCGCTTGGACACCCCATCCTGCGGATGGGTCCCCGGTTTCGAAACAAAGGCAGCAGCCCTATGCATCAGCTTGTTTCGAACATCGGAACATTTGAATTTTGAATTTGTTTCGTGCTTCGTGCCTGGGGCTTCGAGTTTCTCCCGAGGGGGTAATTGCCTGCGCTTTTATCCCACATCCCACATCTCTTTATATGGGTGCCACCCCGGCCTTCCTGTTCACTTTTTCCATGAATATGCGGTACCCATCGATTTTCTTTTCCGTTTTTTCCGAGGTACGGAATGTAATTGCTGAAAAGAGTCCAACGCCGCCGCTTTCGGGCCAATACTCGACTCCGGCTGTTTCGCAGCCAAGGAGCTTGAGGGCCGCGCAGACCTCCCGGGTGACCGGATAACAGAAGTCCCTCCGTTTTTTTGCCGCCCTGTCTATGAGCACTCCGATGGGGCCCAGCCGGTGAGCGACTACCAGGTTAAAGGGGTTCAGGTACGTGGAGAGGTTGCTGGTCCCCATCCTGAGCGTATACTCCCACGCGGAGAAATATTCGTTCGGCCCGGTCATGACGCCTGTCCCGCCCGTCTTGAGGATGCGTACCATTTCCATGAGCTGAAAAGGCCGCCGGTAGAAAGGCACCAGATATGCGGAAGAAGAGGAGTTGGAGAGGGAAAAGCGTGCCGATGCAAATGGTGTTCTCGTCATGTCCCCCTGGACGAATTTCATGAACCCGCACCCTTTTCTGCCTTTTTCCAGAAGTGCATCCCGGATGTTCTCGCTGCTGATGTCGAGGCCGTAGATTATATGGGGGACCTGCAACTGTACCAGAAACTCGGCCAGGCAGAAGGCGAGCCTGCCGCTCCCGGTTCCGAGATCTACGGCCGAGAAGCGTCCGTTTCCGAGCTGTTCAAATTCGAGAGTGGCTTGGAGGAGCAGGTATTCTTCACATTTTCTGAGTGGATCGCGGACAATGAGCCGGTAGAAATCGGCCTCCGTGTCAAAGGGAATCCGGGGACTTCCGCAGGCTTCCTCGTACTGGCGCACCCGTTCGTCGTACGCATCAGGATCATCGAGGGCGAGGGCTGTCATTTCAGGGAGCGTGGGAGGAAACAGTCTCTCAAACGTGCGGTTGGCCGTCTTGACCACATCGGGGTCAAGAATCAGTGACCTCGCGGGTCCGCGCATGATGGCCAGAAGGAAGTTTGCCCCTGCCAGAAAGCGATGAAGGATGGTTGCAGGTCGGTTTAACCGTTTCCTGATACCCTCCAGGTCAGTGCCGATCTTTTTGCCTGCCTGATGAATCGCACCGGTGGTATATCCTGCAGCATGCGCTCTGGGCGTGGCTGCCTTGTCCATGAGGTGCCTCCCGGAAACATGTTCTCGTAACAGACCAGTATTAGTGAAAGTAAACGATGTTCATCTTCATGTCAAGATCATTCCTGCAAATCCACCGTCCGAATTCCGCAATAGTAATCTAATGGGTTGATTTGTCCAGGGCCTTGTTTTGAGCGGTCAGTCAAAAGATGAGTGATTGCGGAGGGTCTTCACGGCCTCGATGCTTCCCGCCTTGAACATGGCGGACATCATGCGGCCCAGGCGGAGCATATGTTTTTTGATTTCGTCTTTGCTCCTGCCCGGATAATTTCGGTAGGTCATGGCAACACCGGCCAGTGATGAGAAAAAGGCCTGGGAGAAAAAACGCACCGGTTCCGGAAGCCCCGCACTCTTCAGGACCTTGTCAAATTCGGCGAGAAAATTACGCTGGACCCGGTTGAACCGTTCAATCAGCTCCGGCCGCATCCTGCCGCTGACCATGACATAGCTCATCATGTGGAACGTGGCGTCATGTTCGATGAGGTAATTGATGACGTAATCGGTGAACTCCTCCAACGGCAGGGTTCCGCTCTTCAAATCCACCTCGAAGTTCTGGATAATGCCGATGATGTCGTGAATGAACGCCTCCACCAGGAGGTCTTCCCGGCTGTCGAAATAACGATAGATCGCCGCAGGTGAGACCCCCGCTTCCGAGGCGATTTCCCGCATGCCGATGTCCATGAAGGGCTTCCTGCCGAAGAGGCGTATGGCCGACTCGATAATGTGCTGCTTCCGGGTCTGCCGTTCATCTTTTCTCATGCGGAGGAAGGTGGATGTGTGACGCACGGCTGCTGTCCTCTGGATCATTATTTTAGAGAGGGATGATGACTGAACATTGTTCACTCTTTTAATATCAAATGAGAATCTCGTGTCAAGCCAAAATCAATCCTGATCCACCATCAAGGTATCATCTTCCCGCCAAGACGGGATTTCGCATGGCT
>CAZWEV010000090.1:0-10659 GCA_964633015.1 uncultured Desulfobacteraceae bacterium | reverse complement strand
GGCGCACTTCGTCCCGGCTCAATGGTTCCGATGTGATTTGTGTGGCAGACATCATCAATCTCCTCTTCTTCACCCTCCCCATCATTCATACAATTGATCCCCAGAAACAAGAGCCTACAGTTCCTTATTTTCTCTGATTTTCTTCAGCACATGTTGAATATAAATCTGCTTAACCTCAAATACAAGCGAATCCTCCTTGAGAGGGATCGATGAGCGTTTTCGATCTCAGGTGCGACAGTGCGGCAACTTCGACCTATTGGATTCAGCGGTTAATAATACTACATCCTGTCTTCTTTGACCATATCTTACCACCCGGGAGAACCGGTTTTGCCTTCAAAGATCACTGAATGGGGTCAAAAAAGCAGATCCTTTATCTCTTATGTCTTTGATAACCCGGGAACCCTATAGATAAATATGAGGATGCGTATCCTGTCTCATTGGCGGGAGAGAAGGAGACCCTTACAACGCTCACTTGCCGGCCAGCAACGTGGGAAGCCAGAGAGCCAGTGATGGAAAAAGCATAACGATGATGAGACAAAGTAATTGAAGGCAAATAAATGGGATAACGCCGCGGTAAATAGTAAATGTGCTTATCTCAGGAGGAGCAATGGCTCTTACATAAAATAAATTAAAGCCGTACGGCGGCGAGAGCAAAGCACACTGCATATTGATCAGGATAAGAACGCCGAACCATATGGGATCGAAACCAAGGTGTTTGATTATAGGTACAAAAATGGGCATAGTTAAAAATAGTAAAGCGAAATCATCCATTACCATTCCCAGCACGAATATTGAGAGTTGCATCATAATGATAACGCCGAATCCCCCGGCTGGAAAAATGCTTACTATTGCATTGACTATCTTGGGAGCGCCCAGTGCATTGTAGACATTTGTGAAGACAGTGACGCACATGATCATCCATGCGATCATGCCAAGGAGACTGAAGGTGGAGAGAAGCGCTTCTCTAAGATTTTTCCAGGTAAGACATCTCTTGACGAGGGCAACGATAAAGGTAACCGCACAACCCACCCCGGCGGCCTCGGTAGGAGTGGTCGCCCCACTATAGATCCCTCCCAATACAATGACTACAATGAGCAGAGGCAGAATTACCATCCTCAATGCTTTTAGTTTTTCAGTCCAAGAGGGGCTTTCTTCCTTGGGGACTCGTGGGCAGAGGCCCGGCTGCAGATAGGATCTTACCCATATATATGCTATATACATACCGGCGAGGAGGAGCCCGGGAATAAAAGATGCGAAGTATAATTTTCCCAGGGAGGCTCCTGATATGGCCGCGTAGACAATCGCCATAATGCTTGGAGGGATAAGAAATCCCAGAAGTCCTCCCGCTGCGATGGAGCCCAGCGCCAAACGTTCATTGTATCCCCGCTTGGTCATGGCAGGCAGTGCCATGATTCCTACCGTTAGCGTGCCTGCTTCGCTGGATCCGCACATGGCAGCGAGGAGCGTGCCTGCTGATACAGTGCCCATGGCAAGACCGCCTCTCAAACGGCCGGTCCATAAATACAGCACGTGAAAGAGTTCGTCCGCAATTCCTGTGTGTGCCAGGATATTCCCCATGAGAATAAAAAGGGGTATAGCTATATACACTTGAGACGACATGCTGCCAAACATTGAAGAGGCGATCACGTACAGATGCGAGGGTCCCCACAGGAAAAGCGTGAATCCGATACCTACAATCAGGAGGGAAAAAGCGATATGGAGGCCGAGCGCCAGAAGCAGAAACAGGCAGCCGAATAATAGTAATGTAGTCAGCCCTATACTCATTCATTTTCCCCCTTTTGATCATTTTCGGACTTCCCTGCCGCCATAACCAATCTTCCGAACCTCGATATGCTCTGGGATAACATCAAGAAAGCGGCAATCGGCAGGCAAGTCTTTACCGGCCACAGAATGGGAGCAAAATATGAGTGCGCATGTTCGTTGGTTTTCCATGACCACCATGCCATATCCACCCCCTCCCATAAAACAAAGCAAAGCCCCAAAAAAGCCAGAGGGAAACTGAACAACTCTATCATTGTCCTTTTCCTTGGAGAAAAGCCTCGGTAAAAGATATCCAGTCTCACGTGGGTATCATGCAAAAGGGCGTATGCCCCCGCCAACATTGCAATACCTGAAAAAATCTGTCCATTCACGTCCCATGCCCATTTGGTAGGGTTGTTGAATATGTATCTCAGCACCACTTCCATAACCTGAATGAGCATCAGCACCAGGAGGGCATAACAGAGCACTCCGCCAATCTTTTCATTGACAGTGTCAATAACGTCAAAGATTTTATCAGGTGTCGGCATTTAAAGTAGCCTCCAGATATCTCGGTTTCATTTCACAATCCCAGCGCCAATCCGCGGGATCACTTCTTCGACATGCCATTAGACGCCTCAGCGTAATCCCTTGTTTTTTCAGGATCTTGGAAAAATACCCCATTTTTTGACCGAAAACCCGCCCGTGTTCGAATTCAAATGAGGATGGGGACTGATTCGGATTTCTCACCAATGCCTGCTCCAACGGCTGAGATCGGTGAGAAATCCGGGCTCTCTATTCACCTGATTTGATGCCTTTACTCTTGAGGTAGTCTCTCAGCATTTGAACTGCCTGGGCGCTTTCTTTGTCCTTTTTGGCTAATTCATCCCAAACTTTCATGGCGGCCGCTCTGAATTTTTTCAGCTCAGCAGGTTTCAGGTCTATCACTTGCACCCCATATGCCTTGGCTGCATCGAGGCCCTTGTTGTTATCCGCCATACATTCTTCATACTGCTTTTTGAGAAAACCTTTCATAGCCTTTTCATACATTTGTTTGGTATCCTGAGGCAGCTTCTTCCATGAGTCCAGGCTTATGACCCAGTCCAATACGATGGGATTAATTGGGGCCGGCATCATTATATATTTGACAACTTCTTTGAGTTTGAGCGTTTCCAGTTCGGCTAGACCGAAAATAACCCCATCAATGGTTCCGAGCTTCAGGCCCATGTACACCTCGCTCGGGTCGAACCAGACGGGTTCACCACCGAGAGCATCAACCAGAGCTGCTGTGGGTCCCTCTGACCATATTTTTTTGCCTTTTAGATCTTCAAGTTTATGCACTGGAAACTCTGAAAGCAAAGTGATCGGACCGAAAGGCAAAGGACAGCCGAAGAATATGTTTTTTTTCGCATCGATTTTCCTCATAAAATCCAGGAAACCGAAATCGTAGTAAAACTCGATAACCTGGTCATAACCTTGCAGGCCAAAGGGCATGCCGAATGCCACCGCGCCTGCTTCCGACCGCATCATAGGCACCATGAGCGCAGCGTCATATACCCCTCTGGCCAATCCAGCCGACATTTCTTCCGGAGGCACAAGTTGACCGCTCTGATACAGCGTTGTATGGAGTTTTCCTTTCAATGCGGCGTTTGTCGCATTTACGAGTCCCTGCGCCTGTATCGCCGTACTTGCGTCTTCAGGACCAAAAAGAGTCTGTGCCTTCCACTCTACGGTCTTTGCCTGTACGGGACCAATAGCACTCAAGCCGATAATCAGAAAAAACGACAAGCTGACAATTGCAACTACTTTTTTCATTTGAACATCCCTCCTTCTAACATATTGGTTCATCGAAAGAAAACGTGACCCCAGAAAGTCCCCTCCTTTCACGAAATTAACTGCTCCGTTGCATATACCCTTTATGAGATTCGGCGGCATGACAACTATCCAGGTGACAAAGAAGCAAGGCGTTTGAAGTTTCTCAAATCCGGGCCGCAACGGTCAGGATCGCTCTCTTCACCAATGCTCTGGTTATCTTGACTTTATATGCATTCATGCCGGTGGGGTTGGCCCCTTCGACAGCAATACTCGACGCCTTCTCAGCCAGATCTTGGCTGATTTCCTTGCCCAACAGAAAACGCTCCGTTTCCCTTGCCCTTAGAGGAATCGGAGCTACTGCTCCCAGGACTATCCTTGCATCATTGATTTTCCCTGAATCCATGGTAAGAGCAGTGGCGACACTGATGATGGGAAAGTCAATAGACTGTCTTTCTCTGAACTTACTGTAAGATGTTTTACTGCCCGGTTTCGGAGATGGGACCTGTATTTCCAGGACTAGTTCATCCGGGTCAAGAATGGTTGAATTCATCGGCTTTGCTGCAAAAAAAACTTCTGCTTCTATGGTACGCCTGGTGGTCCTGATCTTTGCATCCAGGGCTATCAATGCAGGGGCTATGTCTGAGGGACTGACAGTGACGCAGCCGCAGTTAAAGCAACGCTCGGCTTCCCGCTCAATCGTGCTCTTGTCCAGGCCAAGGGAGTCTTCTCTTGACATATTCCTTTCAGAAAGGGGGAGTTGTTGCATCTTGGCCCTGTTTGTTTTTACCAGGTAGTCACTGTTATACTTCAAGAGCGGAGAGGCCTCTTTTTCACGGGGTTTTTCGTCTTCCTCTTCCGCTCCCTTCAAATATCTTGTTATTGCTTCTGCTGCCCGGCGCCCGGCAGCAATGGCCTGGATGACCGTCGCCGACCCGCTCGTTACATCTCCACCGGCAAAAACACCAGGAATGTTGGTTTCCTGGGTATCCGTATCGACAGCGATCAGGTCCCTTTCGATTTTCAGTACCGACGCAGAGCCGAGAAAGGTCAGATCAGGTCTCTGGCCTACGGCCATGATGACTTGGTCGGCACGTACAGTTTTTTTGACGGTATGATCAAACCTCGGGGAGAAACGGCCTTCGCCGTCAAACGCAGCGATGCATCGTACCAGTTCTATTCCCGCTACCTTTCCATCAGATGCGGGGATTCTGAAGGGCCCCCAGGAAGACATCAAGCCGGCGCCTTCTTCTAAAGCCTGCTCAATTTCCCATTCGAGGGCGGGCATTTCTTCACGGGTTTCCAGGCATGCTACGGTTACCTCTTTTGCCCCAAGACGCAGAGCGGTAACGGCAGTGTCAAGGGCTACTTTGCCGCCCCCGATCACGACAATTTTTTCCCCTCTGACTTCACTCTTGCCGACGCGTACATCAGTCAGGAATTCCAGGCCGAATTTTGCAAATTCTTCTCCTTCTATGCCGATGGACGGCCTGCTCCAGGCGCCTGTGGCAATAAATAAACTGTCAAAATCGTCCTGGAAAACATCCATTGCCGTATCCTTGCCCACAGCAACCTCGGGCCTGAATTCGATGCCCATATCTTCCAGGGCCTTTATCTGGGATCCCACAATGTCCTTCGGCAGGCGATAAGCCGGTATTCCGTACGTCAGCATCCCGCCGAGTTCTTTCATCTTCTCGAAAACAACAACACGATGGCCGGATCTTCTGAGGTAATAAGCGGCTGAAAGGCCGGCAGGACCTGATCCGATAACAGCCACTTGTTTCCCTGTATCCGTTTCCGGTGCCCTCATGAGTTCGCTGGCATGATCGAGGAGATAATCGCCCACATACCGCTCTATGCTCCGGATGGATACGGTTTCATCAAATTCTCCCCGATTGCATTCTTCCTCGCAGAAATGCGGGCAGACCCGGCCGGTTATCGCCGGCATCGGATTGGCATCAAGCAGTATCACAGCAGCTCCGGGCAAATCACCCTCCCTGATCCTGCTCACGTACGAGGGAATACTCACGCTCCCCGGGCAATTTGAAGTACAGGGAGGTTCCATCACCCTGGCGGCTCCGAATATGGAATGGAATCTGCTGTCGCCCACGAGGGCATTGCAGAATTTACCGCCTTTTCTGGTGCAGTAGAATGTGTTTCCCGGGTTTCTATAATACCAGCACCTCGGCTCCTGACAGATATTGCCGCCAATGGTGCCCATGTTTCTTATCTGGGGCGAAGCAGTCGCCTTGGCGGCCTCCGCGAGAACCCTGTATTTCTCTCTGATGATTTGATTTATCTCAATGTGATGAATTTTCGTCAGAGCGCCTATTTTCAACCCTTCATCATCTTCTCTAATGTACGCCAGGTCGGGAATGGTTTTCAGATTTATAAGGGCTTTCGGATACTCAACATGTACCTGATCCTTCAGGGTGCCGAGAAGATCTGTCCCTCCCGCAACGACTTGCGCCTCTTGTCCGTGCTTCCGGAGCATTGAAATGGCTGTGTCGATAGAGCCAGCATCGAAGTGTTTCAGTGGCCTCATTCTCTTACCTCGGGTTTCGGTGATGTATTTCGTGAAATATCAGACAAGGCATAGAGGACCCTTTCAGGAGTGATGGGGATTTTGTCAATCCTCACCCCTACAGCGTTATATATGGCGTTGGCTATGGCCCTGGGGGTGCAGGTGGTCACCGCTTCACCAATGCCGCAGGCACCGTACTCCCCTCCCCCCTTCCACACCTCCATGGGGACCGCTTCAACGTCCGGAAAATCAGCCATGGTGGGCACTTTGTAGTCAATCCAGTTGAAATTAAGCGGGATTCCCGTTGCTTCATCATAGACAATCTCTTCGGTCAGCGTTTCTCCCAGGGCCATGCACTGTCCGCCTATCTGTTGAGCCTCTGCTCCTGAAGCGAACATAACCGTTCCGCAGTCGTTGAGAATGACCAACTTGAGTACGTCGATTCTGCCGGTTTCCGTATCCACCTCGACTTCAGCAAAGGATGCCTCGAAAGGGACGCCGGTTACTTCTTCGGGCATTGATTTATCCACTGTTACCAGAATGGGAACCATGGTCTCATTCCACAGCAATTCCTTGACCGTCATGCCCTTGTCAGGGTCATGCTTTTGGAAAATCCGGCCCTCCTCAATGGTCAGTTCTTTCGGTGGAACTCCCAGCTTTGGACTCGCCATTTCGAGTATCCGACCCATCATTTTGGCCGCTGCTTCAGGCATGAGTTCGGCGTGGAGATATGAAACACTGCTGTCGGTCTGTACCATGTCTTTCATGCCGGTTTCCGTATCCACTTTTTCAACCCACTGGACATCTTCCGGGCGAACTCCCAGGAAGCGTAAGTGCTCCGCACAGGCAAAAACCGCACAACTATTTGATCCAACACCTGTTTCAGCCATGGGTGCCTGCAAATTGACGGTGAGATCAGGGTTAAGTCTGATGCTCAGCTGCACACGTCCGCGTGGCAACTCCTGCCACGCCGTATGCCAGGCATCGTGGAAAGAAAAGCCCATCCCTCTTTTTTTGACGGGACCGTGTGAGATCGCTCCCTGGCCCTGTTTTGGCCGCCTTTCCCAGCCGATCCTTTTGGCGCCTTCTTTCAACAGCGACTCCAGACTCTTGTTCGGCAGGCCTTCCCATTTATTTCCGAAGTTCTTTATGGTCAGTTCCACGGGATCCATGCTCAACTTTTCAGCCAACAGATCAACCGCCAGTCCCAAAGCGAAGTTGAATTGATTATTCCCTACCCCGCGCATGCAGCTCCCGGGTATCGTGTTGGTATAGACTGCGTAAGCCTCCATTCTCATATTTGGTATATGGGCCAGCAGACACTCATCAATCTCAAAGCCTGTCATGTACTTCAAAGCAGCCATCGTGTGGTCGACATATGCTCCCGAATTGCCTATTCCCTTGAAATATCCGGCTGTAATAGTTCCATCTTTTTTGGCGGACATCTTTCCCGACCAGACGATGGCATTCCGCGTATCGTGAAAATCTTCCAGCCTTGTATGCTTGAATTTGACCGGCCTGCCGGTTCTTCTGGCAGCGATGGCCGTAAAGATAAAGAAAAGTTGATCTCCCTGATTCCCCCTGCCAAAGCTTCCGCCGATAAAAGGACAGATCACACGGACCTTGTGCAGTGGCATATCGAGCATCTGGGCAATATACATCCTGGTCTGATCCCCCTGATAGAAATTGTGCCAGCAGGTGAGGGAATCTCCTTTCCACTGTATCAGACACCCCCGGGTATCCAGGCAGGCATGATCAGCCCGGTGATAATCCGAGCTGAATTCAACTGTCACATGGGCCTTTGCAAAAGCCTTATCAACGTCGCCCCTGTCAACGAACACATCAGGGCCGCAGAGCTCTTCAGGCGGAAGGACGTTCCCATCCGGATTGATCTCCGGGTGGATGACCGGGGCTTCCGGCTTCATGGCTTCCATTGGGTCCAGGACAAACGGGAGCACCTCCCACTCGATGTCCAGTAACCCAAGTGCCTCCTCGGCAATTTCCTCGGTCTCCGCAACCACAACTGCCCCGACTTCGTCGCCGACCCAACGGCCGCGATCATCAAGAACCCTCCTGTCCCGGTATTCAGGCCAGTACATCCTGTCATAGGACACCGTATTGAAGCTCGTCCAGGCATTCGTGGTAGGTTTAAGCGCTGCAACTTCCGGGTCCTCGTAGGTGAGAACCGTATGAACTCCTCGCAACTGCTCCGCCCGGCTTACGTCCAGCCGTTTTACGCGGCAATTGGCATACGGGCTTCTCAAGACCTTGGCGAAAAGCATTCCCGGAAACCTGTTTCCGGTTGCGATATCGTCAAGATATTCGGCCCTCCCGGCGGCTTTTGCCCAGCCGTCGATTTTTGGCCGATACGTTCCGATAAACTTACGCTTGATGCGAGGTTTGAAGCTTTGTTTCATTTCCTCATCCCCTGGGCCTCTTTATTTTGTCTGCCGCATGCAATACAGCCTGGATGACTGCCGGATAGGTTCCGCACCGGCACAGGTTTCCTGAAAGTGCATCTTTGACTTTGGCCGGCGTTGGATCGGGTTCTTGATCCAGGAATGCTTTTGCTGTCATGATAAATCCCGGTGTACAAAATCCGCATTGCATAGCGGTGCCGAATCCGGGTTCACACTGGGTGGCAAACGCTTCCACTACCGGGTCGTCTTTCTCAAGGCCCTCGATTGTCAGTACATGGCACCCATCGACCTCCACCGCTAACGTCATGCAGGACAGAACCGCCTCACCATCGATGATAACAGTGCATGCCCCGCAGGCGCCTTGATCGCAAGCCACTTTGACCCCTGTCAAGCCGAGTATCTCTCTCAGGACATGGGATAATGTGTCTGACGGTTTTATGTCTCGTCCGATTTCAAAATCATGCCAGGTGCCGTTCACGCTTATTTTGATTTTCTTCTTCATCTCCTCGACCACAATATCCTCCTCTGACGGCATGAATCGTAGGAATGGAACCCCCATTGAGATTCACTGCCACACAATTCTTATGTTTTTCATACGGTAAGTTACTTGCTATGTAAATAGGAATAGAATGGGATCAGATAGGTAGTATATAACTACTATTTATCTGTCGGCAGGCTACTTTTATAAGGTTAGTCGTGATCCAGTGACCGGAGGTATACAGACAGGTTTGTCTTTTCCCTCACAAGCCCGAATTTTTTGCGGAGGTGTTTTCGGTGAAATGAGACCGCATTATCAGATATGTGCAAGAATTCAGCGATTTCTTTTGTGGTCTTGCCATTCCGTATCATATCGGCAACTTTGATTTCGGTCGGTGTGAGTCTATGCTGCCAGGTCGAAAGCTTCTTGCTGAGCGGAGAAACGATTTTTTCCAGGTTTGATTGGATAATCTCAAGACAGGTCATCTGTTTATCGGTCAAGCGTGTTCCCGCCAAATCATTTATGTATGGTTTGATGAGATGATGTAAGGTGTTCAGAATGCCGATTTCAATGTCATTGATTTCCTGCTCCCGATGCTCGACAAGGACTTGAAGTGCGGTATTCATTTGGGCAAGCTTGTTTGTCTTTTTCTGAAGTTCCGCTTCCTTTCTTTTCAGTTTCTCAGTCAGTTCCATTCGAATATTGATATCAAAAATGATTCCGTTGGAATATTTAAGGAGACCATTCTCGTCCATGACGCTTGTGGATAGAAATTGAACCCATCTCCATGTGCTGGAATTTGAGTCAAATACACGCATAGCTTCATCAGCTCTCGTTTTTCTGGGCAACGAAAAATGTGCCTTAATTATTCTCCTTCTGTCTTCGGGGTGTATGTTCTCGAACCAGTTGTTCAAATTTTTTGGTTCAGTAACTCCCAATATTTCTTCTATTGATGGACTTACAAATACCACGCTGGCCTTTTCCGGGTCGCCATTCTCAAAGGCAATCCGGTAAACAGCGAAGTTGGTAGCTGTTTCCATCAATGATCTCAAATGGTCTTCACTTTCCCTGAGTGCCCGCTCTGTATCTTTGAGCTTTGTCAAATCAAGTTCAATCCCTATGAGATAGCGTTGCCCATTGATTTCGGTCGCAATCCCTTGCGCATAGTAAGGAATTTTTGCTCCATCCTTCCTCATATTACGGTATTCTACCTCAAATGATCCTGTTCTGAACCCTCTCTCAGTGGCTTTTCGGATCTTTTCCCTGTCCTCCGAAGGCACGAGATCGCGGGCATCCCGGCCCTGCAGTTCCTCCGGGGAGTAGCCGAGCGTATTTTCCACGTTTTTGTTCCATCTCTGATAGCGCCCTTCTTCATCCACCATAAAAAAGAAACCCGGCAAACAGGCCATGGTAGCATCCAGCAATTTCCGCTCTGCCAGGAGATTTTCCCGCGCAACTCTAAGCTCCTCCTGTGCTCTTTCCAATGCGCGAGTTTCTTCTTCCACACGCATGGCAACCCCTCCGGATTTCAAAAAGCTCTTATAAAACTCGCCGGGACCACAAGTGTAAAAGGCAGGCACCTTGTGCGTCAGGCTGTATTGACTTACGGCCTGACAGTTTCCGGCGATGCTTCTCTTATGAGTCTTTCCACAAACCTGTCACCGTCC
>CAZWEV010000089.1:0-10957 GCA_964633015.1 uncultured Desulfobacteraceae bacterium | reverse complement strand
CATCAAGGTCAGGGAGGGTAAAATCTCCGAGACCGCTGGCAGCGAGCAGCTTGATACCTTTTTCGGTCAGTTCCACGGCATTGCTTCGCTCATCTATGACACAATAGAGAATCTGGTCCAGATCAGGCAGGAGTTTCTGCGCGCTCAAGACGCTCTCCAGCCGGTCAATTTCCTTTTTCAGTGCCTGGTGCTCCGAAAGGATTTCCAAAAAAACCTTGTTCTTGGGGTCTCCGCGCTTGACCTGGAGCAGTTTTTCGATGGTGTTATCATCCACCTGTTCCGCCTGAATCCTTGTTCGTATTTCCTGCAGGATTGAGCGGATAACGGCGGCCTGCTTCTTTTTCAGGTTGATCACCTGGGGCTTGACTTCCTCATAGATTTTGTTTTCGCTGTGCTCAACCGGACCGCTGATGATAAGCGGGGTCCTTGCCTCGTCGATGAGAATGCTGTCCACCTCATCAACGATAGCGTAATAGTATTCCCGCTGTACAAAGTCTTCTACGTCGAACTTCATATTGTCGCGCAAATAGTCAAACCCGAATTCATTATTGGTGCCGTAGGTAATATCGCAGGCGTACGCCTCTTTCCTCTCCCGGTCATCCATACCATGGACGATGACGCCCACAGAAAGGCCCAGAAACTTGTAGATTGCTCCCATCCAGTCGGCATCACGCTGGGCGAGATAATCATTGACCGTGACCAGATGCACCCCTCTTCCCGTAAGGGCGTTCAGATAAAGCGGGAGAGTGGCCGCAAGGGTCTTGCCTTCCCCGGTCTTCATCTCGGCTATTTTTCCGTTGTGGAGCACGATGCCGCCTATGAGCTGCACGTCAAAATGGCGCATCCCCAACGTCCGGACGGAAGCCTCCCGTACAGTGGCGAAAGCCTCCGGCAGGAGATCATCGAGCGATTCCCCGTTTGAAAGCCGCCCTTTGAACTCTGCTGTTTTTCCCCTCAATTCTTCATCGGAGAGGGCCTGAAAATTCGGCTCCAGGCTGTTAATGGCCTCAACCACGGGGGCCATGCGTTTAAGGTCCCTTTCATTCTTGCTCCCGAATATGCCTTTAATGACTTTCCCTATCATAATAATCTATGCTCCATAACCGCGTCGTATTGCTGAAAGCACGTTGCAGCCCGATGAACTCCAAAGAAAGAGAGCCCAGCTCGTCTGGTCCGCGGTTGATCGGCTGAAATATCTTTAATCTTTCATGTAACCTTTTATTAAAAAACGATATATCTCAAAAATCAAGCACATTCATTTCTAAAGGAGATATGGCGAACCCATCCGGCCCTCGCAGACTCCTTCTTTATCCCGAACATCCTACGCCTCATTCGCTGTGACCCTTCGCCACATTCTCTAATCTAAGACCATGTGAACAAATTTGCGACCAAAATGGACAGAAATTTTCTGCGATGATCGTAATGAATGACAAATTCCAAAATCCAAGTGTCAAATATCCAATCAGTGAATCTGCTCCCCCGAAGCCGGAGACATCATGAAGCTCCACGAGGCAAGATGGGGGAGGAAGCCTTTCCAGGCCCCGGATCGGTTGATCCTATCCGGTTTCTCTACCAGAGGTGAAGGGTTTCATCAAAAGTGGATGGATAAGGAGAGTTGGACCGAAACTAGTTGAGGATGTACCGCAGAGGATTAACCGCCATCCCATTGACATGCACCTCGTAGTGCAGGTGGGGTCCGGTGGATCGGCCGGTACTGCCCACAAGGGCTATGGTGTCTCCCCGCTTGACGTATTGGCCTTTCTTTACAAGAGCCTTCTGGAGGTGGGCATATCTCGTCTTGATGCCGTGCCCGTGTGAAATTATGATACTCTTGCCATACCCATGATCCCAGCCCACGAACCGCACTATACCGTTGGCCGGCGCAAGGATGGGGGCCTTCAAACGTGCAGAGATATCTAGTCCCTTATGAAATTCCCTCTGCCCGGTAAAAGGCGACGTTCGATATCCGAAACCGCTGCTCAACCACCCTTTTGTCGGCCAGATGGACGGCGTCGAGGCAAGAAGTGTCTTCTGCTCTTCAAGGAATTTCTCGAGTTCCGCCTTTTCCCTTTTCCCATACGCAATCCCGTCGCTCAGATCATCCAGTGAACGGTGCATCTTGCGAACGAGGGCGCCGACTGACTTTTCTGCCGCCTGGCGGGGATCCAGGAGAGCCGGATCTGGTCCCCCGACTCCATTGGAAGGGGTGTTATCTTCTCCAGTCTCCATATTCACCATTGTTCGGAGACGATGATCAACAGCTTCCAGTTCCCCCACCCTCTTGGTCATCTTGTTGATCCGCTGGGCCAGGTGCAAAAACTGGCTTTTTTGGAATTGATTCTCCTTTTCCAGTTGTGCCAATCGTGGCATTTTCCCTTTCAGGTTCACATAGTCTTGAAAGATCCATCCAAAATAAACGCCGCCTCCCAGAAGGCACAGAACCAGTGCGCAAAGAACCACCTTCGGCAGGCTGAACTGCCTTGTTTCGCTCGTTCCCTCCGGCACAAATACAATTGTCAATCTCTTGAACGCCATGAGTTCTTTCACCTATCACAGGAGACGAATAGGATGCAACACAAATATCTTCTTATTTCACTATGTTATCATAATAACGAAGCAAATAGTGACTTTTTTAACACACCTGTAAACATCTTGTCAACAGGGAACATCATCACGTCAGGAGAAGCATATCCCTCACATGAATCCAGGAAAACCCGGTGTGTCGGGGGCCTGAACAGGTTTATCTCCCTGCTACTACTCAAGTCTTTTTTGTATTCATCGGCAGTAATCAGATAAATCTGCAATCCTTATGCCAGAAAACACAAAGAGAAAATGAACGGATGCAGGTCTCCTGTTTGTTGATCTCGGAGTTCAGCTTGTTTGAAAAAAACGGATGATCTCCCGGGCCAGGCGGGGGCTGATGCCCGGCACAGCCACAAGCTCATCCGGGCCGGCCCGGGCAATTGCGTTCATGTTCTTGAAATGCGTAAGCAACTGTTTTTTTCTGCTCTTTCCAATGCCCGGAATCCGGTCCAAATCAGAGAGGGTGAATGCGCTTCTTCGCAGGGTACGGTGATACAAAATCGCCCTGCGGTGTACTTCATCCCGCACCCGCATCAGAAAAAGGAGGGAAGGATCATTCGTTTCCAGTGACAACGGGTTCTTTCTCCCGGGAACATAGACCTTGTCTCTCTGTTCCCCCTTTTTTTCATCCGGCTTGGCAATGGCGACAACCGCCGGTGCTTGTCCTCCCCCTGCGGATTCAAGTATCTTCTGCACCGTGTGCAGATGTCCTTTTCCGCCGTCCACCACGAAGAGGTCGGGCAGATCTCCTCTGGCGACTCTCCGTGAAACCATCTCAGACATCATTCCATAGTCATCAATGCCCTGAACCATCTTTATTCGGAAATTTCTGTACCCCGAACGGGCGGTTTGCCCGTCAATAAAGGTGACCATGGTGCCCACTGCCAGGTCTCCGGAGAGGGTGCTGATGTCAAACCCCTCCACAGTCCTCGGTATTTTCCGGATTCTCAGACGTTGCGCCAGTTTCTCCATCAGTTCCTCTCCGGATGACATCCTTTCACCGGCAAGCCCGCTCCCGGCATTGGTTTCTGCCATCACTACCAATCGACGTTTTTCGCCTCGTACCGGCCTGCGAATATGGACTTTTTTTCCGGAAAGACTCGACAACCAGGCGCTGATGGCAGGAAGATCTTCAATGGAAACGGAAACAAGGATCTCCGGCGGGACAAAAACCCCTTCTGCATAGTACTGCTTAATGAAAGCCTCCACCACTTCCGCCGGCCTGCCCGCCTGTTCTCTGAACAGAAAGTTGCGGCTGCCCATCAGGTACCCCTGTCTGACCAACAGGAGCGTGATCTGAACCGATGCATTCTCCTCCGCCACACCTATCACGTCTTTATCATCGAGATGGGACGATACCACCTTCTGTTTTTCCACCGTGCGGTCTATGGCCCTGATCTGATCCCTGATTCTCGCCGCCCTTTCAAAGTCAAGGGTCTCAGCAGCCGTCTGCATCTCCTTTTCCAGGTGTCCGACCAACTCACGATCCCGCCCCTCGAGAAACAGCCGCACCTGTCGGACAACATCCTGATACCGGGAGCGCGAAACTCCTTGGGTGCACGGTCCCAGGCAACGGTCCATCTGAAAGTTCAGACACGGGCGGGTCCGCTTCGGCAGTCGCCGATCTCTACACTTCCGGAGCTGGAAAATGCGGTCAATCACTTTCATGGTACTTCGCACTGAATAAGCAGAGGAAAAAGGGCCGAAATAAAGAGCCCCGTCCTTCTTTATGCGCCTCACGATCTGAAGGCGAGGATACGGCTCTTTCAGGTCCAGGCGAAGGCAGGGATATCGTTTGTCATCCCGCAGGATAATATTGTAGCGCGGCAGGAACTTCTTGATAAGGGTGCTCTCCAGGAGAAACGCCTCATTCTCGCTATCGGTCAGTATCCAGTCCACGGAACGCGCTTTTTTCATCATTAATGCGGTCTTCGCGGGCATCCCGACAGGGGCCTTGAAATAGGACTGCACCCTCTTCCTGATATGCTTAGCCTTGCCCACATAGATGACCCGGTTCGAGGCATCTCTAAAAATATATACTCCCGGCGCCTGGGGAAGCCCGGGCGGCGTATTTCCCCCTTCCGGATCATACCCGAAACGTACGCCGGCGTTTCTCTTCTGCTCATACCTGTTCATGGCGGCTTCTCTGCCACCTCCCCTGGAGGAATGAGCACCGGTCCGGAACATCACGTACATACATTATTCCAACCGCAATTCCCGGACCAAGACCTGATCCTCCACAATTCGAACCTTTCATTTGCATAAGACAAACGTAAATGATAGGGAAAGGTGAGTCAATACACTTCAGCGGGAGGATTCACGGTATGCGGGATTTGTTTAAACCATACATCCATGTTGCGCTGTTCCTCGTCATCATCAGCGCATGCGGGTGCACCGGGATCAGACCAGTCAGGATGCCGACAGCCATGGTGGAGGGACTGACGCGCCACTTTTATCCCGGTCACATCATCTCGCTCCCGAAAGGGGAAATCCTCTCCTTTGAGGATCTGATCGGCAATCTGACGAAAAAACGCCTTGTTTTCGTGGGAGAGGTACATTCCAGTCCCGAAGATCATCTGCTGGAGGTCCAGATTCTTCAGGCGCTTCTGGCTGAATCCCGGTCTGATGTCGCCATGGAATTCTTTCAAGCATCTCAGCAGCAGGCAATAGACCTCTATTTGAATGGGAAAACAGATGAAACAACGTTTCTCAAAGAGGCCCACTGGTATCGGGAGTGGGGATTTCCCTATCGTTTCTATCGACCTCTCATCCTTGCCACAAAAGGCCGCAATCGAAGACTCTTCGCCATAAATGCCCCCAATAGAATCGTGAGAAAGGTTGCACGGCAGGGCCTTGACGCCCTGACTCCTCAGGAACGGGATCAGATTGCACGGCACATAGACCTCACAGACCGGCAGCACCGTGCTTTTCTCAAGAAAATCTACACCATGCATAAACATGGGGACATCGGAAATTTTGAGTATTTCTATCAGGCCCAGTGCGTCTGGGAAGACACCATGGCGGAACATATCGCGGATTTTCTGAAAACCCATCGAGACAATCTTGTTGTGTTCGCCGGGAATGGACATATTGAAAATCGTTACGGGATTCCCAACAGGGTCATCAAGAGAATCCCTGTTCCGATGGCCATCGTTGTCACCCATGCGGTGGACGAACCGATCACATTCAAGAAGAATGCAGCAGACTTCATCTGGTTAACGGGGAGAAGCTTCCCCGCCATGCCACAAAAAAATCCTGGAAAAAATGATAAAAACTCGTTATGAGAAATCAGGGGAGAAAATGGATCACCGTGAACCCTCATTCCACTACTGCCCCGTGTGCGGCGGAGTGCTGAACACGGTCACCTTGAAACAAACAGAACCTCCGAGACTCCTTTGTTCCCGTTGCCGGTTTGTTTTCTATCTTGACCCCAAAGTGGTAGCCTGCACGCTGGTGGAACTGGGAGACAGGATCGTCCTGCTGAAAAGGGGAATCGAGCCCCAGAAAGAGCGCTGGGTGATGCCCGGAGGCTACGTGGACCGGGGAGAGGAAGTGACGGCCGCTGCTGTCAGGGAGACGAGAGAGGAATGCGGCCTGAATATCCGCATTCAGGACCTCCTGGGGGTTTACTCCTATCCCGGGAATACCCAGGTGGTGGTCGTCTATACCGCACAATCACTCTCTGGCGAGTTAGTGGCCGGAGACGAGACCGCTGAGGCAGGGCTGTTCCGCCCGGAAGAGATCCCCTGGGACCAGCTTGCCTTCCGGAGCACAGGAGATGCGCTCAGAGATTACTGCAATGTCACAAGAAAAAGGAGTAAACCAGAGATATGAAAATAGAACCCGAACGTATAGTCCGGTTGACCCCCGCAAGACGGAAATCCGTCATGGAAAGATCCATGGAGGATATCTCCAATATCCTGGATGACATCCGAAAAATCGTTGAGGATGTGAAACAACGGGGCAACAAAGTGGCTCTGTCCCACTATCGAAAACACAAGGAAGACATTACCGAGGCTGATCTCGAGGTGACGCGGGAAGAGATCGAAGAGGCTTACAACCAGGTGGATGCAAAGGTGGTTGACTGCCTCAGGGTCGCCGCCGAAAATATCAAACGGTTCCACCAGGCCCAGATCGAACGGGAAATGTGGTCTATCGAGGTCACCGGGGGCATACTCGCCGGACGCATCACCAGGCCCATGGACATGGTAGGCTGTTATATCCCCGGGGGAACCGCGGTTTACCCAAGTTCCATCCTGATGACCGTCCTGCCGGCGAAGGTTGCGGGTGTGGGAAAAGTCATCGCCGTCACTCCTCCCTCAAAAGGAATGACAGCGAATCCGGCTACGCTGGTGGCCGCTGATATCGCAGCGTGTGACCGCATCTTCAAGGTCGGCGGCCCATGGGGGGTGGCAGGCCTGGCATACGGCACCGAGACCATGCCAAGGGTGGACAAGATTGTGGGGCCCGGAAACAAGTACGTGACTGCCGCAAAAATGCTCGTATACGGCCAGGTGGACATAGATTCGCCGGCCGGCCCCAGCGAGGCCCTCATCCTGGCCGATGAATCCGGCGATCCCGAGCTGATTGCCTTGGATTTCCTGTCCCAGGTCGAACATGACCCCGATTCCGCGGCAGTTCTCGTGACCACATCAGCAGCACTCGCCGATGCCGTGTGTGCGGCTATTGAAAGAGAATTTGAATCCCTGGAAAGAAAAGATATTCTGGAATCATCCCTCACCAGGCACTCCGCAGTGCTTGTCGCAGATAGTATGGACGAGGCCATTGATTTTACCAATGAGTACGCCGCCGAGCACCTCCAGATCATGACGAGTGATCCTTTTATTACTCTGAACAGGATCAAGCATGCGGGCTCCATCTTTCTGGGACCGTACGCACCGGTCCCGGTGGGGGATTATGCGTCGGGCACCAATCATGTCCTCCCCACGGGACAGTGTGCGAGGATGTTTTCAGGCCTGTCAGTGGACGATTTCATCAAGAAACCCACCTTCCAGTACCTGAGCAAGGAGGGGCTTGCCGGACTGAAGGACGTGGTCATCACACTGGCGGAGGCAGAAGGGCTCCCCATCCACGCACGGACCATCAAGGCCCGCTTTCCATAATGCGCCCTGAACAAACCTCCCGGCTGATTTCCACGCGTATTCTATGGTATGGAGAAACGCCTCCGGATGCAAGTCCGGCCTAACTGATTCATTATTGAAGGGAGATCAGATTCACTGACATTTTCTACAAGGAAAGGAGAAAGAAACATGGCTGATATCAAAGGATACAATCTGCCTGACGACCTTTATTATCACAAGGAGCACAGTTGGGCGCGCGTGGATGGTGACAAGGTCACCGTCGGCATGACGGATTTTTTCCAGAAAGAGGCCGGTGACGTGGTTTTTGTTGACCTGCCCGAAGAGGAAGATGACGTGGAACAGGGGGAAGTCTGCGGAAAGATCCAGTCCAGAAAATGGATAGGCAAACTGGTCGCGCCGGTCTCAGGCGAAATCGCCGAGGTCAATGAAGACCTGGATGAAGACACCAGCCTGATCAATACTGACCCGTACGGGAAGGGATGGATCCTGGTCATAGAGGCGAGCAACCTGGATGAGGAACTGGGGAGCCTCATGCACGGCGATGCAGTGGTTTCATTCATCGAAAGCGAGATCAAAAAGGCCGAGGAGGAAAAGGCAAAAGCCTAAGCCGGATCTGTCCGCCGGAAGCGGACAGACCGGAAAACCAAGTGCCAGAGCTCAAACATCAAAAGTCAAACCAACTCTGTCCAAGATCGGTCATTCTAGGAGAGCAGTGGAGCGGGATGTTCCCGAGGCGGCGTCATGTCGGCCCTGGAGCAGGACAGCGAAAGGGCTGACATCCGCAGTGAGCGGAGCCATGAGGACGAAGCGAACGGAGCAGAGGGAATATACCGGTTCCCTGCTTACAAGGCCTCTTTGGACGACCTGCATCTCAAAACAGCGGCTTTAAGAAAAGATTTCCGGTAAATACTGAAATATCATGACTGAAAGATGGCGCCTTTTCAAAAACCTGGACACACCGCTCTCCACTGCCGAGGGACTGGCCGTAGATGATACCCTGCCCCGGTCCGTGAGCCGCAACGGCTCGCCTCCCCTGCTGCACCTGTACACCTTCATCCCATCCGTCATCGTGGGAAAGTACCAGGATATTGAGGCTGCTCTCAAACTGGATCGGTGCAGGGCGCGGGGCATAGAATTTAACCGGCGGAGTACCGGCGGCGGCACCGTTATCATGGGACCGGACATCGTGGCCTTGGGATTCGGGATCAATGTTGACTATCCCGGCCTGAAAAGCGGTGTAGGAGGCCTGTTTGAGACCATGAGCCGAGTGCTGGGCAGGGCCCTGGAACACATCGGCATCAACGCCCGGTTCCAGCCAAAAAACGACCTGGAAGTGGACGGCAGGAAAATAGCCGGCCTCTCGGCTGCCTCCGAGACCGGGAACAGCCTTCTTTTCCACACGAGTCTCCTCGTGGACTTCGATATCCCCCTGATGATGGATATCATGAATACCCCTCTGGTGAAGTTGCACGACAAAGGATATAACTGCTTCAGCCAGCGAATGACCACGGTGCGCCGGGAAACAGGACGGGGAATGAGCGTTGCGGAGGTCACCAATGCCATCCAGGCGGCCTTTGAAGAAGTGTTCCATATACGGTTTGAGGAAGACGAACCCGACTCCTGGGAGAAGAAAACCATCAATCGTTTGATAACAGATCGGTATACGAGCGAATCATGGATCTTTTCCCACAGACATCCCCGGGCCAGGATGGGCATCGGTCGGTTGAAGACACGGGGAGGTCTCCTGGAAATTTACCTCTCCTTAGCGGGAGGTTCCATTGAAAATGTCGTGATTACGGGGGATTTCTTTTCCACGCCCGACCGCGTCAACAGGCTTGAAAACGCCCTCAAATGGACCTCGGCCAGGAAGGAGCGTATAGAAGAGAGGCTCTCTTCGGTGTGGGAAAAGGAGATGATCTACGGTGTGGATGTCCCCACCCTGACAGCAGCCATTCTCAAGGCCAAGGAAAATCAGGTGAGACTGTGAAAGCGCGAGAGCAAAGTCCCTTGTATGCCAAAATGAGTCAGGCATCCGCCATTTCCCTCGGACTCATGAGGGGACGAATGTACCGTGGCGCTGTGAACAGGTGCGTCAATCTGCTCGTCCATTACCCGGAAGGGTGTACCGCCAACTGCGCCTATTGCGGCCTTGCCCGGAAGCGACCCGGATCATTCCAGGAGAAGAGCTTCATCCATGTGGCATGGCCTCTGTATGCCATGACGGATATTGTTGACGCCATCAACCATGCACCGTCCTATGTCCAGAGGACATGCATCTCCATGATTACCAATGGAAAATGCCGTTTGCATACCATAGAAATGACGAAAAGGCTGGAAAAGGAAACGCATCTGCCAATTTCCCTGCTGATCAGCCCCACCATTCTCAAAGAACATGACCTGGTGGAAATGAAAGAGGCCGGGGCCGACAAAATCGGTGTTGCCATTGACCTCGCCACTCCCCCGCTTTTTGACCGGTATCGCGGAAAGGGTGTGGCCGGGCCGCACAAGTGGGAAAAATACTGGAAAATTCTGGAACAAGGATTGAACATCTTCGGGCATCCTCACGTGGGGGTGCATCTCATGGTGGGCATGGGGGAAACCGAAAAAGAGATGATTTCTCTCATGGATCGGCTGTGGGGCATGGGGGTGGTCACTCACCTCTTTTCATTTTTTGCAGAGGACGCCTCAACTCTGGCCGACAGACCGCAGCCCCGCTGGCCTTCTTACCTGAAAATACAGCTCGCCCGGTATCTCATCGAGGAAGGGATAGACTCGTATGAGAACATGACGTTTGATCCCGACGGAAGGATAACGGGATTCGGGATTGATTCCAGCCAACTGGAACGCATTATCTCTCTGGGTACGCCGTTCATGACCACCGGGTGCCTCGGTTCCGACGGCCAGGTCGCGTGCAACCGCCCCTTCGGGAACTGCCTCCCGGACGTGAAACAGTGGAACTATCCGTACCTTCCCAATGAAGAAGAAACGGCCCTCATCAAACGACACATTCTTGAAACGGCTTGAGACGCCAGATAGATTCCAGCTCAAAAAACCGACTGAAAGACTCTCTGAACGATCCTCTTTAATGTCAAATTCCAAAATCCCAATGCCAAATCAATGTCAAATATCAAATAACCAACAACCCTCGACTACAAGACGAGGAGTTTCATGAGGGTTGATTAAAATCGACTTCTGGGGCCGGACTGCCCCGGTGGTCATGCCGGGCTTGATAAGCCTGCCCCTTGCGTGATACGGGGGCATCCAGAAATTCC
>CAZWEV010000088.1:0-11731 GCA_964633015.1 uncultured Desulfobacteraceae bacterium | reverse complement strand
TATTCCCCCATCTGCGGACCGACAAGAACCGAAAACGCTGGTCTCCTCTCACGCGGCACCAGGCGCCCCACAAACCTTTCGTGCTCCTCTCAGTCCCGGGCCTTGTCGCCCAGGGAGAAATTACTCAAAATTTTTTCGAACCATCCTTTGCTCTGCTCGACATTTTTAACGGATACTGGGCCTCGATAATGCCTTTTGGCACCAAGGGCAACATAGCGTACCCATTTCCCCGTCTCAGGACCGACGGTTTGGGGTGGATCAATTTTCAGTTGATGTTTCGAGTCAGGCAAAAACGGGTCTTGGGGATAAGGACTTGCTTGACCCCTCAATAGGAGGGATTTACGATTGCAGCCTAACCGGAAAGTAAGGAGACAATGAATGCTTGCAAAACTTACAGCCAATAACCAGATTACAATTCCGAAGGACCTCCTCTCCAAGTTCCCCAAGGTCGAGTACTTTGACATGGAATACAAGGACGGGGTAATACTGATGAAACCTGTGAAGGTCTTTGATGCGGATCTCGCCGTGATAAGGAAAAAGATGCAGAAACTGGGCCTTTCCGAGGAATGTGTGGCAGAAGCGGTGCGCTGGGCCAGATCCAAATGACCAGGATCGTGCTGGATACGAACGTACTTGTAAGCGGTCTCCTATTCGGAGGCGTCCCGGATCGAATTGTGTCATTGTGGCAGGAGGAGAAAAAGGGGGTGCAGAGATGATCGTCTCAGGGGATGAACATCTTCTGGAACTCAACTCCACCCCGGTACCCGTGCTGACAGCTGCAGAATTTTTGAAAAGAAAATTTCCTCACAAGGCAAACTTAACCCCTTGAACGACCCGCCTTTGGTGTTCCAATGTAAGGTTTTTTGTTATAGTGCATGACACGTGTCTTTAGCAGCAGGAGGACAATATGTTCCGATTTTTGCATGCAGCCGATATTCACCTCGACAGTCCTCTGAAAGGGCTGGAGGGTTACCGGGATGCCCCGATAGAACAGATCAGGGGCGCGGTGAGACGTGCCTTTGACAACCTTGTGGACCTCGCTATCCAGCAAAAAGCAGCTTTTGTTCTTTTAGCCGGTGATCTCTTTGACGGCGACTGGAAGGATTACAACACCGGTCTTTATTTCGTGAACCGGATGGGATTGCTGAGGGAGGCCGGTATTCAGGTCTTTATGGTATCCGGAAACCACGATGCGGCCAGCCAGATTTCTCGTGCCCTCCATCTCCCCGACAACGTAAGGCTGTTCTCTCACAAAAGGGCCGAAACCGTCATTCTTGATGATCTCAATGTTGCTATTCACGGGCAGAGTTACCCCTCACGGATCGTCACCGAAGATCTGACACAACACTACCCGCAAGGAGCATATGGACTTTTCAATATCGGACTCCTGCACACGGCCCTGACGGGGAGACCGGGGCATGAGCCGTATGCCCCCTGTACACTGGATGCACTGCGGTCAAAGGGGTACCAGTATTGGGCTTTAGGGCATGTTCATCAACGTGAGGAAGTGTCCCGTGAACCATGGACCATTTTTCCCGGCAACATCCAGGGGAGGCACATACGCGAAACCGGCGCCAAGGGCTGTACGATGGTTACCGTGGACGAGGGACAGGTAAAAGAGATCGAGCATCACGATATTGATGTGCTGCGCTGGGCAGTGTGCAGGGTCGACCTCAATGACTGCGAAATAGAAGAAGAATGTTTCGATCGAGTGCGGCGATCCCTGGAACAAGAGCTTGCCCGAGCCGAGGGACGTCCGATCGCCGTCCGGTTGATGCTGGAAGGGCAGACGGCTCTTCACGGCAATCTCCACGAAAGGTCGGTCCACTGGATGGAGGAGTTCAAGGAAATTGCCGCGAGCCTCATTGAGGTCTGGGTTGAAAAAATCGTCCTTCGTACCCGTAAAAAAAGGTCGCCCGAGGAGGTTCCTGTTGAGGGATCATCCATAAACGCCCTGATCAGGGCAGTTGAAGGCCTCAGCCGTGAAAGCCGGGATCTCACTGATCTCGTCCCGGAGTTTGAGCAGCTGAGAAGCAAGCTCCCCCCCGATCTCCTGACGGATGAAGATCCCTTTCATCTTCAGGAGGAAGATATGGAGGCCCTGTGTGAAGACCTGAAAGAGCTGTTGATTGGAAAAATGCTGCGGCAGGGAGGGGCATCGTGAGAATCAAACAGCTCGACTTGAAGGCATTCGGCCCTTTTACCGACCATGTGCTTGACTTCTCGTCTGAATTTCCCGGCCTGCACATTGTTTATGGACCGAACGAGGCTGGAAAGAGCAGTTGCCTCCGCGCACTCAAGTCATTGTTCTTCCGAATACCGGCTCGAACCAATGATAATTTTCTTCATCCTTACGACAAGCTTCGCATCGGCGGCCGCCTTGAGGAAGAGGGGGGCCGGGAGCTCACCTTTTTCCGTCGGAAAAAGAGAACTGCCGATCTGTTCGATGAACATGACAACCCGCTTGATCCTGCGCTTCTTTCCCCGTTTCTGCAAGGCATGGAGCAGGAAATATTCGAATCTCTCTATGGGATTGATCATGAGGCCCTGGTCCGGGGCGGTCAGGATATCCTTGACCAGAAGGGGGATATTGGACAGGCTATCTTTGCCGCGGGTGCGGGTCTGACATCCCTGCACACAGTTTTTGAGGAGCTTGAAAGAGAAGGAGACGACCTTTTCAGGCCCCGCGCCTCCACGAAGGCTATCAATGAAGCCCTTGCTCAATACCGCGAACTGCAGACGCAGATGAAACAGGTCCTCCTGTCCAGCCGCGAGTGGGAGGATCACAGGAGGGCACTCCGGACGGCGGAACGAGGCCTGGAAGCTGCCAGGGCGCTCAGCAAAGAAAAAGACCACGAAAGAAGCAGGCTTCAGCGGCTGCAGCGGGCTTTGCCTCATATGGGTCAGCGCAGGATGTTCATGGAAAAGATAGGTGATCTCGGCGAAGTCGTTCTCTTGCCGCCTGATTTCAGGGAGCAGAGGAGAAAACTTGAACAGGAAAGGAATGACGCCGAAAACAGGCTCAAGACGGCAGATGCCAGAATGAATGAAATCCAAAGGAAAAAGGATGGGGTTTCTCTGCAACAAAACCTCCTGAATCGGGCCCACGATATTGAAGCAATGTATCAGCGCCTGGGCGAATATCGCAAGGCCGTGGCTGACCGCCCCAGGCTGGAGGGCATGCGGATAAGCTGTAAAAGCGCCGCCGGGGACCTCTTGAAACAGGTTCGCCCTGATTTGCCGCTGGATCAGGCCGAGACGCTTCGATCCAGCCTCTCAAGACGGAAAACAATCCTCAGTCTGGGCAATCGATATGAGGCCCTGGTCCAGCAAATCGAACAATCCGGCCGGGAAATAGAGAAATATGAAACAGCTCTGACCAAGGCACACGAAGCGCTTTCCGCCGTTCCTCCTGCCAGGGATGCCCAGGGCCTGACTCAACTGGTGAAACTGGCACAAAGAGCAGGCGATCTTGACGGGGAATTGAGAGAAAGAGGGCGCCTTATGAAAGCCACCCTTGAGGATTGCCGGGATGAGCTGAGCCGGCTTGGGCTCTGGAATGGTTCCCTGGACCAGGTCGGGAGGCTGGCTGTGCCTATTCAGGAAACCGTGAACCGTTTTGAAGAGGAGCTGAATGCTCTCCACGACAGGAGAAAACAGGTTCAAAAAGAGAAAGAGGAGCTGCAGGATGAACTGCGCCGATTACTGACCCAGCTACAGGAGATACAGCACGCCGGGGAGGTACCTGCGGAAAAGGACCTGACTCAGATTCGATCCAGGCGGGATTCGGGCTGGCGACTCATCAGACGGCAGTGGATAGAGGGAGAAGATCTCACCGAAGAGGTTGCAGAATTTTCTCCGGAAGGGTCGTTGCCGGACACCTATGAAGAGCTTGTGGAGAACGCCGACCAAACTGCTGACCGCCTGCGCCTGGAGGCTGACCGGGTGCAGAAGCATGCCGCATTGAAATCGCGGATCGAAAGCCTTGAAGCCCGCCGGTCGGAACTGGACACTGAATCAACGGAATTGGAATCCGATCTCTCTGACGCCGACCGAAAATGGCAGGGGATCTGGGCTGCCTGTGCTATTCATCCCCTTTCTCCAAGAGAGATGAGACAGTGGCTCTCCGGGTTTGCACAGGTTCGTTTCAAGTTAACGGAGGCTGAAAAAGCATCCGGAGAAATGGAAGAGAAAGAAAACCAGAGGGGGGAACTGAGAGAAAACCTGATTGATGAACTCCGAAAGAGCGGTGAAAAATCGGCATTTACCGGGCATGAATTAGCCCCGGTTTTGCTTTCTGCTGAAACCCTTCTGGATTCCCTGAAAACCGAACAAACCAAGCGGGAAAAGTTGGAAAGCAAAATTGATGAATTCCAGCAGGCTCTGAAAATCGCGGGGGATGAAAGAGAGAAGGCCGGGGAAAAGCTCAATCAATGGAAGGCAAGATGGGCGGATGCCCTGATTCCGCTGGGACTCGACAGCGATACGGTGCCTGATGAGGCCAACGATTTTATAGATACTCTGCAAAGCTGTCTGGATAAGCTGGACGAGGCTGAGGATTTCCGCACGCGCATCGATGGAATCGACAGGGACAATCAGAACTTTGAAAGGGACCTGGCGCGTCTGGTTGAGCAGGCAGCTCCCGATTTGCAGGAAACCGAAATCGTTCAGGCAGTTTCCGATCTCCAGGCACGTCTTAACGGCGCACGTCAAGATCAGGCTGTTTTCCAGCAGTATCTCGAAGAGATTGGTACCCTTGAAGAAGAAATCCTTCAGGCCCAAACACTCTTAAAGAGCAACGACGAACAGATGGGTGCTCTTCTGAGGTTGGCAGGCTGTGAAAAAGAAGAAGACCTTGATGAAGCTGAACGGCGTTCTGATGAGCATGTGCAACTGAAAGAGAAACTTTCGAACGTGGAGTCCACACTGGCACAGATTGCCGAAGGAATACCCTTTTCCGAACTTGAGGAGCAGATACAAGCGGTTGATCCTGATGCACTGCCGGGACAGATCCAGGCACTCTCACAGGAAATCGCCGACAGGCTTGATCCCGAAATCCAACAGCTAACGGAGGCGATAGGCCGCGAAAAAAACGAGATGGCAAGAATGGACGGCAGCGACCGTGCGGCAGAATTTGCAGAAGCTTCAGAACAGGTCCTGGCCAAAATCCGACGTCTGACCGAGCGATTTATCCGCATCAAGCTCTCTTCCAAGATCCTCATGGATGTCATAGAGAGCTATCGAGAGGAGCACCAGGGGCCTATACTGAAAGCAGCATCACGCTATTTTAAGGATATTACTCTGGACTCATTTTCCAGTCTGCGCACCGACCTCGATGACCAGGGGAAATCAATTCTTACAGGAGTTCGGCCTGATGGAGCTTGGGTCAGAGTGGAGGGGATGAGCAACGGTACCCGTGACCAGCTATACCTTGCCCTACGACTTGCTACCCTGGAATCGCGCCTGGCGTCCGGTAATCCGATGCCGTTTATTGTAGACGATATTCTGATTAACTTTGACGATGGTCGAGCTGCAGCCACACTGAAGGCGCTGGCGGATCTGGCCGAAAAGAACCAGGTCATTCTTTTTACCCATCACCTGAGAGTCGTTGAGATTGCCAGGAAAATCGGTGCCGACCAGCGGGTATTCATCCATGAAATAGTGGAACAGCCATGAGACATCAAGATACCAGCGAGACTGATTGTCCGTTCTGCGGCAAAGCTGTTGCAGAGAGGATCATCAAGTGGATGCGGGGTCAGCACCTGGCTTTTGACAAGAGAGGGATCAAGCCTGCTTTTAACTGTTGTGGCCGGGTGGGGGGCAGAGAAATGAGGAAGTGGGATGCATCTCTCTCGGCTTTATACCATATGCGGCCGCCGTGCGAATCTACAATTCTTTTGACCAGGGACAGTCCGATACCCAGTCCATGCTTTTCTCTGTGCGTGCGGGACCCCGGTTTCCCTGAATCTGCAAGTCGTCCTCATGGAATAATGCACGTGGATGAGAAATGATGAGAATACGCTCCCGCGGGATATCATGACGAAGTTCCTGAAGCAGTGGTTCCAGGATGTCTTTGGGCAGGTCGAGAACAGGTTCTTTCCGGGGAGGAGCGCTCTCTGTCGGGTTGTGTGTGTATAGTGAACTCATTGCACTCAATTGCTTCCCTCCATTTGATCGGCATCCGAAGATGAAAAACTGTTCCAGGCACGGATGAGAAGATCCGTATTCGGGTGTTTTCCCCCCATGCATCTGAACCGCCAAACGAAAAGAACGGCCACGTACAGGAGCCCTGCCGGCACTACTATGAAGAGTGTGTTCATGGTATTTCTCCTTCTCTTCAGGCTGTCACCGCCCTACGGTTTTTTATTGAAGGGCACAAATATAAGGGCATGATTAAGATGGTATTCAGTTTCTGTGATTCCTTTTCCCTTTCCCATTGAACCGATTCTCCGGGAGCGTCTTTCCACCGTCTCTCATAAAAATCTCACAAACCCCTCATGAAAATTGAACAAACAAAGGTGACACTACTGGAGACCGATAACAGAAATAGAGAAAATTACCGTGCACATCATTGCCTGTTGAGGAAAACGAATGAAAAAGATCGTGATTATGAGCAGCAGTAAAGGGGCTGACGAGACGTTTATCCGGCTTGTAGAGACACTTTTTCCCGAATGCGAAGTCTGTGTTGTTTCATCAGATCAGGATGCGCCGGTCGTCTCGGGGAAAGAACGCGAAGTCATGACAGGAAAATTTCTGTATAACGGATTCAGGCAACGATGTGTGGAGGCAACAAGTCATCCGAAGATGCGTGCTCCGGCCCGATGATTTGGATGAGTCAACGAAAGGAACGTGAATGGAATTGGAAGAAAAACGAGAGATTGAGGCAGGGCTCCTGGTTTTTCACCTGCGGGCCTGCAAGGCCTTCGGCTTGAGAGAACAGATCATGACCCGGGTTATGGTTCTCTACGATAACCAGGGAGACAAAAGAAAGTTCGTCATTTTTAATAAAGGGCTGGCGGAAGATATCCATGGAAAGATCTTGGTGTGGCTGGACTCGAATCTGTACTTTCGGGACATCCTCCATAGAGTAGGACCGGAAGGAGTTGATCTTGATCAATGGAGCGGTGAACCGCAGTGAAAAGGGAAACAGGGGGGTTGCATACCCTGAAATTTTCACCATTTCCTTATGCTTCCTGAACACATTTCTAACAATTTATCCTTACAGTTATTCCGGAACATTTGAAGCAAAGAGACTGGTATCATCAAATCGCGTTGAGAGGAGGTGATGGTTGAAAAGTTTTAATAAAACCCTAATGAGGTCTTAACACAAATCTAACAATTGCAGAATAATCTAAAAAAATTCGTGGAGGCAAACATGTTTAAATCAGCTTTGAAAATATCAGCAATTATCGCAAGCATAAGTCTATTGTTTATCCTGCCGCCCGCACAGGCCGCAGAGGTCAAGTCTGTATCCGGCGCAGGAGCTACGTTCCCCTATCCGGTCTATTCCAAATGGGCCGCTGCGTACAACAAGGAAACGGGAGTGAGGTTCAATTACCAGTCCATCGGATCAGGGGGCGGAATCAAACAGATAAAGGCCAAGACCGTGGATTTCGGCGCTTCAGACGCCCCGTTAAAACCCGGAGAACTTGAGAAGTGGGGACTTTTACAATTTCCGATGATCATGGGTGGTGTGGTGCCGGTAGTGAATCTTGAAGGGATTGCACCGGGAGCACTGAAGATGAGCAATGAACTGCTGGCCGACATCTATCTTGGGAAGGTCAAAGAGTGGAATGACAGCCGAATTAAGGCCGAAAATCCGGGTCTTTCCCTGCCTTCCAAAAGTATTATGGTAGTCCACCGGTCGGATGGCTCGGGTACCACCTGGATTTTTACGAATTACCTCTCGAAGGTCAGCCAGGAATGGAAGAGCAAGGTGGGCAATGAGAAAGCGGTGGCATGGCCGGTCGGCATCGGCGGCAAAGGAAACGAAGGGGTTGCTTCGTATGTCAAGCGTATCAAAGGATCCATCGGGTACGTGGAGTATGCCTATGCCCTGCAGAATCACCTGACCCACGTGAAGTTGAAGAACCGTGACGGTGGCTTTGTTGAACCCTCGATCGAGACGTTCCAGGCGGCTGCAGCAAATGCAGACTGGACCCATGCAAACGGATTTTACATGGTTCTGACCGACCAGCCCGGGAAAGAGAGTTGGCCCATTACCGGCGCGAGTTTTATTTTGATGTATAAGAAACAGGCAAAACCGGCTATTGCCGGGGCCGCGTTGAAGTTCTTTGACTGGTCCTATCGCAATGGTGCAAGGATGGCTGAAGAGCTGGATTATATCCCCATGCCCGACAGCGTTGTCAAACTGGTGGAATCGGCCTGGCAAAGAGAGATCAAAGATCCGCAGGGCAGGCCGATCTGGAAATAATATTGAGGATAGTGTGTTGGTGCATTTTCGCCCCCGGTCGGAATGAGCCCGGGAGTGAGAATGCAGTTCATACTCGTCTAATTCACGAATGGACCCGGAAAAAACACGCAGTGTCGCGATGAAATCCCGCATTCAACGGGGGATGGTCATCGACTCTTTCTTTTACCACGGCTCCCGCATCTTCGCGTGGGCGGTCCTGATGGTAATTTTCGCTATTATTGTATCCCTGTTTGTGGGTGCAGGACCGGCGCTGAGGAAATTCGGGTTCGGTTTTCTGACCAGCAGGGCGTGGAACCCCGTCACAGAGAATTTTGGGGCCCTTGTCTCCATCTATGGCACACTGGTTACGTCGGCAATCGCGATGATTATCGGCATTCCCGTCAGCTTCGGAATCGCCCTTTTTATTACCGAGCTGAGCCCTGTCTGGCTGAAACGACCCATCGGAATAGCCATTGAACTGCTTGCCGCCGTTCCCAGTATTATATACGGGATGTGGGGGCTGTTTGTATTCGCGCCCTTTTTCGGCGACCATATTCAGCCCTGGGTTTCCGATCATGTGGGCCAGGTGCCTCTGATTGGTGCCCTGTTCAGCGGGCCGCCGCTGGGGATCGGCATCTTCACCGCCGGCATTATCCTCGCCATCATGGTGATTCCTTTCATGAGCGCGGTGATGCGGGACATGTTTGAAGTCGTGCCGGTCGTGCTGAAGGAGTCCGCATACGGCATCGGCGCCACCACCTGGGAAGTGGTTCGCCACGTGGTACTTCCCTACACCAGGATAGGTGTGGTGGGGGGCATCATGCTGGGACTCGGCCGTGCCCTGGGTGAAACCATGGCGGTCACTTTTGTGATCGGGAATGCGCATCGAATCAACATCTCTTTATTCATGCCGGGGAACACCATCTCATCGAGCCTGGCTAATGAGTTCACAGAAGCGGTCGGGAAGATGTACACCTCGTCGTTAATTGCCCTGGGCCTGATTCTCTTTCTGATCACGTTCGTGGTCCTGGCAGCAGCCAAATTCCTGCTGTTTCGGCTTGCCGGGCGGGAAGGGCGCCGGAGCTGATGGAAGAACTGACCGATATGGGCCTCTACCGCCGCCGCCGGTTCGTCAACTTTTTGCTTCTCACTGTTTCTCTGCTGACAACGCTCTTTGGGTTGTTCTGGCTGGTATGGCTGTTGTGGACCCTGCTGAGCCAGGGTCTCCAATATCTTCACCCGTCCATATTCTATCAGGCAACCCCGCCCCCGGGCGACGCCGGCGGTCTCGGAAATGCCATCCTGGGGAGCCTGGCTCTGACGGTCGTCGGAGTGTTGATCGGTGCGCCGGCCGGGATATTGGCAGGGACGTATCTCTCCGAATTCGCGCGGGGGTCAAAAACGGCATCCGTGATTCGTTTTGTCAACGACATCCTTTTGAGCGCGCCCTCAATTATTCTTGGGGTGTTCGTATACGAGGTGCTTGTGGTCCGAATGGGACATTTTTCCGGATGGGCAGGATCGCTGGCCCTTGCTCTGATTGCGCTGCCCATTGTGATTCGAACCACGGAGGACATGATGAGCCTGGTGCCCAACGCTGTTCGCGAGGCGGCCGCCGCGCTGGGCGCCCCGCAGTGGAAAGTCACCGTTGCAATTGTCTTCCGTGCAGCCAGGAGCGGCATTCTGACGGGCGTCCTGCTTGCCGTGGCGCGCATCAGCGGTGAAACAGCCCCGCTCCTGTTTACCGCATTGAACAATCAATTCTGGAGCCGTTCGCTGAATGAGCCCATCGCCAACCTGCCGGTGGTTATTTTTCAATTCGCCATGAGTCCGTATGACGATTGGCAACATCTGGCCTGGGCCGGCGCGCTATTGATTACATTGACTATCCTTCTGATCAACATATTGGTGCGCGTGTTCCTGAAAGCGCCGAAGTCGAGGTTTTAACGCGATGAACAATGAAGCGAGTCCCTCCTCTCTTTCCACAGCTTCTCTGCCGACAGAAAAGGCGCATGCTGCTCCGACTCCTGAGATCCGGGAAACCGATACTCCGAAAGGGGACTCTGCCTCTATGCACGAGATCAAATTGTCCGTTCGCGGCCTTGATTTCTACTATGACAAATCGCAGGCGTTACACGCCATTTCTCTGGATATTCAGTCCAATCAGGTGACGGCCTTTATCGGCCCTTCAGGGTGCGGGAAGTCCACCCTGCTCCGTTGCTTCAACCGCATATATGAGATGTATCCCAAACAGCGCGCCGCAGGCGAGATACTGCTTGACGGCCGGAACATTCTCAGCCAGGGTGAGGATCTCAACCTGCTGCGGGCCAAAGTGGGGATGGTATTTCAAAAGCCCACGCCTTTCCCCATGAGCATTTATGACAATATTGCATTCGGTGTTCGGCTGTACGAGCGGCTTTCACGTTCCGAAATGGATGAGCGCGTGGAATGGGCTCTCAAGAAGGCGGCCATCTGGGATGAGGTCAAGGACAAACTCGCGCATATCGGCACGGATATCTCCGGAGGACAGCAGCAGCGTCTTTGTATTGCGCGGGCCATTGCCATCAAGCCGGAAATCCTGCTGCTTGATGAGCCGGCCTCGGCCCTGGACCCCATTTCAACGCTGAAGATCGAAGAGCTGATCGATGAGTTGAAGCAGGATTACACAATCGTGATAGTTACCCATAACATGCAGCAGGCGGCCCGTGTGTCTGACTACACCGGGTTTCTCTATCTCGGGCAACTTGTTGAATACGATGAGACCTCGACCATTTTTACGAAGCCCGGGAAAAAGCAGACACAGGACTATATTACAGGGAGGTTCGGGTAAAGGGGATTTGCCATGAAGAGACACTTGCAGGTCGAATTGGAGAACATCAAAAAGCGGATCCTGCTGATTGCGGGAATGGCTGAGGAGAGCGTGCAAAAGGCTGTCAAGGCCCTCAGGTCCCGGGATATCAACCTTGCAGAAGAAATCATTGCAGGGGACGAGGCTATTAACGAAATGGAAGTGGAGATCGAGGAAGAATGCCTGAAAATTCTGGCACTCCACCAGCCGGTGGCGGTGGATCTCCGCTTCATAGTCGCCGTGATAAAGATCAACAACGACCTGGAACGGGTCGGTGATATGGCGGTCAACATTGCCGAACGCGTTCTGGTTGTGGCGAAAGCACACCCTGTTTCTCTCCCCTTTGACTTTGACGGGATGGCCCTGAAAGTCGAGAACATGTTGAAAATGAGCCTTGATTCCTTGGTGAACAGCGATGTGGACATGGCCTACAAGGTGGGCTTGATGGATGATGAAGTGGACACCATGAA
>CAZWEV010000087.1:0-12334 GCA_964633015.1 uncultured Desulfobacteraceae bacterium | reverse complement strand
AGATCAGCAACATGATCACCCAGGGCTACGAGCGGCGCTCGCTGATCCAGGACCGAATGCACAAGCGCACTATCCGCGCCATCCGGGGCGAGACCCTGCTCGTCGATCCAACCACCGGCGAGCAATTCGAGGTGCCGGCCGGCAGCAACTACTACTGGCGCGTGCAGGGGGGCCAGCAGGTCCTCGGCACGCCAGGGCCGATGCGGCCCAATTCGCCCAATCACTGGGTTGATCAGATGGAGGTGTTGCAATGAACCGCTTACGCAGTCACTCGAACATCCTGTCCCGCCTGCTTCTGGCAGGCTGACTGGCACTGACCGCACCGGCTGGTCGGATGTCGGTCGGATGAGGTCAGACCAAGACAACTCCTTAAATTCTAAGGTAATAAGGTGAGAATGGCCCTGACCTGGGCCTTAGACAGCCGTTTTTGCCATGGAAAAGTATAGTGGGAGGACGGTTATAGGAAAACAGACAAGGTGACGTAGTGAATACAAGGCGGTAGGGAATAGGTATGCCAAGGTCAGCCCGATTGGACGCGCCAGGCGTGCTCCACCATGTCATAATTCGCGGAATTGAACGGCGTAATATTTTCGAAGACGATAAGGATCGTGATAATCTGTCGAGGCGCCTTGGGCAATCATTGCCTGCCACCAAAACCTCGTGCTATACATGGGCGATGTTGTCCAAACATGCCCATTTCGTTTCAAGAAATGAATTGCTTATTTATTTATGACCGTCCCCTAATACCCTAATACATTGAGGAGGTTTTAAATGGCTGAGAAGACGAAAATCGGAATTTTGCTTTGCGATCACCACTGTGTTCAAACCCAATGTCACGGAATCAAATGTTTCAGAGCCTTGAACAACAGGGAGGGCGCTTTCAGCGATTATAAGGATAAAGACCTTGAGCTGGTTTCTTATGTCACATGTACCGGGTGTCCGAGTGGAGCCATCGGGAACAAGGTTCTCGCCGAATTGAAGAAAATTGGTGTAGAAATCGTTTTCCTTTCCTCAGGCGCGGTGTGCGGATTCCCACCATGCCCCCACATCGGTTACCTGCGTGACCTTACCGAAAAGGCTTTCGGCATGAAGATGGTCGTGGGAACACACCCAATACCCACGACATTCTGGGAATGGCACAATGCCGCAGGGTCATGGGATTCCACCGAATGGCAGGAATATATCAAACCGACAACCACGGATGAAAAGACCCGCGAGGCGTACATCAATATTGTCTGACGAACCGGATCGGGGTTATGGTGCCACCTTGATTCCATGACCCCATTTGCCTGGTACATGCAGTACATATGGTAACCCCGACAAAAGGAGGCAAACCATGTTAACTGTGTCAAAATGGCTTTTGATAGTAGCTGGCGCGTTGCTGATTCTGGACTCGATAATGATAGTTGCCGGCATACCTAACCCGCTCTTCGGCTGGCCCTTGCCCTGTCCGGTGACTTTGCTCCTGCTTGGTGCAGGCATTCTCCTTTTTGGAACTGGCAGCAAGAGCTTCAAAAAGGCGTAGCGCTTCGGGGGATAGGAGGACACCCTTTCGCATGCCCGTCCCCAACCTGTTGCATTACCGGACGGGCTGCAAGACTGCCGGTTGGTAAGCTTCTCGTTATGAAACCTTTAATGAGAGTAAGTTATGAAAATTGATATTGATTCTATGAGCTATGATGAGCTTCTTGAATTAAACCACAAGATTGTTGCGCGGCTTAAGTTTCTTGATTCGATGCAGGCACATAAAGAAATGATGCAATTTAACCCAGGTGATCAAGTTTGTTTTGAATCGCCGGGACGAGGTAAGCAATTCGGCACATTAGTAAAGTACAACAAAAAAACGGTTACTATAATTACAGAGTCAGGGCAGAAATGGAATATTTCACCGCATCTGCTCAGCAAAGTGAAAAATGTAAGGGAAAGGAATAACAGGAAAATAATCGATCTATATAAGAAATAATTTTATAACCGCTGCCTGCTGCAGATTGGGTTCCCTTGCCGCAGAGCCCGCATGTTCGGTGAGAAAGATACAAATACTGCGGATGTCAGAGTAGCCAAATTCAACAATGAAGGTGACATCCCTTATCATTGTAATTACCATCCTAAGCCAAACCGGTTCTTTCAAGTCAGGCAATGTGCATTCTTCAAAGATATGAGTGCCCGTTTTTTTGTAAGGAAGGAGGACATATGGCGATAAAAACAGAACAGGAATACCGGGAACGGGTGGCAAAACTCAGACCCAACCTCTTTATCGGAGGCAAAAAGGTGGAGGATTTGACGGCCAATCCCATCACACGCGGGGTCATCGATGCGACGGCCCGAGTCTACCGGTTGACCTCGGATCCACAATACGCCGACATCATGACGGCAGAGTCGCATCTGACCGGCGAACCCATCAGCCGGGCACTGCATATCCATCAAAGCAAGGACGATCTTTTTAAACGTCTCAATATGGCCCGGCTGAGCAGCCAGAAACTGGGAACCTGCAACTACCGGTGTCCAGGCAACGAGATGCTGCCTTCTCTGGCGGCTACCACCTGGGAAATCGATCACGACAAGAGAACGGAGTATCACCAGCGTTTCAATGATTATATGCGATATGCGCAGGAAAACGATCTCGTGGTGAGCGGTTCTGTCACAGACCCCAAAGGAGACCGAAGCAAAAGGCCCCTTGAACAGGATCCTGACCTTTATATCCGGGTGCTTGAAAAAAGATCTGACGGAATCATTGTCAACGGCGCAAAACAGCATGCCACAGGTGCCTATGCTGCGGACGAAACCCTTGTTTTGCCAGGAATTTCCTCCAGAAAGGGTGAGGAGGACTATGCAGTGGCGTTTGTGGTCCCCAATGGTACCCCCGGGGTCACCTATATCGGACAATACAATCCCTTTAGTGTTGAACGGGAGCATGAAACAGACACGAAGTTTCTCGGGAACCCGCTCTATGGACAGCGGGAAACCTGCCTGGTGGTCTTTGATAAGGTTTTTGTTCCCTGGGATCGGGTTTTCATGTGCGGCGAAGTGGAATATACGCAGAGATTTATCACCCGCTTCGCCAAAACCCACCGAATGAACTGCGGCGGCGCCTGCAAGGTGGGATTTATGGATCTCATAATCGGCGCTGCAAAACTGATGGCGGAATATAACGGCCTGTCAAATGCCTCTCATATTGCTCAGAAAATAACGCGCATGCTCCAACTGAACGATACCTCTCTTGCCTGCGCAACTGCGGCAGCCTATTTCGGAAAAGAGGAGCCGGAAGGCTCGGGAGTTTTCATGCCCGATGAGACCATGGGCAACATTGCAAAATTAAACACCAACGATGGATTCTGGGAAGTCCTGGCATTAGCCGGCGATATTGCAGGCGGTATTCCTGCAACCATGCCTAGTGAAAAGGAGCTGGAAAACCCCGAGGTTAGAGAATATGTGATCAAATATCTAAAGGCGGCCGCGCCTGCGGATCAGCGCATGCGCATCTCGCGTTTCTTACAGAACTGGGTTGCGGGTCTTCATGGTTTGGGAACCTACCAGGGATCAGGCCCCAGCCAAAGCCAGTACGTGTCGATCTACCGGGTGGCAGACCTGGAAAGTAAAAAGAAAATGGCGTTGGACCTGGCAAACGCCGTTATGTAGCTGGTTTCATGAGATCTGCCGCATCACCGGAAGATCGTTTATGGGCCGCAAATCTTGCATTCTGATGAGATGTGAGATGAATGCGATGAGGGTCAGATGGGCAGATGCAGATGAGGGTCGGACAAAGAGAACTCCTTGAAGTTCTAAGGAAATAAGATGAAAATGGCAATGTCTTGGTTCTAGGCTGGCGTTTTTGCCATGAAAAAGGGACAGTTAAAAAAGGGGCAAGATAATGCCAGGAGCGAAACACCTGAGATTAATAAGATCGTCCGGAAAAAGCTGAATGTCTCACAATCTGAATTCGCATTGATGATAAGGGTCAGCGTTCGAACTCTACCAGTAATCGAGATGCTTCGACCCAATATACTAAAAAGATCCGCGTGGTTTCGACAATAGAGTATTACTTATCCGATTGAGGTAGGTGAACAAATGCTTTTAGTGGCCATCGGCTGCGGCCGCTTGCCGGGGATATTTGCTATTGCTTCGAGGCACCCCTTTGTCGTTTTTGGAACGATGGAGGGGAAAGCTCTTGCCGGTCTCACTGCCTGCGCTGCAGGCAGTGCGGCGCCTGCCGTGCCGGTCTATTTTTATGAAACAGGGTGAATCATTCCGCGCCGCGTGGCTGCCGTCGGCAACCTCGATAAGATCTGGCTCGCAGTTCCAGAGGATGTTGCAGAAAAGGAGGTGCAGGATGCTTTCCGAAGCTATTTCGGCGCAGAATGGGCCGAAGTCCTGGACGCGGCCGAGAAATCCTTTGCCTATAACGCTTTCAACAACGCCTACTTCGCGGTGCGCGATGTGCGCCCTGTAGAAAATCTCACCTTGCCGCAACTCCTGGAAAAGAAAGGAATCAGCCGGCCGGCCAATATTATCGTGAGCTAGCCCGACCCTATGTCCCGACAAGAAGGGGAAACGAGTGCAGGCGGGCTGGATTCCGGTAAGCCCTGTGGGTTTTCCGGGATGGCGACGTGGTGGTCCTTCACGGTCAATTTGCCCTTTCCTTTGGCCTTGATTCGTACTAGTCTTTGCGCGCGATGGTTCTCGGAATAGAATTTCGGCATGAAGCAACAAAACATTTCAAGGAGTGAATTTCGTGGGAGTCAAGAGCCTTCAGAGTTTTTTTGAACCGGAAGGAGTAGCATTAGTGGGGGCCCGAAGGTCACCCGGTTTCGGTTACGGCATCCCTCTTTTTCTCCAGGCCCAGGGTTGGGCGAATCGGCTGTACCTGGTCAATCCCGCCGGAGGGGAACTTCATGGCATGAAAGTTTTCAAGACCCTCAAGGACATCCCGGCACCGGTTGATCTGGCCGTTGTCATCGTGCCTGCCGAGGCTGTTCCGGGGGTGCTGAAAGAGATCGGGGACCGCGGGATTAAGAGCGTGATCGTTGAAAGCGCCGGCTTTGCCGAGACGGGCGGGAAGGGAAGGGCTCTCCAGGAGGAAATAGGGGCCATTGCCAAAGGATACGGAATGCGGGTCATAGGGCCGAACTGCGTGGGTGTTGTGAATACGCGCAACCGCTTCGCCTCTGTTGAATTGATCGAAGAATCAATGACACCCGGACCGGTCTCGATTATTGCACAGAGCGGAGTCTTTGGAAACATTCTGCTGGATCATCTGCCCCATTGCGGACTTTTCATTTCCAAGGCGATCACGCTGGGCAACCGTGCTGACGTGGATGAAAATGACTTGCTGGACTATCTGGGCAACGATCCGACCACAAAAGCGATCATGCTCTACCTCGAAGGTGCAGCCGACGGGCGGGGCCTGGTAAAGACCCTCAAGCGGGTAACCCCTCAAAAACCCGTTTTGATATTGAAGAGCGGGAGGACCGGTGCAGGGAAACAGGCGACCGCTTCCCATACTGGGAGCATGTCGGGCGAGGACAGCATCTACAACGCGGTTTTTTCGCAGACGCAGGCGATTCGAGCCCAAAGCCTTCCGCAGTTGATTGATCTCGCTCGGGTGTTTGCAACCCAGCCTTTGCCAAAGGGCAACCGCCTCGGCATTATTACCACGAGCGGAAGCCTTGGGGCCCTCGCGACCGACGTCGCCGTCTCAGCTGGGCTACGGGTCCCCGACCTCTCCCAATCAACGGTAGATCATGTCCGGGGAATGGCACCTGACTGGATGAATGTACGGAACCCGCTGGATGTGGGACCTTCGGGAACGTTCAGCAGGGCGCTCCCCTTGCTTCTGGCGGACGACGGGGTCGATATGGTCCTTTCCATCATGGTAATCCCCTATGCGGTGGTGAAAAATGTTGAAACCGTGGGATTCACCCTGAAGGACTGGTTCGGAGACATGGAAGGCCTCCGAGGCCGATTTCCCGATAAACCGCTGGTGGGAATGGTGGTAGGGCATCCGGAATTTGTCCGTGACGTCGCTTCTCTTTGCGGTCCAGAGACACCGGTGTTCGACGCTCCTGAGCCCGCGGCTCAGGCTTTGGCTGCGTTGTGGGGGTATGCAAAGGAGAAGGAGTTCAGGGAAAATGATGGTTCACTCTCTCAGTGATTCACAAAATCAGATGTGCCTGTCACACCAGCGCAGAGTGGAAATGCGGGGGCATTCGCATAAGGGGGGAATAAAGGAGGCATGCAATGTTTATTGATCTGAAAAGAATGGTTTACCGGGTCAATGATATGGAAGAAGCTAGGCAGTGGTATCAAAAGGTTCTTGAAAAAGAACCGGAAACCGATCTGCCGATTGCCGCCGTTTTTCGGGTCGGCGATTCCGAATTGGTCCTGGCTCCCCGTGGAAACGAACAAGGGCCCAAGGCTGAAAATGCCATAGCTTTTTGGAGGGTATCCGATGTGGATGCCGCTTACCGGCGCCTCCTGCAACTTGGAGCCGGTCCCCACACAGAGGTCAGTACCATATGGAATATCAAAAGGGCCAGTGTGGTGGATCCATTCGGAAATGTACTTGGAATCATAGGCGGAAATCCGGCTGCAGCCAGGAGTTCGGTTGAACAACGAGCTTCAGAAACAGCCCAGGGTGTTGCGTTTTTGCGCGCTCTGGCAGCGAATGACCCCCGGGAAGAGATCAGGGGCCGCGATTATCTGGCGGAGAAATTTTTGAACGAGGAACGGGCCGGAGCACTGCACGATCCGATAGCCAGGAAGGAACTTGCAAAGAAAAGAATGGCCCCCGGTTTGTACGAGTATCTATTGGCGCGAACAGCTTTTTTTGATGAACTGGTCGAGGCATCCCTGAAGCAGCAGATCCCGCAATTGGTATTTCTGGGGGCCGGCTATGACACCAGGCCGTATCGCTTCAGGGATTGGATCAAGGAGACCAGGATTTTTGAGCTTGACGTTCGGACCACCCAGAAGAGCAAAAGGGATCGTTTGGAGCAGGCAAATATCCCGATACCGCAAAACCTGACCTTTATCCCTGTGAATTTCAAAACCGACAGTCTTTCGGATGTCTTGTTGGAGAACGGTTTCAGCAAAACGCAAAAAACGCTTTTTATCTGGGAAGGCGTCACCTACTATCTGCGTCCCCACGTCGTGGATCGGACGCTGAATGCCATACGGTCAATCTCATTGCCGGGCAGCACGATTGGGTTGGATTACGCATCCCGGTTTCCGGAGATGATGGAAGCGTACGGCGTCAAAGCGCTCTATGAAATAATGAAATCCCAAGTAGCCGGAGAACCAGCCGGCTTATTCAGTATCGAGCGTGGGAAAATTGAAGAATTTCTGTCAGAAAGAGGGTTTCGGCTCATCGGGCACTATTGCGCAGCCGATATGGAGCGCAAATATCTCACCCTGCGCGATGGTTCTTTGGCAGGGAAGATGACCGGACACGTCTGTTTTGCCCATGCATCCCTCGCCCGATGATCAGAGACAGATACGGTATTGTCCTCTGTCAAATGGATGATGACGGTTCATGCATAGCAAAAACGAGCGAAAGGAGGCGAAAATGCTTGAAAAACAGGTTGAATTGCAGGAGCAAATTCATGGGCAATGGAATCGCTACAAAACACTTATGCCACATATTGCGAAGGCTTATGAGGGTCTGCCCAATCAGGCCTACGCAGACGGAGCCATCAGTGGAAAGATGAAGCGGCTGATGGCGATGACGGCAGCCACCATTCATGGGTGCCGAGCCTGCATTCTCTATCAAGCCGACGAAGCGCTGAAACTTGGGGCTTCTAAAGAGGAGATTTTGGAATGCATCGGCGTTGCCGTGAGCCTGGGAGGTACAATGGCTGAAGGCCAGGCAACACGCTTGATCGGCTACCTGGAGGAGAGAGGTTTATTATAAGAGAGATCAAATCGTCTCGGACAACCTTCCCCTATGTTCATATCCTGCGACGTCTACGGAAAATCTTGCATCGGAACGGTTGAATGCATAGCTTTCACAATAAAAGAAATTAAAGGTCTGGAAGGGCCTGGAATGCTGAGGCGAACGACAGTTTTTATCACCATCGCATCAGCTTACTGTGAACAATTCCAGGAAATAGAAAGGAGGTCATTATGAGAAAAGCGAATATACTCATCATGGCGCTGGCCATGATGCTACCGATAATGGCAGAGGGGTATGGGAACGCAGACGCAGCCGTAGTCGGCAAGGATGTTGAATATTCAGCAAATGGCGTCTTGCTCAAAGGGTATCTGGCCTATGACGACAAGCTAACGGATAAACGCCCGGGTATTCTTGTGGTCCATGAATGGTGGGGGCTGAATGACTATGCCCGGAAGCGTGCCCGGATGCTGGCCGCACTGGGATACACCGCTCTTGCCGTGGATATGTACGGAAATGGCAAGCAGACAACGCATCCCGATGATGCGGCTAAGTTTTCCGGGGCGATCATGAAGAACTTTGGTGTGGGCAAGGCACGTTTTCTCGCAGCTGAAAAATTCCTGAAGGGCCAGCCCACGGTTGACCCGAGTCGGATCGGAGCCATCGGGTATTGTTTCGGGGGCGGGGTTGTGCTGAACATGGCACGTCAGAGGGCCGACCTTGCTGCCGTGGCGAGTTTTCACGGAAGCCTTCAAGCGGTTAAACCTGCAGAGCCGGGTATGGTCAAGGCGAAAATCAGGGTGTACACAGGCGGAAGCGATAAACTTGTTCCTCCTGCAGCTGTGAAAGCTTTCGAAAAAGAGATGACCAATGCCAAAGCCGATTATAAGGTTATAGTTTATCCGGGGGCGCTCCATAGTTTTACCAACCCAGATTCGACGGGATTGGGGAAGAAGTTCAATCTGCCGCTGGCGTACAACGAAAAAGCGGACAAGGCGTCCTGGAAGGACATGAAGAGCTTCTTTGATACGGTTTTTGCCAGGTAAACGGACAGGGTTTTCTCCGGCAGGGAAGACGGATCCGGCATTTTACGTCAACACCGGGACGCCTGCATTGTAGAGGTGTACCGGTAAGACGTTCTGTCCCTCCTTTTCAACTCCTGTTTTTAGACGGTCGAGGTTACCGGAGAATATGAAGAACTTCGTGGACAGTATCTTCATTTCTTGACGGAAATGAAGATACTCCTTCTGCTTTATCCATGGCAGGAATTTGAGGGGTAATGTCGGAAGGCATGACACACCATTTACCCGGCACGGCAACGAAGGAGGTGTCCGATGTTCACTTCTTTCTTCTTGAAAATGCTCAACCGAGAAGCAGCGTCACCCAGGCAGAAGTCTGAAAGAATTATCCAGAGTCTTCCGATACAGGAAGGCTATACTGTTGCAGACATCGGTTCGGGAGGCGGGTATTTCACACTCAAGTTTGCCCGGAAAGTGGGGAAGACCGGCAAAGTATATGCAGTAGATACTCAGTCCAAGTATCTGGATTTCGTGAGGTCCCAGGCTGAGCGGGAAGGACTGGATAATATCGTCTTTGTATTGGCAGCAGATGACGGGATCGATCTCCCGGAAGCTAACCTTGACCTTATTTTCGCAAGGAATGTGTTTCATCACTTGACTGAGCCGGGCAGATACTTTCACAATCTAAAGAGGTTTTTGAAGCCGAGCGGGCGAGTCGCGATCATTGATCACAGGCCGAAAGGCGGGTTCAGTTTTGTCAGTTTGTTCAGGCATCATACGCCTAAGGAGACCATATTGCAGGAGATGGAAAAAGCCGGTTATTTTCTGGCGGAGTCGTTCGATTTTCTGCCGGAACAGACGTTTAACCTGTTCGGTGTAAAATGATTCGGCGGCGGCTGCGAGCCATCCGCCGCGGTCTGATTCAGAGAGCATTGATCATGGTGTCTGCACTAAAACAGATCGCCGAATTGATGGCGCGGTATGGCTTTGAGCCATAGAGGGATCTGTCGTTCCGGCCTCGACCCGAACTCCCCGTCTGTCGTTTCGGCGAAGCTTGTCCTCGACTACGATCGGGGAGCCGAAATCCGTTGCTCCCGACCGTCATTCCGGGCGTGACCCGGAATCCAAGCAAATAGAAGTTAGGCCCTGTTCAAAATTTCGGTATAGGCTTCTTCCACCTTTAAGATGTATTGCTGTGTTTCTTTCGGCAGGGCCTCCGGATGTTTTTCCAGATTCCCCATCCCCCAATTGTAGGCGGCCAAAGCCAATCGTCGATTCCCTTGATAGCGGTTCAACAATTGCCGCAGGTAACGGGTTCCCCCCTCAATATTCTGCGCCGGATCAAAAGCATTGGTCACACCCATCTCGGCGGCCGTTTTAGGCATCAATTGCATCAGGCCTTGGGCCCCCACCGGGGAAACGGCCCCCGGATTACGGCTGCTTTCCACTTGTATGACCGCCCGGATCAGGGCCGGATCCAAATCGTATTTAGCGGCGGCTTCACTGATCGAAGAGTCAAAGTCTTGTCCCTCGGTCCTGGTTTTTGACTCCCCCTGCCGTTCGGAGCAGCTGCCCGCAGGTTGTTCTGTTTCCGGGATTTGCACTGGGACATTATCCGACCGAAAGGAAGGAGGAATGGCGCTGCCGCTGGCTTCGAGCGTAGCCGCAGTTAATGTTTTTTCAATAATTTTAAGCAATAAGGCCAGATAGAAACTATCTACCGAAGAATTAGGGCTTCCATTCCCGACAGGTTTGGAAGGGTTTATCCCCGGGGCTTTTTCCCAAAGCCGGTCAGCCCATAAATTGGTTTCCCAGGAAGGAATCTTAGGGATCATAATTGGAACTAATAAGCAATGTTTATGCCAGTGGAAAATGGCACGTTGGTCCCAAAGCAACTTGACCGGTCAGAATTGATCTTGTATGCTTCGGGTCATGGCAAAACAGGCCGGATTGGATGCCCCCGCAGCGCTTCACCATTTGTGCAGATTGCAGTCAAGAGGATGGGATACAACAGATTGTCGGTGATCAAATGAAAATTGTGGCAACAGATGGATATACCCTCAACCCGGGAGACAACACTTGGGACGAGGTAGCAGCTATTGGTGATCTGACAGTTTATGAGCGGACGGCATCGGCTGATCTGATCGAACGGTGCCGGAATGCCGAAATCGTTATCGTAAACAAAACTCCATTCGACGCCGAGAGCCTATCGAAGCTCCAACATGTGCGATTCATTACCATGGCGGCAACCGGGTACGACTGCGTTGATATCGAGACTGCGGGGAAACTCGGTATCCCGGTTTCGAATATTCCTGTATACGGTACCGACACGGTGGCGCAGTATGTGTTTTCCGCTATCTTGCATCTGGCGCATAATATCTCCAGTCATGCCAAGGCGGTACAAGAAGGAGAATGGACTGTCTCAAAAGACTGGTGTTTCTGGAAACGACCGCTGATTGAATTGAAAGGGACCCGTATCGGCATTGTCGGTTTGGGGCGGATCGGCCGCCGGGTGGGTGAACTTGCCAATGCCTTTGGGATGCATGTACTGGCATACGATCCGTACCCTGAAGAACGGCCCTCTTATGAGGCCTTCGAGTGGTGCACCATCGACAGGCTTTTTGAACAAGCTGATTTCGTAACTCTTCACTGCCCCCTCAATGTGGACAATCATCAGTTCGTCAACGAAGCGCTGTTATCAAAGATGAAACCGACTGCGTTCTTCATCAATGCCGCGCGTGGCGCACTAGTCAATGAAGCCGACCTGGCCGCTGCCCTTTCCAAGGGGTGGCTTGCCGGCGCTGTGGTCGATGTGGTGTCGCAGGAGCCGATACGGTCAGACAATCCGCTTCTAGGCACTCTCAACCTATTCATCACTCCGCACCTGGCTTGGGCTACCCTTGCTGCACGGAAACGACTTATGGCTGCCATCGTGGAAAACATAAAGGCTTTTTTGTCCGGCAGTGCCATCAATGTCGTCAATAGAGATTTCCTGCGGTCGAAAAGTGAACCCTGAATTGCGGGATCTCAAGTACCTTATCCGCTGAGAAAACTGGCAAATTTTCACAATAGCTTGTGTCGGGCGCCTGTCGATATCCGCATGTGGACGGAACCGCACAATTACTTTTTCGCACTATGACATACTGCTGTTTGCCGTCTGTCATTCCGGACTTGTTCCGGAATCCAGTGTTTCTCAGAGTAGTCGGCGTACCACCACCCGTCATTCCGGACTCGATCCGGAATCCAGCAAACAACCGTATGTGGCATTGCATCGGGAACAAAAGGAGAATTTTCATGATGAAGGCATCTCCCCGAAGGTTCATTATTTTGTGCCTCGGTTGTATGTTTGCGGTTCTAATATTTGGGGGGAGTAAAGTCCTTGCTGAAACAAAGAATGTCCAGATGGAATTTACCTTCCACGTCTTTTTGG
>CAZWEV010000086.1:0-13457 GCA_964633015.1 uncultured Desulfobacteraceae bacterium | reverse complement strand
GGATTGGAGACGTGAAAATTGCCTATCACCATCTCCCCTCCCGGCTTGAGCAACTGATAGAGTTTGTTCAGCACGGCTTTTGCCACCGGAGGGGTCAGGTAGTCAAAGAGACCCATTGAATAGATAAAGTGAAACTGCCCCCACCTGCTTTTCAGTTTCGGCGTCGTGAGCATGGTGCGGACGGACTCGTTGAGGTAGTCGACTTTGAGCTTAAAGCCGGATTTTTTCTCGATTCGATCAACTCCCTTGGCGGCATCAAGAAGAGCATGACGGTCCTGATCGAGGAGAGTGAAGTGGTATCTGTCAAAATCCTTTTCCGATACCGTCACATCCTGGATTTCGCGGGCCGGTCCGCAGGCCACTGACAGCGCTTTCAACCTTTCGCCCCGTGCAAGCAGAATTTTGCGTCTCACCTGAGGGAGCTTCTTGGCGATAAAGACTCTCCTGTTTCTGACCGCCTGGGCGGCAGGGTGTTCCACCGGATGTTTGTGCATGAGCTTTGCAAACGTTGAATCCCCCCAGCAGTCGTTCGAGTAAATCATGGACATCATTTCCGAATCACCGGCATAACCTCTCGGTTTGAGGTTTGTCCGTGCCATGAAGGGAGCGCTTACGATAAGCGGCCATAGTTGCTTCCTGAAGTAAAAGCCGTGTCGTTCATGCTCTTCCCGGCTGAAGCCGGAAACGAGTTTCTCGAGTTCGGTTAGCCTCCGGTCCAGGAACTTCATAAACTCTCTGCCTTCCGTGTTAATAACGGCCTGCTGGACGGCTTCTCGTATTTCCGGCGGCTCGTCCGCATGTTCTGCATCCAATTTGTCGAAGAAGCTCTTGTACACGTTCAGATCGTACGTGAGGTCGGCCGTGTAATTCTTAAAAGGCGCCCGTATGTCCTGTTTGTGACCGAGAATCAGAGGAATGTTGAAAAACGAAGACTGAAGCATCACCACTTTGTGATCAAAAATCAGGCTCTGAAGATCGTAGACATCTTCCATGAAGGTGACCCGGCCTGCATAACCATCGATGTTGGGCTCTGAAATCAGCCGGCAGCGGCCCAGTTTTTCACTCGAGCCGTTAACTCGGACTGTCAGGCCGGAAAATTCGGTCCCGTCCGTGAAGCTGTTTCCATTGTTAAACCGGATCAACAGCGAATATCTGGACGCATATCTGGCGTCGACCGGTATTTCCTTTTTCCCCAGCGTCAGAGACGCTTTCAACTCTACGGGTGCCTGCTGCATATCACATTCCCTTAATTTCTACTCTCTCGTCCGCAGTCTGGAATATCTCCAATGCGGAGAAGGCAAGATCCTGCCATCTGAGGGATTTGTCATAAAGTGCGGTAACCCGGGTACTTCCCCTCTTGGCCCTGTCCAGGATTTTGACTATGGGCGTGATGGTTGAGGAGTTCATGTAATCCAGTTTCTGAAAATCCAGCACGATCCGCTTGTTGCTGTGACTGGTCCTGCTCAGGGCGTTTACCAGGATCGGCGTGATGAACTTTCCCGGGTCCCGATCGACGCTTTTCCCGGTCCATTCGAGACTGATGGAGTCTGCTTTCTCTTTTACATTGATCCGCAGTGGCTCATTGACGTAACTTTTTTGATTTTCCATGGTTTCCTCGATGGTCCTAAAGGTTGGCAACCGCTGACACATTCAGGGTGTCGTCATCATCCACGTAGAAATCAAGAATGGCCTTGGCTTCGTAGGCCACCCTGACCAAACCCAGTCCGCTTTCGTTGTCGATGAGGGGCCTCTTCGACACCTCTTTCAGCCTTTCAACGTAGGCCTCGAAGGAGTCCTGATACCCCCGTATCCACTGGATCATCCGGTCCAATCTTCGGAGATGATTGAACGTGTTTTCGTTTATCGGGTTTCGCACCTCAACCGTGACGTTCCTTCCGTCTACATGGGTATCGATCACCACGCGATTTCCGGCCGGAGTGAACTGGCCGTACTTGATGCTGTTTTCCGTCAGTTCGCTGATGACCATTACAAGGGCGTCTGCCTTTTCGCCTTCCAGGCCCTGGCACTTGAAGAACTCCGTGCCTTTGTCCCTCACCTTCTCCAGTTCCGTCCAATCGGGCTTTAAACTCAGTGTCATCGAACGTTCCATTTCTTGTACGACTCCCACGATAAGAAATCCTCTCAAATGAGTGAAATAAGAATTCTAAAATATTCTTGTTATCAGACTCTCCATCGGCAGCTGAGCAATGAAACTTTAGTGTCTTTTGCGGGGATGGTGGAAATCCCTCGCCTTCAGAGGAAAGAAGTTTTGGATTCTCGTGAAGCGACTTGTTATTCCGTCCCGAATCGGGGTCTGGGACGCCATCGGTACTTTGATGGGCAGTAAGGATATAGAGCTGGTTACCGCCTACGCCTCAGAACGCTGGCAGGTGGAGACGGACCACGGCCAAATGGAACAGATGATCATGAAATTGGCGGTCAATGCTAGAGGCACCATGCTCAAGGGTGGAAGGCTCATCTTTGAGATGGCCACCGTGGAACCGGAAGAGGGCTGTTTCCGAGAGCACGGGATGCCAGGGGAGTCAGGCCTGGAGCTTGTCCGCTTCGTCAAGGCGGAATATCCCCATGTGCGGATTGTCATGGTGACAGCCGTGGACGACCAGGAAACAGCGCGGGCCGTCCTCAACGTGGGCGTGTACGGATATATTGTAAAGCCCTTTGACAGGAGCCAGATTATCATTAAGGTTGGAAACGCACTGCGGTTGCAGGAACTGGAGCGGCATGAGCGTTTCCGCCGGGAGGAACTGAAACGCACCGTCGCCAAGAGAACAGCTCAGCTGCAGGTTATTGTGGACGGGACCGATTCCAACACCGCAGGAATCGTTCTGGATTACAGTGCAAGGATTGTCGGGCAATTTTCCAACAAGATCCTGATTATGCGGTTTACACGTCTAAAAGGGTCGGCCTCCAAACCGCGATGGGTAGAGGTGCGGATACGCTCGTGGTTCAACGAAAATCTCGAAAGCCGAAGCTTTTACGTTCAGGGAGTGATGGCCATTATCGTCATGCTCATCACCCTCATGCTCACCAGCATGGCCGTGGTCCAGGAAAAGGAGATCGGCACTATGGAGAAGATTATGGTTACCCCATAACACCCAAGGAATTCATCCTGGGGAAAACCCTGCCGTTCGCCCTTATCGGCTTTGCCGACGTGATCCCGATCACCGCTATCGCCGTATTCTGGTTCGAGGTCCCTGTCAGGAGGAATCTACTGCTGTTGTTTATTGCCTCAGCTCTTTATCTGATGACAACGCTCGGGACCGGGCTTCTGATCTCCACCGTCAGCCAGACACAGCAGCGGGCTATGATGAGTACCTTTTTCCTCTACTTTCCGGCAGTGCTCCTGTCAGGATTCATGTTTCCCATTGCCAACATGCCCGAAGCCATCCAATGGCTGACCTGCCTCAACCCTCTCCGGTACTTTCTCGTGATCATTCGGGGTCTCTCCCTGAAAGGGATGGGGCCAGGGATCCTCTGGCCGCAGATGACGGCGCTGGCAATTATGGGCCTTATCACATTATGGCTTGCATCAACGAGGTTCCATAAGACCATCGGGTGATCCCCGATAAGAGTATTCCCGGATACCCGGGGATAAAATTGCTAAGAGATAAAACCCAATACAAAAGGAGGTTTCACATGAGAAGCATAGTAACACTTAAAAAACCATAGTGCGTTGGATAGGGCGGCAGGAAAGAAGAGGAGCTTTTTGACAGTAGATAGTCAATCTTCTATTATCGGTGCCGCCCAATAAAAAATAGGCATATTCATAACATACTTTGGAGGTGTTCAAATGAAACCGAGGAAAATCAAAGGCAGTGTTTACTGGATGGGTTCCGTGGATTGGGACAGACGTTTGTTTGACTCTCTGATACCGCTTCCTGATGGAACAAGTTACAACGCCTATCTCATTCAAGGGAGCAAGAAAACCGCCTTGCTGGATTCTGTCAATCCTCCCATGGCAGACGAGTTTCTATCGCAGCTTGAGGGTATCTCAAATATCGATTATATCATTTCTCATCATGCCGAACAGGATCACTCGGGAGCTATTCCCCATGTCCTCGAAAAGTATCCAGAGGCAAGAGTAATTTCGACACCGAAAGCAAAGGGGATGCTCATTGACCTTTTGCCCATCCCGGAAAAATCTATTATGACCGTGGAGAACGGTCAGGAGATATCCCTTGGAGACAAAACCCTGAAATTCATTTACACTCCCTGGGTTCACTGGCCCGAAACAATGGTAACCAACGTAAATGAGGACAAAATCCTGTTCAGCTGCGATTTTTTCGGTTCGCACATAGCGACCGACCTTTATGTCACTGATGAGGGAAGGGTCCATGAGGCGGCGAAACGGTACTATGTCGAAAGCATGATGCCTTTCAGAGGCATCATCCAAAAGAACCTGGAAAAGATCGCTCCCAGTCACGGGCCTATTTATCCCCGACCTTCCTTCATCATGGATGCCTAAAGGGATTGGGTCATTGGCCCACCCAAGAACACGGTCGTTCTGCCCTATGTATCCATGCATGGAAGCACAAAGCAGATGGTCGATTACCTCGTGGCTTCGCTTGTGGAACGAGGTGTGAATGTCGAGGAATTCAACCTGGCCGTGACAGACATAGGCAAACTGGTCATATCCCTGGTTGATGCGGCCACTATCGTTGTCGGGGTGCCGACTGTTCTTGCAGGCCTCATCCTCTGGCAGTCTATGGCGTCTTTCTTGCCAATGCTATTCGCCCCAAGGCCAAGTTCCTTTCCATCATCGGCTCTTATGGCTGGGGAGGCAAGACCGTTGAGACACTCGCGGGCATGATACCCAACCTCAAGGTGGAGGTCCTGGAACCGGTTCTCGCCAAAGGGATGCCGGCAGAGAAAGATACCAAGGCCCTGGATGATTTGGCGGAGGCCATAGCAAAGAAGCACAAAGAACACGACATCAAATAACTGGTGACGGGACGAGGAAAACTGGCGTCCTGCTCTGCGGCCGGGCGCCTCGTCAAAATGCGGACGAAACAGGCATTTCTGAATGGACCCTGCCCAAGACGAACCTTTTGGGGTGATGCAATCAAAGGTCCTTGGACTATTTCCAATCGATCAATCGTTTTTCCCCTTGAAGCTGCCGGATCTCCGTGACATCCTGGCTGACCTCAAGGCAACCCTCGTAATCACCCTAGACGTTTCGAAGGGTTAAGTATCTGATATGACTTAATTTCTCTCCCAGTTGAAGCCAGAATTCCGCCACATCCCTCTTCCCTGATTTGAAGGCCTCAAGGAGCTTATTGACGATATAAACACTGCTGGGAGGATGGCATCGCTGGATCTCTCTTCCGACGATTCCGGGCCTTCTGGGGAAGATTCTTTCCTTGCGCAGATAGTGGACGTGAATTTGAGACAACTCTTCAGTCACTGGCTCAACTCTCGACGATTCTTGTCAGACTTCTCATTGTCTGGAGGCTTTCCAATAGCCCGAAGGATTTCCTCGATCCGCTCCATGAGTCTTTCAGAAGCACGATTCTCCAACATAAAGGTATGGGCAGGGTGTCCGTGAGGGAAGCCGAGCATCTTGCCAAGACAAAAGATCTCAGTCCTTCTCCGCTCTATCGTGAACACAGGGGGGAGATGGGTGGAAGTTTTTCAGCCTTCCACCCCCCGGTCTTCGGAGCTGGTCAGGCTTTGCTCACGGTTTTATATTTGGCATAAAGATCATGAACCCGCCGTCTGAGCTCCCTGATTTTCTTGCTGTCTTCGGGACTTGACCAACTGGGTTCACTGATTGAAAAAAGGCTGTTGCTCAGTTCATCAATGACATGTTCCGTCACCTGGCACCACTCAGAGGTGCACGCATCGGCCATGCCGGCTGCTTCGTCAATATCCTCCTCAAGGATATCGAGCCCCTTTCCAAGGTTGTCCACGAAGACCCGCCATCCATCAACCACTTCCTTCTGTATTCCGTCTTCTCTGGGCATTGTCATTTTTCCGCACCTCCTTTCAAGTCGATTTTCTTATTAAATAAGATAGGCAGTATGAACCGGTGTGTCAAGTTTGGGAAAAATAGTCCAAGCTGGGCAAAAACACGACCGTTTTTCGCGAACATCCTACGATGTGGAAAAGAACAGAAGGAAATCCAAAAAAACATGCGGCTACTCTATATTGTGCTGCTTCTTTTCTTGACTCGCAAGCACACTTTCTCTACATTTCTTCTCATAAGAAAAACAAGTTCTTATCTCTTGTAGAAATGAGTATTTTGAGCGTTGATTCTAAGACCGTATTTCCAAGCGCAATAGTTTTTCAACAACCTGTTAAAACAAAATCCGGGGGGAGATATGAACACGGACGGTAAAATCTGGAGAGACGCCAACGGCGTGTGCCATATCGAAGGAAAAGACAAAAAGGCAGTTTTCGGGCTCATGGGGTATGCGCATGGAAAGGACCGGTGCATGCAGATCATTTTAATGCGTATTCTGGGACAGGGACGGGGATCTGAAATTCTGGAAGCAAGTGATAAAATGCTCGATATTGACAAATTTTTCAGACGGATGAACTGGAGCGGCGGGGCTTCCGCGGAAGTTGAAAAGCTGACCCCCGAGGTGAAAGCGGTCATGGAAGGATACTGCGACGGCGTGAATCAGGCGTTTGCGGAAAAAATTCCATGGGAATGCAGGCTTTTCAGATACCGGCCGGAGCCCTGGGAACTTGAACACTCGATACTGATCTCGCGGATGATCGGCTACCTGACCCTGGCCCAGTCCCAAGGTGAGATGGAACGGCTTTTGATAGAAATGGTCCAGGCCGGTCTGGATGAAACGCGGTTAAAGGAACTTTTTCCCGGTGTCCTCGGCGGACTGGATATGGATCTGGTGAAAAAGATCAAACTGCGGGACCGATTGGTTTCTCCGGCATCGCTCTGCAATATCGCTCCGCCGGTGATGATGGCATCCAATAACTGGGCGGTGTCCGGAAAAAAGACCATATCCGGAAAGCCGATTATTGCCAACGACCCCCACCTGGAAATCAACCGGCTTCCGAATGTATGGTATGAAGTGGTGCTCAAAATCCGCGACTCCTACGCCGTGGGCGGGACCATGCCCGGTGCGCCGGCCCTTCTGGTGGGGCGGAATCCGGATCTTGCCTGGAGCGCGACCTATACATTTATGGACGCCACTGATTCCTGGGTTGAAAAATGCAGAAACGGCAAATATTTTCAGGAACCGGATCAATGGGTTGCATTCAAGCAGAGAAGTGAAATTATCAAACGAAAGAAAAAGAAATCCGCAACAGTGACATTTTATGAAAATCCCCACGGGGTTCTTGAAGGTGATCCGTATGAAGAAGGATATTATATGGCCACGGCTTGGGCACCGGCAGTTTCAGGGGCGGTTACATTTAACAATATTATTCAATTGGTGGATGCTAAAACAGTAAAACAGGGAATGGATCTCCTCGGTCATATCGAAACCTCATGGAACTTTATCCTGGCAGATAGAGAGGGCAACATCGGCTACCAGATGTCCGGGCTGATGCCGAAACGGCGGGAAGGGATCAGCGGGTTTGTGCCCCTGCCCGGCTGGGAGTCAAAAAATGACTGGCAGGGCTTTGAAGCACCTGAAGACCTGCCGCGATCCTATAATCCCGACTGCGGATACCTGGTGACCACCAACCAGAACCTGAATGAACTGGGCAAGGCAAATCCCATCAATGTGGGCATGGGGCCTTACCGGTCCGACCGGATCGCCGAAGTGCTGGAAAAAGATAATGAGATCACCTGTGGTGCCATGTTCAAACTCCAGTTTGATGTCTATTCCACCCAGGCGGAAAAGTTTATGGCAATCCTCGCCCCCTTGCTGCCCGAATCCCAGGCGGCCGCCGTCCTGAAAAACTGGAATTTTGAATACAGTGCCGATTCCGAAGGGGCATTTCTCTTTGACCGCTTTTACCGGCAGCTGTACCGGGATGTTTTTGGCGACCACGGATTCGGCCCGGATGCGGTAGACCATATTGATCAGCATACCGGCATGTTTAATGATTTTTATATCAACTTCGACCGAATTCTGCTGTCGGAGACGTCCTCATGGTTTGGCGGCCGGACGCGGGAAGACATTTTCCGGCAGGCGGCGGATAAGGCCCTGAATGTCGCGCCGGAAAAATGGGGGAATACCCGGCAGGTGATTTTGAAGAATATTATCTTTGACGGCAGGCTGCCCAAATTCTTCGGATTCGACCGGGGTCCGATTACCATCATCGGCAGCCTCGCCACACCCCACCAGGGGCAGATCTTTGAAAGTGCAGGCCGCCTGACCACGTTCGCTCCATCTTTCCGGATGGTATCCGACCTGGCAACTGACGAAATCCATACCACCCTGGCCGGCGGACCGTCCGACCGGCGGTTTTCAAAATGGTACTGCTCGGATCTTGATAACTGGAAGCGGGGAAAATATAAAACCCTCAGTGCCGAAGCAGGCCAGCCGAAGCTGCCATTCAGATAAAGCATTGCGTAGATATGGGAGGGAATCGCATGGATATTCCCGGCCGGCAGTCAAGAGCAAAGGTGCTGTTGTTTATTCTGCAATGATACAATTTTCATGTTGGAACTCGCTCCGAACATATTTTATATCCCCGGGGAAAATAATTCTCGCTTTCCCTACTGTGCATGCCTCTATCTAAGAGGGCAAAAGCTGCGCGTGCTGATAGATGCCGGCATGGGCTCAAGAAATCTGGCGCCGGTCAGGGAAATGGGGATTGATCTGCTGATCTTGACGCACTGCCACATCGACCACCGGTTGACACTGAAAGATATGCCCGATGTTCCCATCTGGTGCCATGAAAAGGAAACAGTATACTTAAAGGACCGCGACTATTTTTTCACGGCAATGGGTTTCAAACGGAGCGGACTGGAACTTCGCGATCTGCTCGATCTGACCCGCGACATATTTGATATTCAGATAGCACATGAACTGGTGGACGGTGAACGCATTGCACTGGGCGGAATTACCCTGGAAACCGTCCACACACCCGGGCATACACCGGGGCATCTCTCGTTTGTTGTTCCCGAGTATGATCTGCTCTTTTCCGGAGACATTGACTTAACGCCTTTCGGACCTTTCTACGGACATGACTTCGGCAACATTGAAGACTTCCTTGATTCCATTCAAACGCTCAAAAGAAGGAATGCGAGGATGGTTGCCACCGGACACGCAGGCCCCTTTAACGGCAATACAACTGAACGGTTCGAAGCGTACGAGCAGATCGTTCACTACCGGGACCGACTGCTGCTTGATCAGTTAATGCAGCCGAAATCCACGAAAGACCTGAGAAACCGTAATCTTTTCTACAAATACTATCCTGCCCCTGCTGAACTGATTCAATGGTTTGAAGTGGTCCATATTGAAAAACACCTGGCACGGCTCGCGGATTCGGGGAAAGTCACATTCAAGGATAACATGTGGCAAAGAACATGAATGAACCGCAGCGCTTTCATCATGCGAAATCCGATTGCTGCAACGATGTCCCCTTCTTCCGGGGTAAAAAGATGCTTCAGAATGCGAATTTCTACTGCGGATTCAGTCATCTCCTCAGGCGCTTTTTTGCAGTTTAGAAAACCCTGCCATTTGAACCATGTGGCGCAGTCCACCCACCGACGATTTCCACGGCACCCAGCGTGACAACATATGATAGGGAAATCGAGAGCAAAGGCACCCATTTTTTTGTTGACATGCTGGCGGAAGGCTGGTGTTATCAGGACTCGGACTGGGCGCCCGGTCCAGAACTGCGAAGAAACGGCAAAGATGATGAAAAAATCGAAGGACAAAGAACAGGCGATAAAAGCCGCTGCCCTGAGGCTTTTCTCCGAGAAAGGCTTCCATTCAACAAGCACCCGCGACATATGTGAAGAAGCCGGTGTCTCCAAGGGAACGCTGTATTGGCACTGGAAAAGTAAGGAAGAGATCGCTTTCGACCTCGTCTCCAAAATGCTCGGCAGGTTTCTTACGGTCATAGAAGCGATGAGGGACGAATCCGCCCCGGTTGAGGAAAAGTTGAAACGCTTATCTGTCGCAATTGCTGAGCTGTACTACGAGGAGACTCCCTATCTGCGGCTGCTCTGGAAATTCAGGGCGGACAGACACTACATTTTCAGCCCGGGATACACCGAAAGGGTGATCACCTATTACGTGCAGATACGAAAGGCCCTTGAAGATATCATTGAGCAAGGGGTGCAGAGCGGCGAATTGGGAAAAGTCGACCCCAAGCAAATGGCATTCATTTTTCTCGGCATAACAGAAGGATTCGAACTCCAGTGGCTCGAAAATGAAAAGGACTTCTCGATGCGCGAAGCCCTGCCTGCGGTCATGGACATGATCATGCCGGGCCTGAGAAAATAGTTCCGGACAACAATAAATCCTTTAGATACGACAGGAGGAGGGCATGGGAACTGACTTGGCGGAAATGAAAAAGGAGGCGCTGAAGGATTTCTCCGATTTTATAAACCCCATGAAGGTACGCACGATGAGAACGGTGGGTCTGGATATCATCGAGGACAGACGAAGCGGCGCAAGCGTTTGGGACATCACCGGCCAGAAATTTATCGACTGTCAGACCGGGTCCGGAATCATGAATGTTGGGAGACGCAACCCGGAGATTGTGGAGGCGTTGAAAGGCGCATTAGACAATTATGATATGGGTGTTTTTCTTCTCTGTTCGAAGCAGAAGGCAGACCTTGCAAAAAGGCTGGCCGAGATTACACCTGGAGACCTGAAATGCACCGTGTTCGGTGTGGGGGGCGGAGAGGCTAATGATGCGGCCATAAAGATCGCACGGGGATACACCATGAAGACCGGTATCGTGTACGCCGAAAAGGCCTACCATGGCCACACAGGCTTCGCCCTGTCCGCTATCGGACGGGCCGCTTATAAGGAGCCTTTCGAGCCGTTGATACCGGGATTCACCATGGTGCCTTTCGGAGATGCGGACGCCCTCGAAGAGGCGGTCACCGACGACACCGCTGCCGTCATCCTGGAGCCCATTCAAGGTGAAGGAGGCATCCATATCCCCGGAGATGAATACCTTCCCGCGGTCAGAAAAATATGCGACGCCAACGAGTGTCTTCTCATCCTCGATGAGATTCAGACCGGCTTCGGCCGCACCGGCAAGATGTTTGCATGTGAACACTGGGGCGTGGTGCCCGATATCATGACAGTGGCTAAATCCCTTGGCGGCGGCATTTATCCCATTTCGGCCACTGTTTTCAAAGAGGAGATACAGGACTTCTTCATTCCCCACCCCTTTATCCATCTTTCGACCTTCGGCGGCTCCGATTTGGGGTGCGTCGTGGGCCTGGCATCGATTGACTACATCCTCGCGAACAACCTGCCGGCCCATGCCGAGGCCATGGGAAATCGTTTTCGGGCCGGCTTTGAGCGCTTGCTGAATGACTATCCTGAGTTGCTCCTGGACGTTCGTCAGAAGGGGCTCATGATGGGTCTCCAGTACACCAACGAGTCCATCGGACCACGTATGACGAAAAAAATGGCCGACCGCAACATTATCGCCATTTACACGGGCAACGATCCCAGCATATGCCGCCTGATGCCGCCCCTGGTGATTACGCCGCAAGAGGTGGACGAGGTCTTGAACGCCTTGGAGGATTCCATGAAAGAGCTCTCCGGGGAGGCCGGCCTCGGCAGGAATGATTGATCTGCAGAGAATATCCGGCATCTGCAATTTCCCGCTCCATTTTTCTTACTATTTTCAAAAAGGAGGAAGGCCATGGCAACAACCCAGGAAATACTCGAGGCGCTGGCCGACTACCAGGTACAGTGCAACAACAACAAACGCCTGCGAAAGATGCAGCGCGACTGGACAAAGCTCTTGCACTTTTTCGCCGAAGACACAGGAGGCAGCTTTTCCATGGAGGTTGTGAAAGGAGAAATCATCTCCTTCAAGTCCGGAGCCGAGGGTACGCCTGATGTGGTGGTCACCGCAAACAGCGAAGACCTGTGCGACATGTTCTGGGGCGACTTGAATCCCAATTCGAAATACCTTGCCGGAGAAATCCGTGTGAAGGCCTCCCAGGAAGACATCATGCGGATAGATGCCATATCCATGATCATCTGGCCCGATGCCTAGGAGAGGAACATGACAGAGCTGAAAAAAGTACTGAAGCTGCGGACGGTGGTTTCCACTTCCTCGGGCATGGCTATTGCCACTTCGTGCTATCTTGCCGGAATCCAGATTGCCACTATTGTGGAAGGAGAACTTGCATGGATCTCCATCCTGGTAGCGGGACTTTTTTGTCTGCTTTCATCGATGTGTTTCTCCGAGCTCACCTCGCTTTACCCGACAGCTGCGGGCATCAAGCTTTTCATCCAGAATGCGTTTAACGAAAAGACCGCCATTATCATTGGCATGTTCTACGTGTTGTTGGGAATATCCATGGTCGGTGCCGAAAGCTACCTCCTGTCAAGCGTTCTGGCCGATTCAATACGGATCACGACACTGTTCTATGACAGACTTTTTTGGATGATCATTTTCATACTCCTGGTTGCCTTCATTAATTTCCGTGGAATTTTTGTCACGGGGGTGGTGCAGGACATTCTCACCTATTCGATGATAGCATTTCTCATCGGCATTTCCATCTTTGCGCTCTCCAGGAACGGCATCCACATTCACCCGGCCCTTTCAAGTGCCAAATTCACGCTGGGTAACGTCCTGAACGCAGCAGGGGTGGGGGTATTCCTTTTTGTGGGGTATGAATGGGTCACACCCCTTGCCGAAGAGACCACCGATTACCGGCTCATCGGCAAGGGCATGCTCTATGCCATCGGAATTCTTTCGATTACCTACTCCCTTTTCATCGTGGCCATGAGCACCGGGCTTACCCATGAGCAGCTCGCCAGCGGATCCCCCATTCCCCACATCATCTTCGGCCGGAATCTTCTCGGAGGGGTCGGGGTGGTGCTCTTCATCATTATGAGTGTTCTCGCGTCGGTTACCTCCTTCAACTCGGGGCTCCTCAATACCTCCCGGTTCTCGTACGCCATGGGGCGGGATAATGTACTCCCACGAATTTTCAGCAAACTTCACCCGACGTACGCAACGCCCTGGGTCGCCATTGTATTCCTTGGCGCATTTGCGATCACCGTAAGCCTGCTAACACTGGTCACGGGACAGTACATGTTTCTCATTCTCATGGCCGCGGCCCTGGAGTGCTTTATCTACGTGATCATGGCGGTCTGCGTGGTCCGCTTGAGGAAGAAATACCCCGAAAGGGAGAGAAGCTTCAGGATTCCTTTCGGAAACCTGATACCGGTCATAACGATGATCGTGTTTTTCGGATTAATGATCGGCCTCTTCGCCGATGTGACTCGGGACTACACGGGAAACATCCTGTTTCACAATTACTGGGTGGCCGTGGTGATGGGCGGCTTTTTCCTGTTTACGACGGC
>CAZWEV010000085.1:0-13582 GCA_964633015.1 uncultured Desulfobacteraceae bacterium | reverse complement strand
AGCAGGTGAAACGGATGGAAGCAGCCACTGCGGAGCTGTTCAGGCTGGCCATTGAGCTGGACGGAACCCTGACAGGCGAACACGGCATCGGCCTTTCCAAGGCGCTGTTTATGACCTTGGAACATGACGAGGTGGAGATGGCGGTGATGCGGGGGCTGAAGCGGTTCTTTGATCCCAATAATATTCTCAACCCGGGCAAAATGGCCCTGGACGGTTGAAAGAATAGGCCACAGACTCACGCAGACAAACCCAGACGTTTTGTCTGGGCGGACCCAGCATTCATCCATTGCCTGTGGTAAGAATAGGGATCCCCTTGCAGATATAGTTGTCGAGGAAAAAGTAATCGTTGAAGTGAAAGTGCTTGAGAATTTCGAAAAGGTCCACGAGGCCCAATTATTGAACTATATGAAAGCCACAGGAATGAAGGTTGGATTGCTGGTCAATTTCCGGTACCCAAAAGCAGCTATTAAAAGAATGGCCATGAATTTGGGCGATCCATCCCGGGTGAATGAGAGTCTTTTCGGCAAAGGATCTGACACTGAATAACTGGCCGTGTCGGCCAGTTATTCGTCTGTGTCGGTCTGTGTGAGTCCGCGGCTAAGTTTATGTTTTTAGGAGAAATGGATAGATATGGAAGCAAAATACGATTTTGAACGGAAATTCCGGGAACAGATTCTCCAGTGCTCGCGGTGCGGGTTCTGCCAGGCTGTCTGTCCGGTGTACGGCGCCACACTCAGGCCCGCTCTGAACGCTCGGGGGAAAATGCTCCTGCTCAAGGAAGTCATGGACGGCAAGATCGAGCTCAACGACGATCTTATCGAGACCCTCTTCCAGTGCACCACGTGCGCAAGTTGTTTTGAAAACTGCCCTTCGGGCGTGGATGTCCCGGCCATCATCAAACAGGTGCGGACAGACATGGTCAACATCGGGTCATGTCATCCGGCCTTCAAGGGGATGCATGAGGTCCTGGAAAAGTACCCGAATATCTATGCGGAAGATGAAGCGGAAGACTTTGACCGGGAGCATAACAGAAAGGCTGAATACGTTTTTTTCGTGGGATGTGTGGGTCTTTACCGCGAAGATGAATCCACCGAAGCGACCCTGGAACTCCTGGATCGACTGGAGGTGGATTACACGTTGATCGATGAAGTGTGCTGCAGCGGGGTCCTGGAGGATGTCGGGTATAAGCTGAATGAAAACCTCGCCCGCACGAACATTGACCGGATACTGGCGACGGGTGCCGGGGCTGTTATTACCGGCTGTCCGTACTGTGCCAGGACGTTCAACAACAAACCACAGTATGAAGAGCTCAAGAAACACGGGGTGAAAGTCCTGCATGTGACCCAGTTTCTGAAAGATTTTGCATTCGGTGTGACGACGCACAAGGTGGTAACGTATCACGATCCGTGCGACCTGGGCCGGCACTGCGGCATCTATGATGAACCACGGGAGACCATCCGCAAGATCGCCCCCAATTTTGTTGAGATGCGGCACAACCGAGAAAATGCACTGTGCTGCGGGGCAGGCGGCGGGGTGCGGGGAGCCTATCCCAAGAATTCCCTTGCCATGGCGCGGAAACGGCTTGAAGAGGTAGAGGCGGCCGGCGCGGAGATACTGCTCACGGAATGCAATTCCTGTGTGCATAACCTGTCAAACGCCAAACTCCGGAAACAGAAATTCAAGGTATACAACACCACCCGGTTTATCAATGAACTGATGGACGACGCCGAGTAATGTCCGGACAGAATGAACAGGATAAACATGATCAATTAGAATATTCACATCATGTGATTCCTGGATCTTGCTGTTTCATTCCCGGTTCACATTATGTCATCCTCGGTTCCAACTATGTCATTCCCGCGGAAGCGGGAATCCAGGATTCTACAGCTGGTGGAAAAACAGTACTATGTATACATCCTGGCAAATAAACGTAACGGGACTCTCTATATAGGCATCACTTCCAATCTGGTGCAGAGGGTCTGGCAACATAAGAACAAATTGGTAGATGGCTTCGAAAAAAATACAATGTGAATAGACTGGTGTATTATGAAATCCATTCTGAAGCTGAAAACGCCATGATCAGAGAAAAGCAGATGAAAAAATGGAGACGTCCATGGAAAATAGAATTGATAGAGGAGAAAAATCCCGGGTGGAAAGATGTGTACGAAGACATTTTATGAATAGATTCCCGCTTTCGCGGGAATGACAGACCCGTTGATGGACGACGCGGAGTAATCCATTCCCCGATCGGAGTCGGGGACAAGCTCGTTAATCCTGTCAGAGGAAAAAAGGAGGAAAATCAATGCAGATTGGACAGTACCACATGCCGGACGAGCTCTATTATGAAGAAAATCACTTCTGGATCCGGGAAGATGGAGATGTTGTGGTAATGGGCATGGACGATTTCGCGCAGACCATGGCCGGTGAGATCGTCTATGTGCAGCTCCCCGATGAGGGAAAGGTTCTTAAGAAAGGCAAGAAATTCGCCAAGGTCGAGTCGGGCAAATGGCTGGGAAAGGTTTACGCGCCGGTGAGCGGAGAGCTGGTTGCCGTCAATGAAGACCTGGAGACGAGCCCGGAACTGATCAACGACGACTGCTACGGAAAGGGCTGGATGTACAGGATAAAGCCGTCCGATATGGCGGAAGTCCATGAACTGATCCACGGGCCTGAGGCGGTGGAAAAATGGGTCCTTGCCGACATCGAAAAGTATGCTGAGGAATAATTCGGTCACTGCAACGGTGACCGAAGTGAAGATTTCCGGCGCAGTATGATTAATGCTGCGTTCAAAATGCGCAGAAGATGCTTGTCGAGATGGCACTGAACAGCAAATTCCAAAATCCAAATGTCAAATCAATGTCAAATATCAAATGACCAAGTTGAGGTGCAGTTCGCCCCCTTCTTTGGTCAATTTACGCGCTTGGACCAATTGCAGGCAGGTGAGTGGGACATGTTTTGTCATTGAGGCATTTGAATTTCACTTGACATTTGAGCTTTGACATTTGCCATTTCCGTTGCAAGCAGGTTGGGTGCTTCAAAAGACATGGGGAACAAGGATTACAGTGTCAGGCAGTTGATGGAACTGGAGGCCTGCACCAATTGCCAGGCCTGTGCGGATATCTGTCCCGCCGTGTCCGCTGCGGGGGATGGGGAGCTCTCTGCCCTTTTCCGTATGAAAGGTCTCAAGGAGATCGTAAAGGCAAGGACCGCTCTGTTTCACAGGATTCTCCGGAAGAAGGGATTGTCTCCAGAGGAATGGAAATACTTCAGCGATGCGTCCTTTCGCTGTACCCTGTGCGGGAACTGCCAGGAGGTGTGTCCGGTGGGAATCCGCCTCAAGGACCTCTGGCTCTCCCTGCGCCAGGACCTGGTCCATTCCGGATTCCATCCCAAGAAGATTACCTTGATCAAGGAGAACCTGGAAGAGAGCCGCAATGTCTTCGGGGAGGACAACGAGGAACGCGGTGACTGGGTAGAGGACATGCGGGACGAACCCGAGGATGGTTACATCAGGGAGCAGGCAGAGGTCGTCTATTTCACCGGATGCACGGCCGCCTTTTTCCCCATCGCCCAGAAGATTCCCATTGCCTTGGCAGAGATCATGGACACGAGCAATGTGGATTTTACCCTCCTTGGAGAAGAGGAATGGTGCTGTGGATTCCCTATGCTGGGAGCCGGACTGATGGATATTTTTCAGGAATTCCGGGAACACAATATCCAGGCTGTCAGAGAGAAAGGAGCAGGAAAGATTGTTTTCGCGTGTCCGTCCTGTTACCAGATGTGGCGTGAATATTACCGACCCGGTGATATTGAGATATACCATGCGTCCCAGTTTCTGATTGATCTCGTGAAAAAGGGCAGGGTCCCCCTGAAAGAATTGAATATGACCGTCACGTACCATGATCCCTGCGATCTTGGCAGGGGGGCGCATGTCTATGAAGAACCCCGGGAGGTTATCCAGGCTATCCCTGGGATCACTTTTGTGGAACTTCCCCACACGCGTGAAGAGTGCCGATGTTGCGGTGGTGGCGGAAACCTCGAGATGGTTGACGCGAAACTGTCGGCCGAAATTGCCAAGGCAAAGATAGAGGAAATCCTCTCCACCGGCGCCCAGGCAGTCGTTACTTCCTGCCAGCAGTGCGTACGTACCATGATCACCTATGTGAGGCGCAACAAAATTTCTCTGGAAGTCCTTGACATCACGGAGCTAATCCAGAAAGCCCTGAAAAAATAGCATCAAACACGGAGCCCTCAGAGATCTGACCTATTCATACTCGAAAGGAGCAATGCGAAGAAGTGGAGCTCTACAATCTGGGTAAAGTCTCCTGGGAGGAATCCCAGCTTCTCTACCATGCCTTCGCAAAAACAGGCAGAGAAGGTCTTATCCTCCTTTCCCCGTCCACCCCCTATGTCTGTATCGGGTTTCACCAGGATGTGGAGCAGGAAGTGGATCTCGAGTATTGCAAGACAAAGGGGATTCCTGTTTTCCGTCGTGAGGTGGGTGGGGGAGCTGTGTACCTGGATGGGAATCAGCTCTTCTTCCAGATGATTCTCAGGAGCGATAATCCTATCATTCCAAAAAACAAACAGGCCTTTTACAGAAAATTTCTCTCTCCAGTAATCAGTGTCTACAGGAGGACCGGTATACCGGCTGAATATAAACCCGTGAATGACATTATGGTGGGGACACGCAAGATATCGGGAACAGGAGTCGGCGAAATTGGTGAGTCCCTGGTGTTTGTGGGCAATATCATCATGGATTTCGATTACGAAACCATGTGCCGGGTGCTTCGAGTTCCTGACGAAAAGTTCCGTGACAAGATCTTCATGTCCTTGAAAGATAATCTTACCACCATGCGGCGAGAACTGGGCGAAGAAGGAACCGTGCAGTGGACCGAAACGAATCTCAATCATATGATAGCCGCTGAGTTTCAGAAAATAACCGGGCCGATGGAACCTGGATGCGACATCATGGCATGCCGATCATTTCAAGCGGCTCTGGATCAGATACGGCACCTGATGCTGAATGCGGCATGGCTGCATCAAAAGGGAAAACGAGCAGCAGAAAGGAAACTCAAAATAAGGGAGGGTGCGAATGTATTCCACAAAATATACAAAGCACCCGGTGGACTGATCCGTGCCGATTTTGAGGTCCGGGATGGGCGGTACGCCAATGTTTCATTTTCCGGTGACTATTTCTGTTTTCCGTCCGGCGCGATCAGTGGTCTGGAAGAGAAACTGGAAGGGAGTACTGTGGACGAGACACGGTGTATCCTCGCCGGCTTTTATTCCCGGAAGGATATTGAGATCCCCGGGATCGGGATTGATGATTGGATGCAGCTCCTTGAGAAAAAATGGCGGTCCTGATAATATGAATCTTGTGGAGAATATCAGGGGGCACCGGATCTTGCATTCGATGCGGGTGATACGTGATGCCCGGTTTTAAGGACAAATTGAAGAAAGCAAGAGAACTTTCCTGGGAGCGGTTCGGAAAGAAGATCACCTTTTATGTCCCGGGCATGTTTTCGTTGAACGGCATCAGGGGAAAGTACCCTGCCGTCTCTATAACAGGCGAGCAGTGCACGCTTCACTGCGACCACTGTGCCGGAAAACTCCTTCAAACCATGATACCGGCGCCCAGCCCCACAGCATTGCTGGAGACCTGCCGGCGTTTGAAGAAAAGCGGGACACTGGGGGTCCTCCTGAGCGGCGGATGCGATGAGGTGGGAAGGCTCCCGTGGGAGAGCTTCATTCCCGCGATCGCCAGGATCAAGAAGGAAACAGGTCTTTACCTCTCCGTTCACTGCGGCCTGCTCAACGATGAAACCGCTGTACAGCTGAAACGGGCAGGGGTGGATCAGGCCCTGCTCGACGTCATTGGTGACGACAGGACCTATCGGGAGGTGTACCATGTGCCCTTCGGAGTATCGCGGATCAGCTCGACTCTCGAGGCCCTTGCCGGGGCGGGACTGCCCATTATCCCCCACGTGGTCTGCGGGCTCTCTTACGGGAAAATAGTGGGTGAGATGCGGGCACTGGAGATGATCGCTCCTCTGCGCCCCGAACAGGTGGTCATTGTGTCACTCATGGGTATCCCCGGGTCGCCCATGGCGGGATTGCCCGGTCCCCGGGCGGAAGAGATTGCGGAGATCGTCGCCGAGGCGCGGTTCGAAATGCCCGACAGCCGGGTCAGCCTGGGCTGCGCGCGGGAGCGGGGAAACGCCCGCATTGAAACCCTGGCCATTGAAGCAGGGGTGAACCGCATGGTGATCCCTTCCGAGGAGGCCCTTGCCCTTGCCCGGGAGTATGGTCTTGAGATCAGGTACCAGCGGACCTGCTGCTCGGTATCGGCAGATTTTTCACGCGATGCGTGGTAGCGGCATGTAAAGGAAGGCCTTCGGCCTTTGTGGATGCATGGTGAAAGAGAAAGGGAAAATGCCTATACGTACAGAGGTTGAAGCCCATATGATGGAAGGAGGTTCTGCATGGATTTGAAAGAGTGTGTTGCGGTTGTTACGGGAGGGGCATCCGGTCTCGGTGAGGCCTGTGTCCGGCTTTTCGCAGAGAACGGGACAAGGGTAGCAATCCTTGATCTAGCCGTGGACCGGGGGGAGAAGATCGCCGCGGAGATCGGGGAGACTGCCCGGTTTATCAAGACCAACGTGACTGATGAGGAAACGGTCAAGGATGCTGTTCATGAGACCGTGAACGCGTTCGGCGGCCTCCACATAACGGTCAACTGCGCCGGCATCGGGATCCCCGCCAAGATCCTGGGAAAAGAAGGTCCCATGTCCATGGATGATTTTGACAGGGTCCTGAAGGTGAACCTTCTGGGAACCATGAATGTCATCCGTCTTGCCGGACTGGAGATGAGGGGCAATGCTCCAAACGGGGAAGGCGAACGGGGAGTTGTGATCAACACCTCGTCTATCGCGGCATGGGAGGGACAGGTGGGCCAGAGCTCTTACAGTGCTTCAAAGGCGGCCATTACCGGGATCACCCTGCCGGCGGCCCGTGAATTTGCGGAGCACGGGATCAGGGTAGTGACCATTGCGCCGGGCCTTTTTGATACACCCATGCTCCGGGGCCTCCCAGACAAGGTAAAGGAGTCGCTTGCCCGCATGGTGCCCTTTCCTTCCCGGCTCGGGCGGCCCGCTGAATTTGCCATGCTTGTCCGGCACATTGTGGAAAACCCCATGCTGAACGGAACGACCATACGGTTGGATGCAGGGATTCGCATGTCGGCAAGATAGATGAAACACTCAAACGGGAAAAGCAGGGGAACATGGCGGTTCCCCGCCACAACTCCTCAATATGCCGGCGTAATGAACAATAAAACCATTCAGGAGGCGTGAAAATGCGCGAAGTAGCCATACTGGGTGTTGCCATGACCAGGTTCGGGATATCAGAGAAAACGAACCTGGAAATGTTCACGGAAGCAGGGATCGAAGCAATCCGGAAGTCGAACCTCGAACCGAAGGATATCCAGGCCCTCTTTTTCGGGAATTGCCTCGGCGCGTTCGAAGAAGGCCAGTTGCATATGGCCCCTTTTGCCCATGCTGAGCTCGGACTCCCCATATCCGCTCCTGCCACCCGGTTTGAATCCGCCTGTGCCACGGCCACAGTGGCCATTCGCCACGCTGCTCTGCTCGTGGGCGCAGGTGTCTATGATATTGCCATCGCGGGAGGAACTGAACGGGCGGCCAAAATGGGTACCCCTCTCGCCACGAGGACCTTTGCCATGGCCTCCCAGGCCCAGCACGAATCAAGCGCAGGAATTACCTTTCCCGGGGTTTTTGCCATGGCGGCCCATATGTATGCGGAAAAATACAAGGTTGACCTCCCTGTCCTGAAAAAGCACATGGCGGAGGTTGCAGTCAAGAATCATTATCACGGCGCCAGGAATCCAAAAGCCCATTTCCAGAAAGAGATTGAGGTCCAGACGGTACTGGGAAGCATGATGGTCGCGGATCCGCTGCAGCTTTTTGATTGTTGCCCCTTTTCGGACGGTGCAGCAGCCGTGGTGATTGCCGAGGCAGGAAAGGCGAAGGAGTTGATTGCGAAACCCGTATTCATCGCCGGCATGGGGCAGGCTTCCTGCGGCCCCCTGTATCTCCAGAAAGACATAACCCGGGTGCGGGCCCGGGAAGAAGCGATTCGACAGGCATATGCCGAGGCAGGGATCGGCCCCGATGATGTGGACGTGATGGAACTCCATGACTGTTTTACCATTGCCGAAATCCTGGCCATCGAGAGCTTCGGGCTGTATGAATTCGGAAAGGGATATGACGCCGCTTCCAGGGGTGAAACCCGGTTAGGGGGAAAGGTGGTGGTGAATCCCTCGGGCGGGCTCAAGGCAAAGGGTCACCCCATCGGCGCCACCGGGGCCGCTCAAGTCACTGAAATCGTGGAACAGCTTCGGGGGGAGAGCGGCGTGCGCCAGGTGGAGGGGGCCCGGGTGGGCCTGGTGGATACCCTGGGTGGTGATCTCGGCACCGTCTGTGACATTATTCTGAGGAGCTGAATATGGAATATCCGATACCATATCGTGAATACCAGGAAAAAATTGCCCAGGGAGAGTTTGTGGGCATGCAGTGCAGGCAGTGCGGATCAATAACGTTTCCACCCATGGCCGTGTGCTGTGATTGCAGCGGGTCGGTGCTGACCCCTGTTTCTCTCTCAGGGAAAGGCCGACTGCGGACCTTCACGGTGGTCAGGGTTGCGCCTGAAGGGAAAAAACCTCCGTACATCGTCGCCATGGTCGAGCTGGAGGAGGGCCCTTTTGTGATGGGAAATCTCATTGACGTAAACCCTGATCAGACTACGATGGCGCTCATGGGAAAGAGCGTGCGGCTGGGATCGCGTCTTGTGGAAGGTGATACGTACTCCGGCGGAGACTTGTACTCACTGACCTTTTCGATTGTCGAATGATGCCGTGAATGGAAACCTGCTTCACGGGCTGCGGGAGATCGGGGTACCCGAACTTGACACCGGGGACCGGCAGGCTTACCTTTTTCAAATGAAGGAACAGAGCGGTTTTTTGTCTCTCGTTCCGGAAGAAGGGGGGGAATACCATGTGGGATTATACGGATAAAGTAAAGGAGCATTTCCTCAAACCCAAGAACGCCGGCGAAGTGGAAGATGCCAACGCAGTGGGTGAGGTGGGTTCCATGGCCTGCGGTGACGCCTTGAAGCTGACGTTGAAAGTGGATGAAAAGGGCAACATAGAGGATGCCAAGTTCCAGACCTTCGGCTGTGCCAGTGCCATTGCGTCCGCATCCGCCTTGACCGAGATGATCAAAGGAAAGAGCCTGGAGGAGGCGGAAAAGATCACCAACCAGGACATTGCCGACCATCTGGGTGGGCTGCCAAAGGAGAAGATGCACTGTTCCGTGCTCGGCCGCCAGGCCCTGGAAGCGGCGGTAGCAAATTATAAGGGCGAGGGGGTCAAAGAGAAAGAAGGAGAAATTGTCTGTGAGTGCTTCGGGGTCACGGACCTGGAGATAGAACGGGCGATCAGGGAAAACAACCTCACGACCGTGGAAGAGGTCACCGATTACACCAAGGCCGGTGGCGGGTGCGAAAACTGTCACGACACTATCCGGGAAATCATTGCAAGAGTCCGGGATGAAGAAAGACCGCCTGCCCGTCCAAAGCTCTCGAATATAAAGAAGATAAAGATGATTGAAGAGACTATCGAGAGCGAAATCAGGCCTTCCCTCCAGCACGACGGGGGAGATGTGGAACTGATTGACGTGATCGGGAATCGTGTCCTGGTGGCCACCAGAGGGGCCTGTGCCGTTTGCAAGGCTGCGGAAATAACGCTGAAAAGCCTGGTCGAGGCCAAACTGCATGAATTTGTGTCACCGGAGCTGGTGGTGGAGGAGGTGAAAGAATGACAACCGTGTATATGGATAATAATGCTACGACACAGGTAGCGCCCGAAGTCCTGGAAGCCATGTTGCCGTATTTTCATGATCTTTACGGAAATCCCAGCAGCGCTCACACATTTGGCGGCCAGGTCGGGCATAGGCTCCGTGAAGCCCGGGAAAAGGTCGCCGGACTCCTGGGCGCCCTGCCGGATGAGATCATTTTCACCAGTTGCGGTTCAGAGAGCGACAACACCGCAATCATGTCAGCCCTTCACACCCAGGAAGGCAAGAACCACATTGTCACCAGCCGCGTGGAACATCCGGCCGTCAAGGTATTGGGCGGTCATCTGGCAAAGCAGGGATACCGGGTAACCGAGATCCCGGTGGACCGGGAAGGGCGGCTGGACATGGATCGATACAAGGAAAGCCTCACCCAGGATACGGCCATCGTGAGTCTCATGTGGGCGAATAATGAAACGGGGGTTATTTTCCCGGTGGAAGAGGCAGCGCAAATGGCCAAGTCCCGGGGCATTCTGTTCCATACGGATGCGGTCCAGGCGGTGGGGAAGATTCCTATTGATCTCAAGAACAGTGCTATCGATATGCTCTCCATCTCCGGACACAAGCTCCACGCACCCAAGGGTGTCGGCGTGCTCTATGTACGCAAGGGCACCAAATACGCGCCTTTCCTTGTTGGCGGACACCAGGAGCGGGGCCGCCGCGGGGGTACGGAAAATACAGCGAGTATTATCGCTCTCGGCAAGGCCTGTGAACTGGCCGGAAAGCACATGGAGGATGAAAATACGAGGGTGAAAGCCCTCAGGGACAAACTGGAACAGGGAATCCTGGAGAAGGTACCCAGGTGCCGCGTCAATGGAGGCGGAGCCGAGCGGCTTCCCAATACGAGCAACATCAGTTTTGAGTCGATAGAGGGAGAGGCCATCCTCCTGCTCATGGATGAATTCGGCATCTGTGCTTCATCCGGGTCGGCTTGTACGTCCGGATCCCTGCAGCCTTCCCATGTCCTGCGTGCCATGGGCGTTCCCTTCACCATGGCGCACGGATCCATACGGTTCAGCTTGAGCATTTACAATACGGAAGAAGAAGTGGATTTCGTGGTTGAAAAGGTGCCCTCCATTATTGAAAAACTGCGGGAATTGTCGCCGTTCTGGAAGCCGGAGGAAGGGGTCTGCGCCACGGGAACGTGATGAATAGGGTGGCGCAGGGCGCAAGGCTTCGGGCACACGAGAGATTTTGGTGAGGAGGAGCCCATGGAATCTGCAGTGAAAGAAGATCAATGCCGGATTGATCTTTCAACAACGGATGAGTACCGCCGGAAGATCCCGGGCATCGTCGAGAAACTCGTTCTCTCGTGTGAGGATCATGAATGCTTTGATCATGTGAGTCCTGAACCGATTTCTTCGAAAGAGTCCGTCGTCGATCTCATCACCAGAGCCATGCATATCCTTTATCCGGGTTATTTTCTGCGGAGACGGGTGGACAATATCAATCTGGGCTATTATTTCGGGCAGGAGGTCACGGCGTTTTTTGAGGCGCTGGCAGAACAGATCACCTTCGCCATCCGTCACGAGTGCCTGCGCCATGATCAGCCGTGCACAAACTGTGTTGAGCGGGGGCATGAAAACGCTGTTGCTTTTCTCGACGAAATGCCGAAGCTCAGGAAGGTCCTGGCAAGGGACGTAGTCGCGGCATACGAAGGAGACCCGGCCGCCAAAGGGTACGACGAGATCATTTTCAGTTATCCGGGCGTGTTTGCAGTGACCGTATACCGGATCGCCCACCAGCTCTATCATCAGGATATTCCACTTATACCGCGCATCATGACGGAATACGCACACAGCCGGACGGGGATTGATATCCATCCCGGCGCCCATATCGGTGAACAATTTTTTATGGATCACGGCACCGGGGTTGTTATCGGCGAGACCTCGATCATCGGGGACCGGGTGAGGATATACCAGGGAGTCACGCTTGGCGCCCTTTCGCTCCCCAGGGATTCCGTGGAACGTCTGCGAGCCGTCAAGCGGCACCCCACCATTGAAGATGATGTGATCATCTATTCAGGCGCCACGATTTTGGGCGGAGAGACGGTGATCGGCGCCCGCTCGGTGATCGGCGGAAATGTCTGGATTACCGAGTCCGTGCCGCCGGATACGAGAGTCTTTTTGAAAAAGCCCGAGCTTGTCTTTAAAGGGACCTCCGAATGAGGTTTCCTTCATGATCTCCACTCCTGCAAATGTCTGATAGCCTTTTCCAGGGTTTCATCTTTCTTGCAGAAGCAAAACCGCACGAGATCCCGCCCGTCACGCCGGTCCTTCCAGAAAAAGGAGGAAGGAATGGCGGCAACCCCTGCCCGGGAGGCGAGATATCTGCAGCAGGCCAGATCATCCTCAAAATCCAGAGAAGAGATATCAATGGAGGCATAGTAGGTGCCCTCAGGCCAGAGCACCTTCAGGCCCATTTCCTCAAGGGCACGGCAGAGGCGGTTCCGCTTGGATGTGTAACTCCGCAGTAACCCTTCATAGTAGCTGTCCGCCATGTCCATTGCAAAGGCCATGGCCTCCTGGAGAGCGGGAGGAGTGCAGAAGGTAATAAACTGATGGCTCATTCGCACAGCCTCAGTGAGCCTTGGGCAGGCAATGGCATAACCCACCTTCCATCCGGTCATGGAAAAGGTCTTGGCTGTGGAGGAGATCACCACGGCCCGCTCACGGAGAGAGGGTACCTGGAAAAGCGTGACATGCTCCCGGCCGTCATAAACCAGGTGCTCGTAGACCTCATCCCCGATCGCCACGGCATTGTGTTCCCGGCAGAGGTTGCCGATGTATTCCAGCTCGTTCCTGGTAAATACCCTCCCCGTGGGATTGAGGGGGTTATTGATGATAATAGCCGCTGTCCGTCGGTTGAAGGCGCGCGCAAGCGCCTCTTCCGGCACGGTGAAATCCGGGCGCTCGAGAGGGACATATACGATCCCGGCCCCGGCCCGTGACGCAATGGGGGGATACAGATCATAACAGGGTTCCAGGAGAATGACCTCGTCTCCGTGTTCTATCAGCCCGAAAAGCGTGGCGCCGATGGCTTCAGACGCACCTGCGGTCACCGTGACCTCTGTATCAGCATCTATTGCAACGTCGTAGAACCGCTGCATTTTTCTTGTCACTGCGTTGCGAAGGGCCGGTATCCCCACGGAAGGGCAGTACTGATTGGGACCCCGCATGATGGCCTCGGCGGCGGCGCTGCGCACCTCTTCAGGTCCCTCGAAATCAGGAAAGCCCTGGGAGAGATTGACCGCGCCAACGCGGTTGCTGAGCGCCGTCATCTCGGTGAAGATGCTGGTGCCGAACGGTCGCAGGGCCGTGCAGACGGCGGATTCTTTTCGGGCTTGCCCGCGGGGCAATGGTTGCTCCCCTTTCTGAGCTTTTGTCGCCATACTCCTGACCACTCGGGTCCAGAGACGGAAGGAAAAGGAACCGGCGACTTGACAGTTGCGCATAGCCGTTTGGTCAGGCGGATTGTAGCTGAAACCGGAATTCCATGACAACAAAAAAGTGGTTCATGCGTCTAAAGCGTACTTCAAGCAAATATGAGGGAAAGAGACACAGGTTATGGCCATTTTTCTTCGGTTCCAAGTCTCCCGGGCTGGTCTTTTCAATGACTTATCAGCGTGGGATAGCTACCCCCTCCGCATT
>CAZWEV010000084.1:0-13625 GCA_964633015.1 uncultured Desulfobacteraceae bacterium | reverse complement strand
TTACATGCGGCTTCGTCCTTTCAAATTTCTTCTTCGACATCTCTAACCTCCTTGGCGGCTTGCAATGAAGCCTCAATCCTTGCTTCTCTTCCTAGTCCCTGATTCTTTTCTGCCCTGAAATCTACCAGCGATAATGCGCAAAAGCCTTATTTGCTTCGGCCATTCTATGGGTGTCTTCTCTCTTCTTAATGGCCGACCCTCTCTTACCGGCAGCATCCTGGAGTTCTCCTGCAAGTTTTGCTGCCATGGTTTTTTCACTTCTCGCCTTTGCAAAAGATATGATCCACCGGAAACTGAGCGCCTGACTCCTTGCCGGCCGTACCTCCGTCGGCACCTGGTATGTGGAACCGCCCACACGCCTTGACTTCACTTCAACCCGCGGTTTTACATTCTCAACCGCTTTCTTGAAAACAGCCAACGGATCTTCCTTGGCCCGTTCCTCAATAATGTCGAATGCCCCATAAATAATAGATTCGGCAAGACTTTTCTTGCCCTTTTTCATCAGATTATTGACGAACTTGGCCACGAGGAGGCTATTGTATTTCGGGTCTGGCTGCATATCGCGTCTCGCGACAACTCTCTTCCTAGGCATCTTAATTCTCCAACGGGCTGAATAATTTTGTTTTCTTTGCTATGATCCTGCTACAGACTTTTCGGGCGTTTTGCGCCGTATTTGGACCGCCCCCGTCTCCGGTCTTCCACTCCCGTGGTATCCATCGTCCCTCTGATGATATGGTACCTGACACCGGGGAGGTCTTTCACCCGCCCGCCCCGAATCAGCACCACTGAGTGCTCCTGAAGATTATGGCCCATACCCGGTATGTAGGAGGTTACTTCGATTCCGTTCGTCAACCGGACCCTTGCAACTTTTCTCAGCGCTGAATTCGGTTTTTTCGGTGTGGAGGTATACACCCTCACGCATACCCCCCGCTTTTGCGGGGCCCCCTGCAGAGCGGGCGTCTTCACTTTCTTCTTGGCTTTTAATCGACCTTTCCTCACGAGCTGGTTAATGGTCGGCATGCATTCTTCTCCTCATTCGTTGCTTCATAAATCCGGTTTTTTCGGGCCTCCCTGCACAGGAAATCCAGAAACTGCAAAAATTCTTTTTTTTATTTCTTTTTTGCCTTTTTGTCAAGCTATTTTCAACCGCCGTCAAAAAATTATTTTGCGGCGGAACCGCTGTTCCGGATTCCGGAGCCTGACCAATAGCGACGACTATTCCGCAACCGCAATGGCCTGATCCCGGTATTCCTTGACACCCGTCCCCGCCGGTACCAGACGGCCCATAATAACATTCTCTTTCAGTCCTCGGAGGTAATCTATTCTGCCGGCCACACTCGCATCCGACAGGACTTTGGTCGTCTCCTGAAAAGACGCTGCCGAAATAAAACTGTCCGTACTCAGGGATGCCTTGGTAATGCCAAGCAAGAGAGGCTCCGCGGTTGCCGGTTTTCCTCCCTGGGACAGGAGTTTCTGGTTTTCTTCTTCAAAACGCCGCTTTTCCACATGTTCTCCCAGCAGGAAAGGTGAATCGCCGACGCCGGTGACCCGCACCTGCTGCAACATCTGCCGCACGATGACCTCAATGTGTTTATCGTTGATCCTGACACCCTGCAGCCGGTATACCTCCTGCACCTCATCGACAAGATATCTCGCAAGCTCTTTCAGCCCCCTTATCCGGAGAATATCATGGGGGTTCACCGATCCATCCATGAGCGCTTCACCGGCCCGCACATAATCTCCTTCAAGGACGCTCACGTGCTTCCCCTTGCTGACGTAATAGTCCACCGGTTCGCCCACATCAGGGGTAATAGTCATTTTCCTTTTTCCCTTGGTGTATTTTCCGAAAGACACGATCCCGTCAATTTCGCTGATTATCGCTGTCTCCTTTGGTTTCCTCACTTCGAACAATTCCGCCACCCTGGGGAGGCCGCCCGTAATATCCTTAGTCTTCGTCGTCTCTCGGGGAATCTTTGCAAGGATGGTCCCCGGCCCCACTTCCTCGCCCTCGTTGACCATGATTATTGCTCCCACGGGAAGATGATACCGCGCCTTGGCGTTGCTGCTTCCGGGGACGGAAGCTGTCCTGCCGCTGTCATCCTTTATTGAAACCCGAGGACGGATTTCCGCATCACGGGATTCCACGATAACTCTGCTTATTTTCCCCGTCACCTTGTCTCTTTTTTCCTGCATTGTCCGTTCTTCAACAATGTCACCGAACTTTACGATTCCTCCCACCTCAGTCAAAATCGGGATCGTAAAGGGATCCCATTCGGCAAGGACCTGCTCTCTTTTTATTTTCATTCCGTCAGCTACCTTGAGAGTGGCACCGTAGATGATCGGATACCGCTCAATTTCCCTTCCTCCTTTGCCCAAAACCGCGATCTCGCCGTTGCGGTTCATTGCGATGGGAAATCCCTCCCTATTTTCAACGGTCTTGAGATTCATGAACTTGATGTTGCCGTCATTCCTTGCCTGAATGGTGGTCTGTTCCACCCGCTTGCTCGCCGTCCCACCGATGTGGAAGGTCCTCATGGTCAGCTGGGTACCCGGTTCACCGATTGATTGCGCGGCAATGATTCCTATGGCCTCGCCGATATTCACTTCATGACCATGGGCGAGATCACGACCATAGCACTTCTTGCAGACGCCATGCCTGGATTCGCAGGTGAGAACCGAACGAATCTTGACTCGTTCAATCCCAGCATGTTCGATCTTTTCCACTTTTCCTTCATCAATTTCTTCGTTGGCCTTCACGAGGATTTCGCTGGTAACGGGATCGTACACATCCCGCAGTGCCACTCGGCCCAGGATCCTTTCTCCAACATGCTGGATAATTTCTCCGCCCTCTGTAAGCGCATCTACCCAGATACCGTCAATGGTGCCGCAATCTTCTTCGGTAATGATGGCGTCTTGGGAAACATCAACGAGCCTTCGGGTAAGATATCCTGAATTCGCAGTTTTGAGCGCCGTATCCGCCAAGCCTTTTCTGGCACCATGGGTAGAAATAAAATATTGGAGAACCGTCAATCCCTCTCTGAAATTGGAAGTGATCGGTGTCTCAATGATTTCTCCCGATGGCTTGGCCATCAGTCCGCGCATCCCTGCCAGCTGTCTCATCTGGTCCTTGCTCCCTCTGGACCCCGAATCAGACATCATATAAATAGGATTGAAACTGGAAACCTTTTCTTTCTTTTTCCCAGGTCCCGTGATCTCTTCGAGAGCCATTTCCTGCATCATCTGGGCGGCCACATCTTCCGTAGACTGAGCCCAAATGTCCACAACCTTGTTATACTTCTCCCCATCCGTAATGAGACCGCTCTTGTATTGGTCATCAATCTTCTTCACTTCCTTTTCGGCTCGAGCCAGAATTTCCTGCTTTTTGGAAGGAATCACCATATCTTTCATGGAAATGGAGATGCCTGAAAGGGTTGCGTATTTGTACCCGACATCCTTGAGACGATCAGCCAGAATAACCGTCGACTTAATGCCGGCATGGCGATACGACTCATTAATGAGGCCCCTGAGTTCTTTCTTGGTCATGACCTTGTTGATCAAAGAAAAGGGGACAGTCTTGGGCAGCGCTTCGTAGAGAAGCACCCTTCCGGTGGTAGTATCGGTGATTGTCCCGTCAATTCTGATTCTAATGGCTGCATGGAGGTCCAGTTCGCTGGCGTCGTATGCAATCCTTACCTCATCAATACCGGAAAAGAGTCTCCCCTCGCCTTTTGCGAAAGGTCTTTCCCGAGTCATATAGTAAATACCGAGAACAATATCCTGGCTGGGAACAATAATGGGGTCCCCGTGCGCCGGTGAAAGGATGTTGTTGGTTGACATCATCAGGACTCTCGCCTCAATCTGCGCTTCAATGGAGAGAGGCACATGTACCGCCATCTGGTCACCGTCGAAGTCGGCGTTGAATGCCGTACAAACGAGCGGATGAAGTTGAATGGCCTTCCCTTCAATAAGGATGGGCTCAAACGCCTGGATGCCGAGGCGGTGCAGGGTCGGAGCCCTGTTCAGGAGGATACAGTACTCCTTCACCACTTCATCCAGGGCATCCCAAACCTCTGCCGTCTCCCGCTCCACCATCTTTTTCGCGCTCTTTATGGTCGTCACGAGACCTTTCTCATCCAGTTTATTATAAACAAACGGCTTAAACAATTCCAGAGCCATCTTCTTAGGAAGACCGCACTGGTGTAACCGAAGATCAGGGCCCACCACTATGACGGATCGACCGGAGTAATCCACACGCTTTCCGAGCAGGTTCTGGCGGAATCTTCCCTGCTTTCCTTTCAGCATATCGCTCAGGGACTTGAACGGTCGCTTGTTCGCGCCGGTCACTACCTTGCCGCGTCTGCCGTTGTCGAACAGGACATCAACGGCCTCCTGGAGCATTCTCTTTTCATTCCTGACAATGATATCCGGGGCATTGAGTTCCAGGAGTCGCTTAAGCCTGTTGTTCCGGTTTATCACCCTGCGGTAAAGGTCATTCAGATCAGACGTGGCGAATCGACCGCCGTCCAGAGGGACCAGCGGCCTCAGTTCCGGAGGAAGCACGGGGATAACATCCAGGATGGTCCATTCCGGCCTGTTTTTGGATTCTTTGAACGCGTCAATGACCTTGAGGCGTTTGGTAAGTTTTTTGCGCTTCGCTTCAGATTTGGTACTGAGCATTTCCGCCCTGAGAGTGCCGGATAATTCCTCCAGGTCCAGTTCGCTAAGCATGCGCTTAATTGCTTCCGCACCGATTCCCGCCTCAAAACGGTCTCCGTAGTCCTCTCTGGCTCTATACAGTTGTTCATCCGAAAGAAGACTTCCTTTCACCAGGGGCGTATCCTTCGGGTCTACAACGATATAATTCTCAAAATAAAGGACACGTTCCAGGTCTTTCAGGGTCAGATCCAGAAGATTCCCCACCTTGGAGGGAAGACACTTGAGGAACCAGATATGCGCAACCGGTGTGGCCAGTTCGATATGACCCATCCTTTCACGGCGGACCTTTGACTGAATCACTTCCACACCGCACTTTTCACAGACGATACCGCGGTGTTTCATCCTTTTATATTTGCCGCAGTTGCATTCATAGTCCTTGATGGGGCCGAATATTTTGGAACAAAAAAGGCCGTCTCTTTCCGGTTTGAACGTCCTGTAATTGATCGTCTCAGGCTTCTTGACCTCCCCATACGACCATTCCCTGATCTTTTCCGGCGATGCCAGAGATATCCTGACTGCGTTGAAGCTTGACGGATCCTTCGGCTTGGTAAAGAAATTATATAACTCTTCCAATGCCTCTCTCCTTTATGTTTGTTTCCTTCATTTTTCGTTGATCATGGCAACGCGATAGACCGGAAGCCATTTCCTGCGCCGGCACCGCAGAAGAAATTGATTGTTTTCCCCAGCTCAGGCCTGACTGTCTTCAAACAGCTCAATTTCAAGACCGAGACTCTGCAATTCTTTCATCAGTACCTTGAAAGACTCGGGCAAACCAGCCTCGAGGACATTATTCCCCTTTACAATCCTCTCATACATGCGAGTCCTACCCGCCACATCATCTGATTTGACCGTGAGAAATTCCTGCAGAGCATAAGCAGCGCCATAAGCCTCCATGGCCCAAACCTCCATTTCTCCCAGCCGCTGACCGCCGAATTGCGCCTTCCCGCCGAGCGGCTGCTGCGTTACCAGCGAATACGGCCCTATGGAACGTGCATGCAGCTTGTCATCCACCAAATGATGGAGTTTCATAACATACATGACTCCCACGGTTACCTGTCGATCGAATGGCTGTCCGCTCCTGCCGTCATACAGCGTTGCCTGTCCGGTGAGAGGCAAACCCGCCTGCCTGAAAGATTCCTTGATTTCCTCTTCCTCGGCCCCGTCAAAAACAGGCGTTGCCATGGGGAGACCATCGCGCAAGAGCTCGGCCTGCCCCAGAAGTTCCTCTTCGTTTGCACTTTTTATAAAAAGATCATACTCTTCTTTCGAGAGGACCTCCTTGAACTTCTTCCTGAGGACATTCGTATCCGAAATCTTGTCTACTAAATCACCGATTTGGCGCCCCAGTTCCCTGGCAGCCCACCCAAGGTGGGTTTCAAGCACCTGACCCACATTCATTCTTGACGGGACGCCAAGGGGATTCAGGACAATATCGACCGGTGTCCCATCCTCGAAGTAGGGCATGTCCTCAACGGGCAGGATTCTCGAAAGGACCCCCTTGTTTCCATGGCGACCTGCCATCTTATCACCCACAGACAGCTTTCGCTTAACGGCAACATAAATCTTGACCATCTTGATGACGCCTGGAGCCAGTTCATCTCCCAAGCTCAAACGTTCGATTCTCTCCTCAAAAGTCTCCCGAATCCGCTCAACCTTGCGAGTATACTTTTCAACAACACCCTCAACCTGCTCAATGATATCCATGGAGGCTTTCAGATCCGCGTTGCTCCATGACTCTATGGGAATCTTGTCGAGAGCACTTTCCGCGATCGCCCTGTTCGGGCGGAGGAGCGACTTCCCGGATGCACTATCACGCAGCTCTGTTTTGACCTTAAGCCCCACCAGAAGACTCTTCAGCTTATCCCTCGCGGCCCGTCCTACCACCTCGATCTCATCGGATTTATCCTTCTCAAGTCTGGCCAGTTCCTCAGCCTCGATGGAAAGGCTTCTGGAATCCTTTTCAACCCCTTTCCTGGCGAAGACCTTTGCGTCTATGACAATTCCTTCAACACCGGGGGGGACCCTCAGAGAGGTATCTTTCACATCTCCCGCCTTATCCCCGAAAATAGCCCTGAGGAGTTTCTCCTCCGGAGACAGCTGGGTCTCACCCTTTGGAGTGATCTTGCCAACAAGGATATCAGCGGGATTCACCTCCGCGCCAATCCTGATAATTCCGGCATCATCAAGATTGCGCAATGCATCTTCTCCCACGTTCGGAATATCCCTGGTGATTTCTTCCTTCCCGAGCTTAGTGTCTCTGGAAACAACTTCAAATTCTTCGATGTGAATGGATGTGTAGATATCTTCTTTGACCACCCGTTCACTGATCAGAATTGAATCCTCAAAGTTATAGCCACCCCAGGACATGAAGGCCACCATCACGTTCTGCCCCAAGGCAAGCTCACCAAGCTCGGTGGCGGGGCCGTCTGCGATGATCTGCCCTTTGCACACCCTTTCCCCCAGGCGCACAATGGGTTTTTGATTGTAACAGGTATTCTGGTTTGACCGCTTGTACTTGACCAGCTTATAAATCTCAACTTCGGGGTCATCCTTTTCATCACCCATTGAACGAATCACGATACGGGACGCATCCACATCCTCAACGATTCCGTCCCGCAGGGCGACGACCGAAACGCCGGAATCCCGTGCCACCACCTGCTCGATCCCGGTGCCCACAAGAGGGGCCTTGGCGCGTAAAAGGGGAACAGCCTGCCGCTGCATGTTTGATCCCATTAAAGCCCGGTTCGCGTCGTCATGCTCAAGAAATGGAATCAGTGATGAAGATACGCTGACCAGCTGGTCCGGGGACACATCCATGTATTTTACTTCCTGCACCGGAATTTTTGCCGCTTCCCCCATGATTCGAACAGCTGCTTCCTCATTCAGAAAACGCCCTTCTTCATCGAGCGGAGCGTTGGCCTGGGCGATGGGATCCTCTTTTTCATCAAGTGCGGATAGAAATTCAATTCTCTTCGTGGCCCTGGCATCTTCCACCTGCCGGTACGGTGTTTCTATGAAGCCAAACTCGTTCACCTTGGCATACGTACTGAGAGAAACGATAAGGCCGATATTTGGCCCTTCCGGTGTCTCAATGGGACAAATCCGGCCGTAATGGGTCGGGTGCACGTCCCGGACCTCAAAACCCGCCCGTTCTCTCGTCAATCCCCCGGGGCCCAGGGCGCTCAAACGTCTCTTATGGGTCACTTCCGAAAGGGGATTTGTCTGGTCCATAAACTGGGACAACTGGCTTGTTCCGAAAAACTCTTTCACTACCGCAGAAACGGGTTTTGAGTTGATGAGATCATGCGGCATCAGCGTCTCGACTTCCTGGAGGCTCATGCGTTCTTTTATGGCCCTCTCCATTCTCACCAGACCGATCCTGTACTGGTTTTCAAGAAGCTCGCCCACCCCACGCACGCGGCGATTGCCCAGATTGTCGATATCGTCAACCATTGCTTCAGCGTTCTTGAGCCGGATCAATTCTTTAACGGTTTCAAGTATATCTTCTTTCCGCAAGGTTCTCTGATCAAGCGAGACATCCTGGCCGAGGCGGTAATCCAGCTTCAAACGCCCCACTTTCGAGAGATCATAGGTATTCATATTGAAAAAGAGGTTGTTGAAGAATTTGCCGGCTACTTCCTGGGTTGGAGGACTGCTCGGCCGCATCTTCCTATAGATATCCAGAATCGCTTCATCCGGCTTGTCTATCTTGTCCAGAAGCATCGTATCCCGGATGGTGGTACTCACGCCTGGTGCATCCAGCACAAGACATTCTATTTCAGAAATGCCCGCTTTCCGAATTCTTTCAAGGAGTTCTTCAGTGAGGACATGGTTGCTTTCCACCAGCACTTCCCCGGTATTCGGATCTACAAGATCATCTGCGATGACCCTGCCTGCTATGTCTCCAAGATCAATCGGAATCTGGCCAATTCCTGCCGACGCCAGCATCTTGTGCAATCGCTTGGTGTACTTATCCCCTTTCCTGGCAAGAATATCCCCGTTCCCTGGATCAACAATATCCCTCGTAATCTTCTTCTGATAGAGATTCTCAATCCTTGCCTCCCTCCAGCACCCCTTCTTTTCGACTCCGATGCGTTCGGTGCTGTAAAACTGGGCCAGTACTTCCTTTGTACTATATCCAATAGCCTTCAGAAGGATCGTCACCGGGAATTTTCTTCTCCGGTCGATACGAACATAGAGGATGTCCTTCGGATCAAATTCGAAATCAAGCCACGAACCTCTGAGGGGAATGATCCTCGCAGAATACAGGAGTTTTCCGCTGGAATGGGTCCTTCCTTTATCATGGTCGAAAAAGACCCCGGGAGATCTATGCAATTGGCTTACCACCACTCTTTCCGTCCCGTTGACAATAAAAGTTCCCCGGTCGGTCATCATGGGAAGCGTTCCAAAATAAATCTCCTGTTCTTTTATGTCCCTGATGCTTTTCACCTCGGTATCGACATCGGTGTCGAATACCACCAGGCGGACAGTCAATCTCAGCGGGGCTTCAAAAGTCATCCCTTTATTCATGCAGTCATCTTCATCATACTTCGCCTTGTCAAAGGTGTATTTGACAAACTCGAGAGAGGAAGTGCCGCTGAAATCATGAATGGGAAAAACGCTTCGAAAAGCCCCCTGCAACCCTATATCCAGCCGCTCTTCCGCCGGAACATCTTTCTGCAAGAAATCCGCATAAGACCGTTTCTGCATCTCAATAAGATTTGGAATACCGATAACTTTATGGATCTTGCCGAAGCTTCTCCTGATACGTTTGCTTCTTCCGTCCATTTCTGACATAGAACCACTCCTCAGCTGTTACACCAAACATTCCGGGGGCACCTGGTCCGTCATAGACCCCATGCCGTCCGGGAAAAAGGCACATAAACGGGAGAGGGTCCCAGGGAGTTCCCATATCCTTTTTAAGCTCTGCATCTCCCTGGGAACCGACGCCTCTTATTTGACTTCAACCGTGGCGCCCGCTTCTTCCAACTGGGTCTTTATCCCTTCCGCTTCATCTTTCGGAACGCCCTCTTTCACGGGGCCTGGAGCACCATCCACAAGGGCTTTGGCCTCTTTCAATCCTAAACCGGTAATAGAACGGACCACTTTGATCACCTGGATCTTCTTGTCGCCGACTCCCGTCAGAACAACATCAAACTCGGTCTTCTCAACGGCTTCTTCCTGTGCCTGAGCAGCAGGTGCTGCAGCAACGGCCACTGGAGCAGCCGCACTCACGCCGAACTTTTCTTCCAGTTCCTTTACAAGCTCGGAGAGCTCGAGCACAGTCATATTGGAAATATATTCAATGACATCTTCTTTACTGATATTGGTTGCCATGCTTTTCTAAACCTCCGTCTCTATCTTCTCTTTATCCTTTTAGTTTTGTTCTGCTTTTTCCTGCTCAATGGCCTTCAAGACGTTCAAGAACTGGGACATGACCCCGCCCAGTACTCTCACAAAACCAGCAGGAACTCCCTGCATCGCGGACAGCACCTGCGCCAGGAGGGCCTCCCTGCTCGGCAGGGCAGCCAGGCGCCTGATTCCGTCTTCATCAACGAACTTTCCTGAAATCTGGCCACACTTGATCTTCAGTTGTTGAAAATCCTTTGCAAAATCCACGAGCGCCTTCGCCGGAGCGACAACATCATCATAGGTGATGGCAAGTGCTGATGGGCCGACCATAGCATCCGTCAAAACTTCTGTTTCTGTTTCCCGGCTAGCAATGCTCATGAGCCGATTTTTTACCACCCGCAGTTCGATCTCGGTCTTCCGGAGTTCCCCTCTCAATCGATTCAGGTTCTCCACATTAAGACCCTGGTAATCCACGAGAAAGGTCCCTTTGGCATCTCTCAATCGCTCTTTCAGATCAGCAACAAATTGTTCTTTTTCACTCTTTTTCAAAGATTCACCTCCTCTCCATATGACCTTGTTTATGTCAAAGGCAGAGGCGATATAACTTGGCTGTGAGATGGAAAAATCCTGACCGCCGACCAAAAAACAATTGAAGGGTAGTAATTTCAGATCGCTTTTTTCGGTCTCGGTAGGCAGGTTCATCTTTAAGCCCATTTTCCACGAGTCATGCCCCGGGTCAACGCGCACCTACTGTCTTTGACCAATATCCGCGCCCGACACAGCGTCGAGCATTGGTTAATCGCAACTTTTTATGATCAGGCAATATAGAAGTGTCAGCTCAACAAATCCTTTACATAAACGGGATCCACTTTTATTCCCGGACCCATGGTACTTGAAATGGCGATCCCCTTGAGATATGTCCCTTTACTTGCGGGAGGTTTCAATTTCTGAATAGTATCCATGAAAGCAGCAATATTCTGCAAAAGCTTTTCGAGTCCGAAAGAAATCTTTCCAACAGGAGCATGCACAATGCCGGCCTTCTCCACCTTGAAATCGATCTTCCCAGCCTTGATCTCCTTGACGGCTCTCGCTATATCAAAAGTAACGGTACCAAGTTTGGCGTTCGGCATCATTCCCCGAGGGCCGAGAATTCGCCCCAGCTTACCCACGGACGCCATCATATCAGGGCTGGCGATAGCTTTATCAAACTCAAGCCATCCTTTCTGAATTTTCTCAACCAGGTCGTCTGATCCAACAACATCGGCTCCTGCATCAAGAGCTTCCTTTTCCTTCTCACCCTTGGCAAAAACAGCCACACGAACGTCTTTGCCGACCCCGTTCGGCAAGACCACTGTCCCCCGGACCATCTGATCGGCATGACGCGGATCCACCCCAAGTCGAACTGCCATATCCACTGTTTCATCAAACTTGACATACGTGGAGTCAATGGCAATCTGCACCGCCTCCTCAAATCTGTACCTTTTCAGGCTATCGAATTTTTCAGCGGCCTCTCTGTATTTCTTGCCTTTCTTGCCCATCATCAACTACCCTTTCCCCTAGGATTCTGCCACAGTGATGCCCATACTTCTCGCTGTTCCCTCGATAATTTTCATGGCGCCTTCCACGGTATGGGCATTCAGATCCTCAAACTTGATTTTTGCGATTTCCTCTATCTGACTCCGATTCACTTCTCCAACCTTATCCCGATTCGGCTCGCTCGAACCCTTCGCCACCTTTGCCGCCTGTTTTAACAGGACCGAAGCAGGAGGCGTCTTCGTGATAAACGAAAATGACCTGTCAGCATAAATGGTAATGACAACGGGTATGATCGTTCCTTGCTGATCCTGGGTTCTGGCATTAAAGGCCTTGCAGAATTCAGCAATATTCACCCCGTGCTGACCCAATGCCGGCCCGATGGGGGGTGAAGGGTTCGCCTGCCCGCCTTTTACCTGCAGCTTTACAGATCCTATTACTTTCTTCGCCATCTTCGACCTCTTCTCTCCATATTGTCATCAGGTTCACTGTTGAGATGAACCTTCGACCTGAGCAATTTCACTAAATTTTGTTAACCTGGATAAACTCCAACTCAACCGGCGTAGCTCTTCCGAATATCGTAATCAGCACCCTGAGCTTTTCTTTGTCGGGTTTTACTTCCTCAACAATACCCTGGAAATTACTGAAAGGGCCATCAACCACTCTCACTTCATCGCCTTCCTCAAATTGATACTTCGGCTTCGGCTTGCTGACGCCTTCCTGCATCTGGTGCATTATCCGCTCGGCTTCCTCATCCGGGATGGGTGTGGGCGTCACTTCTCCCCCAACAAAACCGGTTACCTTGGCAGTATTTCGTACCGTGTGCCACGTGTCATGGTTCAAGCACATCTGGACGAGAATATATCCCGGATAGAATTTTCTGGAAGAAGTCCTCTTCTGACCTTGCCGCAGTTCAACCACCTGTTCTGTTGGAACCAGAACCTTCCCGAAAAAGTTTTCCTGACCCAAATTCTTGATCCGCTCCTCGAGCGTTTTCTTTACCTTGTTCTCAAATCCCGAATAGGTATGAACAATGTACCACTTTAATTCCACGCTTGCACCTTGTATGCTGGTATCATAGCTGAAAAGACGTTTATCACGATCATCCTACAATATTTTTTATAAGTTTTATTAACCCAAAGTCCACAAGACCGAGATATAATGCACAAAAGAGGACCAGGAGGATGACCACTGCGGTCGTTGCCAACAACTCCTTTCGCGTCGGCCATTTAACCTTCTTGAGCTCCATCTTCGCCTCGCGAAGAAATTGTCCCGCCTTTTGAATATAGAGACCGAGGGAACGACCACTCTGCCCCTTCTTCTCTGAAACCCTCCTTGGAACACTCCTGGTAATTGCCGGTTTCACAACTGATTGCGAAGCAGGATTCCTATTTGCTGCGGCCTTTTGTTTCACCTTGGCACTACCGGCCTGTGGCTTTGCACTCTTTTTCTTCACGGAATTTTTGTTTTTTTTCTTCATATGACCCCGGGATGGTTCACTCGCAAGGTTTTCCTTGCAGCTACTGCTCCAAGCTCTTCCACATAAAATGGCAGGCCAGGAGGGATTCGAACCCCCAACACCCGGATTTGGAGTCCGGTGCTCTAGCCGTTAGAGCTACTGGCCTGCATTCCTTGCGTTTATTTTGTGTCATATTCATCCGTCTAAAGACGGCGTGACTGAGTAATCAATAAAACCGCCCCAGCAGAAAAGATCAGGAACCCGTTTGGAACACTCGTGATCTCCTTCGTCGACAACTCCTGTCGCTACTTGGTTTCCTTGTGGAGCGTATGACTCCTGCAAGTAGGGCAATATTTCTTGAACGTCAATTTATCAGGCGTCTTTCGCTTGTTTTTTGTCGTGGTGTAATTCCTGTTCTTACACTGTTCACAGGCCAGGGTTACGATGTCCCTCATGACTGCCCCTTCTCCTCTTACTCGATGATCTCGCTGATCACGCCGGCGCCGACCGTCCTGCCCCCTTCACGAATCGCAAAACGCAGCTCCTTCTCCATCGCTATCGGCGT
>CAZWEV010000083.1:0-14239 GCA_964633015.1 uncultured Desulfobacteraceae bacterium | reverse complement strand
CGGGGAAGCCTTGAGGGAATTCGGGCACCAGATGCACCAGGCGGATGCACTCCTGGTCATGACCTGCGCATTCGGCGTCCAGACCGTAGCCAGACAGATGAAGACAATGGTTGTCCCGGCCCTGGACACCCTCTTTATCGGCAAGGAGACTGGTCCGGGACTCTTCGATGAAGTGTGCACCCAGTGCGGGACGTGCATTATCGGCGAGACCGGGGGTATTTGTCCCGTGACCACCTGTCACAAGGGGCTTGTGAACGGGCCGTGCGGCGGCACCAACAACGGGAAGTGTGAGATTGATTCTGAAAAGGACTGCGCCTGGACGTTGATCTATAATCGTCTCAAGGAACTGGGACGGCTGGATTCCATGCGGGTCCTCCAGAAACCCAGGAACCACCAGGGAGAACCGAGCCCGGGAAAATACATGCTTGGGTAATGTCTTTTGGGCGGCATGAATAACCTTGGGCTCAGAAGGGCGGCTGTATTTTACGGGACCTTGGAGAATGCCAAATTTCAAAATCCAAATGTCAAATCAATGTCAAATGCCAAAACAACTGAAAAGGCCGGGAGGCTAGAAGGCCAGAAAGCTGGGATGCGAGGACCGGGCTTCGCCCTCGAGGAGCGCTTCGCTTGAGGCATTTTCCTTTTGACATTTGTTTATCCGGTTTTGCCGCCCAGCAGCCTAGCCGCCCGGCTGCCAAGCTTTTTGTCATTGAGACATTGGGATTTGATTTGGCATTTGGATTTTGGAATTTGACATGAGCGCTTTCATATTTGGTCATGCACGGCTGATCCGCCTCCTGCGGATGTATCCGGAGCGTGTTCCGTGAATTACTGCATGGCGAGGTGAGAGATATGATTTCTCGTTTCAAGGATGCCCTGGAATCAGGGAAATTCGTTGTGACCTCCGAGGTGGCCCCCCCGAAAGGCACGCACCTGGAAAAGATGGTCCACCACGTGGAGCTTTTGAAGGACAAAGTGGACGCCATGAATGTAACGGACCACCAGAGTTCAGTCATGCGGTTCCCTTCCATCGGCGGGGCGCTCCTTGTGAAGGAAATGGGTGGGGAGCCGATCCTCCAGATGACCTGCCGGGACCGGAACCGCCTGGCCCTCCAGGCAGACCTTCTCTTTGCCTCCAGCCGAGGCATCCACAATGTTCTGTGTCTCACCGGTGATTCGGTGATTCTTGGAGATCACAAGGAAGCCAAGAGTGTTTTTGACCTGGATTCGAGTCAGTTGCTTGCCGCCGTCAGGCTGCTTGAAAAGGGCAGAGACCTGGGAGGAAGTGATCTTGACGGGGCCGTTTCCTTTTGCGCGGGGGCCATTGTGACACCTGAGGCCAACCCTCTGGAGCCCCAGCTCATCAAATTTGAGAAAAAAGTGGAAGCCGGGGCCGAATTTATCCAGACCCAGGCAGTGTATGATCTCGACCATTTCAAGGAATTCATGGCGTATGCCAGGCAGTTCCCGGTGAAGGTGCTCGCGGGAATTATCCTCCTGACTTCTGCGCCCATGGCCCGTTTTATGAATAAGAATGTCGCCGGGGTGAATGTTCCCAGGGAATTGATCGATGAGATGGCGGCGTCCCCGAAGGGACGGGCCATTGACACGGGCATCGGGATAGCGGGTCGCATGATCAAGCGGATCAACGATGAGAAAATGTGTGACGGTGTCCACATCATGGCCATTGGACGTGAGGAACTGGTACCGGCCATTATGGAAGCAGGAGGCCTCCTCTAAAGTTCCGGATGAAAGAGTCTCAAACTCACGCTGGGGGCTCAATCAAAACGCCCGGACTCTGATCCGACAGAGAAATGCCAAATGAAATCCCAATTCCTCAATGTCAAAACATATCCTGCTCGCTCAAGAATGTTCTCTCACACAGAGACGCAGAGATCACAGAGCTTCACGAAAAAAAGCAGGTTGCCGTTCTCTGTTTGCTCTGTGTCTCTAGTGAAGCCGCAGGCCGAATCCCGTTTTGCGGGATCTCCGCTTCGCTCCGACGGGCGTGAGAAAAATTTTTCAAGGCTTTGGCATTGGACATTGATTTGACATTTGGATTCTTGAATTTGACATTGAAAGGGTGTCGGTTTCCTGGAAAAAACGTGAAGACTTTTCCGGCCTGTCGAATCCGGGAAATGAGAAGACGTGCTTTACTTCAGCGGGTTGACCACCAGTTTCCAATGCGCCCGCTTCCTCTCGGATTTGGCGATCTCCTTTTCTCTGATTATTGACCGGGTGAGCGTTTCCTTCAGTTCGGCACTGGTGTGAGGTCCCTTGATGGTGGTATGAGAAAAGATCTCTCCCCGCACTTTCACTACGGGATCGCTCCCGGTCGATTGGGACCACTCGTGAACATCGTCCATCTCTTCTCTGATGGCCGTGCATTCCGATGCAAATTCCTGGGCCTTTTTCTCGAGATCATCGGCTTTTTCAAGGACTTTTTCCTGTTGACCCATGCGTTTTGCAAGCCGCAGTTCCGCGGAATGGATTTTTGAATCGAGTTCTGTTACTGTAACGAGTAATCTGGAAATTTCTTCCTCATTTTCTTCTTTTTTCAGTTTATCCACATCTGCTTTGAGATCCTTTTGCTCCAACATCCCCCTGTCCTGGACCTGAGCAAGCTCGGCGATTTCTCCGTGCATTTGGTTGGAGACGGTTCGGAGCCGTTCAGCGATTTTTTCGAATTTTTTTGATTTTGCCTTCTTCTGCCTTTTCCGGGCCTTGAGATTCTCAATTTTTACTCTCGCGCCGTCGTCTATCCCAATGTTCAGAGCACAGGGTTTGGACTCGTCAGAGCCTATCTGGTTTGCGACGATACCTTTTTTGGAGGAGATTCTCGAGTTAAAGACCTTCCCTGCTTCTATGAGCAGGGCCCCGCTGCTCAGAATGTCCGAGTCAATGACTTCCTTTTGCACCACCACGTCTCCGAGCACTTGAACACGGGCATCACGAATATACCGGGCCATCAGATTTCCATCGCCGCGTATGGTTGTGCCGATAATGCCCCCCGCGACCGTAATATCCCCGGAGACGGTAATATCGGCCCGCAGTGTTTCGCCGGCAGAAAGGCGCCCTCCGTTCACGCGGAACCCGTCTTGAATACTGCCGCCAACAGTGATATCGCCGTCGAAGTGGACGTGACCGGTCTCCAGACCCACGTCACCGGGTATCTGGAGCTTGGAAAGGACTGTCAATTTTCCGTCCGCGGACAAGGTGGGAGATCCATCCTGCGCGGCATGGGCCGTCAGGCCGTCTTCTGATTTTATCGTTCCTTTGCCGCATCTGAGTTTGGTGTCTTTCGGCTGCGGTGGATGGATTTCCATTCCGAAGACGTCCATGCCGGGGGTGCCGCGCACCGCGGGCTCTTTTTTCGCGAGGAGTGTCCCTTTGCTGACCTGCGGGATCTCTCCGCGATCGCGGAAGTCGATGGTACCGCCATGCCGGAGAGTACCAATTTTCAAGGGATCTGTGTCGAAATAATAGGTAATACGGGCATCCTCTCCCGGGACAGGGCTCTCACCTCGCGCAACTTCAAGCATGTTGCCTTGCGGGGGCCAATTTCCGAGGTCCTGTTCCAGTACTTCATCGGCAATGAGCCCAAAGCGAACACCGCCGGACTTCAGGAGTTCCTTGATCTGTTCCAGGGTTACGGCATTCGGGGAATCGTCCACGAGATGCAGAAAGGCGGTCATGTTGTCTTCGGAGACAGTTATTTCAAATGCGTTTGTGCCCGAAGGTGATTCCTTTTCCCGCTTTTCCTCTACGTCTTCTGTGCCGGGGCCCGGGTTGGAAGAAGGAGCTGGAGGGGGATGATCCTGGGCCGCTTGAGAAACAAGGACAAAATCGATCCCGCATTTCTTGCACAGCACGGTCTTGCCCAGGAAGTGAGACGAGAAGCGGTATTTTGTTTTGCAGGAAGGACAAACCGCTATGTCCTTCGCTGTATGTTCAGCCATGTTGGACATCCGCAATCCCCGAGTCTGCCAGCGCGATGAACTCTGTTGAGCATTCCATACGTTTTTTCTTACTATTCGGCAACTTGTGAAAAAAACTTTATCGGTGCCGTCAATTAGATCTGACTTAGGTTTTCTTGATGACCGAGGGTACTTCAAAGTGTTCCTGGATGGCCTGGACAGCCTCGCGGATCTGGTCTGCGGGGACGATTCCCGACATGGAAGCGATGGAGCAGCTCAGGGCAAGAAGATTCACTCCCGCGCGGTGGAGACCACCAAGGAGTTCATAGGCAAGCCCGTACCGGTCGCCGAAGTGAGGTCCATTCATCGAGAAGAGGGCAACGGAAGGGGAATCGACCAGCGTTGCATCGGGAAGCCATCTCCTGGCCGAAGCGGAAAGACCCGCCTGCAGGTCCTGGCGGATGCAGAAGAGCATCCGTGCTTCGTCTTCGATCCTCCGGGGTGATGTGATCAGGAACGTAAGGTGAAAGCCCATCTCAGCAAGATCCTCGAAAACAAAACCCATGGCCCCGTAATATGACCGCTGAAAAATGATCTGCAGAAGCGTCAGGTTGTCCTGCCATTCGAGCCAATAAACCCGGGGTTTCATCTCCTGATACGAAGCCACAATCTCCTTGTGGAGTTCCTCCTTCCCTTGCTGCGCGAGTTTCCAGTCGGCAGGGGTTCGGTAGGCCCCAAACTGAAAAGGTTCGAAGAGCGCGCCTGCAGCCCTATTGAGAAATGATTCCCTGAGGACCGCTGAAATGGCTGATTGGGAATGGGCCAGGGCGTGAAAGGGAATATTCTTCTCCCCGAAGGCCTGTAGCAGGGCCGCGGCGATATGGGGATCATTCCGGTGGGGAAACAGTGACAGGATGGCGCCTTTTTCGTTGTCCGGGTTTTGTTGGCCCGGGAAGTTCTTGAGAACTCCGGCCGTTTCCCGGGCCCTGCCTGCCTCCACTGTCATGTGAAGGCCCACTGTTTTTTCCTGGTTGTCGCAGATGAGGAAGGGAATATTTATCCTCTTTTCTGCCAGGTCATGCAGCAATTCCACGAGACGACGGTCATTCCCTTTGGGATAGATAAGGGAGATCTCCTCTATCTCCTTCAGGACCTTGAAGCCACCGAGTCTTTTGGACGCATCCGGCAAGGCTTACTCCCTGTACGTCGTCAGAAAGCTGCACAACGCAAGAGGCAGCCTACAACAAACCACTTACCACATCCCACAAGCCTTCAGTGTCTATGGGTTTGGAAACGTAATCATCCGCCTCTGTCGACATTCCGTCCGCATGGGTGTACTTGGTGGTCGGAACCGCCTCCCCGACGGCCGTGAGGAGCACCACGGGGATGTCCCGTGTGTCCTCTTTCGCCTTCAACTCGGCGCAGAGGACATACCCATCTTTCCGGGGCATCATGACATCCAGGACGATAAGATCGGGTCGGCGCTCCTTGATTGACTCTTCCCCTTCAATGCCGTCATAGGCGCGGCCCACCTCGCATCCTTTGCTTTCCAGCATCATCGCCACGGTTTCCACCAGATCCGGATCATCATCCACTACCAGGATATACGGGTTTGACATAGCACCCTCCTCTCTATCTCTATCTGTTTGTTGTTATTGTCTCTTTATTCGGCCATCTCGGGTCTCGGGTAAAGCCCTGCCTGTTCCACGATCTCAGGGACTTTTTCCTCCCATTCGATGGCCATGATGTGAAACCCCTTCACTCCTTCCACTTCCTTCAGGCGCTGAATGGACTCCACGCAGATCTTTATTCCTTCGTCCGCCTGCTTTTCCTTTGGAACGCCGCTCATGCGTTTCACCACTTCGTCCGGAACATCCATTCCCGGGACACGGTTTTTCATGTATTTAGCCATGCCGGCGGACTTGAGAGGGGTGAGTCCGGCGAGGACATATATTTTGTCCAGGAGGCCCCTGTCCCCGGCTTCTTTGAGCCATTGCTCAAACTTCTCCAGATTGTATATGCACTGGGTCTGGATGAATTCCGCTCCCGCGGCAATCTTCTTGGCCAGACGGGGCACACGGATCTCGAACGGATCGGCAAAGGGATTTGCGGCGGCCCCTACAAACATCCGGGGCGGCCGCTTGATTTCCTCTCCCCCGAGAAACGTGCCTTCATCGCGCATGAGCCTGACCGTCTGTATCAACTGCATGGAGTCGATGTCAAAGACATTCTGGCCGGTGGGATTGTCACCGAAAATCTGATGATCTCCTGAGAGGCACAGGATATTATGGATGTCAAAGGAGGCCGCTCCCAGGATGTCGCTCTGGAGCGCGATTCGGTTCCGGTCCCTGACCACCATCTGGAGCACGGGTTCAAGACCCATGAGTTTCAGACGAATGCATGCCGCAAGGCTGCAGAGCCTGGTGACGGAGGTCTGGTTGTCCGTGATGTTGATGGCGTCAACGTGGTCCTTGATCATCTCGGCCTTCCTGACAATGACTTCTCCGTCGCTTCCCCGCGGAGGGCCGCATTCCGAGGTAACCGCAAGATGTCCAGCCGCGAGAATCTTTTCAAGTTTGCTGGGTGTCTTTACATTCGCAACCGTGCTCATAGTTTCACATCCTCCCTCACCACTTTTCTTGGCCCCCCGGCCCTGTCCGTGGACCAGTCCTTGATGGGTGTCAGCTTTTCGTAATCCTCGAGTCTGTCCAGTTCCTTGAGCCTGTCCACAATCAGCTGCCATGCGCAGTCCAATTCAGGGTTGATCTCGCATTTCCCCTTGGTAGAGCCGCCGCACGGCCCGTTCAGAAGACGTTTCGCACACCGGGACACAGGGCATATGCCGCCTGTGGTGGCCAGGATGCAATTTCCGCACGCCTGGCACCGTTCCGTCCAGACGCCGCGTTCTTCCGTAACCCCGAGAAAACAGGTGTTTACTCCCGGGAGGATCGGTTTCTGGAAGTACTTTTCCGCCATGAACTGGACCCCGACCCCGCAGGCAAGAGACAAGACCGCATCGTACTGATCAATGCTGTTCCTGATTTCTTCCAGGTACTCGTGGTCGCACTGTCGCTCCAGCGTAACCTCATCGATCTTCACGTCTTTCCCCTGGTTCATGAAATACATGCGCAGGGCCGAGGCAAGGATTCCCACTTCCTTCTTCCCGCCGGCCTCGCACACCGTCACACACTCATTGCATCCGGCAATGAGAATGGAGTTATAATCTTTCACTTCTTCTATGATTTCTTCAATGGGTTTCTTGTCCGCAACAATCATCTTCCATGCCCTCTCTTTCTCCCGCTTACGCCGCTTTTTTCTCTCTGGCCGATTTCAGGGGATTCGGCCCCAGTTTCTGGATTCTTTCCGTCATTTCCGATGCGTATTCGGCGAACTTGGTCCCTTCTCCGGATGAGAGATTGTACATCTGCACCCGCTCTCCCCCAATGCCGATCGCCTCGAGGATCACCTGGGTCTGTTCCACCCGCTTCCTTGCTCGGAGGTTCCCCTGGTTGAAACGGCAATCTCCTTCCATACAGCCGACAACATACGCCCCGTCCGCACCTTTTTCGAAGGCGCGGAGAAGATGAAGGATGTCAACTTTGCCGGTGCACGGAACCCTGATCACCCTGATTGTATCCGGATACTGAAGACGCATGGAACCTGCCAGGTCCGCTGCCGTGTATCCTCAGAAATTACAGCAGAACGCCACAATAACGGGTTTAAATTCTGTCATTTTAACCTTTCCTCCTATAGTTCGCCGCAGACTTACACAGACAAAAACGATATCTCACACAGAGTCACAGAGATCACAGAGTTTTGAAAACAAGAAATAGATCTGTCATTCCGTCCCGGATCAGGTCCGGGATGACATGCAAGCCGGAATCCAGTCTGGTCAAGCACTCGCAAACACTCTGGACTCCGGTTTTTACCGGAGTGACGACGCTTTTTTGTCCCTCTGCCAAAGTGTGGAGCTTTTTGGCCTTCATCTTCCAGCCTTCATCTTCCGGCCTTCCAACTTCCCGCTTTTCCGCCTCAAGCGAAGCGCTCCTCAAGGGCGAAGCCCGCTCCTCGCGCCTCACGCCTCACGCCTCCCGCCTTTCTCTTCCAGTTTCCCAGCTTCCCAGCCTTCCAGCCTTCCAGCCTACAACACCCCTTCCAGCAACGCATCCACCTTGCTTAAGATCTGTTCATCCTCGTACCAGTTGAGCTCGATAGCCTTGGCGGGACATTCCGCCGCGCAGATGCCGCACCCGTGACACATGGCCTCATCGATTTCGCTGACCCCTGCCTCGTTGATGCGGGGCACGCCGTAGGGGCACGACCTGACGCAGATGAGACAGGCGGCACAGAGATCAGGATTTACTCTCGCGGTGACGGCCGAGAGCAGGATCTCCGGTTGTGCCAGGAAGGTGGCGGCACGTGCGGCGGCTGCGAGTGACTGGGCAATGGTCTCGCTGATCAGCTTCGGGCTGTGTGCCGTGCCGCACACGAAAAGCCCTTCGGCGGCCATGTCAACGGGGCGCAGTTTGACGTGTGCCTCCATGAAATAGCCTTCCGGATTGCGCGGCACCTTCAGAATGGTTGCCAGTTCCTCCGTGTCCTGGGGGACCATGCCGGCGCTCAGCGCAAGGAGATCGGTCTCAACTTTGAGCTCGCGGTCGAGCACGTGGTCTTTGAACGTGACCCAGAGCCTTCCGTCAGCGGTTTCCACGACCGGGGGCTTTTCCTTGTCGAAACGGAAAAACAGCACTCCTTTCTCACGGGCTTCCCGGTAGTAATCTTCCAGGAGCCCGTATGTCCTGATATCCCGATAGAGCACGTAGACATCGGTATCAGGATTGAGCTCTTTGAGGTGGAGCGCATTCTTGACGGCGCTCTGACAGCAGATGCGGGAGCAGTTCGGGTTCTCTTCATTTCTGGACCCCACGCACTGGATCATTACCACCTGGTTCAGGTTGCCGGCCCCCTTTTCTTCCAGCAGTTTGCCCAGTTCAATCTGGGTAACGACCCGTTTATCTTCTCCGTACAGGTATTCGTGGGGGGCATATTCAACCGCCCCGGTCGCGATAATCACCACGCCGTGGTCTATTTTCCGCTCGTACATGCCGGGACCGACAATGACCTCTGTGGTGTAGTTTCCCTTGAAACCCCCAAAATTGACGATGAGGGAGTTGGTCAGGACCTGGATCTTTTCATGGTTCTGAACCTGTTCCAGGAGATCGTCCAGGTAGCCCTGGATATCAGCTCCTTCAATAGTTGTGGTGAGAGTCCGGGAAAGGCCTCCCAGCTGGGGTTCCTTTTCCACGATGACCGTCTCAAAACCCTGATTCGCCATGGCGAGCGCGGCATTCATTCCTGCTACGCCGCCTCCGACGATGAGGGCGCGGCGGTTTACCGGGATCTTTTTTTCCTGGAGGGGTTCCAGGAGAGCAGCCCGGGCCGCGGCCATCCGGATGAGGTCTTTTGCCTTGGTGGTTGCTCCCTCGTGATCATCACCATGCACCCATGAATCCTGATCGCGGATGTTCGCCATCTCGAACAGGTATTTGTTCAGCCCGCAGGCCTGCAGGGTTTCCTGGAAAAGCGGTTCGTGAGTCCGGGGAGAACAGGATGCCACCACCACCCGGTTGAGTTCCTGCTCCTTGATAATTTCCTTCATCTTTTCCTGGGTGTCCTGGGAGCAGGTGAACAGATTTTCATCGGCAAAGGCCACATGGGGGAGTGACCGTGCATATTCCACGACACTCGGAACATCCACCACCCCGCCGATGTTGATCCCGCAGTTACAGACGAAAACCCCTATCCTGAGGTCCCTGCCGGTCACGTCCACTTCTGCGGGCAGTTCCAGCGTCTGCACATCCGTGCCCCGCGCCTCAGCCAGGGTCACGCCTGCGGCACAGGCCGCCGCGCTGGCTTCAATAACTGAACTGGGGATATCCTTCGGCCCCTCAAAGGTGCCGCAGGCGAAGACGCCTTCGCGGGAAGTGGTGACCGGACGAAAAGGATGGGTCGCGGCGAAGTCATACTGATCGAGGTCGACGCCGATCCGGTTTGCCAGATCAACCGTTTCGGACCTCACCTCCAGACCCACGGACAGGACCACCAGATCGAAGAGTTCTTCGTGGATGATGCCTGATTCATCCGAGTATTTGATGATCAGGTCATCACTCCCCTGAACAGGATCGATGGTGTGGACGCGGGACCTGATGAACCGCACTCCCGCCTCGTCGCGGGCCCTGTCCATGTATTTTTCGTAGTCCTTGCCGAAGGTCCGCATGTCCATAAAAAAGATGGCCGTATCGAGCGGGTCCTCCGAGTGGTCCTTTGCCATCATGGCGTCCTTGATGGCATACATGCAGCAAATGGAAGAACAGTATCCATTTCCGCAATGGGCAGGGTCTCTTGATCCCACACACTGGAGCCAGGCAATTTTTTTCGGCTCTTTGTCATCCGACGGCCTCTTGAGGTGCCCCAGGGTAGGGCCGGTGGCGCTGAGGATCCGCTCGAATTCCACACTGGTGAGCACGTTGGGGTGGTTCCGGTGCGGGTAGAGGGTCTCATAGGGCGAAGGATCAAAAGGGGCACTCCCGGGGCAGAGGATCACGGAGCCCACACGGATATCCCGTTCCACCACATGCTGTTCATGGTCAATGGCGCCTGCCAGGCACGCCTTGACACACTGGTAGCACTCGGAGCAGATGCCGCACTTGAGGCACCGTTCCGACTCGGTCTTTGCATCCTCCTCGCTGAATACGGCTGCGATTTCCTCGAAATTATCTTTCCGTTCCGCCGGTGGCCGTCTTTTGACGGATACCCGTTCTAGAAGGGGCTCTTCTCCAAGGTCGGGCTTCACGTAGTCCCATTGCTTTTCCCTTCCCTCCCGGAGGTCAAGGCCGTTCAAATACCGGTCGATGCTGATCGCTGCTTCTTTTCCGCAGGCAACCGCGTCAACCACGCTCTTGGGACCGTACAATACGTCGCCGCCCGCAAACACGCTCTCGACGGATGTCTCCAGGGTGACCGGGTCCGCCGCAAGCCCGCCCCTCGGGGTCACCGGGACACCCTGGGATTCGGCAAAAGAGAGATCAGCGGCCTGGCCGATGGCCACGATAACCGTGTCCGCCTCCATGGACGTGAGGTCACCTTCATCATACTGAGGGTTAAATGCGCCCTTTTCATCAAAGACCGCAGTACAGCGCTTGAATTCGATGCCCTTCAATGAGCCGTTTTCTTCGAGGAACCGCTTGGGACCCAGGCTGTTCACAATCCGCACGCCTTCTTCCACGGCGTCCTCTATTTCATAGTCCCACGCGGGCATTTCATCGCGTTTTTCAAGACACACCAGCGTGACGCCTTCAGCTCCTTTCCGAGTGGCCGTCATGGCCACATCAATGGCCACATTGCCGCCGCCGATGACAACCACCTTCCTGCCCACGGAGACCGGCTTTTCCAGGGCGCTTTCACGGAGGAAATCTACGCCCTTGAGCACCCCGGGAAGATCCTCTCCTTCAATGCCCAGCCCCCTGCTCAAATGGAGCCCGGTCGCAAGGAACACGGATTTGTATCCATCTTCCCGGAGCCCGGAGAGCGTGATGTCCTTGCCGAATGTTACCCCGGTCCGGATTTCCACGCCCATATCCTCGATAATCTTGATTTCCGCGGCCAGGATATCCCTCGGCATCCGGTAGGAAGGGATGCCCACCGCCATCATGCCGCCCGCGACGGGCAGTTTTTCAAATACCGTTACCTTATATCCTTTCCAGGCGAGGAAATATGCAGCGGAAAGCCCGGCTGGACCTGCCCCCACAACGGCAATCTTTTCTGCCTTTTCCGATTCCGCCTCCGGGACGTACGGGGCGTCGCTTCCCAGATCCAGGTCCCCCAGGAACCGGTGCAGGTACTGGATGGCCAGGGGTTCTTCCACGTCCTTCCGCGTGCAAATTTCTTCACAGGGATGGTGACAGACCCTGCCGCACACAGAGGGGAAAGGATGTGCTTCCTTGAAAAGCTCCAGGGCCTCCCGATATTTTCCCTGCCTGATAAGCGCGATGTATCCCTGAATACTTACATGAGCAGGGCAGGTGGCCTTACAGGGGGCGGTACCCCGTTTGCTGAGGGCGAATGCTCCCGGAATGGCCTGGGGATACAGCTTAAATGCGGCCTTCCGTGTGGAAAGACCTTCATTGTATTCATCTTCCAGCTCAATGGGGCAGGCCTTGGCACATTCGCCGCAACTGGTGCATTTGCTCAGATCCACGAACCGCGGCTGCTGAACCACATGGGCACTGAAATCCCCCACGTCACCCTGGAGGTTCATGAGTTCGGTGTTTGTGAGAAGCTCGATATTGAGATGCCGGCCGACCTCGACCAGTTTGGGCGAGATCACTCACATGGCACAGTCATTGGTGGGAAACGTCTTGTCCAGCTGGGCCATGAGCCCGCCGATTGCTGAAGATTTTTCCACCAGGTATACGTAATAGCCGGAGTTGGCCAGATCCAGGGCTGACTGCATGCCGGCGATGCCGCCGCCGACCACCATGACGGATCCGGATGTCTTGTTCGAGGAATTCTGAGACATGTCGTAACTTCCTTTCTTTACACCTTGATAAAGTTGTAAAAAGTCTTCGTATCAATTCAAAAACGATTTGGGTCAATGTCAAAACCCAAAATCCCAATGTCAAATCAATGTCAAATGCCAAAGCCTCAAAAAATTTTTCTCACGCTCGTTCAGCCCTCACGGGCTTCACTAGAGACACAGAGCAAACAGAGAACGGCAACCTGCTTTTTGTCGTGAGCTCTGTGATCTCCGCGTCTCCGTGTGAGACCAGGTTCTTAAGCGCCCTGGAGATATTTTGTCATTGAAGCATTGGGATTTCATTTGACATTTGAGCTTTATCATTGGTCATTCTCGACCATTATACCCTGGCCGCATCCAGGATCCGGGGCAGCTTGTCTTCCCATCCGATGGTTGAAACAAGGACGCCCGGGACCCCTATCTGCTTTAACTGCGCGATCAGTTCCCCGGCAATCCGGACACACCTCCGAACCTTGTCCGGCGCTTTCTGGATAGACTGAATGGTGTCCGCGGGAATGGAAATATGACTGATATTCCGGTCAATATATCTGGCCATGCCGGCTGATTTCAAAAGCAGCACGGTAGGAATAATAGCGACGCCGGAATTTCCCATCCGGCCAAGGGTGTGCTGAAAACCGGCAACATCAAAAACCGGCGTTGTGATGACGAACCGGACACCCCGCTCGACTCTCTTTTGCAGTTCCTCCAACTCGATGCCCATGGCGCCCCCGGTGGCGCCGGCGTTGAACGTGGTTCCCACAAAGAAGCGGGGCGTCCCCTGAAGCTCAATGCCGGCCATGTCTTTTCCCTTCTGCAGCCTGGCGATTCCTTCCAGCAGCTCCATGAGGTCCACGTCATAGACCGCCCTTGCCTGGTGATGATCGCCGTACCGGATTTCCTCTCCCGGAACGGCCATGATGGAAGAGATCCCGATGCCCGCCGCCGCAAGGATATCGGCCTGGAGGGCAAGCCTGTTCCGGTCACGGCAGGAGACCTGCAGTACCGTCTCAAACCCGTGGGTCTGCAAAAAGCAGCAGCCGCCCAAAGAGCTGGCCTTCATGACGGCATTGGCCATTTCAGGGATGACGAATGCGTCCACACGCCCCTTCACCTGATTCGCGTTGGTGAGCAGGGGCGAAAAATCGGCCCCCTTCGGCGGTTCAAATTCTCCCAGCACAACGAACTCTCCCGATGTTATCTTGTCATCTATGGCCATACGGTGGTCCTCCGAGATCATGGGATACCTTGAGGATCGCGTTGGAGAGAGCCATTTCAAGATCCTCAATCCCAAAAGATTTTATGTGGTAGTAAAAGATGCGCTTCTGCCTGATCCTGATTTCAAGTTCAGGGGTATTCACCTCCGCGCAGACAATAATGGGGAGGTTCCCCTGGGTCCCTTTCACCAGAGAGATAAATTCGCAATCCTCCTCCAGGAGGTCCGCGTCCAGTACCATGGCATGCACTCTCTGATTCTGGAGGGTGAGGAGCGTCTCTTTCTGGGTACTCACGTGAATCACGCTGAGATCGTTATCATCCACAAACCGCCGGAGCCCAGTGAGGAGCATTTCCGATGGTTCTGCTATAATAACGGCCTTTTCGGTACCCATGAACGCCTCTCGAAAAAATAAATCACATCACACTGCAACCTAAAATGTTAGCAAAAATAATTGGGTGCCCTGAGATTACCAAGAACCTCGCGAATGCCAAATGACAAAATCCAAATGCCCAATGAATTCCAAAGTTCAAA
>CAZWEV010000082.1:0-14396 GCA_964633015.1 uncultured Desulfobacteraceae bacterium | reverse complement strand
GATTTCATAACTTCAAGGAGATCAACACCGTCTATTATGACGCCTCAATCATTACTGTTGAAGAAATAGCGGATGCTCTGAAGAAGGCGGGGACCTACCAGGGAACCGTAAAACAGGATGGCATCTGAAGAGAGGAAAAGAGCGGTATAATTCTGGTTTTTTCGTCCGCTGCGATCTTTGCGTCTTTGCGGTGCAAATCAAGCCTGAAAAAGATTGTCAGGTTCGGTTCAGCTCATTGGTCACAGGGGGGAAGCGGTTCGCTGTTTAGGGAAAGACGGAAGATATCCGGTCTTGCGTAGTGGCCCACCACATCGAAGTCCGAAAGCGCCATTCCGAATATTTTTATAGGCTTTTTGCTCATTCTGCCTCCTCGGCAAAAAGGCCATAAAATCGCCACGGCCTGCAATACGCGGCGGTTGTCGAAGACTCACCGGTCCTGCAAAAGGTGTTCGCGCCCCACAGAATCCACCTGCGCACGATTTTTGGCACTTACTTGGCGGTATGATCAATGAAAAGTGCCTCAAGCCCGGGGGTCGCCGTACGTTTTCCCGGTTGATAGACGTACCCCGACAGCCGTGCGTAGTTGTCCAGGTCCGAGTGCCAGAGGTAGGTGATCTCGAAGTTCTTCTGGTTCAGTGTGAATCTGACCCTGAGCACATTCACCTTGTCAGGGCCGACGGCGTGTTCTATGGTTCCGATTCCGGTGACCCTCTCACCGTGAATGATGCGTGTCACCTCCAGATGGTGTCCCTGTTTTTTCAAAATGACCCTGCCCCTGTATGTTTTGGAGCTGTCAATCTCCTGGCCGACAACAAGGTAGGTGCCGGACAAAAACCCATACAGGAATTCATGGTTCTTGACGTCATCGGCCAGGGCCGTCTGAGCAGAACAAACCAGGGCTATGAAAAAGAGCTTCTTGATCATCACTTGTTCGACGTACTAACGTACGTCTCCGCGTAATCCTTTGTTTTTTTGATCTTGTAAAAAATATCTCGTTTCTGGATTGGAAACCCGCCAGTGCCCAAATTGTATTTGTGGATGGGCACGAGCGAGATTAAGTGCGAAATGAAGATTTGAACAGCAGGCTGAATCAACCTTTTATCACTTGACTGATAAATTGCAAGAAAAAACGGGTGCATCCGGTTAGACCGTACATTTTGGTTCTTTCCTCACGCGCTTCGGGGCGAATCGGAGATTCCGCAAATCGGGAAAAAGATCAGGGCTTGCCCTCAGTCAACGGCTGGTCCCAGATTCTTGTATTGTATGGTGAGATCAATATACACAAGACACTTTTCACTTGAATGGAAACTTGATCTTTGCGCTCATTTCCATCATAGTAGACAGTTTCTGAGGCTCGGTTTTGGTTATATCTGAGGAGGGCATCAATTTGGGATTCATGTCAGAGCTAGGCCAGCTGCTCTTTCTCACTTCCATTTTTTTTATAAACTTCATGGCACGGATAACCTTTTCCCCCCTCATGCCCCAGATCGAGGCGGACCTGGGTCTGGACCACGTGGCGGCAGGCTCTTTTTTCCTTAATATTTCGGTGGGATATTTTGCAGGACTGCTGGGTTCGGGCTTCCTCTCGTCCAGAATAACCCATCGCGGTACTATCATCATTTCCGCTGTCGCTGTGGGTATCGCCGTTGTCTGCCTCCCTTTGAGCAGTGATCTCTGGACTATTCGACTTACCCTCGTTGCCCTCGGAATCGGCGCAGGCATCTACCTGCCATCGGGAATAGCTACCTTGACCTCCCTGGTGGAACAGTCGCACTGGGGCAAGGCGGTTGCTGTTCACGAATTAGCCCCAAACGTGGGTTTTGTGGCGGCTCCGTTATTGGCAGAGGCACTGATGGACTGGGTCACCTGGAAGGGCGTTATGATTTTGCTGGGTGTGTCATCTATTTTGTTGGGGGCTGCGTTTGCATGCTTCGGGAAAGGTGGCAGATTCTATGGGGAGGCACCGGGCATTGCTTCAGCAAAAGAACTTTTCGGACAGCCAACATTTTGGATTATGGTGATTTTATTCAGCCTGGGGATCAGTTCCACGCTGGGAATCTACACGATGCTGCCTCTTTTTCTCATAACCGAAAGGGGTATGGAGCGGGGTTGGGCGAACAGCCTGGTTGGTTTTTCGAGGGTTTCGGGGATTTTTATGTCCATGGTTGCCGGCGTTTTAAATGATCGACTGGGTGCCAAGAGAACGATTTTAGCGGTATTTGTTGTGACAGGAATCCTCAGCATTCTTCTGGGAGTGCTGGGCAGACCGTGGACCGCCTTCCTGGTATTTGTTCAGCCGGTGGTGGCGGTGTGTTTTTTCCCTCCCGGCTTTGCAGCCCTCTCGTCACTTGTTGGCCCCAGTGCCAGGAATATTGCTATCTCTTTCGCTACTCCTTTGGCCTTCGTAGGTGGCGGGGGGCTTATTCCCTTGATGATCGGCATGTCCGGCGACGTGGGCTCCTTTGGGACCGGGATTGCCATTACAGGAGGTCTTGTTTTTTCAGGGGCTTTTTTGACATTCCTGCTGAAATTAGAACCTGTTCCCTCTGACATCTGAACGTTGGTGTTTGGTCAATTCAGTCTGGAACAGCGGCATTCGCGGCATGAAGCAGCGGTTGTGCGAAGACCGTCCTCTCTGGCGCCGGCAGGGAAAGAATGGGTTCATCGGTTAGACCGCACATTTTGATTTTTTCCTCACGCGCTTCGGAGCGAATCGGAGATTCCGCAAATCGGGAAAAAGATCAGGCTCGTCCTCAGTCAAGGGCTGGTCCCGGATCTCTGTACCGCTCGTCAATCAGTTTGTTAATGCTTTCCATGACGAGCCCTGTCACCTCTTCAAAATGTTCACTGTATTGAGACTTTGCCTCCGGTGAAAAGGGTTTGAAATCTTCCCTGATTCGGTATGATTTGAGCTTTCCGTCAATGGAAAGGGGCTCACCCACCCTGTAGACGATTGTGCCGCTCTTGGCAAAAGGCAGGTCTCCTCGATAAACCTGCTCTGAGTTATTGCAGCCGACCGGAATAATAGGTTTCCCGGTATGAAGGGCCAGTTGCGCCAACCCGGTTCTGCCTACCGCCAGTCTTGTTGACCGTGTCCCCTCAGGAAAAATGATAATATTCAGATTTTTTTCAAAAAGGGCATCTTCGCTTAACTGAACCACCCTTTCCATAATCCTTTCGTAATAGGAGATAATGTATTCGACAAAGTGCTCACGAAACAGGGCATCCAGTTCAGGGCTCTCTATACGGTGCACGTTAATACTCTCGCTTTTTCCGTCTATGGCATCTTTCAAGGCCCTGTATTCTTCTTCCCTGATCCTTCTGCCGAACTTCTTCAAAAACATTTCCTGCACGAAATACTTGATGGAGGGGACCGGAATGAGGCTGCACAGGTTAAAAATTTTTGCCACAATGGGATTCCTGTAATATTCGCCCTTGACCCAGACCGTGGTAAACGGGAAGCTCTTTGCCTTCCATAGTTTATACTGGAAAGGCCAGTAGTTATACCGGTCGGTGTGGTTCATTGCAAATATGACGTTGTCCTCCCTGGGAATTCTCTCAATCCCCTCAACTTCGATGACAACTTTTGAAAAGAAGTGGTAGTTGGGAGTGAGCAGAAACAAGGCAATAAGCTGTTGTGCCCTCGGAATTGAACGAAGCGCTATATTTTCAAGATAGGCGAGATCTATCATGTTTCAGTCTCTTGAAAACGGCAAAGTCTTCATATGCGGTGCGGTGTACCCCTTGCCTATCGATGGTGGTGCCAATACAGGGGATGCGGGTACAGGAAAGGATACGGAAACGGGTCCCACCAGGGACCCCAGGGACCATACGGACCCCACGGGTACGACGGGTATGGCTCATATATGTATGTCTCTTTTTTCCAGAGGTGTATTTGCCTGATGTTCAGATAGGGATACCGGTATTCCATGTTTCCGAGCTTTCTGGTCTTCTCGCCTTCCACCGTACCGGCAACCGTCACCCTTCGGCCCTTTCGCCAGATCTCGCTGTCCAGGAATCCCTTGTAATGTGCCAGAAAACGGCCCTCAGATCTGTCTAGATCTACAGGCCTGTCGCTCCTGTCCAATGCGGTCTGGTAAATCTCCAGGAGCGTCCCGTTCTTTTCCATGACCGTGCGCACGATAACACCTCCCAGGAGGACAGTGACTCCTTTGTAGCGCAAGGGATCTTTCTGCAACTCGGCGAAGGTGACCTGCCGATCCACCTGGTCGAGCACATCCCTTGAAATCACATGCGCGCAACCTGCAAGAAACGCGATACCCGCGAACAGCAGCAAGAGCTTTTTCATGACCTTGCCTCAAAAGCCATGCGAGAACCCCACACCGAAATAGAACCTCGGCCTGTTCAGGGGCCCTTGCACGGGCCAGAGATATATTTCCCTGCTTTGAAGAACAGGATACGTATAGTTCATTTTTCCCAACGGGCGGACCTCCTCGGCCACCAGGGTCCCCGCCACGGTTATTTCACGTCCCGCCCTGTAGATGGCCGGATCCAGAAAACCGGATGTCTCAACGATGAATCTTCCTCTGGATTCATCTCCTGACAGAGGCCTGTCTCTGAATCCGAGGGGGCGCTGAAGGATCGTGATCAATGTCTTGTTTGGAAAAGGCTGCGTCTCGATGATATCACCTCCCAGGAGGAGCATTTTCCCGACGTACGCATCAGGGTTTTCGAGAATCATTTGAAAACTGATATCCCTGTCTGCCTCCTGCAGTACCTCCTGCGACATGATATGCGCGCATCCGGTCAACACAAGTAAGAGAAGCACCGGAATCTTTTTCATTATATCCATGGAATTTCTCACCCTTCACTGTAACGAAACCCGCCGCCTCTGGCGGGGAAAACAGGCAGGTTTTCCTGGTCCTCCAGAATCCGAAAGAGCTCACTGAGTTCCTCTCATCGGGACCTGGTGCCGCTCCCTCTGCGGAAGAATACAGACTTTCAGATGACGTCAGGTACGCCTATTCCAAATCAGCACTGAAAAATTTTACCGGCCTCCAGGAACGATCCGTCTTTCCTGACACCCAGGACGAAATCAAAGAGGTCCCGCTGAAGGCAGACCAGAGGATCTTCGCGTGGAAGATACGCTTTTTTCCCCATGATGAATTTTTGGGCCGTTTCCTGAAAGAGTACCTTCCTGACAGTCTCAACCGGGTCATACGCCGTGCCCGTGAGCAGGTGCTCCAAGTAGTCGGCACAGGCCTCGTCTTCGGGGGCCGGTCTCTCTCCCCGGTCTCCCATTGCCACCAGGGTCACTAGGTCCGGATCCCGTCCCAGCACGTACCTGGAAATGGCCCCGGCCATAACAAAACTTCCCAGGATCACCTCGTTCGCCCTCTTCACGGCGGCGGCAACCCCGGAGACGCCGGCCGTTGTCCGGTGGATGACCGCCTTGCCGCTGAAGAATGCCGATCCTTTCTGCATGATGCCTGTCGGTGAATTGCCCAGGTCCGCGTCTTCAAGGGGGACCTCGTTGACCTCACCCACCAGGAGCCAGTCCGGGTGTAACCGCTTTAAACGCCGGGCCTTTTCAGGGTCTGCTTCCAGGATCACTCGTCCCGCGCCGAAATGAAAAAAAAGCGGAGCACAGGTGAAGGCCCGGAACACGTCAATGACCACGGTTAATCCTCCGGCCTTTCCGGCACCCTCCCTGCAGCTCCTTCTCACCACTCTCACCAATAATGCTCCGTTCCATTCTCTTTGAAAATATTCCGTACCTCCGGAGACAGCAGCGGCATCATTTTTGCGCTCATTTCTCTTATTGTGAGGCCTTGGGCGCCCGCATCATTTTCAGTATCTCAATGCTGTCTTTCAGACCCTTATAATGCCTTGCCATCTCCATGGCCAGCCCTGTCATTAAAGCCATTGCCTGGGTAAAGTTCACGTCGTCCAAGGTGAATTCCCAACGTTCCGAAGTATAAATACGAAGGGCGCCGATGACACGCCCGGCCACCACAATCGGCACGGACAGGATAGATGCTATACCCTCTTTTTCAGCCTCGGCGGGGTACTGAATTCGGGGGTCATCGCTTACATCGTAGATCGCTACCGGACCTTCTTTCAGTGAATCTGCGATGGACTGCAACGCACTCAAAGGGCCTTTGTTGAGATACTCATCACTCAGTCCGAAAGACGCCGCGACTTCCAGTTCATTAGTTTTACGATTGACAAGGAATACCGTACATCCTTTCACTTCCAGGGCCGTCGTAATACCTTCCACAGTGATGAGGACGATTTCTTCCGGGTCCTTGGAATGGGAAATGGCCTTTGTAACCCTCAGCAAAGTCTCATAGTTCATAAGTTGCCTTTTCATGATTTCCTCCTTTCTTTATGGTTAAAGGTTTCGGAGAAAACTGGCCTTGCCGCTTGGGGAACGAAAACACCGCGCCCCTTTTTCCCATTTTTGATAAGAGTATACCACATTTCCGGAAAAAACACATTTCCGTACAATATTTTTGACAATACTGTTGGTTTGTTTTAAGGAAATGAATCAACAGCAATCCTTTTGAGGCGCGCCCGGAACATATGAAGGAAGATATTTCTGAAGAAAGAAAAAGGTTCCTGGAAAGGGACTTCAAGCAGGGCTTTATTGCATATTGCCAGTTTGACGGGGAAGCGGTTCAGAGGGGAGCTTTTCAGTCAAAGGTCCACATTGAGAAACACCACCGGCAACAGGACGGTTTTATCCATGCCGGGGTCATGGCCGCCATGGCGGATCACACTGCCGGGTACGCTGCATTTACCACTGTGGAGGAATCTTTTCAAATCCTCACGATTGAATTCAAGATCAATTTTCTCAAACCTGCGTATGGTGATGTTCTGGTTTGCCGGTCAAGGGTCATCAGGGGGGGGAGCCAAATCATCATCGCGGAATCAGAGGTTTTTGATGGGAGAGCAGGAAATCAGGTCCTTGTGGCAAAGGCCCTGGTGACCCTGATGGCGGTCCCACAGGAGAAGATCAGCCAGACATCCTGACATCATTGGCGGCAGTGTTGCAGCCGGAATTCAGACTCGGCATCGACAGCGCGGGACTGACTGCCGCCCTGGCCGTTGCCCGAAGGGTGAAGTCCATGGTCAAAGAAGTGATGTGAACCCACAGCATAGCACGGAGAGGAGGAACCTGATGTTTCTGTCACTACTGCAGGAAAGAAGGAGTATCCGGAGGTTTCAGGAGAAGAAGATAGAGCCGGAAAAAGTTGAGATATTGATTGAGGCCGCGTTGCGATCTCCCACATCCATGGGACGGAACTCCTGGGAATTTGTGGTGGTCACCGATACCGCCATTCTTGAAAGACTCTCCCGTTCCAAAGAGCACGGTTCAACATTCATGAAAAACGCGCCATTGGGCATCGTTATCTGCGCGGATCCTGGTAAATCAGACGTGTGGATCGAAGATGCCTCCATCGCATCAATTATCCTTCATCTCACCGCAGCATCACTGGGTCTGGGGAGCTGCTGGATCCAGATACGGAAAAGGATGCACGACAGCGCGAAAACGGCCGAAGCGTTCATAGCCGATGCCTTGAACCTGCCTGAAAACCTGAAGGTTCTTTCCATGGTTGCCATCGGGTATCCGGCAGAGGAAAAACCGGGCCACGGGAGGGAGAAACTACCCTACGGAAACGTGCACCGGAACCGTTACGGCGAAAAGTAGGAGGGAGACTGACCATGACGAACCTAATCCTGGATGAACGGGACCAGAAATTTGTCCTTTTTGAAATGCTTGAAGTGGACAACCTGTGTGAGAAACCGAGGTATGAAGAATTCTCCACGGAATTGTTTGACATGATCCTTGCCGAAGCCCAGAAGCTCGCAGTCAACGAGGTGTTCCCGACGCTGGTTGACGGGGATCGGGAAGGGTGCAGGCTTGAAGAGGGCCAGGTATATGTACCGAAGTCTTTTCACCGGTGCTACAAGCTCTACTGCGAGGGAGGCTGGGGTGCTATGACATATCCTCAGGATGTGGGTGGCCAGGGCCTTCCGTATGTCATGTCCGTGGCGGCAAAGGACTGGTTTGTGCACAATTTTGCCTTCCTGGCCTATCCCGGGCTGAGTGAAGGAGCTGCGCACCTTATTGAAACCTATGGGACAGAAGAACAGAAGAAAAGATATTTTGAAAAAATGGTGACTGGTGAATGGGCAGGCACCATGTGCCTTACCGAGCCCAATGCCGGATCTGATGTGGGCAGCTTGAGCACAAAGGCCATGCGTCGGCCCGATGGCACCTATCGGCTCCAGGGGACAAAGATTTTTATTACCGCCGGAGACCATGATCTCACTGAGAATATCATCCATCCGGTGCTTGCCCGGATAGAGGGTGACCCTCCCGGGACCAAAGGCGTCTCGATCTTCCTTGTCCCCAAATACCTGGTCAATGACGACGGGAGCCTGGGAAGGAAAAATGACTTCGAAGTGGCCAAGATTGAAGAAAAGATGGGGATCCATGGGAGTTCCACCTGCCTTTTGAATTTCGGTGACAACGGTGACTGCTATGCGGAACTTCTGGGGGAAGAGCAGCAGGGCATGAAGATCATGTTCCAGATGATGAATGAGGCACGCATCGCGGTGGGAATCCAGGGAGAATCCAGTGCTTCCCTGGCTTATCTGCATGCGCTTCAATATGCAAAGGAGCGGCTGCAGGGTTCATCGATCACCCAATTCAAGGACCCCCAGGCGCCGCGGGTCCCCATCATACAGCATCCGGATGTTCGGCGGATGCTGCTCTGGATGAAATCCAACGTGGAGAGTATGAGGGCTCTTCTTTACTATGCTTCCCTTTGCGTTGATCGGGAAATGAGCGAAGAGGATGAAGTCCAAAAGGAAAAGTGGTTGGGCATCCTGGAGGTGCTGACGCCCATTTGCAAGGCCTACGTCTCGGATATCGGGTTCCGGGTCACTGAAACGGCAATCCAGGTCTACGGCGGGTATGGCTATTGTTCCGAATATCCGGTGGAGCAGATCATGCGTGATGAAAAGATCGCTTCCATCTATGAAGGTACCAGCGGTATACAGGCCCTGGATCTGGTGGGCCGCAAGCTCCCCCGAAAAAATGGGGCCTCTTTCATGGCGCTGCTGGGGGAGATAGGCAAAACGGTCAAAAAGTATAAAGAGGTAAATAACCTGGCAGACCTGGCAGGCCATGTCCAGGATGCGGCCAATACCCTTGGCGAGATGGGGTTGTTTTTTGCCCAGTCCGCGGGGGAAGGGAATTTTCTCCTTCCCGTCTGCAATGCCTATCCCTTTCTCATGATGATGGGAAAGGTGATCGCGGGATGGCTCCTGCTCTGGCAGGCGGGTGTGGCAAAAGAAAAGCTTGATCCTCTTGCCGGAGAAAAAGGCGTGGATCAATCTGACCCGGCCGCATGGAAGCAGTTCATCAGCGGCAGCAAGGATGCCGCCTTCTACGCAGGCAAGATGGCCGGCGCCCGGTATTTCATCAAGAACGTGCTCCCCGAAGTTGAGGCGACGGCCGCAGCCATCAAGAGCAAAGATATGTCCGTCATGGAAATAGCTGAGGAGAGCTTTGCGTCGTAGAAAGAAATGCCGATTTAATAGTTGGGAGTCAAAGCACTATGGTGTTCCTGAAATACCTGCTATTTCTTTCTTGAGTTCTACCTTGTTAACTTTTCCGCTGGGGAGAAGGGGAAGCACCGGGCGGATAAAGAACCGCTTGGGCACTTTGTAGTTTGCCAGTCTTGTATTGCACAGGTCCCGCAGTTCATCTTCCGTGACTTCTTTTCCCGGCTGAAGCATGATAAATGCCCAGCCCACCTCCTGAAAAATCTCGTCGGGGACACCGATTACCGCGGCGAAAAGAACACTTGCATGGCCCTCGAGGACTTCTTCGACCTCCCGTGGGTACACGTTTTCACCGCCGGTCTTGAACATCTCAGACTTCCGGCCCGTGATATGGATATAGCCGCGGTCATCCTTGAAGGCCAGATCGTTGGTGAAGTACCAGCCGTCTTTATCGATCGCCTTGGCTGTCTCCTCAGGCATGTTCAGATATTCCTTGAAAAGGAACGGCCCTCTCACTGCGATTTCGCCCACCCGGCCGTCAGGGAGTTCGTGGTGCGCATCATCAACAATTTTCAGTTCAAAAGGATCCGCTATTTTACCGGCCGTCTTCATGAGGGTATCAGGGTCATCTCCTTTTTCAGTATAGGTCACGAAGCCGCAAACCTCCGTGCTGCCGTATCCGGTAAGGAGGTCCGCCCCGGTCTTTTGACTTATGGCTGACAATACATCAATCATCAATTTCGGGGCCGCCGCTCCGGCCCAGATAAAGTATTCCACGCTGCTCAGGTCAGCAGTCATGTAATCCGGCTGTTTCATCTGGAGCAGGAACATCACGGGCACCTGCCCGAGCATGGTGATACGCTCCTTTTCGACCATTTTGATTGATGAAACCGGATCAAAACTGTCCATCAGGATGAGAGTTCCGCCGCCCATAATGCATCCGAAACCGATTTCCACATCTGCGGCCACGTGGTTGATGGGAAAATGGAGCAACCCTCGGGTATTTTCATGGAAATAAAATTTATCGACCTCCACCTTTATGTTTTCAACAATACTGGTATGGGTGTGGACCACCCCCTTTGGTTTTCCCGTAGAACCCGAAGTATACATCAGCAGCGCGCGGTCATTCCCTGTTGTCTCTGCCGATCTCTTGTTCAGGGCATCGTCCAGTTCGGAGCGTGGACTCGAAATAAAATCATTGAAATTTTCCGCGCCCTCAAAGGGCTCTCCCAGAACCAGGACCTCTTTTATGAAAGGGCATTCCTGCATGAGGGTCTTGGTATTTTCCGAAAGGTCATTGTCCATGAAGTTTCGAAGGGTGATCAATACGGTCGGACGGCTGTCATGTAATTGGTAGCGCAGTTCATCAAGCGTGAATTTGGGATTCAGCCCGAGCCATACAGCCCCTGCTTTCCCTGCTGCCATATAGGTGGTGAGGAATTCATTGCGCGCCATGGCCAGGAAGGCAATCCTGTCTCCTTTCCGGATCCCGATGTCAAGGTATGCCTTGGCGATCAAGTCCATCTGCTGCTTGAAATCCATCCAGGTCAGGCGTTCTTCTCCAAAGACAAGAGCCTCTTTATCCGGGTGTTCCACTGCCCATTTTTCAACATAATGCCAGGTCTGGTCCAAGGCTTTCCACGTCATCGTAATACCTCCCCGTGAACTCGTTTGTTGAAAAAACCATCAAACGCCGATTTTTGCATACCCCCTGCTCAGGGCTTTTTGCCCTTGGCTGTTCAGGACTTGGAAAAAGAGGTCTGTATATCCATTTCTTCTTGTGGCATTGAGAAGCTGGACCGTGATCTTCGTGCCCGGGATGACCATGTCCGTAAAACGGCAGGAAAGTTCCAGCAATCTGGAAGGATCCCCGCCGGTGTTTCTATTCACCAGTTCACGAGCTGCGAGGGCCAGCGTAGCGGTCCCCTGGAGAATGATACCGGGTAAGCCCACCTGGCGGGCAAATTTTGGAGATGTGTGTATTGGGAAGACAATGTCCGAGCATCCGTCATAGATGTAGGTGAGCAACGGATCAATGGAAACCTGATTATTCCAAATGGGCTCTGCCGTATGGACGGCTTCAGGAACCGTGGGCAATGTTTCGCTGCCCGCACCTTGGCCGATACAGCGGACCCCTCGCATCATTCCACCAATATGTTCCGTAAAGACGCGCGTTCCGTTTTGATCCTCGGCATCCAGCCTGATGACCATATGGGTGCCTGCCCTGTGGGGCAGGATTGCCGCTATGTTGCCCCTGATCCTGAGCTTGCTCCCCGGTTTGAGAGGCGTGTGGAAGCGCAGATGTTCGCTATAGTGAACCTGAGTGGCAAGTATCTCGTGCGGAAAACGATCAATTTCAATAAACTCCCACAGGCGTTCCAGAATTGGCCAGGTAACAGCCACGCTGAACATTGGCGGGGCAACGAGACGGTCCGGGCGTTCATCATCAAAATAGCGTGGGTTCGAATCCTGAATTGCCGCTGCATAGTTGGTCGTCTGGCGCCAGGATACGCGGGTCACAAATTCCTTGAGCGGGGTACCGGTTAATTCGGATTTTATTTCCACAAGTTGGTCTCCTTAGGACACTGATTGGACGACAGTCAAACCATCATGGAAACATGACCTCAGGCCCTGGGGCTTGCACTATGGCCTCTTTGAACATCCGTATATCCGGAGTATCCCTTCCAGGACCCCTCCCGCAATGGCGAGGGCCTTTTCAGAGATGGTGAAACAGTTTTCCCGCTGCAGCCGGGGATCAATATCGCCGATCTTCAGCCCCTTGGTGACCATGACTCCGGGATGAATGAGGCCTCTGATGATCCCGTCGATGGAAGCGTGTACCGGTTTTCCTTCCACTGCACCGACCAGGTCGCCCTTTTGCACCGTGTCGCCGATATCCAGGCTGTTTTGCCAGATTCCATCGGCAGATGCGCGAAGCACCCTGTCGGAGGTATGGCCCAGCACAGCGCCGGGAATTCCCGTGTCGGGTTCAGCAGACCCTGACATGTGCAGCCTCCCGAGGTAGTGTCCCCGGTTTGTCTCCACGACGAAATCAGCGTCGGTTCCCACCTCAAAACCAGGGCCGAGGGCAATCACCAGAGGCGCATCGTTTACGGAGGTTCCCAGATTCTTCTTGGCAAGTGTGGCATCGATCAGTACTGCCGGCTTGATATCATTCCTGCACCGGCAGGAAGGATCCACCAGCACCGGAATATGGCCTCGGTGCCAGATCTTGCCGGTCTCTCCAGGCGATTGAATGAGAGACGCGTATACACCCTCTACCTCAACGGTCCTTTCATAAACCGCCTCACAGAAGGAAACCTTTCTGCGGACCGCGAGGGGTTGAGCGACTTCCGTGATCAGCACGTTGAATCCGCAGTGGTGAAGGCGCCATGCCACGCCGGAAGCAAGGTCTCCTCCTCCCTTGACCAGGATCACCATGTTGGATAATGTTGCCATTTCTTGCTGCCGCTCCAGAATGCTCTGTAATCGTGTGATGGAAAGGAATATGACCGGTATCGACCGGTTGATGATGTGCGCTGGAGGATATACGAAGGGAAGGACAGTGTCAACCCGATGCGCTTGCACAGCAGATTTTTTTCTGTGATAATGCCCATCGTCTGAAACGGAGGAACGAAAAGTCGGAATGACCAGGGACAGGGTAAGGGGGGTGTTGTGCAGGGAGGACGGGCAGGCATTCCTCCTGGGGCCTGACGGGAACCGCTTCTTTGCGTCTGACCGGATATGGGAAGGATACCTTCATCATTGGCTGGGGCGGGAAGTGTGTGCCAGACGTCTCCCCCAGCTGGACTACGAAACCGGGAAGTCCATTGTTCTTGTATGGCCGGACGAAAAAATGCCGGAGAATCCGTTTGTGGCTCTCTATTACAACGAACGGCTCATAAAATATCCGGCCTCCCTGCTGGGGCATATTGCGGTAAATGTAAACGACGAGGTTTTCAACTATTCGCACCTCATGAACGAAGATGAGGTGATGACTCCCGAGGAATATTTTTACCGTCCTGCCCTGGGGGAATTCGCTCCCCATCCGGAGCTTGGGAGATACCATGTTGATGAAAACGGAAAGGCCTACTACGACAAGTTCGGCCGCCGCTTCATGCGGAATATCCACGTGTTAACCATTGAAGGTCTCCCCACAGATCTCCTTTCAGGGTTCTACCAGCAGGAAATGGAAAAGATATTGCGGACCCCGGAGGACCCGAAAAAACCCGGATTCTACCCCCATTTCAACCTGTTCACCCGCAACTGTGCAACGATTATCCGAGACGGATTGCGAAAAGCAGGCCTTTCCTTTGTGAAAGGCATTTTTCCCAGGGACTTCTTCATAAACGTCGCCTATCATCTCTTGAAACACGGTCCGGAAACCGGCCTCACCGTGAACCTCCACCGGCTGTCTCAACTCCGTGTGCCGGATGCCCCGGACAGTGCCCTTCCACTCCCCGTTAATCCGGCAAATATGCTGCGCTTGTTTCGGCTGAGAGGCACGCAACTTGCTAACAAGTAATGCTTTATGCTACATTGAATTACGATAAACAGCAGTATGCATAAAAATGGGAAAAACGGGAAAAGAGTCTGATTCACAGATATGTTCCCCGAACCATACTGCAGCGGTCAAATGAAGACATACTCAAGGAAAATACGACGTACCCGCACCGGACCGGGTCGTTTTATCCCCTTTATCCTCCTCCTCGCAGGATTTCTGTTTCTTGCGTCCTCCGGCAGAGAGGATGCGTTGCGGAACATCCGGGCATCCGGAAAAATTATTGTTCTTACCAGGAACAATGCCCATTGCTACTATGTATACCGGGGAGAACCCATGGGATTTGAATACGACC
>CAZWEV010000081.1:0-14474 GCA_964633015.1 uncultured Desulfobacteraceae bacterium | reverse complement strand
TTGCTACCATGAACTTCATCGATAGAAAAACGGATCGGGCCACATTAACCAAGCTGATGTCCGTCTTCCCTGTCACTGCTATCCTTGGTCCTCGGCAGTGCGGAAAAACGACACTGGCTCGAACACTTGCCGCCGATAGCTATTTCGATCTGGAAAACCCCCGGGATCTTGCGCGCCTGGAACAGCCTCAGCTCGCACTGGAAGACCTGACGGGGCTCATCGTCATCGACGAGATTCAACGATTGCCCGATCTTTTTCCTCTCCTGCGCTACCTGGTGGATCAAGGAAAACGTCGCAAGTTCGTCATCCTTGGAAGCGCCTCGCGGGATCTGATCCGTCAGAGTTCGGAATCCCTGGCCGGAAGGATTGCCTACATGCAATTGGGCGGCTTTCGCCTGAGCGATATCGGTCCAGAGGCCATCAAGACCCTGTGGTGGCGAGGGGGATTGCCCCCATCTTTCCTGGCAGCGTCGGACAATGAGAGCCTACTCTGGCGGAACCAATACGTAGCGACCTTTCTGGAACGAGATATCCCTCAGTTGGGGATCACAATCCCCGCCAGGACGCTTCGCCGCTTCTGGACCATGCTGAGCCATTACCACGGCAATATCCTGAACTATGCGGAGCTGGGGCGTTCCTTCGGCATCTCCGACATGACCGTCCGGAAATACTGCGATATTCTGGAAGGCACGTTCATGGTCCGCATTCTCCAGCCCTGGTTTGTCAACATCGGGAAACGTCTGGTGAAGCGGCCGAAATTATACCTGCGCGACTCCGGGCTGTTCCATGCCTTGCTGTCCATCGAAACCCCTGAACAACTGGAGGTTTCCCCACGGCTCGGTGCGTCTTGGGAAGGTTTTGCCCTGGATTGCGTCTGCCGAACCTTAGGAAAGGAAGATGGAGATCTGTATTTCTGGCACACCCACGCCGGCGCTGAACTCGATCTTTTCTGGCAGGCGCGTGGCCAAAACTGGGGGGTGGAATTCAAGTACGAAGACGCCCCCAGAATAACCCGATCCATGAAGACGGCAGTTGCAGACCTTAGATTGGACCAGCTATGGGTCGTCTATCCTGGGAAAGTGGCTTATCGTCTTGGCGAAAAGATTCGGGTGATGCCTCTTGCCGACGTTTCCGACGTCTGGAACTATGGATAACTGATGAAACATCCTACCCTGGCACGGCGAATACTTGAGGAGCTTGTAAGAATCGACATCCTGAAAAAGGAACAAATCGGACAGGAAACGCTGTATTTGAATGATAAACTGTATGATCTGCTGTCGAGAAAGTAATACATGCACCGAACCAGTGGATATAGAACCTATATGCACTGAATTCACCAATAGTAGTGCACATTCTCAGAACATGCCCTGATTCAGTGCATTTCACACCTGGGAGGAGCGCTCCAGGGATGACATGTCGGTGCCATCGACACATCCGCAGAACGTGTCGATAAAGTCGAAAATTTTAGATTATTTCAATATCGCCAATAATCACACCCAAAATTGAAAAAATGTGGCCCAAAACTGCCCCACCAAAGAAAAAGGGCCTACGCCGGAAAAGCGTAAGCCCTTGAATTTATTGGTAGCGGGGGCTGGATTCGAACCAACGACCTTCGGGTTATGAGCCCGACGAGCTACCGGACTGCTCCACCCCGCGCCAAGGTTTTTACTATAGCCACTATGATAACCGAAGTCAAATAAATTCTATTTATGGGGCAGTCGAATAACAAACGTTGCGCCCTCACCCGGATTGCTTTGGGCCCAGATATCGCCCTTATGCGCCTCCACGATCTTGTATGAGATAGAAAGACCCAGTCCGGACCCTTTTTCCCGCGTGGTGTAGAACGGCTCGAAAATGTGCAAGAGTTTATCTTTTTCGATGCCGATTCCATTGTCGCTGATATGAATTTCCACACCGCCGGGCAGACCGGCAGTAGAGATACTGATGCTCCCTCCCGCTTCCATGGCCTCGATTCCGTTTGCAATGATATTCATAAACACCTGTTTCAGCTTGTCGGGGTCACACGAAATTTCCTCCAGGCTGGAAGAAAGCTCTTCCACGAAAGAATATTTTTCCGGCTGATAGATCCCGGCCATGATTTTCAGGACGTCTCGAATAACGGAATTGATATCTGTTGCACGCTTGACCAACCGGTACTCTTTGGTGAAATCCCCAAGATTGGCTACCAGTTTTTCCAGCCGGGTGATCTCATCATGAATCATGTCCAGCTTCTGAACCGCCTTCTGATCATCAAGGTTATTCCTGATCTGGTGGGAAAATCCCCCGATAATCATGAGGGGATTCTTTATCTCATGGGCAACGTGGGCAACAGCCTGCCCAACTGCGGCCAGTCGCTCAGAGCGCAGGAGGTTTTCTTCCAGTTTTTTCTGTTCCGAAATATCCCTGATAATGGCCGTGAAGGTGACCACCTGCTCCATTTTCAGATAACTGAGGCCCATCTCAATAGGAAACTTCTCCCCGTTTTTCCTGCGTGCAGTGAGAGAGAGGGTTTTATCCGTAATCTTGGGGATTCTCCTCTTAAGGAAATCTTTGACGAGCCTGCGATGATCACCATATTGCGGGGGCACCAGCATATTGAGGTCTTTTCCCAGAATTTCCTTTCTGGTGTACCCGAAAATGCGCTGAGCCGCGTTGTTGAAAAGGACAATTTTCTGGTCTTCATCAATGCTCAAAATCGCATCCGTTGCCGTATCAAGAATGGCCCTGAACTTTTTCTCCGAGCCCTGGAGCTTCCGGATCAGTCTCCGGTAATCGGTAACATCTCTTGCAATTTCAATGAAATACTTTATCTCAGCCTCCTCGACTATGAGGGGATACATGATGCGAATTATTTCTTTTGTTCCGGATTTTCCATCCTCCCGCAGATGAGTTACCTCAACCCGCTTCCCTGTCTGAGCAGCCCTCTTGAGGGGACACAGGCGATTTTCCTGATCACAGGGCTTTTCAGCATGATAGGTCACTTCGAAGCATTTTTTCCCGACGGCGTCTTTTTTGCTGATGCCGTGCCGCTCAAGAAAACTCCGGTTCACGTTCAGCACCCGATAATCTGCATCGAGCACCATGATCTCCTCGTCGATCCCGTTAAAGAGCGTCTCCAGAAAGAGGTTGTCCACCCTGAGCGTTTCGATAGCCTCCGTCTGCTCGGCCAAGATCCTTTTCAATCGGTCTATTTCCCGGGAAACCGGTTTTTCCTTTTTCCTTTCCATGGGTCTGCTCCAAAGCCCTGAGAATCAACTGAAGTGCATCTCCTCCCCCAGAGGGGAGAGACATCATGACGTCCCCCGAAGGGGGCGCAGGGAGAACTTACGCTTGAACACGGGGCAAATAAAAGACATACTTCAGGGAAATAATATCAAACATCTCACCGCTTCCCTGCATGATCTGTTCATACAGTTCTTTCATGGTGGCGGCAGTCCGCAACGCAGCCTGGTAGTGCTGCACGTTGAAAAACCGGTGATCAATGGGAAGCAGGACCTGATCGAGAGGTCCGTGCCAGGTAATGTCCAGGTCCTTTTTCATCAGGAAGATCTTCTTATACATGTCCCGCAACAGGGCCGTGCGCAGAATCGGGCTGACCCGGTTTATCATGCAGTCTATCAGCCCTGCAAGGAAGTACACTTCCCGCATGCGATCCTCCCGGTCCCGATACATGAACATGCCCCTGATGGTAGACGCCGTTCCGTCCCTGAGGGCAAAATGGGAGGGCAGTTGCACCGGATTCCTGTCCCCGCTCTGCAGCATCAGCCTTCTCCGTCTCTCAAAATCCAGTGAATCGGATCGCAGCATCTGGATAAAGTGCACGGTTTCCCAATCCGCCTGGCGGAACTCCAGCGGCGTTGAAGCGACCAGATTATCGGATAGTTTTCCGGCCCTGCTGCTGAAGTCTATGATTTGAGCCATTATCTCTTCCAAAAAACCGGGCTTCCGTTATAACCGGCGGCCGGGATACATTCGTCACGGCCTTGGATGACAGGTTTCGTGGAGTTGTATCAGTCGCTTCCGTGTCACGTGGGTATAGATCTGGGTAGTGGAGATATCGGAATGGCCGAGCATCATCTGTACGGACCGCAAATCAGCCCCTGCTTCAAGAAGATGGCTCGCAAAGGAGTGTCTCAGGCTGTGCGGGGTAATATTCTTCTTGATTCCCGCCTGGCTGGCATACCCTTTTATAATCTTCCAGAATCCCTGTCTGGTCATCCCGTTTCCCCTGAAATTCAGGAAAAGGTACGCGGAATGCCCACGCCGCGCCAGCGCACTTCTTCCCTCCTGAAGATAGCGGGCCAATGCCGTCCTTGCCTTCTCTCCCATGGGAACTACCCGCTCTTTGCTGCCCTTTCCAAGGGTTCTGACATACCCCGATTCAAGATTGATGTTGGATATCCTGAGTCCCACCAGTTCAGAAGCTCTCAATCCTGTGGCATACAGGAGTTCCAGCATGGCCAGGTCCCGCTGCCCTTTTGCACTGAGGGGTTTGGGTGCGGAGACAAGCCGTTCCACCTCCTGCGGAGAGAGGACTCCCGGAAGCTTCCGGGGCAGCTTTGGTGATTCAAGGAGCCGGGCCGGGTTGACATCCAGCTGCCCCTCTCTCACAAGAAAGCGATAAAATCTCCGCAAGGACGAAATATGCCTGGCCACGGACCGGGCTGCCAGCTTTCTTCCCAGGCGGCCGATGTAGGCGGTGAGCATCTCCCTGTCCAGGTTTAACGGGTTTTGTTTTCCCTCGTCGAGAAATGCCATGAAGCGCATCAGATCTCTGCTGTAAGAGCCGACCGTATTGTCGGACAGTCCCCGTTCCACCTTCAGGTGGGCAAGAAACTGATCCAGGAGAACCGCTGTTTCACTATCCATTGTGGTGTCCGTTCACCGCCTGCGCTTCTTGGTGAAAAGCCGAAAAAACCTATTGCGGTGCATGCACCGCTAAAAATCATAAAAATGCGAATCTCCGGTCAGGATTCTCGCCCCTTTTCCAGTGACCAGGACCATTTGTTCAAGCCGGACTCCCCCCCTGCCGGGAAGGTAAATGCCCGGCTCGACAGTGACAATCATTCCTTCTTTGAGTATGGCAGGTTTCCTGGGACTAAGTCTTGGTCCTTCATGGGTTGCAAGCCCGACACCATGCCCCAGCCCATGGCCGAAGTAGTCCCCGAACCCCTCGTTCTTTATCCGGTCCCTCGCGATGCTGTCCACAAAGGTGGTTTCCAGTCCGGGACGTACCTGATCGACAGCGGCAGCCTGTGCCTCGCGGACGATCCGGTACACCTCCTTGAATCCAGGGGAAGCATCACCCAGAAATACGGTACGGCTCATATCCGAACAATACCCGTTCAATTTGACTCCCAGGTCCAGGATAACGGGTTCTCCCTGCTCCAGCCTGCGTTCGGTCGGCACGGCATGGGGCAGGGCGCTGTTGGGCCCGGAGGCAACAATGGAGGGAAAAGCAAGATCTTCGGCCCCTCCATCCCGTGCGAGTTCTTCCACCTTCCAGGCAACTTCGCGCTCGGTACGACCCGGTTTCAGGGAATGAATAATCTGTCCCATAACCGAAGAAATCAGAGCTGCAGATGCCTGGAGGGCCCCTATTTCCGCATCATCCTTAATCTCCCGCATTTCCTCCACGATTCCGTCGAGCGGTACCAGATCAACAGGGGAGGAAAGGCCGCGGAGTTTTTGTTCCAGTTCCTGATGAAGGCCCCAGGTAATGTAATCCTTTTCAAAGCCCAGCCGGCGGATTCCCAGGTCCGGCAGGAGAGCGGACAACCCCTCCGCAATCCCCTTCTGAATCGTTTTGACCTCAAAACCGACCGCCTCCCTGGATGCTTCTTCCGTATACCTTGAGTCAGTCAGAAGCAGGAGATCGTGCTCATCGATGAGCAAGGACCCGGAGGACTCGGTTATCTGGAGATCTGTGGCACGAAACCCGGACAGATACCGCCGGTTCTCCGGCTGAGCAATCCAGATGCCATCCACGCCCTTCTCCCGGAGACGTTCACGAAGACGAGATATCCGGTCCTTGAAAAGTGGTGTTTCCATACAAATGTTTCCCTTCGGGCGAAATTTTCCGTTATTTTACCAGATCGTTCGCCTGAATGCAATTTTGCGGGGGAATGATTCACAAAGCGGATATCCGGCCGGGAAGCCAAAGGGGAACGGAGCCTGTAGCGGCCATGTGAGATCCTGATTCGAAAATAGTGAAGGAGCCGTGAGAAGTCAAGTCGAATAGCGGTACCGGTCGTGGTTGACAGAACCGGTTTCGACTGTTAGTAACTGTGGAGAAACAATTCTCATCCGGGAACGAGACTGGGCATGCACAAAGGGAAAATCATCGAGTTTATTGAACAGGGGAGGTTCATATCCACCCTGTGCCTGGAAGACAGGGGAAACAAGCTCCACCTCCTGACGTCCACCAACCGGGAAGTCAATTTATCTCCAAAAAGGGCACTGCTCGTCTCTTCTTCTGCAATGGATCCCCTCCGGCCCCGGGAGGAACTCCTGGAAAAGCTCAGACAAACCGAATCCATTCGGGAAACCTTGAAGGAGCGAATTAATGTCCCTGAACTGTGGGCCCTCGTGAGGGACGAACATGAGCGTTTCAATCACCGGTACCTGGCCCAGCTCTGTTTTGGAGAATCCATATCGGATGATCATTTGTCCGCCCTCATACGGGCTGTTTTCGAGGACCATGTCTACTTCAAGCTCAAGGACGGGCAATTTTTACCGAACTCTGAGGACAAGGTCGATCAGATCAGAAGGGAAGAAGAGGAAGCAGCAACCCGTAAAATGATGCTGAAAGCAGGGGGAGCCTGGCTGAAGGCTGTACGGGAACAGAAAAGCGCCGCACCTCCACCTCCAGCCTGCGAAAAAGTGATTATTGATTGCCTGACCAATCTTGTCCTCTACGGCCGGGAGGCGTCTGATTACAAATTTTCAAAGGAACTCCTTGCCAGCGCAGGAATGACAAATATCCGCCAGGCAAGATCCCTCCTGGTCAAGCTGGGAGTCTGGGATCAGGATGAAAACCTTGAATTGATCAGGCTTGAGATAAAAACCACCTTCGGAAAAGACAACCTTGCCCTATCCACCCAGGTTGCCTGTTCCAAACCGGACCTTGAAGGAAGGGAAGATCTCCGGGACCTGCCTCTGCTTACCATAGACGGCCCCTGGACAAAAGATTTTGATGACGCGGTGAGCCTTGAGCAGGACGGCGATCAATTGGTCCTGGGAGTCCATATCGCTGATGTGGCGGCGTCCATTCCACAGGACAGCCTCCTGGACCGGGAGGCGTGCCTCCGTGGGTCGTCCCTTTATCTCCCCCGCCAGCAGATTCCCATGATTCCTCCGGACCTCTCCCAGGAGACGCTGAGCCTCAAGCAGGACTGCGACCGCCTTGCCGTCTCCCTGCTGGCACGTCTTGAAAAGGATGGGAGAATCATTGATTACCGGTTTGCGCCCAGTATTGTGCGCGTAAAGAGACAGCTCACCTACGACGAATCCAACCACATGCTGGCGTCGGATTCCACGTTGAGAAAGCTCCGCCAGCTGAGTATGACCTTGAAAGGCATACGCATGGGAAATGATGCCATCAGCCTGTCTCTGCCCGAGATCGAGGTGCAATTCAGGAACAACGGGGCCCTGCATCTGGAGATGGTTGAACAGAACACCCCGTCCAGGATGCTTGTGGCAGAACTCATGATCTTTTACAACTGGCTGCTTGCCACATTCTGCAAGCGGCACGAGATTCCCGTTCTTTTCAGGACACAGGAGGAGCCCAGCGAGAGGCTGACCGAGGACCAGTTCGGGTATATCTACTATGTTTTCAAGCAGCGTCGAAAGCTCAACCCGCTGAAACTGTCCACAGAACCCGCCCCTCACGCCGGCCTTGGGCTTGACGTATACTCAAACGCCACTTCTCCCATCCGGCGCTACCTGGATCTTGTTGCACAGCGGCAGTTGATATCCTTTCTTTCCGCAAAAACCCTCCCCTATGATGAAGAGACCCTGGAAAAACTGCGGATGGCCATCGAACCAACGCTCAAGGTCCTTGAAAGGGTCCGGCGGAACCGGAACCGGTACTGGATACTCAAATACCTGCGCCAGCATGTGGGGGAGAAATACAGGGCCATGGTCCTTGATGTGCTCAAGAGCAGGTACCGCGTTCTCCTCCTTGATTACCTGCATATGGGTGAACTCCGCCAGGAAGGGGAAGCGGGCATGTATCCGGGCCAGCAGTTCAACGTGGTCATCAAAAAGGCGGATCCGTGGGATGATATTCTGGAAATGAGCTACGCCGGTGACTGATCCTCATGCCGCAGCGCGGAATGCATTGGATGGTCCTCACAAACCGATGCTCAGAGGAGGGAGGCTATCCGCCGCCTCATCACGAAAGTCCGTAAGAAATCCGGGCTAAGCATCAAGCCGCATTTTTGAGGGTCAGCTTCCGGTCAAGAAGCAACACGCCGTCCTTGTCATACACGAATATCCGCAGAGAGGCAGGAGCTTCTTTTGTGCCGCCGAGGAAAAACTTTCCATGCACCACCCGGAAATGTTTAATCACGAAAACCTGTCCTCGCTTATAACTCACGGGAATACCGCCCTTCAGTACCTCGTGCGGGAAGGAGCGGATTTGCGGAGGATCAACGTTTTTATCCACGAGAATCATGTGGAGATACCCTCGCAGAGGGGTTTTATCCCCAGTTGTCTTTGCAAGCCTGAAAGAAATGGTCAGCCTGGTATTCTTATGCTGGGAGGTCAAATTTTCAATCGCAACCAGCGGCTTTTCAGGTGCCGGCAGGTTCGTCTCCTCCGTTTCTTCCCGCTTCTCTTCACGTGCTTCTGACGTCGGTGCCTTTTGCCGGTCCGCAGCGTCCTGTATTTCCTCCTGCATCGGCGTCTCCGGGGGCTTCTCCTGGACAACAGGAGTATCTTTTTCCGGTGCGGGCTTTTCTGCAGCCGGCAAAGGCTCGGAATAGGCCTCCGGCGCAGTCTTGGAAGACGGCTTTTCAAGAAGCCGAATATAGTCTTTCAGGAGGGCAACCTGTTGCCGCATGCGGTGGAGCCGCTTGCGGGACTGGTTTCGCTGCTTTTCCAGCTCTGTGATCTTCTTCGTGAGATCAGTAGTTTCCCGCCGTTTCGCAAAGTATTCATTGATAGCGAAGATGGAAAAAACGATAAAAACGGCAAAAAACAGGGAACTTCCAATGAGGAGGAAGGAGGATGCCTTGAAACGCCTGACCTTGCCGACCCCCCGTACGACCATGATTGATAGATCACTGCGCATCATCGCCCCGTTTCCATCCTGGGAAGGATGATTTTCGGTTGAAGCATTCCGCGTTCAGCCATGGCCGGCCCCCTCGGTGTTCCTGTTGAAAGTCGGGTGCTATTCTGCAAACACCCGCTCAAAGAGAGCATCCACGTGTTTGAGATGGTAGGTAAGATCGAAGATCCTGTCTATCTCGTCCTCCCCGAGATAGTCTCTGATCTCCCGGTCCGCCATAAGCAGATCGTGGAAAGGCGTGCCCTCCTCCCATACCCGCAAGGCATTTCTCTGGACCATGACATAGGCCTTCTGCCGTTCCAGCCCTTTTTCCGCGAGTCTCATGAGCACCTGCTGAGAAAAAATGAGCCCGCCGGTCTTCTCGAGATTTTCCCGCATTCTTTCCGGATACACCACGAGATTTCGCACAATATTGCCCAACCGATTGAGCATGAAGTCGATCAGGATGGTACTGTCAGGGCCGATCACCCGCTCCACCGAAGAGTGGCTGATATCCCTTTCGTGCCAGAGGGGCATATTTTCAAGGGCTGCCAGGGCATTGGTCCTGACGAGCCGCGCCAGCCCGGAAATGTTTTCGGAACCGATGGGGTTTTTCTTGTGGGGCATGGCGGATGAACCCTTTTGTCCCTTGGAGAAGGGTTCCTCTGCCTCGTGGACCTCGGTGCGCTGCAGGTGCCTGATTTCGACTGCAATCTTCTCCAGGGTCCCGGCAACAATAGCCAGGGTCGCAAAAACTTCGGCATGACGGTCCCGCTGAATAATCTGGGTTGAAATGGGGGCGGGAGTGAGTCCCAGGTTTTTGCAGGCGAGGACCTCCACCTCCGGCGGAATGTTCGCAAACGTTCCTACTGCGCCGGACAGCTTGCCGAAAGAGATAACCTCGCGGGCCTTTTCAAGACGCGCCAAATTCCGCTTCATCTCGGAATACCACACTGCGAGTTTGAGTCCCAGGGTGATGGGCTCGGCATGAATACCATGGGACCTGCCCACCATGATCGTCTCTTTGTGTTCCATGGCCCGTTCACGGAGCACGGCCATGAAGTTTTCCACATCGCTGATGATGAGGGTCATTGCCTCCCTGAGCAAGAGTGCAAAGCTGGTGTCCAGTATGTCCGAAGAAGTGAGGCCGAGATGGATGTACCGCGAGTCAGGCCCCACGTATTCCTCCACATTCGTGAGAAAGGCGATCACATCGTGCTTGGTTTCCTCCTCGATCTCAAGGATCCGCTTTACGGAAAAGCGGGCTTTTTTTTTGATATTTGCAACCGCTTCACGGGGGATGATGCCTTCTTCCGCCATGGCCTCACATGCGGCGATTTCAACCTCCAGCCATTTGGTGTAGCGATTTTCTGCTTCCCAGATCCGACCCATCCGGGGCCTGGTGTATCGGGTGATCATCATACGTCTCCTTTTCAGTGCGTTCTGCCTGATGGTGAGCGGTATCTTACCGAAATCCCCGGTCAAAGGCAAGCGGCGAATGAGCTGCCCCGACGCAAGCAGCGGGGATGACTCTGTTGTCAACGATGCAAACCACGGGGCATGGTACCCGGCGGACAAATAAAGAGCATACGCTCAAAAAATACTTGACTGCCCGGCACGAGCTATTATATTATGGGCACAAGCTCAAAACATTCACGTATCATACGTGAATCCCAAAACTCATGAAAGGAGGTGAGTTTTATGCCTGGATTTGATGGGAGAGGTCCCGCCGGCGGAGGCCCAGCGACAGGATGGGGTCGAGGCCAGTGTAACCCTTCCAGGCCCGGATATGGACCGGCTGTTCCGACGAGGTCCGGATATTGGAACCCGGGTCGATTTTTTAGCTGGGTTCGAGGTTTTGGAAGAGGATATAGCCGAGGCTTCTGCCGAGGAAGGGGTTTCGGCGGCGGATTTGGCCGCAGAGGCGGATACCGTGGTCGGGAAGTTTGGTAAAAAGAATCTTATCCCATTTCACCGTGTGAATTCTTTAGAAGGAGGTGTTTGTTATGCCTGGATTTAATGGAACAGGTCCAATGGGTGCAGGTCCCATGACCGGTGGTGGCCGGGGCTATTGCAGTCCGCATGGAAGATCTTATGGACGGCGCGGCTTTGGACGAGGCCGTGGTTTCGGAAGGGGTTTCGGCGCAGGTTTCGGCCGCGGCTATGGACGAGGGTTTGGATGGCGCGGTGCGTATCCGGATCAGGATACCTGGTACGAACGACCTTCCTACGGCGCGCCATACCGGATGAAACCGGACGAAGAAGTCAATATGCTCAAGGGAGAAGCACAGGCCATGAAAAACGAGCTCGATGCCATCAACAGGCGCATCGAAACGCTTGAATCGGAATCATCCGAAGACTGAACCGGAGACATTATGCCTTTCCGGCCTTCCGGTTTACTTTTGGCAGAACAAGAACCGGAAGGCCGAAAAGTGTTTCAGTTTCGCCACAAGTTGCCTCACAACGCCCTTTGCACGACCAGGCGTTCTGCCGGGGCGAGAAGATCTCTCCGTTTCATGAACAACCACTACCCGTTTAAAATGAACGTCCCATTATACCTGTCATAGTCCTCAAGTGTCTGCTTGTGGACAGGTACGAGCGCCGTCGGAAGATCAGAGAGCGAAAAAAAATGCAGCGCTGATCCTTCCATCCCGTCCACACGGGGAACGCCGTCCCATTCATGGACAATGAAGGCAAGTGCAAAACACTGCACCTTGTCGCCATTCGGGTAGGCGAATTTCTGGCGTGGCCCGCAGTACAGTCCCATGGGCTTCGCCTCTATTACCGCCAGGGAGGTTTCCTCTCTTACTTCCCGTTTCAAGGCTTCAAGTGGAGTCTCGTTAAGTTCGACCGAACCGCCGGGTAACCCCCAGAGGGCCGTATCCGTTCGCCGCTGGAGAAGGACCGCTCCACCTTCGTTCGGAATCACCGCACGAACACCGGGCACGAAAACCCGACGTTTCCCCACTACCTTTCTCATCTCCTGTAGATAGTTCATCTCTGTTCACCCTCTGACCTAAAAGCCGTCTTCGCTCTCATTTCATGACAGTGAGCCGCTTCACCCCTTTTATCTGCCTGAAATTGGCCCCCTGGCTTACACAGGAAAGCGCCAGATCAGGATTCACCACCCTGGTGCCTGCAATGGCATCCAACCCATGGTCAAACAAAATCGGGGAAAGCGGTGCCGTGTCGCCGAGCAGAAGCACATAGGCTTTCTTCGCGCACAGGCCGAGCAAGTGATCAATGGTGTGATTTGTGATGGCGGTGCCCGTTATGGCAACGACATCCGCCAGGGGAATCAGATTCTCTGCCTGCTCCTCAGCAAAATCACCCTCTTTCGGATTTTTTTCAATGACCCAGACTTTTCTTGCATGATTGCGAATGCGGGGTATGAATGGAAAGTGACCCACGATTGCGACATTTTTTCCTTTCCCCTTTTCAACGATAACTTCGGCGGCATTCACCTCAACACACGTATCCTCATCCACCTCGAGAAGGGAATTGATGGTAGCCATGCCCATGGCCGCCTCGAGCAGGCTCTCCGAGTAGGCCAGCGCTGCAAGCTCTTGGGGACTCTTTTCCAGAAGGAAGCCGGGTTCCCTGACCTGCGGAGGCGTCTGTCGCAAGGCATCGCGGGGCAGTGTCGCGGCAAGTCCGCAGTTTCCGGTTAATACACCCGTATGGAAAACTCCCTGACGTATATCCCGCACGGTTTCATCAAAATTGAGCATCGAGAGCAAATCATCTAGAATCTTCATGTGAACTTTCTCCACCTTCCAATATAATACTCCCTTCCCTGACCCCGTATGGTCGGCGTTGACGAAGCGGCCGGTTTTGATACGGAAACCGCTCGGATGCAGGTGCAGCACTCTTGTTATCTGCCGGAATTCTCCTTTTCCCCTGTCCTGCTGAAACGCTTCATGTAATCATCAAGGGATTCCTGCAGGGCATCCGCGGCCAGGAACGCACAGTGCCGGTCTTCGTCCGGCAACCCTCCCAGTATTTCCAGAATGGTCTCTGCGGTAACGGCAACCAGCTCATCCGGTGATTTCCCGAGTGCAAGCTCTGCGGCAAATGATCCGCAGACCGTGCTCGATCCGCACCCGTCAGTCTGGAACGAGGCCTGTTTCACCTTCCCGTTTTCAAATCTCAGAAAGATCTCCATCGTATCCCCGCACGAACCGGTGACGCGGCCATGTCCGTCAGCCAGGTCAATCCTGCCGGTATATAACGGCTTCAGCCACCTTTGAAACGCCACATCTCCGTAGGCAGCCCTTGTTTCCTCAAGAATCTGGTTCTGCAGGTCTTGCACAAAATCATCAAAATCATCACCCATCGCCTTCCCTCTGTACCCATATTTCGTAAATGGTTGATACCGTATCCCCACCTCTCTCCTCATTCCTCGGGAAAGGGAGAGCTCTCTCGATGGAATCAGGACAATCCCAAAGCATGATGGAACTGAACAATCACCAGCGCTTTTCCGGAGACAATATACCATGCATCCTGAACAAGTCCACCCTCATTTTTCACAAAAAAACCTCCCCCTCCATGCAGGAAAGGGAGGCCTTCTATGCCGGTGAAAAGTGGTCCGATGGTCAAGTCCTCAGGAACGCCTTGACCGCCTTTTTCCAGCTTTCACCTTTGAGTTCTTTAGACAAATCATCCACAGAAATCCCTCCGTCCGCCGCGATCCTTAAATCATCATTTGCGAGCGCGAAAAGCCGTTCCTTTTCTTCACCGGTGAACTGCTCAGCCTCTTCCCCGTAAAACAGGTTTTTAAGGTTCTTGCGCAGTTTACTGGGTTCAACAATAAACAACCACCCATCTTCATACGGAGACTCATTAATGAGCCCGGGATTCTCCATGAGTTTTTTGTTCACGTGCGCCACAATTCCATCCACAGGGGAAAGAACCTCCGCAATATCGCCATTTCGCCGTACCGTGAAACCCGCGACTCCCTGGTGAACTTCATGTCCGATATTGGGGATCTCGATTTTCTTAAGCTTTCCCAGGAGCTTTTGAGCGAAATCATCCAGACCGACTCGCACACGACCGCCGTATTCCGGCCTTGCCCAGGTGTGACCTTCGTGGTAATAAAAGTCTTCGGCAACCTCGAAACCTGAAACCTGCTGTGTTGCGTGAACGTGATTCGTCTCCGCCTGCAAACGCTCCTGCATCATCTGGTCAAAAGCGCAATTCCCGC
>CAZWEV010000080.1:0-16242 GCA_964633015.1 uncultured Desulfobacteraceae bacterium | reverse complement strand
AAAAAATTCACTATTCTGTCAATAATCTTTTAAATTTTTATGTTTTCTTCAGGAATCTGCGAAGTTCTTCTTGAAAATCTCAAAAACAGATGGTAATCAAAAGTAAATAGGAAGCAAGGAAATTAAGGGGGGAACCTACTATGTCAGATCTTCTGAGAACCGTTTTTTTCGACAATCACGAGCGTCTCGGCGCGAAAATGGTGGACTTCGGCGGCTGGGAAATGCCGATCCAGTATCCGAACGGCATTGTCTCCGAGCATCTCGAAACGAGAAAGGGAGCAGGGCTCTTCGATGTTTCACACATGGGACGATTCCTGATCAGGGGCGCGGATGCCCTGGCCTTTCTCCAGAACACTCTCACCAACAATGCAGCGGCCCTTGATCCAAAGGAAACGGGCTCCCAGTACACACTTATCCCCAACAAGACGGGAGGGGCGGTGGACGACGCGTATCTTTACCGTTTTGATACCATCGAGTACCTCCTTGTGGTAAATGCGTCCAACCGCCTGAAAGACTGGGATCACCTGCAGGCCCTTGCCGCGGAATTCAATGACCTGCAGATCGAAGATGTCACCGAGCGCCTGTCCATGCTGGCATTGCAGGGTCCCAAATCAAAAGAGATACTCACCCGCCTTGCAGGGTCCGGCACGTTCCCCGCCCCCGTCAGAAATGCAGTAGGGGTCGTGGACATGGGGGGAGCACGGATAAACATAGCACGCACCGGCTATACTGGCGAACCGTTATGTTTTGAGCTGTTTACGGAGCGGGAAAACGGCCCCGCCCTGTGGGAAACGCTCCTCCGTGAAGGAGCTGCGCCCGTGGGACTCGGAGCCAGGGACACCCTTCGCCTCGAAGCGGGACTTCCCCTTTACGGCCATGAACTGGGGGAAGATCCGGATGGAAAAGAAATCCCCATTCTTGCGGTCCCGATCACCAAGTCTGCGGTCAGTTTCTCACCGCTCAAAGGGGACTTTGTGGGAAGAGAGGCCCTCGCGAAGCAGTTTGGAGCTCTTTCCAAGATATTGAAGCGGAACTTTTCCCTTATCTCCGATCTCCCGCGGCTCATCCAGCCCGTTGCCGTTACCGGCCGGGGTATAGCCAGGGCCGGATCACGGGTTTTCATGGGGGATCGGCACGTGGGATATGTCACCAGCGGGACCATGGTCCCGTACTGGATTTTTGAAGGAGAAGGCCTCCGTTCCGTTCGTACTGATCAGCACAAACTCCGGTCCATCTGCCTTGCATACGTGGACAGCCATATCATCGAAGGGGAGAACCTCCAGCTGGAAATCCGGGGAAAAATGGTTGATTCCCTGGTCGTCCCCTTTCACCTCCGATCCGAGGCCCCGCCCTTCGCCCGTCCCATCGTGGTGGAAAGGGAAGCGCCTTCCATGGAAGCCGGGGAGGAATACGAAAAGGAAAAACCGCTCCTGCTGCTCAGGAAGGCGACGGAGAATACCGCCTGGCGGCAGCGGGAATGTATCAATCTCATTCCGTCCGAGATGACCATTTCGCCGATGGTAAGGACCCTTTCCATTATGGACCCGTCCTTCCGGTATGCCGAGCACCGGGAATCCAAGGCGTTCTACGACACGGACATATTTTATTACCAGGGAACGTCTTTTATCGAAGAAGTTGAATTCCTGCTCGAAATGGAAATGCGGAAATACCTGGGTTGTGAAGAAGTGGAAACGCGCGTGGTGAGCGGCCAGATGGCGAACACCGCGGTCTTCAGTGCCATGCTTGACTACCTGAACAGGGCAGATCGCCGGAGCGAACCGCGGCGTATTCGCCGCGTCATGAATAATTACCTCGGAACCGGGGGACACCTGAGCGCCCAGCCCATGGGGGCCCTGAGAGATTTTGTGGCCCGGGATCCCGTGACTGAACGACCTGCGGTTGTCAATTTCCCGGTGCTCAGGGAAAATCCCTTTAAGATGGACGTTAACGCGACCCTTGAGCTGATCGACCAGAAAAGACCCGAGCTTATTATCCTGGGCAAAAGCATGGTACTCCACCGGGAACCGGTTGAGGAAATCAGCCGTTTTCTGGTAGATCAACACGTAGATGCCATACTCATGTATGACATGGCGCACGTTCTGGGACTCGTCGGGCCGCATTTTCAGGAACCTTTTCAGGAAGGGGCCGACCTGGTTACCGGCTCCACCCACAAAACGTTTTTCGGAACCCAGCGTGGAATAGTCGGAAGCCGCTTCAAAGATGATGAGGAACGGTACGAACTCTGGGAAGCCCTGCGGCGAAGGACCTTCCCCGGGTCCGTCTCCAATCACCACCTGGGGACCATGCTTGGCCTGCTCATGGCTGCTTACGAGATGAACCGTTTTAAGGATGACTACCAGCCGAGAGTCATCGCGAATGCCAAGACCTTTGCCGTGGCACTCAAGGAGTGCGGCCTGGAGGTCGCCGGCGACCCGGCCATCAATTTTACCGAAACCCACCAGGTGGTCGTACGGGTCGGCTACGCCCGAGGACCGGAAGTAGCACGTCGGCTGGAAGGAAACAATATTATCTGCAATTACCAGACGGCACCGGAGGAGGAGGGCTTCACGGCGGCCGGGGCACTGCGCCTGGGAGTTTCGGAAATGACCCGTTTCGGCATGGACCAGGAAGGGTTCCGCACCCTTGCATCCCTTATGGCAACGGTCGTCAAGGACCCGAAGGCTTCCGTCACAACAGAAGTGAAAAAACTCAGGGAACAATATAGCGAACTACAGTTCTGCTTCCGGGGTGATGAATATGACGAGGCGGTACAGCGCCTCCACCAATTCCTGTAATCTTTCGGGGCGCCTTTATGTATCGCATCAAGACCGAAACGCTGGAACTGAAACTGGAAATCGTACCGGTTTCCTCCCTGGTGCCTCACGAGGAGATTATACCCGAAGCGGCCAACGAGCTGATTCTGGAATTCAGCAACTGGACCAACCTGCAGAATCCGGTCATTGTGGATGACAATAACATGGTCCTGGATGGACACCACCGTTTTTTCGTATTCAAGGCCCTGCATTTCAGATTCATTCCCGTGTGCAGAATAAACTACCTCAAAAAATCGGTACAGTTGCGCTACTGGTTCAGGATACTTGAATGCACTGTCGGGCATGAGCAGATCAGAGCCATTATTGCGTCGATGCAGGCTTCCCTCCGCACAATTCCCGACAAAGTGATCCTTGCTGAATTGATGCGGGAAAATCCTTTCTGCTGGGGAATCCAAGGTCATGACTCGTGTCATTTGGTGACGTGTGACAGCAGCACAGTCTGTGATGCGGTGAGTGCCTATACCGTTCTGGAAGAGTTTCAGTCCAGGTTGATGAAAAAAGGCGTGGACATCCGATATATTCCCTGCCAGAATATCACCGACCATGCGGCAGACCATGTCCCCGAACCCGGCCAGTTGATCATATGGACGCCTCAGATAACAAAGGACATGGTGGTGGAAGCGGTACGGGCAGGGAAAAAATTCCCGCCGAAAGCCACCAGGAATCTGGTTCCCGCACGCCCGCTTCACGTGGATATCCCGACCAGTTGGCTTAAAGAAGATATATCCATCGACGAGATAAACATGAGATTCTCAGAACTGTTGAAAAAAAAGGCCGTCAAGCGATTTGGTCCCGGACAGGTGATCGACGGGAGATATTACGAAGAGGAGTTATTTGTATTCTATGACAAAGAGAAATGACTTTTCAGCATCCGGAAAGGACAAGCGGCTCGTCACTCTTTCGGCTGTGGGATTCGATTCTCCCGGTCTCGTGTCCAAGGTCACCACCCGTATATTCGAACTGGGAGGCAATATCCTTGATGTGGAGGAAAGCTGCAGGAGGAGCCTTTTTTCCATATTCCTCATCATTGATTTTTCCGCCTCCGAGCATTCTCTGGAATACCTGGAAAACCGCCTGAACGACCTCGAATCCGACACGGACATCAAAGTCATGGTCACGGAATATGACCGGGACCAGGCCCGGTGCATGCCGGAGAAAGAAAGCCACCTTGTCACCGTGCTCGGCCCGGACCGCCCGGGCATCATGGCGGAAGTCTCCACGTTCTTTCACAAACGCACCATTAATATAGAACGGTCCCGCATGGTTGCCCAGGGAGACTTTTTTTCCATGGAAATGCTCATAGACACCGGCCGGATGCCTGGAAAACCGGGCATGTCGCGTGAAGAATCCATCGAAGAAATGGCAGGAGAACTGCGGAAAACCTGCAGCAGGTTAGACCAGGGCGTGGTCATACAAAGCGAGGATATTTTCCGGAAGGTAAAAAAACTGGTGGTCTTTGACGTGGAGTCAAGTCTGGTGCAGGAACAGTCTCTGCGAATATTCCTGGAGGGCGTCAGGGAAAAACTGGGGCAAATTCCGGGCGGCGTCACATTTGTGGACGGAGGGGAGGATCAGTTCAAGGCACTGGTAGAAAACGCCAGAAGCATGAAGGGCATTCCCATCCATGCAATAGAGTCGTTCACCCATCTCCTCCAATTGAACCCGGGGTCATTTGAACTCATACGGATTCTGAAATCCATGGGTTTCAAGATCGCGCTCCTTTCGTCCGGCTTCAATTTCTTCATCAAGGACATCCTGGAAGAGGCGGGAGTGGATTATGCCTTTTCGAACAGCCTCAAGGTCGATGAAAACGGAATCATCACCGGGGAACTGGGCGAACCGGTGATAACCAGTGAGACAAAGCAAGAACTTCTTGATTTCATTATGAAAATGGAGGATATCGGAAGGGACCAGGTCATAGCGGTGGGAGACGGTTCCAGCCGCTCTCATTTCATCAAGAGTGCGGGACTCTCCATCGCGTTCAAGCCGCCGGCCGCTGATATCAGGGCCGATGGCGTCCTCAATACGGGGCACATCACGAACGTGCTCTATTGTCTCGGTATCCCGAAAACGGAACTGGAAAAATACATGGGGTCATAGAGCCGCAACCCACAAGTCATGCCTCGCGCGTTCCCGCAATAAATTCCTCGGTCCTTCGGTAGGCTTCCGCGTCCGTATATTGCCGGGGAGGATGTTTCATGAAGAACGAGGCAGGCGAGTAGAGGACCCCGCCGATGCCCCGGTCCAGGGCAAGCTTGCAACACCGGATGGCGTCGATAACGACCCCGCCCGAATTGGGTGAATCCTCCACCGACAGGCGTAATTCAAGGTCCATAGGAACATCCCCGAACAGCCTGCCCTCCATGCGGATAAAGGCTATCTTGTTGTCTTTCTGCCAGGCGACCCAATCACTGGGTCCGATATGGATATCTTCATCGTTCAGCCGCGCCTCCCCAAGCTGCGACTGCACGGCCTCGGTCTTGGATTCGCGCTTGGACACCAGCCGAGACCGGTCGAGCATATTCAGAAAATCCGTATTTCCTCCGGTATTGAGCTGATAGGTCCGTTCAAGCTTAACCCCCCGACGATTGAAGAGATTGGCAAGGACCCGGTGCACGATGGTCGCCCCCAGCTGGGATTTTACATCGTCTCCTATGACAGGAATCCCTTTCTCCGCGAAACGCTCCCCCCATACAGGATCGCTTGCAATAAAGACCGGCATGTTATTGATGAAGGCTACTCCTGCTTCGAGAGCGCATTCCGCATAAAATTTCACTGCCTGCTCGGAACCTACCGGCAGGTAATTGAGGAGCATCTCAGCTCCTGACTCTTTGAGGAGATTGACCACGTCTGCCTTGGTGGATTCCGGTTCCTCTGAAAGAACAAAGCGGTAGCGCTCATCATAATCTTTCATATGTTCGGCAAATCCATCCAGGACTTTCCCCTTCCGGACGCTCACCCCCTTTTCAGGAACAGACGCATAAATGGGTTTTGTACAGTTGGGGGACTGGAAAATGGCCTTGGAGATATCCATCCCCACCTTTCTCTTGTCTATGTCAAATGCAGCAACTGCCTCTATGTCGCCAGGAGTATATCCCCCAATTTCCCAATGCATGAAGCCGTTCACTTCGCTTGCCTTGTTGCGCCGGTAATATTCTATGCCCTGAATAAGCGAACTCGCGCAGTTTCCGATTCCCGCAATGGCAATCCTGATACGTTCCATCTGGAAAGGACCTCCTTTCGATCCAGCCCCAATTCATCATGAAACAGGCACGCGGTCAAGTCAAAACCAGCGAATTGCGAATCACCTTCTTTTCTTTCCTTTTCTCTCCCAATTTTCCAATAAATCATCGAATCATGTCAAGAATATAACATCCCCGTGAATCCCGAAATCACTGCTCCAGCTTCCGAAGATTATCCCGTGCGAACTCGATCTCCGGGTCCAGTTCCAGGGCGAGTCGATAATACCGGATCGCTTTTTCCCGCTCTCCCAGGTCCCGGTAGTTGGACCCGATGTTGGCATAGTCAATGGCGGAACCCGGATCGATTTGAATCACTTTCTTGAAACACTCAACGGCCTTTTCGTGTTCTTTCAACGAATAATGGCAGAATCCCATGAGGTTATAGATGTCGGTTCGATCCCGGTCATATTCCTCCGCCTCGTGAAGGATCGCTATGGCCTCCCGGTACCGTCCCAGATCTTTCAGGCACACGCCCAGGTAAGAGTAGATGCTCGGGATATCCTCCTCTTTGGGGTCCAGGTCACGGGCCTTTCTGAAATAATGAAGGGCCTCGGCGGGATTATTCTGTCTGAGGAGACTGTATCCCAGGTAGAATTGAACGAAATACTTTCCGGGAAGCCGTTCATCCATCCGCCGAAGCTCGGAGATTGCCTGTGCCGGATCATGGTTTTCCGCAAGAAGTTTGGCAGAAAACATGGCGACACTTGTCCCCAGGGCCCGCTCCCTGAAATGGGCGCCGGGTATGGTGGTATAGAACGCCGGAATCTCCAGCCCGGGGTGCGTCACGTTGATGATAATAACTTCCATCCCGATTCCGGAAAGAGCAGACAGGCATCTCTCCACTTCTGTCTTGATGTTTTCGCTTGAAAGATCCGGGAGTTCAGAGAGTCCCACCATCCTGTCCGGGTCCATGATGAACCCCCCTTCATCCAAGCTCCTGCATTTGGGCAGCCCACTCGCCACGTAATTGGAACTGCTGTTAAAATCGCCCGCCAACTGGGCCACTTCCGTCAGGGCCCGGCTGAGGGCCTTTTCAGGACTCGGCGTCGTTCCCGCAGTCCACACGATTTCACTCTTTGCAGGGAAGGTGCCGGGATCGTAGGCCAGCACGCCGACCGACGGGATACCGGTGTCCAGGGAAAAATCAGAGACAAAAAGCCGTACCCCTGCCCTTTCATACTTCCGGAGCATCTCACGCACCATCCCGTCCCGGGCGGTTCCCGGATCTATTCCCGGCACCCCGAGCTTCCGGCGACTGACCAGGCTTGACACATGGCGTTCCACCACCTCGCAGATCCCCTGAGAAACGGCCTCCTCCACGCAGTTTCCGGCGGACGGGCCGTTAAATTCATTGATGGCGTAAAACCAGGTAAAGGGGATGAGAACAGGCTCCCTGCGTGTCAGATTGTAGGCCCAGGTCCATTGCAATGGAATCCGGCTGAAAATTTCCAATGCCTGATCGAGGCCGGGGCCATCGTCGTGTACGGATTTTGCGATCTCCGCAAGCGGGATCGCCTGTTCCTTCACATTCCGGTATTCCTCTACGAAAAAGTTTTTCTGATCCCTGCAGAAACTGAAAAAGCTGAATCGCTCCGCCAGTTCCATGACGGCGCTGGCCTCGGCCTGCGCGGGAGTTCCTCCCTTTCCCATTTGTTTCTTCGTGCCGATGACCGCTGCAGCGTCATGGCCGCATACGCTGAAGTAGACCGGAATGTCCAGCCTCCCGTTGTCGATCCTGACGGTCTCCTCAAGGATATCCAGATCAACCCGTTTCAGTTTTTCCCTGAAACGCTTCACCGTCTCTTCCGGGGTTACTATCTTATCCTGGTCAAGGGTATACCCCTTGTATGCGTCCTGCAGTACTATCTCGTAGGACATATCTGATCTCCTCATCTTTCCGTTTCCAGATCGCGGTTCATCTTTCCCGAAACATGGCCCTCCAGATCCAGGGCGATATGCAAAAACCCTATTTTCCTGAATTGCGAAACAATCCTGGGCCGGATAGTATCGTCCAGGAACCCGACGAAACGATCAACACTCCCCTCGATCCTGGCCACTGTGCCATGATGTCTTACCCGTATCGTCTCAAAACCCATTTCCCTGAGGAACTGCTCCGCCTCTGCCACCATGCGGACCCTCTCCGGCGTTACCGGCGTCCCGTAGGGGATTCTCGAGGCAAGGCAGGCATTGGAGGGTTTGTTCCAGGTGGGAAGCCCCATTTCACGGGCCAAATAGCGGATCTCTTCCTTGGTCAACCCCACATCCATGAGCGGTGCGATGGCCCGGGCTTCTTTCGCGGCCTTGGCTCCCGGTCGATAATCACCCCGATCATCCCAATTCGCCCCGTGCGCTAAGGCCTTGAGGCCGTGTTTTTCAGCGATGGCAAAAAGCTGGGCAAAGAGGTTCTTTTTGCAGTAATAGCAGCGGTCACTGGTGTTGGCGGCAAATGCTTCCAGGGAACCCTCACGGGATTGGAACACGGTGTGAGGCACCCCCATGGAATCACTGATCCGGATTGCCGCGTCAATTTCGTGCGGAGGATGGATGAAAGACCGGGCAGTTGCAGCATGGACCTGTTTTCCGAGGGCCTCCTTTGCCGCTGCCAGCAGGAACGTACTGTCCACGCCCCCTGAGAAGGCAACCAGGAGGCTGTCCTGTTCCCTGAGCAGGGAGAGCAACGCTCTCTTTTTTGATCTGGCGGTTCCCTCGTCCATAGAGCAGCCTTACATGGCGGACTCCCATCTCACCTATTTCTTTTCCTTCTCCAGGAGGGACGCGCGGTCCGTTACAAGGGCATCGTGCTTCCACTTGGGGATAATAAAGATCCACCGGCCGAGTTTCTTGTTCAAAGTTTCTGCCTTCTGTTCCATCGTCTTTCCGGCATCGGCTGTTTTTCCTTTATCCGCCTCCTTTTTGGAAGCATCCCCGGATGTTGTCTTCATGAGAGGGGGATTTTCAAATCGTACCGAGATCTTGAGATAGCAGGTGTCCGTCTTCCCGCATGTTCCGCCGGGGTAAAGGTCATAAATCATCCCGTTGAAAAGACGGTATTCTATTACGGATGAATTCCTCGTTTCAATCGACGCCCCCGCCTTTGCGGGATCAATGACATTCTCAATCCTCAGATCAGAGAGTGCTCCGGCCAGGCGATTGACCGATGCCGGGTTGACCTGCTTTCCCGGAGGCAGATGGAGCAACTGCAGGTCTTTCCCTTTTTCCGGTCTCGAGCAGGCGTACAACACAGTTTTTCCGTCAGGCCCAACGCATGTAATCTTCCGGATGTTGTCTGCCTTCACATCGATCACGTCCTTCTTCAGCCATGCGGGCGGGGTCTTTCCAAGTCCTTCAAACTGCTTGTCAACGAGATAGACCGTCTTGCGGTTCCCCAGCAGGACATACTGGCCCTCAGGGAACATGCCCCCTTCTCCCCCCCTCAGGGGCTCTCCCACAATGAGTCGGACAAGGACTTTTCCATTTGTGTCCATAAAAGTGACGGCGGTCCCCTTTTCTTCCTTTTCCGCCGTCTTGTCTTCGGGATCTCTGAGATGCAGGCGGCTCAGGACTTTTTCAGATGCCGCAAATGAACGACCGATCTTGGCATCTCTCAGTTTGCGTACAAATCCCGTAAGTTTTGAAAAATCGGCCGGATAGCCGAATCTGTTTTTCACCACCCATTGATTTCCGTTCTTTACCAGTTGCACTCCACCACCGTCGGCGCCGAGGATGGAAACAGCGGCGATATCATTCACCGGAAGGTCTTTCAGCAGAAGGGAGCCCAGTTCCCTTTTTCCTTCCCGGGGAGCGTGCTCCATCAAAACCACAAACACCAGACCAGTGAGAACCGCCAGAACGATCAGGAGTACCCCCAGTGTCTTACCCTTCATTTCCTTCTCATCCTCCTGTGCCTCATGAACGCAAAAAAGAGCCCAGCGATGATCACGCAGAACGGCATCAGGAAAATATTGACGGCCTTCAGGGTGATTCCCAGGTTCTCCATATCCGCCCGCAGGTTTTTCCGGACCTGTTTGAGCTCATGGTCGATCCTGCTTTTCTTCTCCCTGAATTCCGCTATCTCTTTTTCCTGCTCCGGGCTGATAATCAGTTTCTGCGAAGCATCCTTTTGTGTTTCCAGTTCCTTGAGCTTCCGGTTGGTTTCTTCCGCCTGTTTCATCAACTCAGTTTCCTTGGACAACCATCGTTCCTGGGCCTTCTTCCGCAAGTCCAGCACTACCTCGAACGGACGCTCAAACCTTCCCCGCGTCCGCAGGGCAATCAGATCATTACTGCCGGTGAGGGCCTCGCAGGCATTTGAAACGAAATTGAGATTATCGTTGAAGACCTTTGAAACAGTAACCCCGAGGAACTGTCCATGCTGCACATAAAACCGATCGGCCAGCAAATCAGCATCCGCTACCACCAGGATATTGCGTGATTCCCTGGCCTCCTTGATCTGATTCTTCCCTTCATTTTGATTCTGGTTCTCTTTCGCCTTCTCATCCTTGGGCGGCCCGTCGGGAAATGCCGTTTTGAATCTTCCCGAAACCTGGGCGCAGAGATACAGCCGGGATTTCCCGGGGACATAGTCTCGCCTGATCACATCAAGCCCCATGGCCGCCTTAAAGGCATCTACCAGGGCCGCGTGTTCCCCCGACCGCACCAGGGGCTCGAAATTGTAGGGGCTCTTTTCAGCCTTTTTTAAGGCGCCTGCCAGGGGGAACAGCATGCTTTCAAGGCCGGCTGTCACCACGTTCCCGGAATTAAAGGCCTCGTTCCGGGCGGTAATCATGACCGGGCTGCTTTCGACCCGGTTGTCACGGGTCCTCACCGGTGTTGCCTGATCGAAGTCCGCAACCACCTTTGACGGGTCATAGGTTATGCCCCACGCGATGAACAACGTCTTGAGAGATGAACTTGACGGTCCCATGAAGGATTGCCGGGATTGATCGGAAACGCAGTACGGGTCTACAAAAATGACGGCATTTCCACCGGAGAGGACATACTGGTCAATGGCATACTGCAGCTTCTTGCTGATATTTTTCGGATGGATCACGAGCAGGAGGTCGGGAGAAGGAGCAATGGTGTCCGAGGAAAGAGGGATCTCTCTGACGTCATAGGTCTTTCTAAGCTCCCTGATAAACAGCCATTCCCCCTCTGCACCTGTCTGCCCCATGCCTGCATACGCAGGGTTCCCGAATACGGGCAGCCCGCTGATGACCCCGATCACCTTTTTCTCGGGGTTCTCCAGCCGCTGAATGACCCGTGTAATATCATATTCCAGCAACTCCTCTTTCCCGGGATCAAGAAATGCTATCTTTCCAACCTGATCCGCTGCCAGGAAAACGAGTCCGCAGTAAATCTTCTCCCCCGAAGCTGTCTGAATGGGGCGAAGGCCGTATTTCTGTGCCCATTCCTCCTCGTCCGAATCAGGCTTGGGATCGTACGTTTCGACCTTTATCTTCCCGTGGCCCGCATGCTCATACTCTGAAAGAAATTCCCCGACCCGTGCCGCATAGAGCTTGATCTCATCCGGAACGTCTCTATTGCTCCTGCTGTAATAAAACTGAATATCAACCGGCTGAGTGAGGTTCGTGAGGATGTGTTTCGTACCTTTGGAAAGAGAATAGACATGGCCTTCCGTGGCGTCCCAGCGGATATTGGCGTACGATACGATAACGTTTATTAAAATAAGGATACAGAAAACAGCAAGCAACCCGGTGGTTGAAAGAAGGGTTTTCTTGATATCACTGCCTGTTTTCGCCATAAAATCCCCCCCTTATAATGACCTGCGATTCTGCAGGGTAATTCCTGTCGCAAAGAGCATGTAGAAAATCACCGAACAAAAATATACCACATCCCTGAGATCCAGGACCCCCCGCTGCAGAGAAGCGAAATGCGACATGAAGCTGAAGCCCGCAACCCCGTCCACAAGCCAGAGCGGGGCCCAGTCGGACAGGATTTCGGTCACCGGCGGCCACCCGGCCAGGACCAGGAAGAGGCAGATCACCACGGAAATAATAAAGCTGATCACCTGGTTTCGGGTCAGAGCCGAGGTCATGCTTCCCACGCTCAGATATGCACCTGCCATGAGAAAGCTCCCCACATAGGCGCAGAGAATCGCCCCGGGATCAGGGCTCCCCAGGTAGACGACGGTCAGCACAAGCGGAAAGGTCAGACAGAGGGCCAGGGAAATAAAGATCCATGCGGCAATAAATTTCCCCACCACAAGCTCCGAAAGCGTCACCGGGAGCGTGAGGATCAGTTCTATGGTTCCGGTACGCCGTTCATCGGCCCAGAGCCTCATGGCGACTGCCGGAATGAGGAAAAGGAAAATCCAGGGAAGCCACTGGAAAAACGCCCTGAGATCCGCCTGCCCCATCTCATAGAAATGACTGACTGAAAAAGTGAAAAATCCGCACAAGAGCAGGAATATGACGATAAATACATATGCCACCGGTGAGCCGAAATACCCCCACAACTCCCTTTTCACAATAGCCTTCATATTTCTCAAATACTCAGACATGGTTATCCTCACTTCCCGCCATGGTGATCATTCGGAACACCTCATCCAGGCGCCCCTCTTCCACCTTGAGGTATTCCACATGATACCCCTCGCTTCCGCAGAATCGGATGACCTGGTCTATCGGGGGAGATGCACCTTCCTGATGAAAAATCCGCAACACCACCCGGTCATTTTCCTGCTCAAGGACCTCGACAGTATGCACCCCGTCCAGTTGGCGGAATCCGGATTCAAGATTTTCCCGCGCCGCTCCGCGAATACTGCAGCGCAGGGAACCATGGGTGGAGGAACGAGCCTTGAGTTCATCCGGGGTCTCGTCAGCCACAATCCGGCCGTCCGCGATAATAATGGCCCGCGTGCACACCGCTTCCACCTCTTCAAGGATATGGGTGGAAAGGACGATGGTTTTTTCCTTCGCCATCTCCCGGATCATGGTCCGGACCTCATGCTTCTGGTTGGGGTCCAGGCCGTCGGTGGGCTCATCCATGATCAGGTACTCGGGATCGTGCAGGATGCTCTGGGCAAAACACACCCGTTGTTTGAATCCCTTTGAGAGGGTGTTGATGATCTGATGCCGGACCGATGTGAGAAAACAGCGTTCAAGGGTTTCATCAATCCGCGCGTGTTTTTCTTTTCCGGAAAAGCCGCGGATCTCCGCAATGAAATTCAGAAACCCGGAAACACTCATATCCCGGTAGACCGGGGCGTTCTCCGGAAGATACCCGAGTTGCTTCTGCGCCTTTAAGGGATCATTCTGCACATCGTAGCCGCCGATGACTGCCGTCCCGGAAGTGGGCGGCAGAAAGCCGGTGATCATCCGCATGGTAGTGGACTTGCCCGCGGCATTGGGGCCGAGAAAACCCAAGACCTCTCCCTGGCCGACCTCGAAGGACACGTCATCAACCGCCGCTGTCTGTCCGAAATGCTTGGTGAGATGCTTTGTCTCTATCATGAAAACCTCTTTGTTTCTGGAACAGGAAATGGAAAGCCGCGCTCAGTTCCTGTGGATCCTGAGCACCAACCGATTTGAGCAACCGGGTTTGGAATTTAAACCCTTCTTCAGACCCTGTCAAGGCAGGATCTGAACCCTGATCAATCATCAAAGTATCATCTGCTGCGTTGCCTTCGGTCGCTACTCCTTGCGACGTATTGGTCATACCACTCAATCGTCGCTCCTCACGCTCAAAGTCCGGGATCTTCGACTTGCATCTGACACCTTGCCGATAATCAGGACTTTCTCCAAATCAACCCGCAAAATTACCATTGGGGAATTTAGACGGTGGATTTGGGTGAAGGTGCTGAACTCCTCTTTGGAGAACCCTCCTCCAGACGGTTCTGCCGGGATACCCCTTCTTATTCCCTTTGATCCGACCGAAAAGGGCATCAGTGCGCTCGCTGAGACGGTACGGCGTATCAATGAATCCGTTTCATTATGGTCGAATTGTCAAAGAGGAAGATTTCTGTCAACGGCCGGAATTGGATAAGAAATTGGCTGCCGAAATAAAAAGAGGGCAAAATGTCTATATCCAAGGTGAAAGGCGAACAGGTAAAACGTCACTGATTTGCGAAACCATTCGCAAATTAAGAAAAACGAGAATGATTTATGCGGATTTATTGGAGGTCAAATCATCAGATGACTTTGTGAAATGGAATGCTGGCTTGCCCTGTTGCTGGTAAGGGTTGCCGAAGTGGAAACCGGGCTCACGTGGCCAAAGATCCGCAGGCAGATGCAGCAGCTGAATTTAATCGAATTGTTTGACAATAATGTGCGTATTCTCCAGCACACAGAGCTGACGATAAGTCAACGCAACATCCTGAAAAAGCTGAATATTAATCCTCCCAAACGTGTTCTGAAGGTCGATCTGAACCCCTAAAATCCTAGGCACTACCGCTATTTTGATGTATCACCCTATCTGTTTGTTATTGTTACGTATTGCCTTTTTCGTCTGCCTATCACTGTCGAACACAGGCTAGAGTCCAAGTCGCCCCCCGTGCGGGGGCGTCGATTGAAACAGGTGATCTTGATTCGCAGGGCTGCCTAATATACAAACAATGCATCGGCATCGATTGCCGCGATATTCAATTCAGCGGCTGCCATAATCTTCGCACCATCAATCAATTCAGATGCATCGATATTGCGTTCCTTAAGGCAAGGACTGCAGGCCCTTAATTGTCCGCCAAGTTCAAAGAAATCTCTCACCATATCTTTGATGGGGGGAAATCCTCCTCCAGGGGGGACATGTTCCAGATATCCTTTTGTTCCCAGGTATACCCCGTTTCCCTGCAGTACAATCATTGCCTGGACATCCATTGCGAGTGCCGCATTGGCGAGTGCGATTGGTATGTGCGCCTTTTCAGAGTTTTCAGGTCCGAATGTACAAATATAAATGATCTTTTCCTGTTTTTCTGTCATGTCTTCATCCTTTCATCTTCTCATGAGTTCATGATACCCACCTGATTTCCATTCGTACATGGAACACTTCTATTTTTTGCCCAAAGCATCCTTTGCGCAAAATACATATATGTTGTCTGAGGGTTTGGCGGCCAGTTCGGGATGCGTGGCATACTGACAGTTCAGCAGATCCTCCAGTGTCGCCTTCATCTGGATTGCAAAGGATATGAAATCAGCATTCTGAGCGGCACCCTCCCCTTTCTGCAATACACACCCTCCGACTAACCGTCCTGTCTTCCGGTCAAACACGAGTTTGCTCCGGATTGGCGATACCCCTTTCATCATAGGATATTTATCGAGGACTTCGGAATAGCCGGTTACGGCATCAATTCCACTGTCCTGGGCCATCTTCTCCGTGAGCCCTGCCGAACCGAGACTCCAATCGTAAATGCTCGTGGCGCTGGCGTTGATGACACCGGGAAAAGTCTTATCCCTGCCCAAAATATTTTGAGCAACAACCTTTGCCATAAAGACTGCATTGGTTCCAAACTCACCCCGGGTAGGATTGCCGGTGATATAGCATGTTTTTTCAACACAATCGCCTGCGGCATAAATATCCTCTGCGCTCGTACGCATACAGTGATCGGTTTGAATACCGAGACGTGAGGTCTTCAGGCCGGCCTGAGCAGCCACCTCGATATTGGGGACGACACCGACAGAGAGAACAGCAAAATCAGCGGGAATGGATTCGCCGCCGTCAAGGACGACATCCAGGCCGTCGCCGTTATGAGCCGAAAATTCGACAACCTTTTGATTCGTCAGAAGCCGTAACCCGTTCTCAGTCAGTGTCGTTTCAATCTCCTCGATAAACTCCGGTTCGGTTGTAGCCAGGAGCACCTTCGGCAACATTTCAACGATGGTCACTTCCAGACCCATTTGCCTGAGCACGACGGCCAGTTCAATGCCGATGTATCCTCCCCCGATAATGACCGCCCTTTTGTTTCTGGCTGCGTATTCACGAAGCCGGGAAAGATTATCCAGCGTTCGTACCGGAATAATCAGCCCGGACTCTACGCCCGGGATCGGCGGAACCAGAGGACGGGAACCCGTTGCCAGGACCAGATGGGTATACGCATATTTCTCTCCTCCCTGAGTATGGACTTCTCTATTTGACGGATCTATTTTCACCACTTCATCCACAATCAGGTCAGCACCGAAATCGGTAACCAGTTTATTGGAAACCACAAATTTTTCAAT
>CAZWEV010000079.1:0-16512 GCA_964633015.1 uncultured Desulfobacteraceae bacterium | reverse complement strand
CTAAAGGCTAAAGGCTAAAGGCTAAAGGCTAAAGGCTAAAGGCTAAAGGCTAAAGAGGTGCTTCATGAAAATTCAGGGGCTTTCCATTATCGGTTTTAAATCGTTTATGGATAAGCTTGCCATAAATTTTTCCGCAGGTATCAGCGGCATTGTCGGTCCCAACGGATGCGGCAAGAGCAATATTGTGGATGCCATACGTTGGTGTCTTGGAGAACAGAGCCCCAAACAACTGCGGGGCCGTCAGATGGAAGATGTCATCTTCGGGGGTGCCGGCGGCTACAAACCGCTCGGCATGGCAGAGGTCTCTCTCCTCTTTGAAAACGAGCGGGAACCCATTCAGGGCCCGTTTTCACAGTCATCGGAGATCTCCGTTACCAGGCGTCTCTATCGATCCGGTGAAAGTGAGTACCGTATCAATAACAGCCCCTGTCGTCTCAAGGATATTCAGGAGCTTTTCATGGATACGGGCCTGGGCAACAGGGCATACTCCATCATCGGCCAGGGGAAAATCGGGGCCATACTCGAACAGCGGCCCGAGGAAACCCGGATCATGCTGGAGGAAGCTGCGGGAATTACCAAGTACCGAAAAAAAGTGGAAATCTCTCAAAGAAAAATGGCCCAGACCGAAGCGAACCTGCAGCGGGTTGAGGATATCCTGGGAGAAATTGAGCGTCAGATGAGATCCCTGAAACGGCAGGCCGCCAAGGCCCGGCGTTATAAGGCTCTTTCCGAGGAGATCAGAGAACTGGAGCTCGTTCTCAGCGCAAACGCGTATCATCAGTTGATGGAAACCTCCGGGGCAAGGAAAAAATCAACCGAGGTGCTCCTTCAAAAGGAACTTGAAAAGGCTACCGGGCTTTCCAATTATGAGGCCAGACTGGAGTCTCTGGGCCTGGACCTGGATCAAAAAGACGGTACCCTTTCAGAACTCAGGAGCACCCATGAACGCCTTCTGGAACGGGTGCACAGGAAGGAATCGCGGATCGAATCCCTTGCCGGGGAAATAAAGATGCAGGAAGAGCTGGAGCACCGGCTCATTGCTGAGAGAGAGCATATGGATGACCGCCTCCTGCATCTGCGGGAGGAACAAGACGGGCTTGATGCGCGAATCAAAGGCATGGAAGCGGACTTCGAGAGACACGAAGGGGATATTTCCCTTATCCAGCAGCGAGGTGAATCGAGGCGGCAGACGCTTGAGAAAATCAGGGAAGAATATGAAAAGGCAAAAACCATCCTCGGCAAGGATCTGAGCAGGGAAACAGGGCTCAACCGCGAATCTCAAATCCTGAGCAAGATGTTGAGCGGGATGACTGATGGTCGTTCACGCCTTGAGCAGGAACAGGAAGAGGTAACGGCAAGGATAGAAAAAACGCTTCAGGCCTCCCGGAGAAAGACGGCGGAGCGGGAGGCGCTTCACGATCGCCTGCAGGAACTGAACGAGGCCGTCGAAGAAAAGACCATGGCGTGCCAGGAACTGGAGCAGGACAAAATCACCTTGCAATCCGACCTCCAGTCCGCGGAGAAAGAGCTGAGCGTCTGCCAGACCCGGTTGTCAAGTCTTGAGACATTGACTTCGAATTTCGAGGGATTCAAGCAGGGTGTACGCACAATCATGAAGGCCAAAGACCTGGATCTTTCCCGCCGAGGCAGGATCATGGGGCTCGTAGCCGATGTGCTGCAGGTGGATTCCCGCTACGAAACGGCCGTGGAAGCGGTTCTCGCTGACCAGCTCCAGTATGTGATCGTAGAAACCCAGGGCGATGGAAAGCTCGCCGTTGATTATCTCAAAGGCAAGGCGAAGGGGAGAAGCAGCTTTATTCCCTTGAAGGAACTGAACGGAAATGGCAATGGACATTCCCACGACAACAACTCTTATCCTCTTCTCCGGGACCTGATCGATGTACCTGAAGGCTACCGGCCGCTTCTTGATGCCCTGCTGTCAGATGCGATGGTTGTGGATACCCTCGATGAAGCCCTCTCCGCGTGGCGTGGAAACGGGAGAAACAAATGTCTCGTCACCCTGGAAGGGGATATGGTGGACCAGAGAGGAATCATCAGCGGCGGAAAACAGGCCCACGCCGGCGTTGGAATCCTTTCCCGGAAGAGAGAACTGGTCGAACTCAGGCTAAGAGAAAAACACTTTGAAGTTACGGCGGCCGGTCTCCAGAAAAAACTCGCTCGGATGAACGAAAAGGTACAACAGGAGAGACAGTCCCTGGAAGATCAGAAGGAAGAAAGATGGTCCTGCCAGGATGAAATAAACGAACTGGACAAAACGATTTTCCAACTGGGTCAGGAGCTCGATAACCTGGAAAGGCTCTCTGAAAGAATAGCCCGGGAACTGACGGCAAAAGATACCGAGGAAAAGAAGCAGAAAGAACGGCTTTCGGAAATTGAGGAAGCCATTCTTCAATGCAAGGCCAGACGGGCAGAAAAAGAGGAATGGATTCGTCAAAAACAGGTTGAACTCAAGGAATATGAAAAAGACTACGAGGCCGTCAGGGAAGAACTGAGCAGGTTGAAGACGGATTATCGTATCCTTCAGGAAGAAAGAAAGGGACTGCTCCGAGAGAAGGAAAGACTTCTTCAGTATGCTGAAGAGGCGGGAGAAAGGATCGAGCAAATTAAGGCAGACATTACGAACGGGCGGCAAACATGCGAAGCCGCTCAGCGGAAAAAGGAGTCTCTTCAGCAGGAACGTCTCATTCTCTCGGGGGAACTCAAGAAATCACAGGAAAGCCTGAACCTGGCAGAACGAGAGAGGCAGGATGTCCAGGCCCATATGCGGAAGGTGGAACAGGACGCCAGGAATGTCCGTGAAGAAATAGGGGACCTCAGGGAAAAGATTACCCAGGCACGGATGGAGGAATCAGAGATCCGGTTCAAGATGGACGGGCTTGCAAAACAGGTCCAGGAACGCTTCAACTTAGATCTTCCTGAAATCTACGGGCAATATCTTGTCGACGACTTTTCCGCGGCAGACCGAGAAAGGGAACTCAATAAGAAAAGGGAATTGCGCGGGCGCCTGGGGGAGGTCAATCTGACCGCCATCAAGGAGCACGAGGCCCTGAAGGACCGGTCCGAATTCATTCAGAAACAGAAAGAAGACCTTCTCGCTTCCATCGACACGCTGCGGAAAACCATACGGAAAATCAACAGGACCTCCCTTGAAAAATTCGGGGAAACATTTCAGAAGGTAGATGAAAAGCTGAAAGAAATCTTTCCGATTCTTTTCAACGGCGGGACAGCGTCCCTGACGCTCACGGACGAGGAACACCCCCTTGAAAGCGGGGTGCTCGTGGAAGTGCGTCCTCCCGGGAAAAAGCTGAGCCATATGGGGCTCCTCTCAGGGGGTGAAAAGGCCCTGGTAGCCATGGCACTTCTTTTTGCCATCTACATGATCAAGCCAAGTCCATTCTGCCTTCTGGACGAAGTGGATGCTCCCCTGGACGAGGCAAATATTGATCGGTTCAACACGCTCCTCCAGCAGATCAGGCAGTACTCCCAGATTATCATGGTCACCCATAACCGGCGCACCATGGAAATCGCGGACCGCCTCTACGGAATCACCATGGAAAAAAAGGGCGTTTCCAAAATCGTTTCAGTGAACCTGAACGGGAAAAAGGCTGAGGACACCCGGGTTCCCATGGAGTCCCTCGAAGGCCCGAAAGAGATGCGTGATCGGATGGTACTACAGTAAAGAGAATACCTCACCCAGAGACCGCAGAAACCACAGCGTTTTAAAGCAAAAAAATCAGGCTGTATTTTAGTGATAACGCTGAGTCTCGAGCCAATACCGTGAGCCCCGATTTGCGGGACAAACAGGCGAGAGAATAAATCCGAACACCTTGTTCATCCTGACAAGGAACAAATGAAACGCCACAAGGGGGAATCACCGCGAATGGTATGGTTCAAGAAAAATGAAGAAAACCAGAAACAGGAAGATCCTGAAAAAGGCTTTTTTGGACGATTGCGATCGGGCCTTTCCAAAACCAGGAGTTCATTCACCGGAAGGCTTGACCGGCTTGTACTGGGAAAAAGAGAAATTACCCCGGAACTCCTGGATGAACTGGAGGAGATCCTGTTCACTTCCGATATCGGAGTGGTTACGACCCAGGAACTGATTGACACCGTCCGGGGAAAAGTCGTCAGGAAAGAATTACGGGACCCTGAAAAACTGAAACTTGCCCTGCGGGAACACATGCTCTCCTTCCTGGAAATTCCGGATCAGGAGTCACTTCCCCGGACACCGGGTGAGCCGCTGGTTATAATGGTCATCGGAGTCAACGGGGTCGGAAAGACCACGACCATCGGCAAGGCGGCCCACCTTTTCAAAGAACAGGGCAACGAAGTCATGCTTGTGGCGGCGGACACGTTCCGCGCCGCCGCAGCGGAGCAGTTGGCAATCTGGGGAGAACGGGTCGGGGCGGAGGTGGTCAAGCAGGAAACCGGTGCGGACCCTTCGGCCGTGGCTTTCGACGCCATGAGTGCGGCCATGTCCAGAAAAACGGACGTGGTACTTATTGACACGGCAGGGCGCCTCCATACGAAGCGCAATCTGATGGATGAGCTCAAGAAGATCAGCCGGGTAATCGGCAAGAAGCTCCCCGGGGCCCCTCACCAGGTCTGGCTCGTGCTTGATGCTACCACCGGCCAGAACGCCATTTCTCAGACGGAGATATTCAACAGGGAACTCGGCATAACACACATCATCCTGACCAAACTGGATGGGACGGCCAAGGGTGGCATTGTGGTGGGCATTTCGCATCAGCTGCAACTGCCCATCAAGTTCATCGGCATCGGGGAAAAAATGGATGACCTGCGGCCCTTTAACCCGACGGACTTCGTACAGGCCATCTTTGATTAGCCGTGCCCTTCCCCCTCGCATTTGAAAGCACCCTTCTTAAAGGTACAACGGCAAGGGCGAAGGGAGGGCCAGGGGGATCTTTTTGCAGGCACGATATCTTTTCTTTGCCGGGAAGACGCATGGCTCCGACGCCAGGGCGTGCCGGCGAAACCGCATAGCCTTTACCATATACGACGAGGGTATAAGCGATCTGGCAGGCTCTCCCGGCCGCCTTGCTGAGCAGCTATCTTCATCGCCAGAGTGAGGAGCCCATCGTTCTCGCAAAAAGATCGCTGTGGCCCTTCTTTACAATGCCCGCATCCATTCAGGCCGCAAATCAATCCTGCCGCTCAAGGCCGCGTCAATGAGGGCCAGCGCCTCCTGCTTTTCTTTGGGAAGACGTGCTTTCACCGGAAGATAATTGGAGGCATGGTTGGAAAAGAAGAGCCCTCGGCTCAAGTTCGTATGAGCAAGCATTTCCCTGAGTTCCCGGAGAAACTCCCGTTGATCGGGCAGCTCGAGCCCGCCCTGTTCATACTCCTCGTAGAGCGGCGTTCCGGGGATGAGCATGAGCGTGAGTGCACCGACATAGTTGGGATCCATGGCGCTGAGAAGGCGCCCGGTGGCCCTCGCGTGCTCAAGAGATCTCTCTCTCCCTGCAATGCCGATCAGCACGGTCACGGAGAGCTTTATGCCCGCTTCTTTTACCTTTCTTCCCATGTTGACCAGATTTTCAGCCGTGGTCCCCTTGCGGATCTTTTTCAGGATCTCGTCATCGCCGCTTTCCACCCCCAGGTAGAGAATGCCGAGGCCATTCTCCCGCAATGCCTTCAGCTCTTCGAGCGACTTCATTTTTATGCTCTTGGCGTTCGCGTAGGCCCCGACCCTCCGCACCCACGGCAGATGTTCCTTTATTTGATCGAGGATCCACAGAAGCCGCTTCTGCGGGATAATGAGGGCATCCCCATCCATCAGGAAGACTCTGTCCTGTCGTTTCATATACTTGGACGCAAACAGGATATCGCTCAGGATAACCTCGTCATCCTTTATCCGAAATCGCTTACCCGTATACGTACCGCAAAAAGTACATTTGTTATGAGAGCACCCTACCGTCACCTGCAGGAGGATACTGTACGCCTCGCTCGGCGGACGAATACAATTGCCCTCGTAATGCATTCCTTCACCTTCTACAACACACTCACCCATAAATTTCCACACCTTTCAACCAGAGCCGCCTCAATCAGAAAAAGCGGCGCATTGTCAGTTAATCTCCTCCCACAGGGAGGGCGGCAGCACCATGAAACCTCCGAGAAGGGCTCAGCTCGTTGATATTCCAGCCCTGCCCCGTTATGCTTTTGCTTCTTTTTTCTTTTTCTTTTTCTGCTGGCGTTTACTCACTTCCTGTGCTTCCTGTTTCTCCTTGTCCTTCTTCCCTTTCTTTTCCTTTGGGGCGGCCGCTTTCTCGGCCTTCACCCTGGCCATTTCCTCGACCTTTGCTTCCAGTGAGGTAATGCTCCTCAATCGTGCTTCTGTTTCCCTGAGATGCGCACGGATCTTTTTTACCGCCGGGTCTTTTGCCGTCTCCTGGGGTTTCAGACCCTTTTCCGCCAGCACTTCTAGTCGCTGGTCCAGTTTGGTTTCCCAGTACTTTCTCTGTTCGATTCTGACTTCTTTGCTTTTGGACGCCATTTTTCTTTATTCTCCTCTCAAAATATTCGCGCCGTGCAGTGCGCTGCACAGGATCGCGATGTCATTCCGGGAAGTTCCGCCGAGATGGAAACCGGCTCGTGCCTGAATTCAATTGTGAGTGGGCACGAGTTAATCTTCGGGCTCTACCCAGACGATATTTACCTTGTTGAGGACAAGCACCTTTCCGGCGCTGTCCCGGTGAGTCGCATCAGTGACCACAATAAAGGGTTTGTCGGATTTGGTAAACAGGTCGGAAACCCTCTCCTGCAACCCCAGGTTTACCCTGCCGCGAATAGTAGAGCCGTCGGTAGTCCTGACCGTGATATTCCTGTATTCTTTCTTAAACTGCTTCGCAGGTGTTTCCATAATGCCTCCGCTGCTGCCCGGTTTACCCTCATTTATTTCCGATGTATTCAGATTAGGGCTTGTCTATCAAAAAATATAGGAATAATACATGAAAACAGCCGCAATGGCAATGGGCTCATGATGCCGCAATTGTTCCTGTGAAAACAGCATGACAGCGAAACCACCATATATCTCCCTTGAACCGCTGATCCGATGGCCCGAACTGGAGCAACCGGTCCAATGGAACCGCTTCTTCCCGGATGCCGGACGCCTGCATGTGGAAATCGGATTCGGCCTCGGGGACTTTCTGGTAAGGCAGGCAGTGGAACATCCCGACTGGGGCATTATCGGTCTTGAAAAGGGATGGATCTGCATCCGCCGGACCCTCCGCAAAATCGGCCTGAACGGTGTGAGGAACGTGAAGCTGGTGCAAATGGACGCACACCTGGCCATTAACAGATTATTCACCAGCTGTTCGATAACCAGCATAGACAGCCTTTTCCCCTGCCCATGGCCGAAAAGACGGCACCTGCAAAACCGTCTGTTTTCACGTGATTTCCTGAAATCCATGAACAACAGGCTTGTTCCAGGTGGTGCCGCCAGAATCGTTACAGACCACAAGGGGTATCTTGAGTGGATGGTAACGCAGACCTCGTACACGGGATTTGCCGTCTTTTCGAAGAGGACGGCGCCCCGGTTTGCCACCAAATACGAACGCAAGTGGCTGGACCTGGGAGTGGAACGCTTCTTTGAGCTTCATCTCGTCAAAGAAGATCATATCCCGCTCCCGCTGAAGGAGGATATTCCATTGAAAACACACCGGGTAGCACATTTCAACCATAAACGTTTCCTCCCGTCCGGATGCAGGGGACATATCATCGTGGAATTTAAAGACTACCTCTTTGACGCTGGACGGGAGAAGGGGATGACGAGATCTGTCGTGCTGGAAAGCGGGATGAAACAGGATTTCTGGATTGAAATACAGAGAAGAGGAAATTACTGGCACATCCATCCCGCGAAAGGCTGCGGTATCATACCCAGTGCAGGTGTCCAGCGGGCACTTGACCTGGTAAAGGAAGCAGCGGATCAAACCTCCGGCGTTTCCAGGTAGCGTTTTATCAGCTTGTAGTCCTTTTCCGCAATCTCCGCGAACTTGACCCCCATGCCCGACGGCTTCTCAGGAGTACTGGATTCCCGTTTCCTTGCCCAGACTACCTCGCACTTGATCTGCATGGCCCTTGAAACATTGGGCAACTGGAGTTTCAGCTGAAACTGACGCCCGGGCCCGAGCGGATTCTCCGTCTTGATAAAAAGTCCGCCTGCGCTGATATTGCCCGTATAGGCCCTGATGAACGCCTCGCGATCCTTGAATGAAAGAGTCAGGGCCTTGGGAATCCTCGCTTCGGTCCTGGACGTAAACTCACATGCCCGTTCGAGCATTTTCTTGAACCGATACGTGATGGAAACCAGAATGGTCCTGAACTGGGCGGAGAGCTTGTTGAATTCCTTATCCAGAAACTCACGGTCGATGATACCCAGCGTGGTCACGCCCTGGGCCCTGGCTGTGGCGGTCCTCTTGATCCCGCCGATGAATCCCAGTTCCCCAAATACTTCACCTTCTTTCAGGATTTCGATGATGTACTTCTCTCCGCCGACCGTCTTCGAGATCTCCACGGTTCCGGAGATGATAATATACACCCAGTCTCCTGAGCTCCCTTCCTTGAAGATGGTCTGTCCGTCGTGATAGGTCTCTTCTATCGCAATATTGTACATGCCGCTGCGTTCCATGGAATCCCCCATTTTCCTGTTATCCTCAGCATCCCTCTTCTCAACAGGGCTGCTTGATCAGTCGCCGTGTGTCAGGCGGACCACGGTCGCTCCCCAGCCCGATGTCCCCGGATCCAGTCCAAAATCCACCACCCGGGGGTGCTTTTCCAGTATGGCGTGGACTTGTCTCCGCAGTACGCCCTTCCCCTTCCCGTGAATGATTCGAACCTCAAAGATACCCTTTTCTTCACAGGCCGCCAGGTATTCCTGGACCACCGAGAAAACGTCCTTCGGGGAAAAGGTATGCAGATCAAGAACCCCCTCAATGGGGATGGAAACCGGCTCCTGATCTCTTTTTTTATTCATTGCGTCTCCACGGACATCCGGCCTCCAAAATGACCGGCCGAATCTCTTCAGAATCAGCAATTTCCGGAGTGGCGTAACATCCTACGATAGCCCTTCTTTATCACATGCATGACATGTGCCACTTCGTCGATTATTCTTTTGCTCGAATTGTATATTCGGATTTTGGAAGCTTATAGAGCTGCTTGATGATATGTCCGTACCGCCTTTCCATGGTCGTCTTCTTTACTTTCATTGTCGGCGTAACCTCTTCGTCGTCTTGAAACAGCTCTTCTTCGAGGATAAAGAATTTCTTTATTTGTTCCACCTGGGCGACTTCCTTATTTTTTTCCCTGACGATTTCCCACACAATCTCAACTATTTTCTCATTTCGTGTTAAGTCCCTAAAATCAGTATAAATGAGTCTATTGTCCCTAGCATACTTTATTACCTCGTCTTCGTCCAGGGTCAAAAGGGCAATCAGATAAGGCTGACCGTCTCCATAGACGACTGACTGACTAATGAACCGGTGGGTTTTGAGCAGATTTTCTATGTTTTGAGGAGCGACATTTTTTCCGGCTGCTGTGATCATAACATACTTCTTCCGATCAACTACATAATAATAGCCTTCATCATCAATTTTTCCCACATCGCCCGTTTTTAACCAGCCATCTTGTGTCATGATACTTTTTGAGGCCTCGGGATCTTTATTATATCCATCACACACCAAATGCGGACCATAGACCTCTATTTCACCATCTTTTGCAAGTCTCAATTGGACACCCGGAATGGGCTTCCCGACTGAGCCCACCCTGTAATCATCCAGGCGATTCGTTGAAACGATACTGCTGGTTTCAGTCTGCCCGAAAACTTCAATGAGCGGCATGCCCACCGCGTCAAAGAACTCGATGATTGTCCTCGCAATGGGGGCCCCTCCGGTAAAGGGGATCTTCATCCTTCCGCCAAACATATCCTTCACCCGCCTGAATACCAGCAGGTGACAGATGTAGTTCAAGAGCTTTAACCCCGGAGAAATCTTTCTTCTTTCCCCCCTCAACCGCGAGACCTTGTACCCAACCTTGAGTGCGGCCAAAACAAAATATTTTCGAAACCAAGGCGCTTCTTCGATAATCCCCATAATCCGATTATAGATTTTTTCATACAGACGCGGCGTACAGAACATCCATGTAGGTTCTGTTTCGAACATATCTTCCATAGCGGTATTCATCATATCCTCAGCAACAGCAATGGGGCACCCTGCCGATATACTGCTGAACTGAGTAAGGGTGAGACCGCCTGCATGCGCCAAGGGGAGAAAACAGAAGGCAAGGTCATCTTCGCCTATCGGAAATACCTTGGTAAAGGCCCAACAGCAGAACAGGGTGTTGCCGTGGGTAATGACTGCTCCTTTGGGAAAACCGGTCGTGCCTGAAGTGTAGATATATGAGAAAGGATCATTTAAACCCGGTCTGTCAATTCTCTCTTGAAGATCCTTCAACATGTCCTCATGTTCAAGATATTCCGCTCCTCGCTCTGAAAGCTCTCTGTAACTCATCACACCTTTTATTTCTTTCGGCTCATATCTTTCGAATACAATTAGATATTTTACGGTAGGGCACTCGTCCCGTATCTGCAAAATTTTATCTAATTGTTCTTGCTCTTCAACGAAACAGACGGTGGTATCGGAATTGGTGATGATATGTCTGCACTGTGGAGGGCTGTCCGTATGATAGATACAGGTCAACCGAGCGCCTGCCATCAAAAGCCCCAAGCTGGAATAAATCCATTCTAAACGGGTCTTGGAAAAAATACCGACGGCATCAGCGTGATTCACACCGATTGACATCAACCCAAGTGCTATTTTCATAGCCTCTTTATGTACCTGGTTCCAGCTCAGATCTCTCCACCGGCCGTCCTGTTTGGCAACCGCCATCACTTTGTCGCCATATCTTTCTACCTGGGAACACCACATGACCCCAAGGTTTTTCCACTGCCGCCAATCATCATAAGACATTTTACTATTCCCTGCTGTCTTCCTATCATTACAGCCCATTTCGATCTCATTTTCTATTTCTTGACCCTGATTCTTCCTTCCCACAGTTCTTTTCTATCGACATATTTTCCTTCACCAAGGTACGCACTCTTTATCTCATCATCAGCCAGTAATTTCTCTGAAGTGCCGTATCGTTCCACTCTTCCGTTTTGAATCACATAGCCCATTTGAGCAATACCCAGCGCAAGCATCACATTCTGCTCTACCATAACGATTGTAATACCCTGCTTATTGATCTCTTTTATTTTCTCAAACAGTTCTTTTACCAGGAGGGGGGACAACCCCAGTGAAGGTTCATCAAGGAGGAGCAGTTTGGGATCCGCCATAAGCGCGCGTCCGATAGCTACCATCTGCCGTTCTCCCCCTGACAGATACTTGGCTTTCCGGCGCCTCAGATGGTCGAGTCGAGGAAAAAGATCATAAACGTTTTCAATTTTCTCTTTTATGTTGTGTTTATCTTTCAGCGATGCAGCGCCCGTCTTGAGGTTTTCGTAGACGGTGAGGTCATCAAAGGTATGCCTTCCTTCAGGGACTTGGGAAATACCCATCCTTACTATCTTATGGGTATCCATATTTTCTATCCGTTTTCCCATAAACTCTATGTACCCGTAATCACATATGATGAATCCGGATATGGCCTTTAGAATGGTGCTTTTGCCGGCCCCATTTGAACCCAGGATAGCTACGATATCTCCCCCGGCCACTTGGATGGATATGCCTTGCAGCACCTTTACCCGGCCATAATACGTTTCAATGCCTTCCAGCTTGAGCATCGGTTTCCTCCCCAAGGAATATTTTCAGGACCTCGGGATCTTTGGTCACCTCATCCGGTTTTCCGATCTTGATAATATTGCCCGAATCCAGAACGCACAGCCTGTCACAAATAGACTGAACCAGATTCATATCGTGTTCCACTAATAAAACAGTCGTTCCATAATCTTCCCTGATAGACTTTATCATCCTGGCTATTTCCCTTGACTCCTGATCGTTCATGCCTGCCGAAGGTTCATCCAGCAGCAACATATCCGGGCGGGCGGCAAGCGCTCTTCCCAGCTCAATCAATTTCTGAAGGCCATAGGGGAGACTTGAGACCAAACGGCCGTGAAACCTTGTTATTCCAAGAAAATCCAAGATCCGAAATGCTTCATTTCTGCCCCACTCCCACTCGGCGTTAAAGGCCTTTGGAGAAAGGTGCTTAAAGAGCCGCCGCACCTTCAGTCTGGGGTGCAGACCAACCATTATATTTTCCAGTACCTTCGTGTAATGGAAAAGTTCCAGATTCTGAAATGTTCTTGCGATACCCAGTTCGGGTATCCTGTGACTTCGTTGTCTGAGCAGGTTGATCTTTTCCTTGTATATGATGCGGCCCTTCTGGGGTTTATACAGTCTGTTTACACAGTTGAAAAAAGTGCTCTTTCCCGATCCGTTGGTACCTATAAGGCCAAAGATTTCACCTTCTTCAACGGAAAAACTGATTCCGTTTAAGGCCGTAAGACCTCGAAAAGAAATGAAGAGATCTTCCACATCCAGGATATGCACGCCTACCTCCAGCGAAGAATCCAGGCCATCCTGCCGATTCTTTTTTCATTGAAGGGAAACTTCTTCCAATAGGTTTTGATAACGAGCCATCTGCCGTAAATGCCGTGCGGTTCAAATACAATAAACACCAAAATAATTAATCCATAGATCAGATATTGAAGTACCGCGATCTCCGTTCCCGGAGGGAAGAACGCGTCGCGCAGTGCCGTAATCCACTCGGGCAGAAAAACGATGAAAGAAGCTCCGATCACAGCGCCGTAAACGGCTCCCATTCCCCCAATCACCAGCATAATCAGATAATTGATGGAGAGCCATATATTGAAATCTTCCGGACTGATGGTACCGATGATAATAGCCATCAGGCCGCCTGCAAATGATGCCAAGAAGGAACTTATGGCAAACGCAAGTACCTTATACAGAAGCAGATTGATACCGCTGACTTCGGCTGCTGTGTCGCTGTCCCTGATGCTGGTAAAAGCACGCCCCACTTTGCTGTCAAGCAGAAATCTTGCCAACACCACAACCAGGATAACCAGCGTATAAATGAAATAGAAGAATCCGACTTTCCCTGAGCTGAGTTTGGTGAACCCAAGATCAATGACTCTTGATACCCGGAAACCCTCTACGCCGTGAGTCCATGTGCTGAAATACCGTATGCTTTCATCGGTTATAAATACAAAACCCATTGTCATAATGGCCAGATATAGCCCTTTAAGTCTTAGGGAAGGTATGCCGACAAGCAAACTCAAAAAGGCGCCCATAACGCCCGCCAAGAGAAGAGAGAGGATAGATCCTAGGTGGAGGGTCATATGCAGGATGCCGTAGCTATATGCGCCAATTCCCATGAAGGCTGCATGCCCCAGAGAAAGCTGTCCGCAGAAACCGCACAGGATATCCAGTGCAACTGCGCCAATAATGGCAACCGCTATCAGGTGCAGCAAATAAATAGAATACTCATCCAAAACAATCGGCAGAAGATAGACTCCCAGGATCATGGGAGCAATCCACCATCTCTTTTCATCGTCTTCCTTAATCATTCGGTCTGAAAACCGAATCCTTCTTTTTCCCAGTTTTATTGTGAATGTTCTCATACCTATACCTTTTTTTGTTCATACGTATAAAAGATACCTTCGGGTCTGACGAGGAGAATGAGGAACAGAACCAGCCATGGAAACACATCTTTTATCTCTTTTGGTAAATACAGTCCGGCTATGGTCTCTGATATTCCCAAAACCAATCCACCCACAATAGCACCGGGGATACTGCCGAAGCTTCCCAGTACCGCGGCAGGCAGGGCTCTCAGACCCACCACGCCCATGTGGGGATGCAGGAATACAAAGGGTGCCAGTAAGATCCCTGCAACGGCACCGACTGCAGCGGCCAATCCCCAGGTGAAATTGAACATTTTCCTGACCGCGATCCCGGTAGCCATGGAACCTATGAGATCTTCGGCAATTGCTCTGAGGTTAATGCCGATCAGGGTGTAACGAAAGAAGAGGAAAAAGAAGAGCATCAGCGTAAAAGTGATGATGATGGTCCAAAGGTACACAGGGCTGATGGAGACCCCCCAAATATGATATGGTGAAACCGGAAAGGGATCCATCTCCTGTGGCTCAAAAGTCCATATGAGGCCCACCATGGCTTGAAGCACCATCCCTATACCGATGGTGGCAATAACAGCAGGGAGAACCGAATGCCCTATAAGCGGCCGCATAAAAAGCCTCTCCAGCAAAGAACCAAGAACAAAACCAAATAGAACGGCTATGATAAAAGAGATAACAAAATTCAAATGGAAGCTCGTCATTCCCGCATAACAGATATAGGCGCAGACCATCATGATCTCCCCCTGGGCAAAATTGATCACCTTTGTGGCCTTGTACACCAGCACAAATCCCAGTGCGACGAGAGCGTAAATACACCCCAGAGCAATTCCGTTAATTATTCCATCTATAATCATTTTCAGGCACCAGATATTTGATGATACATGGGCTCCTGCCTACTCACAAAGGCTGGAGGTTTGCTGGTTCTGCATAAAGCCGAAAGGAGGGAAACATGACTGCCAGGAAAAGACGCCACAAAAGAGACTCACCTCGTCACAGTCTACCGAAACGCTTCGTAATGTCTCAGAGGCCTGCCGGCACCATGAAGTACTCGGGAGCCGGTTTTACGAATATACGCGGGCCTTCCAGGAGCGCGGTTTCGAGTGAAAGAAAAGGTCATGACGCCCTCTTCGGGGCATCCTGCCCGGTGTGCGCGGCCCGCATCAGCGATCATCTCCGCCTGGAAGGGGTCTCGGTGAATCTCCGCACGGGCCGCAACATCTCCGCCGGGTCAAGGAAGATATGAAGACCAGCTGTATATGCCTCCTTTGCCTGGAGGAGGAGAAAACAGTCAGGACATGGAACTTAACGAGGAACAGACATTGTGCATCAACCTTCCAGATCTCGCTCTGGGGATAGGAAGGCATCAATCTTGCTCCAGGGCCGGCACGCTTAACTTCTTATTCAGCCGTCATCCATCCGGTGACGATATCAAAATTGTTTTTGGCTTTATTCGCCTTTAACAGACGCACGGAGTTGGTTCCCTGACGGTTATTCCTGCCGTAGGTAACGGGAGGGAAAATGCCTGTTTCAAAGCCCTTGAGTGTTTCAAGGGCATCCACAAACTTCTCCCTTGTCAGGTCCTTGCCCGCCCGCTTAACCCCTTCACACAGGACTTTTGCGATACCGTACCCAAAGAGATTAAAGGAATTGGGGTTCTTGTTGTCAGGATCATATTTTGCCAGAGCGGCACGGAATTCCTTGACGCCGGCCGAATCACTCTTCTCGTTATTCTGCGTGGCAAAAGCCTGGAAGCCCTTTCCGTAATAGGCAGATTCTCCCGCCTTTTTGAGGAACTTTACATCTGTTGCCGTACCTGTTCCAAACAAATAAGGCGTAAACCCGGCCTTTTGGCATTCCTTGAGAATGGATGCGGTGTGAGATGAGATGACAGGAAAGAAAAGGTACTCCACTCCCTTCCCTTTGAGGCGAAGCACCTGAGAGCTGAAATCAATGGCTGACCGTTTATATAACTCCACCACCGGGTCCCCCCATCCGTATTTAGCCATCTGCATCTTCGCCCCTCTAACCGTATCCTGCCCAATTTCATTATCTTCGGCAAGGAGTCCGATAACCGGCTTTTCCACCTTCCAGTCCTTTTTCAACATATCCACCAAAATTCTGGACTGGTCTTCGCAAGTGCAGTAGATGTTGAAAAGGTAGCGAAGGGGAGGACGAAACATGGCTGAGGTGTAGCCATAGGGACCCAGCAGGGGGACCTTGTCCTCCTGCAGGTAGGGTTTCAGCGCTTTTGGACCGACGCTCCCTGTAGACCCCAACAGGCAGAAGACCCTGTTTTTCATGATCAGCTTCTTGTAATTGGAAACGGTCTTGGCGACAACATAGCCGTCATTTTCAGCGATATAGGTCAGTTTCCGGCCGTTTATTCCTCCCTCGCCGTTGACCTTTGCAAAATAAAGTTTAACCCCCCGTGCGACATTCTGTCCCATGAAAGCTGCAGGGCCTGCCAAGTCAAGAGATCCTCCAATCCTGATCTCTTTTTCGGTGACACCTGTTTCAGCATTCGCCTGCGAAAAACAGAACACGGACCCAAACAACATGATGAACATGCCTGCAAGTACTGCCCTTCCGGTCTTCATAACACAATCCTCCTTTCAGTTTTTTGCGTTGCAATTTCGCCGACAGATTTCATATCAGGAAATCGATGCCAAAGCATCCGATGAATCAGCCCGCGAACACAGAAAATCGGACAATTTCTTCTCTAGAACTCTAATATATACTGGGAGACCCTAATTTTTATTGCTTTTGAAGAGGGTTTTTATTGCAATATTCCAGCTGTCCGCTTATTTTTTTTAACCTTAGGGCGGTTA
>CAZWEV010000078.1:0-16635 GCA_964633015.1 uncultured Desulfobacteraceae bacterium | reverse complement strand
GCGAGACAAAGGAAAAAGGCATGCCGTCTTTACCATTGGGTGGATCGGTTCTCCTACCACGGCGGGATACCTGGATCTCGTGAGCGATGCTCTCCGGGAGTCGGTCAAGAGTGGGGATGCAAGAGTAGTGCTGGTGGGGTCGGGCCCTGGGGCGCTTGACGGTGTTCCCTGTGAAATTCGTCCGTGGTCCGAGGCAAGGGAAGCAGACGATATCAGTGCGTTTGACGCGGGCATCATGCCGCTCCCGGACACGCTGTGGACCCGGGGCAAGTGCGGGTACAAGCTGATTCAGTACATGGCCTGCGCCCTTCCGGTAGTGGCATCGCGGGTTGGTGTCAACGCATCCATTGTGGAGCAGGACGGAACCGGGTTTCTGGCAGGGAACAGGGAAGCGTGGGTCGAGGCCCTGGCGACCCTTCAGCGGAACCCCGGGCTGCGCGCCCGGATGGGAGCGGCCGGGCGAAAGAGGGTTGAACAGCGCTACTGCGTGGCGGTGACGGCGCCGCGTCTTGCTGACATGCTGGGGAGCGTACCGTGACGGGTTGACCGGCAGTCCTGAACGCACAAAGAAAGTAAGACAAAACGAAAAAGGCCGGGGAGAAAAATCTCCCCGGCCTTTTCTGGTTTCAGGACGTTAGTACGTCTTTAGGTTTAAAAATAAGGATAACCCGGCATGAATCCCGGAAGCGAAGACTGGTCATCCTCCATGAAGTAAGCATCCGGATAGGCCACATAGTAGTAGAGGTCATAGTTCGCTCCGTCCCAGACCGTCTTGTTGCCGATCCAGCCGTCTCCGCTCACATTGGCCAGAATGGTGTGCGACCAGGTGTTCGGGCCGGTGCTATAATCCAAGTATCCGGCTTCCCAGTACTGGGCACCGCTTGTGAGGTTATAAGAGTAATCGCTCCAGGACCAGGTGTCGGCGACATAGTCTTCAGCATAGTTGCTTGAATACCAGTAGTCGAGACTCTGGCCTTGCCAGGTTGCCTGGGAAGATACTCCAGAAATCTGGAAGCTTTCGTAATTGTCGTACACGCCGGTGTAGACGTTCTTCCAGTGGGACTCATTATAGTACTGGTTGTTGGGTCCGGTGTAGTCGTCATACTCGTACGACCAGGACTCGTCTCCCGTGTCGCTGTGGAGCCGGTAGTTGTACCGAGTATACGTGTCCGTACTTCCCGTGTCAGGATCGCTGTTATAAAGGTTCCAGTAAATGTAATGCTCGTCGGAGTCGGCAAGCTTCCATTCATTATAGTAGTAGTCGTAGGTCCGCCTCTGGTAATAGCCCTTGGCAAAAACCTCGTAGTTCTTGTTATACCAGTTTTCCTGGATGTCGGGATCATACCCGTATGAGACTTGATCATAGTACCCGGAGCCGTAGTACCTGCTGGATTCGTCGGTCCAGTCGCGGCTTTCAACAGATTTGTAATAGTAGGTGTACCCCGTGTCGTTGTTGTAGTCGTTCTCTCCGTATTCGTAGTAATAGAGCTGGTCTTTCTGCCAGGTGTAACTATACCCCGTCTCCATCTCGCCGCTCTGCTCGGGGTCCCAGTCCTCGTAACGGGAGTAAGAGAGGTAGTAGTCGTCATTGTAATAGTAATACTCATCAAGCTCATAATTCCCGCTGTCGGTGTATTCGAAGTACGAGGAGTAGTAATCGCTGACATCATCGTACTTGTCATAGTACTTTCTGAGCGCGTTGGTGCCGTCCTCCAGGTAGAAGGACTCGTAGTAGCTCTCTCCTTCGTCGTCGATATTATTATTCCAGGACCACCCCTTGTAATAGTACCCGGAATCGGTGATTTCCCCATCCCACATGGAGTAGTAGGTATTCCCGGCATCGGAATAGGTGTTCTTCCGATAGGACGACCAGTAGCTGGAATAGTCGGCGCTGAAGCTGGAGTACGTCCAGGTCTCCTCGTCGTAGTCCCAGTCCCAAGAGGTCCCCATGTCGGTAGTGGTACCCGTGACGGTATAGGCGTAATTGGAATAGGAACCGGTTGCCGTGCTTTTCCAATTATTTATCTCATAGTACTCACCATTGACGCGATCATCAAACCACTTGTCTTCATAGGTCTGGGCGTTATTGACATCGTTTTCTACCTCATATGACCACCCGACGTTGTAGTTGTTGTAGTAGTAGTCATAGTCGTAATACCCGCTGGCCTGGGTCTCCATGTACACGGAATAATCGTACCAGCCGTCATAGGAGCCATCAACGCTTTCAAAGTCATACTCCATCTGATACGTGGTTCCGTCATCGTAGAGCATGTATTCCAGGTCGTAGTCTGCATAGTCGAAATTTTCCTCTGCGACCTGGTAGCTCCCGTCCAGGGCGGCCGTGTAGAGCCAGGACTCATCTCCTACCCCGCTCTCGTAGGTCAGCCACTCGCTGGAGTAGCCGTCGTACCAGGCGGCGTAGTAATCCGCCCGGACCCCGTCCACATCATACCAGACGTGATAGGCATACGTCGCGCCGTCAAGTGAGACCTCTTCAAACCCGGTCCATGTATCATCGGCAAAAATGGAGTCCGCGGCATTGGCATAGAGGCTCTCATAGGCCGCGTATGATGCTGCCGGCAGTGCGAGAAAGCAAAGAACAATCGTTACCGTAAGTAGCTTTAGAGACTTTTTCATCTTCATATCTCCTCCTTTCAGGGTTTATCCAACAACAGGTTCACAAAACAGTAAAACGTTCCCTCCTTTCTCTTCTCTGAAAAATGGCAAATATCCGTCATATCAGAAAACCGTTTTCTCGCACTGTTCTTGAAACGAAATACGGTGTATCTTCTTCTAATAACTACATAATTAAAAGAATCATATTTTCACCTGAACTGGCCTCGAAATGTCAAAGAACGTCGACTTCAGCCTAAATTTACCGCATGGGCTGTGAGGCAGGCTAACAAAGGAACATGACTTTGTCAATATATTTATGGGGTTTTAAGGCATTTTTTTCATTTTTTTTCGGCCCCTCATCCGGGGAAAATTCTGTACCCGGGCCTTGTGCCGACCGGATACTCGAAAAGCACTTGAAGTAAGGAAAGGGATTGGTTATAAAAAAAGCTTATGCCTTCCCGCAGACTTGATCCAAGACAGGTTGAACGGGAATGTTTTTGCGGCCCTGGAGAAGGCACATTAAATAAATGGAGCAAGGCGGATTCATATGAAAAGAGCATGGAAAAACATTCTGGTGATTGACCTCTGTCTTTTCTGGCTGCTGGCGTCCGTTGCCTTCTGCGGCCAGGAGGAAGCAAGGGAGAGCATTCTGGGACTCCGTGAGTGCGTGGATCTCGCCATAAAGAACGACCCGGACATCATCGATACGACGGACCAGATTCACATAGGGCAGCTCACCGAGAAAAAGGCAAAGAAAGATCTCCTTCTGCCCACGCTCAACCTGGAGACGTCGTACGGTCCCAAGCTGGATTTTTTCGGCAGACCGATTGCGACCGAGAGCATTTATTTCAGCAGGGCGAGTCTGGAAAAACCCCTGTACCAGGGCGGGGAGCTTATCAATTCCTATCGGCTGGGACGGAAGATGACTGAGCGGGCCCGGCTTGACCTTTTCAGGAGACAGGCGGGAATAACGGAAACCACCGCAAAGGCCTATTACGATCTCCTTTCGGCCCAGGAAAATGTCCGTTACAACGAGGAGCTGTATGAGCAGGCGAGACAAACGGTCGCCCTGCTCAAGGAGAAGTTCGCCATGGGTGTTGCCCTGCGGGTGGACGTGCTCGAGGCGGAAGGCCGGAAGAACAATATCAAGTATCGCCTCATTACCGCCAGGAACGGCCTGACGGAGGCGAAGGGAAAGATGAATGTCCTCACGGGCAGGGACCCCGAGAGCGACATCCGGGTGAGGGAAGAATTCCCCGTTCCGCCGCTCAAGACTGATGTGAAGACCCTGACCGCCACGGCCCTGGAGCAACGGCCGGACCTGCTGTACCAGAAAGAGGATGTGGCGTTCAATCAGCTTAAGGTGGCCCTCGGCAAGAGCAGCCGGTATCCGCACCTGAGCGTGGTGGGGAGTTATTCCTGGGAGGGGGACCAGTTTCCCGGTGAAGAAAAGGAATGGGCAGTGGGGCTCAAGCTCACCTTTTCTCTGTTTGACAGCACCCTGAATTCTTCTGTCTCGCGGAACCGCCTTCTCGAAAACCGCTTTAACTTTGTGGGAACGGCTGAGAATTTCGATAACAAATCCGTCAGCCTCAGCCTGTTTGACGGCAGCTCCGTGACCGTAGACGTGGAAAAGGCCAGGGCAGCGTATCGGCTTGCGGAGAACCGTCTTGCCCAGGCGAAACGGAACGTGACGACTGAAGTGCAAGGGGCCGTCAACCGGTTGAAAGAGGCCGAAGCCCTTCTCGAAACGGCCCGGAGCATGGTCGCATACTCAAAAGAGAAACTGAAATTGCTGGAGGAACGCCTGCAGTTGCGGGAAACCACCGAACTTGACGTACTGGACGCAAGGACCAGGCTCGCGGACGCGAAGGTCAGATACCTCAAATCTCTATACGCAAAGGCAGTGGACGTGGTCAGTCTCTACCGGGCAACAGGAAAGAGGCTCCAGTGGAAGGAGACGCCGAAGTGAAGAATGGAATGATAGCATGCTGTCTGGCCGCGATGTTTTTCCTCCCGGTGCAGGGGAACGCGGGCGCTGAGGAAAGCGCGGATGCACCAGTGATGCAGGCGGTGCCGGTCACGGTGGTCAGGGCGGCGAAGCGGGATTTTTCCCTGAAACTTCCGGCCATGGGGACCATTCAGTACGTCTCCAAGGTGGACATCAGCTCAGAGATCCCGGGGGTTCTTTCTTCGGTCCGGGTGGAAGAAGGCGCCGTGGTGAAAAAGGGACAGCTCATCGCCACCGTTGATGAGACCCTGCTCAAAACCCGGCTGAAACAGGCCCGGGCCGTGGAGGAAATGGCGGAAATCGACCTCAGGAAAGCCGAGTATGAGATCAGGAAGACCGGTTTCCGGGTGCAGGCCGCCAAGGTGACCATGGCAAAGCAGGCGGACAGGGTTGCTTCTCAGAAGAAGCTTTTTGAAATCGGGGCCGTTACCCGCAGTGAGCTTGATGGGGCCATGATAGAAGATGAAAAAGCCCGGGCCGATTACCAGGAGGCCCTGGCAGACTATGAGGCGCTGCAGGCGGAATCCAAGGCGGGGCGACGTGAGGCAGGGGTGCGGGTAGAAAAGGCCCGTGCGGACGCAAAGGAAATCGAGGCCAGGCTTCGGAAATGCCGCATCACATCGCCCATTGCGGGCATCGTGGCGGTGAAGCGGAAGTGGACCGGTGAGTACGTGGGTGGAGGAGATGCGGTCATCGTGACGATTATTGAGATCGGGAACGTGTACGCTGAAGTGGACGTGAACGAGCGGGACGTCAGACTTCTCAAGGGAGGCGAGGGCGCAGCCGTGGTAGCGGATGCCTATCCGGGACGCACGTTCCGAGGAAAAGTGTCCCTGATCAGTCCCCTTGTCAATATAAACAGCCGGACGCTCAAGGTCAGGATAAGGGTGAACAATGAGCATCTGTTGCTGAAGCCCGGCATGTTTGCGAGGGCTACTATTTTTATCAGCAGTTTCAAGGATGCCGTAGCCGTGCCAAGTCAGGCCCTGTTGAAAACCGGGAATGGGCGTCCCGCGGTTTTTGTCGTTCTGGGAGGTGTGGCATTTCTGAGGAGCGTTGAAATCGGCCTGCAGAAAGAGCAACTGGCGATGATACGGAAGGGCGTGAAGCCCGGTGAACTGGTTGTCGTGGAGGGACAGAAAAAACTCCGGGACCTGAGTCCGGTTCGGGTTGTGGAGATGAAAAGGTAATGAAACTCACGAGGTTTGCCCTCAATCGCCCGGTCACGGTATTGATGATATTTGCCGCAGTTGCCTTGATCGGGCTGATTTCCTGGAACAGACTGCCGGTGGAACTCCTGCCGAGCCTCAACTATCCCCAGCTTACCGTTATGACCGCCTACGAGAATGTTGCCCCCCCCGAGATAGAATCATTGATCTCAAAACCCATTGAAGAGGCTGTGGGAACGGTCCAGGGAGTGACCCGGGTTGCGTCTGTCGCAAAAGAAGGAGTCTCCCTGGTTACCCTTGATTTTGACTGGGGGACCGATATGAACATAGCCGCCCTCGACGTGCGGGAGAAGATCGACGGCATCAGCGACGCCCTTCCCCGGGATATGGAAACACCGGTGATCATCAAGTTCGATCCGACCTCTCTGCCTATAATGACCGTGGGCATAGCCGGCAAGGTCGGGATGCCGGAACTGACCCGCATCGCGACGGAGGAGATCAAACAGCAACTGGAACGGGTTCCCGGCGTTGCGCTGGCAAGGATCAGCGGGGCTGTGGAAAGGGAAATACTGGTTTCCGTTGACTCCGGAAGGCTTTTCGCGTACGGCATTCCCATTTCAAAGATTGTTGAACGGCTGAAAGAGGCCAACTTCAATTTTCCCGGCGGGCGGATCGAGCAGGGAAAGCACGAGATCCGCATCAGGACCATGGGGCAGTTCGAATCGCTCAAGGACCTGGAAGATGTGGTCATCGCAACCACCGGAGCAAAGATTCCCGTGTTTCTCAGGGATGTGGCACAAGTGCGCGACACTTTCAAAGACCGCACCAGTTTTTTCACGGTCAACGGTTCACAGAGCGTGGGCATTTCCATTTTCAAACAGGCAGACAGTAATACGGTCCAGGTAGCCAGGGATGTCCGCGGTGTGCTCGACCGGCTCCGCAAGAAGCTGGAACCCCGGGTAGTCCCGGTTATAGTATACGACCAGTCCACGTTCATCCAGGAGTCTATCTCCGATCTGGAGCTCGCGGGGATCATAGGAGGGGCTATCGCCTTCCTTGTGCTTCTGCTTTTCCTGAGGAGTTTTTCCAGCGCCTTGATCATTACCACCGCCATCCCCATTTCAGTGTTGGGGGCCTTCACGCTCATGTATCTCATGGGCATCAGCCTGAATATCATGTCCCTGGGCGGTCTCGCCCTGGGAGTGGGATTGCTGGTGGACAACGGCATTGTCATCCTGGAAAACATCCACAGACATGCGCAGGGAGGAGGCAGCCGCTCTGAGGCAGTTATCGCCGGGGCAGAGGAAATGTACACCCCCGTGCTGGCTTCCACCTTTGCGCATATCGTCGTGTTCGTGCCCATCCTGTTTGTGCACGGGATAAGCGGTAAGTTCTTTTCCCAGCTCGCCTTGACGATCTCTTTCTCACTGGTGATTTCCATTTTTGTCGCCCTGGCCTTGAATCCTATGCTGGAGGCATGGAGTCTCAGGGCCTGGAACAGACAGTTTTTCCTGAATCCGCCCTGGCAGTTCCCTGACCGGGCGCTTCGTTCTGTTGCGAAGGTGTACAGGAGAGGGCTTGTCCTTTCCATAGCGAACAAGAAAAAAATTATCCTGGGCACCTTTGTGGTTTTTGCATCGAGCGTATGCCTGCTTCCGGTCATCGGCCGGGAATTTCTCCCGCAGGTGGACCAGGGGAGCTTTGTGCTGCAGGTGACCACTCCCCCGGGCACCACGCTGGAGTCTACCGGAGAATCTGCGCTGCAGGTGGGAGAAATCCTGTCGGCAGAACCCGAGGTCAAAGACGTCTTCGTGAATATCGGGTATGATAAGAAGGAGAAAGCCGAGAGTGTGCTCGGGGAAACGAAGTCGAATGTGGCAAAGGTCACTGCGGTGCTTCGGGAAAAAAGAATGCGCACCACCGGTGAAGTGGTGAATGCGGTAAGAACGAAGATAGCCCTAATTTCCGGGATACAGGTGGACTATATTGTCAACCAGGATGTCACCCAATTCATGCGTCAGAAACAGCGCGTTCCGGAACTGCTGGAGATCAGGGGGCCGGATACGGAGACCCTGCGGAGACTGAGTGCCCAGGTCGTGGAAAGGCTCAAGACGGTCCAGGGATTGAAGGACGTCACCTCAAGTCTGGGCGAGGAAGAGCCGGAGATCCAGATTTCGATTGACCGGGAAAAAGCGGCAAGTTACGGGTTGGACGTGAAGAAGATTGGAGACACGCTCAGGACCGCAATGGACGGAGAGGTGGCTACCAAGTACCGTGATCAGGCCCAGGATGTGGACATCCGGGTACGGCTTCGAAAAGGGGACCGTCGAAGTATCCTTGGCCTGCAGAAGATCTTCATCCATACACCGAACGGCGGGGCGATTCCTTTAAGTGAGGTGGCGGTTCTGGTCAAGGGCATGCTTCTCCGCCAGATTCAGCGCCGCGGTTTGAGCAGAGTTTCCCTCATCTCTGCAAATATCTCCGGGATCAAACAGGGCGACGCTCTTCAAAGCATACGGGGGGCGATAAAGGATATTTCTGTGCCGCCTGATTACGAAATTGCCCTGAGTGAGCAGGAAAAGGAGATGGGAAAATCCTTTCGCGGGCTGAGTTTCGCGCTGCTTCTCTCTATCGTGCTGGTGTACATGCTCCTGGCGTCCCTTTTTGAATCCTTTCTGTACCCGTTCATCATTATGCTCTCCGTCCCCCTCGCCGCCGTGGGAGTTTTCCTTGCGCTGCTCGTCACCGGGAAAGCGGTCAGTCTGGGGGTCTACATCGGCGGTATCATGCTGGGTGGGATCGTCGTAAACAATTCCATTATCCTGGTGGACTATATCAACACGCTGCGAAAGAAGGGCCTTGCCCGGGAAGAGGCCATTGTGGAAGGGGGCATGGCACGGTTGCGTCCCATTCTCATGACCGCCATGACCACCATATTGGGACTTGTTCCGCTTGCCCTTGCAGTGGGCAAAGGTGCAGAGATACGGAGCCCCCTGGCCATCACGGTGATCGGCGGCCTGACCACCTCAACCGTGATGACACTCATTGTCGTTCCTGTCATGTATGCCCTGCTCGAAGATTTGAAGGGCACTGCCGGCGGGACCTCGAAATCTGACAACCCCAGATGAATCCGACAACGTTCTCCATTCGAAGACCGATTACCACCACCATGCTGTTTGCGGCACTGCTGCTTATTGGTGCTATCTCCCTGATTTCAATTCCCATTGATCTCATGCCGGATGTCAATTTCCCGGTCATTACCGTTGAAACCCGCGTTCCCGGGTACTCTTCCGAAGAGATAGAGAGCGAGGTTACCAAACCGGTGGAGGCCATGGTCAGCATTATGAACCGTGTGCACAAGGTGCGATCCACATCCACGGAGGGCCTGTCGCAGGTGCAGATAGCCTTCGATCTGGGGACTGACATGGACTGGGCGGCTGCTGACGTGCGGGATAAAATCAATCTGATTCGCGACACTTTCCCAAAGGATGCCAGAAACCCGCACATCCGGAAATATAATCCCTCGGAAGCCCCCGTGGCGATCCTTTCCGTGCACGGCGACCTGCCCGCATTCAGGCAGCGGCAGATTGTTGAAGATAAGATAGAAAAAAGGCTTGAGAGAATAAAGGGCGTTGGAAATGTATCCGTGAAGGGAGGGAGAAAGCGCGAGATTATTGTGGAGGTTGACCGGGGGAGACTGCGTGCCCTCGGCCTTTCAATCAGCAGGATTTCCGATATCTTGAAAGCAAATAACCTGAACATTCAGGTCGGCTCAGTGGAGCGGGGGACGAATCGGCTGATCACCCGGGTTGTAGGGGAATATCGAGATATCTCACAGATGAGAAGAATCGGGGTAGGAACAACCGCGGCCGGATCCGTTATTCACCTGGGAGATGTTGGCCGGGTTACGGATTCCTTCGGCGATGAAGAGCATCTCATCCGTTTCCAGGGTGAACCCCGGATAATGATTTCCGTACAGAAAGAGAGCGGAGCAAATATTCTGAGTATATCAAAAGCGTTGGACGATGAACTGGCGGGATTGAAAGATCAGCTCGGGAAGACGTTGACCCTCACCGTTGTCTACGATCAGGCCATGTTTGTGAAAAAGGCCATCAACCGGCTCCGTGACGAGGCCGTATACGGCGGAATTCTGGCCCTTGCCGTTATTTTCCTGTTTCTGAGGAATGCCCAGGGCCTCCTGATCATCGGAATGTCCATCCCCATGTCCATTATGATAACCTTTGCCCTCATGTACCTGTTCGGGGTCACCTTGAACGTCATCTCTCTTTCAGGATTTACCCTCGGCGTGGGTATGCTCGTGGACAATGCCATCGTCGTCATTGAAAATATATTCAGGAAACGGCAGGAAGGATACATGATGACGGAATCCTCCATTGCCGGTACGGGGGAAGTGAACAGGGCGATTACCATTTCCACGTTTGCGCATATAGCGGTATTCCTTCCCGTCATATTCCTCCAGCAGCAGATCCGATTGTTTTACAGCGGACTTTTTTTCACTGTTTCTTTTTCCCTTCTTGCCTCCCTTGCGGTTGCACTGACCCTTATCCCTCTTCTTTCATCAAGACTGACTTTGCGGCCCCTCTGGTGGAGCGGAAAGGGGAAAACATTTTACCGGTGGTACCGTCATATCCTGATCAGGGGCCTCAGACACCGGGGAAAGATTATAACGGGGGGCGTCGTTGTTTTTGCCGCCAGCCTCCTCCTCATTCCGAAAATCGGCTTTCGTCCGCTGGGCCAGGTGGATCGAGGTGAGTTCACCATGGTGGTGAGGACCCCTCCCGGGACCCGGCTCCGGGTGACGGACGCGGATGCCGGAAAGATAGAGCGCTTCCTCTTGCACACGCCGGGCGTGAAAGATGTTTCCACAGAGGTGAGCGCAGAAATCGCGCGCCTCAGGGTCCGATTGGCGCCGCGGGAAGAGAGAGATATCTCCACCAGGGATTTTGTGGAGGCCCTCCGACAGAGACTCCCTTCTTTCCCCGAGGCGGATATCCATTTTGATATTGAGCGCCGCGGTTCCACCGGCAACAAGATTGTGATGGCAGTCAACGGCCACGACCAGAACAGGCTGACGGCGCTGGCTTTTCAAGTCAAGAAGCGGATGGATGCGATCCCAGGGATCACGGATGTGGTAATCCACCAGACAAATCCGGAACCGGAGATGCAGATCAGGGTACTGCATGACAAGGCCGCCCTGTACGGCCTGAGCGCCAAACAGATTGCCCTGGCCGTGCGCTCCAGTATAACGGGGCCGATTGCCACGGAATATATTGATAAGGGGAAGGAGGTTGATCTCAGGGTGCGTTCGCGCAGGAGGGACGTGGCCGATTTGTCTCTTTTGAGGAATATGACCATACCCGTGCAAACTCCTTCCGGACAGAAGGTTTTTATCTCCCTGCGTGAAGTGTGCGATTTCAATCTTACCCGGGGTGTGGCGGAGATCCATCGGACAGACCGGCATCGCATGATTGAAATCAGCGCTGAAATCGGCGGATCGGATCTGGCCAATATGGCAAACCGGGTGGAAGAGCAGCTGAAGAGTATCAGTTTTCCGGATGGATACAGCTACGAATTCGGGGAAAATTACCGGGAAATGAAAAAAAGCGAGAAAGAGATGCTTTTCGCTTTCGGCCTGGCCGTCCTTCTTGTGTATATGATTCTCGCGTCTCTTTTTGAATCGTTGGTGCTGCCGCTGACTGTCATGTTTTCCGTGCCGATGGCGGCGGTCGGGTCCCTTGCCGTCCTCGTTCTCTTCGGCAAGTCCATCAGTATACCCGTGTACGTGGGAGCAATTACCCTGGCCGGGATCGTCGTCAACAACGGCGTTGTGCTCCTGGACTATATCAATATACTCAGGTCACGCGGAATGGGAAAGTGGCGGGCCATTGTCAGGGGAGGAGAGAGCCGCCTGAGGCCCATCCTTATGACCTCCGCAACGACCGTACTCGCTCTTCTGCCCATGGCCCTGGACAGAAGCGAGGGGGCAAATCTGTGGTCCCCCCTGGCGCTCACCATTATCGGGGGGCTTGTGGTCTCTACCGTGCTCACCCTCATCACCCTTCCCATCCTTTACTCTTTCATCAGCCGTATCAGGCCGAAAAGCTCCGGCCCCGAACGTATTTCCGACTGAGCAGCGGGGGACGTGGTTTTGTCACGGTGTTTGGGACCTTCTTTTGAGTGCCAGGGCGTGCCGGAGGTTTGCCTCTGCTTTTTTGTAGTCGGGTCTGATGCGGAGGGCCTCTTTGAACTGGGCAATTGCCTCATCCAGTTTGCCCTGAGCGCCCAATGCGGCTCCCAGTTGATTGTGCGCCTCGGCGTAATCCGGGTCGATTTCCAAGGCCTTTCTAAACTGCGCAATGGCCCCGTCAAGGTTTCCCATACGTGCCAGTGTGGTCCCCAGGTTATGGTGAGCTTTTATATTGTTGGGCATGATCTCTACAGCCTTTGAAAGGTGCAGGGCGGCGTCAAAGAGATCGCCTTTTTGCGCCAGGGCAAGCCCGAGGTTGTATTGTGACCGAACCATGTCAGGGTTTATCCGGACCGCTCTCCGCAAATGCTCGATGGCCTCATCGAGTTCTCCCCGGTGTCTCAGGGTGACACCGAGATCGTTTTCCGCTTGAAAGTTGTTGGCAGTAACGCTGATCGTGTGCCGAAAAAGAGAAATATTGTCTTTCCAGTAACCGGTCTGGACCCAGGAACACGCCATCAATACAGCCAGTATGACGCCCCCTGCAACGCCGATGAAGACATTCTTGTGGGGTAATTTTTTCACAAGATCAGGGACGGCCCACGATATGATGATGAAAAGCCCGATGAGAGGAATGTAGGTGTAGCGGTCGGCCAGTTCATGGGGGCCGAATTTCGCGATGCCGATAACAGGAGCGAGTGTTATAAGATACCAGAGCCACCCCACCGGAAGATAGGGGTAACGGCGTCCCTTCCAGAAAAAAACCAGTGAAATAACCAGGAGAACAAGTCCGGCCCCCCCCGCTTGCCATCCCGGCACGTGTCCCGGATGGGGATACGGCAGGGCAAGATGAACAGGCCAGAACATTTTGGCAATATAGGTCACATAAAAGACCAGGGCCTGGGAAATATTGTTTGCGGAGGCCATGATTCTCGGGGCAGTAAATTCTCTGGTGACCGCGGTCTGCATGACCCAGGTGGTTATCAGCGTAAATGCCGCTGCAACAATGAAAAGGGGTAGCTTTTCGAGAACAAGGCCGGCGATGGATTTTTCTCCTTGTGGAAAAAGGACCGGATGGTGCTTTTCCTCGCGGTCCTCTTTATTTTCGCTGGTTCCTCTCAGGCGATTGAGGGGCCAGTAGTCGAGGAGGAGAAAAATGACGGGCAGGGTGACAACGGTGGCTTTCGACATCAACCCCAAAGCAAATACGGAGAGCACAAGGGCATATTTCACCAGTCCGGAGCGTGTGCAGTAATACGCGTAAGCGATGATGCCGAGCAGCCAGAACAATGCGGCAAGCAGGTCCTTGCGGTCTGCCACCCAGGCCACCGTTTCCACATGGAGGGGGTGGAGGGCAAAAAGGGCTGCGACAAAAGCACTTCTCATGAGTGCCCCTGTCATGAGTCTCAGAGCGAGGAACAGCAAAAGAGTGTCGATGATGTGAAAAATAAGACTGCTCAGGTGGTGACCGGCTGGGTGCAGCCCGAAAAGCTGGCAGTCGGTCATGTGTGAGAGCAGGGTGACGGGGTGCCAGTGTCCCTGAACCTTGTCGGTGAAGGCCCAGACGACACTCTTCCATGTCCATCCGGCCTGCACTTCATGATTTCTCGTCACATAGGCAGGATCATCGTAGGTGATGAAGTCGTGGTTTCGGATCTGCAGAAATACGGCCAGGGTTACCAGGATCAAGAAGAGACACACGAGGAGTTCATTGCGATAGCGTTGCATAAAAGAGCGAATCCTTTCGTCATCGGAATACGTTTTACGGGTATTTCTTTTCACGTTCTTCATTGGTTCCTGTCCTCGACAGATCTCTTTCCAAGGGTCATCAATGATTTCGCAAAAGCGAATTCGTCGCGGCTCAATTCACCGGAGATCAGGAAAGATACGATGATCGCCAGCATAATAGCGGGAATTTTTATCAGGAGAAACAATGAAGATGCGGGCCAGAATTGAGCGATCAGAAAGGCGAGACCGCAAATCAGAAGACTCCTGAGGAAGGTGACCGCCGGGGGAAAAATCCTCCAGACTCTGAAAACGGCCCACAAAGCTGCAAGAGCGCCGGTCAATGAGGTGAACGTGGTGACCATCGATGCTCCCAGGGGCCCCAGTCTGGGAATGAGCAGCAGGTGGCCGACAAAGGCGAGCGGTACCACCGGGGCGATGAGCAGCACAGGCCAGTGGGGTTTGCCGCACGCCGTAAGGATTGCGGTACAGACGGAGATTATCAGCCAGGCCAGCGCCGAAAAAATCAGCAGGGCCAGAAGGGGAGCACCGGAGAAATACGCCTTTCCGAAGATCGCAACAACGATCTCAGACGCGGCCCCTGCGGTCATGCCTGCAAACGGGAGAAGCCAGAGTACCCCGCGAAGGGAATCCCTGCCCAGTTTTCTGGCGGCATCCTCCTGCCCTGATGCCAGGAGATGGCCAAGCGTTGAGAGAAGGAGTGGAGAGAAGGAGAGAGAAAAAATGCCGGGAACCACGGCAAGGTTGACCGCCGCCGCGTAGATGCCGGCCTGGGAGATCGTGCCGCCCAGTATCTTGAGGAGGACCAGATCTATCTTGTTCAGAAAAAGCGTACTCAGGGCGAAGAGAGAAAGCGGGAGGGCATAGGTCATGAGTTTCTTGACGGGGAAAGGTGACGGGTTGGAAAGAGAAGGCTGGATGTAGAGACGGCTGATACAGAGTTCCAGGAGCGATGCACCGATTGATCCCATGATGGCGCCGGATACCGAGAAGCCTATCTCCACGAGCAAGATGATAAGGGCAAGCCTGCTCAGCCATCTTCCCATGCCCACAACGGCGCGCTGCCTGTATTTACCAAAGCCGGTAAGGATGTTCCGGTATGCCCTGGAAAGGCAGAAGAGCGGGATATCAATGGCGAACAGGCGCAGAGCATCACGCAGAAAAGGTGCGTTTAGAAGGTCGGCGGCAGGTCCCGCCATGAAGAACAGGATCAGTCCCGCAATGCAGCTCGCGGCCAAATAAAGCCTGAGCACTGTGGTCCCGACCGGCCCCCAGTCAGGGGTTTCACTGATGAACTTTATGCTGGCGCGGGAGAAAAGCGCCGAAATGCCGGTTTCAATCCAGGTGACAATTGCGGCGGACAACGTGAACAGCCCGTACCCGTCCGGACCCAGGCGCCGGGTCAGGAAAATGACCGTGAGCAGGCCGGTGGGCAAGATAAGGGCTTCGGCCACGAACACGCGGAGTGTTCCGTCCAGCATGTGTCTCCCGGCATGTCCAGTGGAGTTATTCATGTAATTGCACCCGCATATTGAATCAGGTGCAACCATACACGATTAGCGAATATTTTCAATGGAAAAGGCGATTCCGGTCTTCGCACTGGACGGGATCGCTCCTCTGTACATGGCATTCGGGTCAGAGGTCTTCAAAGTTCGTCGGTCCTGAAAGACAGCGGAAAGCGTGAAGTATACGGAATCTTCGGGATGATGGGGGATTTCATTATTGACTTAAGAGACTTCTTCACCTATAGAGTTTGGACCATACAGAATGGTTCCGGCATATATTTTTTCCCCCGGATAAATTCCCATCACTGAGAAGAATTCTTTGAGAGTCACTGAAACGCACTTTTATGGAAACACGCCTGGAACTGAGTAATGGTCAACGGATCTATGTGGTGAGCCAGGGCGCTGAGGTGTCGGGATATGTGGTGATCGATTCGATGGTTGCAGGGCGTTCATGCGGCGGTCTGCGTATGCTCCCGGACGTAGACAGAGAGGAAATGAGCGGCCTGGCACGCTCCATGACATTGAAATACGGATTTCTTGGATTACCCCAGGGAGGGGCCAAGGCAGGGGTCCGGGGAGATCCGGCATCCCCCAGGTCGCTCCGGTGGCGCCTGCTCAAGGATTTTGCCGGCGCTATAGAACCATTGCTGAAAACCCATACCTATGCGCCGGGGGCAGACATGGGGACCGATAATGCCGACATCCGGTATCTGCTTCATTCCGTCGGTTTTCCGATCAAACGGAGAGAGCTGCGCGAAAATCATTCTGGTTATTACACGGCGCGGACGGTGTTGGCAGGGGTACTGCAGGCGGCCGGCCACCTTGCACTGAGCCTTCAGGGATGCACCGCGGCGATTGAAGGCTTCGGCAAGGTGGGAGGCGCCCTTGCAGAACTCCTGGCCGGAATGAAGGTCAGGGTGGTGGCAATTTCCACGTCTCAAGGGGCAATTTATGATCCGCTCGGACTGGATGTGAAACAGCTCACAGACCGCAGCGCTCGAGACGGCAGCAGGGTGGTTGAAACCTACCGGGGAGCAAAAGCACTTCCCCGCTCGGCATTACTTGAATTGCCGGTGGACCTCCTCTGTCCTTGTGCCCGGCATAACAGCGTGCATCTGGACAACGCGGGAAAGATCGAGGCACGGGTTATCTGTCCGGGAGCAAACAACCCCGTCACAACCGCGGCGGAACGCGTCCTGTCTGAACGCGGTGTGTTGTGTCTGCCTGATTTCGTCACCAACTGCGGTGGGGTCCTGGGCGGCACCATGGAGTTTGCTTCCGTGGAGAGATCGCGGATTGATGCTTTCATTGATCAACACGTGGGCAAACGCATAGCCTGGATTCTCAAGGAGGCTGACCGAAGAGGTGTTTCACCTCGCG
>CAZWEV010000077.1:0-16754 GCA_964633015.1 uncultured Desulfobacteraceae bacterium | reverse complement strand
AAATGTACTGCCGAGTTCTCTTCCAGGGATGAGGCAATCGAAGCAGGATACAGACCCTGTAAGATCTGCAGGCCGTAAAGGTTCTGATAATCCTGGGAGGTACAGTCGTGCCTCACAACCGGCGAGTCAAGCCTGAGCGTGTTGTAATAGGATTTCTATTTGTCTCGTTCCTCTCGAAATGCCGGGGGCGAGTGCGTCATAGATGACAACCTTTTATGGGGACAGAACGAAATGAAGCAGACTTTATCCGATCATGACCGCAACAGACTTGACGGACTCATAGCCGATGTGGAAAAACGCACGAATACACAAATTGTTCTGGCTGTCATCCAACGCAGCGACAGCTATGCGGAACTGCCCTGGAAAGCCTTCGCGTTGGGTGCATCCATTACCGGCCTGTTGGTTTTTATTGTGGATTTGTCATCTTACGGCTGGTACCCAAAGGTTACCGTGCTCAGTGCAGTAGCGGGAATTCTTGGCGGCGGCGCTGTTTTCGCGCTTCTGACCGCGCTTATTCCAGGATTTGCAAAGCGATTTCTTTCCTCCTTTCGCGCCGACGTGGAAGTACGGCAATATGCGGAATCCCTGTTTTTATCCAGGGAGTTGTTCGCCACCGGAAACCGGACGGGTATCCTTGTGCTGGTCAGTCTTTTCGAGCGGAAGATCGTTATTCTTCCAGACAAAGGGCTGCGCGATCGATTACCAAACGACGCCATGCAAAGCATAATCACGGCAATGACCCGGTTCCTGAAGCGGAACGAGATCAGCGGGGCTTTTGAATCCGGCCTGGAACAGCTTTCCCACACGTTGGAACCGAACGTTCAGGGAAAAGGCAAAAACGAGCTATCCGATGAAATTATCGAGGAGAAGGGCATATGAAGAAAACATCAATTGTCTTTTTGCTGCTGTTCCTGGTTCTGTCGAGTTCTATTGTTTCAGCAGCGGATATTCCCTATCTGACTGGCCGGGTAACCGATAACGCACAAACCTTTTCTGAGACAACACGCCAGGCACTCACGGAAAGTCTGAAGGCGCACGAAGATCGCACAGGCAACCAGATCGCCATTCTCACCGTTCCCACGATTAACGGAGAGAGCATTGAAGAATACGCAGCTGACGTTTTCGAAGCATGGAAGCTTGGCCAGAAAGGCAAGGACAATGGTATTCTAATTGTGGTTGTTCCCAATGACCGGCGTATGCGCATTGAAGTGGGGTATGGGCTTGAGGGAATACTCACGGACGGGATGGCAGGCCAGATCATTCGGTCCGTCATGACTCCCAGGTTCAAGAATGGAGACTATGACGGCGGAATCACCGATGGAGTCCGGGCGGTAGTGAATGTACTGGATGGCGGTAAACTTCCTGAAACGGTAAGAAAAATCAGTTCATCAGGGAAGTCGCACGGTTTGAAATTACAGGGGCCTGATCTTCCGATTACAGAACGCATTCTTCTGGGCGCCTTTATCTTCGGCATAATCGGACTGTTCACTGTGATCGGTATTCTCACACCAGGTCTAGGCTGGTTTCTGTATTTTTTTCTTATTCCATTCTGGGCCGCGTTCCCGCTTATGGTTTTGGGGAGCGACACCGCACTTACCTGTCTTGTCACCTATGTAATTGTTTTCCCTATCGCAAAATTGATTTTTAGAAATACCAACTGGTACAAAAAAGCCAGGAAGAATCTACGCATCAAGGGAAGGGCCTCTATCGGCGGTTTCAGGATGTCGTCGGGCAGTTCAGGCACGTCCTGGAGTTCCGGCTCCAGTTTTTCAGGCGGGGGAGGATCATCGGGCGGAGGCGGCGCTTCCGGAAGCTGGTAGGGAAAGATGCGGACTGTGACCGGAAATAGGGCGCTACGGGGGGCTCTCAGGATTGGCAACCGGAGCGGTTGCATATCTTTGTCTCTGTGAAATAAAGGCGTAAAACAGAAATCGAATCTTCTGGTTCGCTATCCTTGTATTGGTGGGCCTGAAAATCATGACTGAAGCCGTCACGGGAACCCCCATCTTCTCGGCGGCAGCCGACATTCGGTTTCGCGTCCTTCCTTTGGTACACGTAGCCGGCTTTGCGGCAGCCGCAGTCGCATTACTATTGACTCGGTCCAAGGCGCTGCACTCGGATACAGCGGGGGTGCTCAATCCACGTTAAGGATATCTATTTACCCCTGGCTTCGGAAAAAGACCCCAGCTTTCATATCGGCGATTATTGAATGATGACAGCTCGCAGCCTTGATGAAGTCCGGCCCGGTGTGGGCCGAAACAAGGCGGCAGCATCGCCGCTCAACAGGGGTCACGAACCCCGATCTTTCTTAAAATAACCGCCATGGGACAGACTTTCGAAACGCCGTACTGAAACAAATTGGCGCCCACAAAGGCCGTAAACAAGTACCAGTACGGACTCACCCAGAGACCCAGGGCAAGACTGCCGAGGATAAGAATTCCCGCGATTATATGCACCCAATCATTTATATACAACATGACGAACCTCCTTTAACTTTTGACGCATTTCTTCGCCCAAAAGCAGCTGCATGCGCATTCACGCACGTCAGCAGAACAAATCCTGCAGGGTGTCGATCAATTTGATCACGCGCTGGTCCGTAATGGAATTGTATATAAAGTTCGAATCCTTGCGTGATTTGACAATTCCCTGCTGCCGGAGCAGCGCCAGATGCTGAGAAATGTTGGCGGTGGTTGTCCGAAGCTCCGAATGCAACTCCCCCACGGACAGCTCCCGGTCCTGGAGCAGGCACAGGATTTTCAGCCGCAGAGGGTGTGAAATTGATTTGAGCACTTGAGAAACCGTACCGACATTTTTTCTGAGCATGGCTACACCTATTTAAGTATTTTATTATTTACTTTAATACTGAATTTCCGGCTGTCAATGAGGGATATGGAAATCGCTTCTCTCCGTGCTGTCATGAAAAAGTGGGGAGACGGACGGATCTTTGTCTTTACAGTATGGCTATATCCTTGTTTTTTTGGTAATATAAAAAACCTGAGCTGCCATACCCCTCGCCACCAGGAAATACATTTTGTGCCATCATGAAATAAACCAGTCGAATGTCATGAGGCGGAATTATGGAATATGTATATACCTGCACCGGACATGAATTGAAGCTCCCAAATATCGTTGACAGTCAGGGAGTGTATCTGTTTGATGCTGCAGGTAAGCGGTTTATGGACCTGGAATCGGGAGTTTGGTGCATTTCCATCGGGCACAAAAACACGCAGATTAACAGAACCATCACCAAGCAAATCGACTCCTTAACGCACGCTGGATTTTGCTATTCCAATCAGATACTTGAAGAATCATCAAAATCAATTCTGGATATTACGGATTTCAGTAACGGGAAATGCGTTTTTCTCTGTTCCGGCAGCGAGGCTATAGAAATATCAAGACAGATATCAAAGCATCTTTCCGGGAAGAAAATGTCCATGACCCTTCATGATTCATATCTTGGCGCATACGCTTCGGTGACCGACAGAACCAAAGGTTGGTATATCTTTAATTGGGAGAAGTGTACGGCGTGCAGACAAAACGAGCGTTGCGATTCTTCCTGTGAAGCATTGCAGGGCATCCCGGATGATATATCGGATTTTGTATTTGAACCGGGAAGTTCATCAGGTTTTGTCAGGTTTCCGCCAAAGGCGCTGATTCAGAACATAATCAAAATCATCCGGCATAATAACGGGAAGATAATCGCAAACGAAGTGACAACAGGAGTTGGCCGGACCGGAAAATGGTTTGGATATCAACACTATGATATCGAACCCGATTTGATAGCCATCGGGAAAGGAATTGGAAACGGATATCCGGTCAGTGTTGCGGCAATCAACGCGGCCACGGTGAGCGAGTTGGAAATGAAACCGTTCAAGTATGCCCAGTCTCATCAGAATGATCCACTGGGTGCCGCGGTTGTGCGGGAGGTCATACGGGAGATTGAAGATAACGATCTGATCACAAAAGCAGGGCAAAAAGGCCCCGCGTTCCTGTCCCAACTCGAATCCCTCGTAGATCACGAGATTGTCCTTGCCGTCAGGGGAAGGGGAATGATGTTCGCCATGGACTTGGTGAGCGAAGATGTAACCGATGAAATCTATGGTGATCTTATTAGCCGCGGATACATCCTGGGAAATAGAGGAACCGCATTTCGAATCGATCCGCCGCTTATATTGACTGAAGCGGAATTTGACGGATTCATTGAGGCATTTACTGCTGTGTTGGCATCCAGGAGATGTACTGCATAACGGTCGTGTGATACACTGAAATATGGTGTAAAGCGTTTTTTGACCTTTACCTCGTCAGGCTGACCTGGGCCACCCATCGTGCCCGCCGGTCAGCGCCGCGAGCGGATGTGGACGTGTGAATTTGGATTTTGGGAGGTTTTGAACCTGTGGGACTGAAGGTGTGTATTGCGGGTGCTACCGGATGGGTCGGCAAACCCCTGTGCAGGGCAGTGTCTGACGCTGAAGATCTGCGGCTTGTGGGTGCTGTCTCACGCAGGTACGAAGGTCAAAGCCTGAAAGCCGCGATTGGAGAGATACCCTCCGATGTGACGGTCAGCGGATCGGTCGCAAAGGCTCTCGCTGCACCAACCGACGTGTTGATTGATTACACTAAGGCTGATGTGGTAAAAAGCAATGTGATGACGGCAATAAGAATGGGCGTGCATGTTGTCATCGGTTCTTCCGGCCTGACATCTGAGGATTTTGCTGAAATCAACCAGGCCGCCATGGATAACAAGGTGGGAGTGATAGCTGCCGGAAATTTTGCTATTACCGCCGTGCTGCTGCAGCGGTTTGCCTGTGAAGCGGCGAAGTACGTATCCCAGTGGGAGATCATTGATTACGCTTCAGATGCCAAAGAGGATGCGCCGAGCGGTACAGCGCGTGAACTGGCGTTCCGCCTCTCAGAGATCAGAAGACCTGAGGTCACCCGTCCGATTGAGGAGACAATTGGCGAGAAGGAAAGCCGGGGACTCACCCTGGATGGAAGCCAGATTCATTCTATTCGTCTTCCCGGTTACGTGGTGAGTGTCGAAGCAATCCTCGGAGCAGATGATGAGCGCCTGACCCTTCGCCACGATGCCGGAAGCGGAGCAGGGCCGTATATACACGGCACGCTCCTGGCAGTGCGTAAGGTGAAAGACCATGTAGGCCTCGTCAGAGGCTTGGATAGGATTATGGATTAATTGGAGGGAGGCCCGGCTTGCGAAACAGAAGGCGCGTGTTCTGGTTGATGGGATTGCTGATTGTGCTTGCGGTTTCCGGTTGTGTGTCGGTTGGCAAGGTCACACCGATTAAACCCTTACCGGCTGGACAAAAGGCGGTAGGTGCCGAAAAGGGGTGGTGGTATGCCCGATTTCACATGGATTGGCCGCCCGACGAAGAACCCGCGTGGTATGTGGACGTATTCCTGGCCCACAAGGTCTTCTCTCCAGTGCTCGATCAATATGAAAAGGAAATCTCTCTCTGGCGATTCCATCGTCGTGCGGCACGGGATCAAAGCGGGCATCAATTCAGCTTTATCTTCTACGCCTCCAGAGAAAGGGCGCAACAGATTTACCGCGCCATCCAGGCAAACGATCTTCTCGAGAAACTGATTGCTGCGCACGTGATCGTTGATACGAGGTACGATGATATAGCCGTGATCCTGCGGCCGGACCTGGGGGCCACAAGTGACCGCAGTTGGTCTCCCGAAATTAAGAGGACTTGGCCTTTCTATATTATGGGCGTGAGCCGAATGTGGCTGAACTTGATTGACGAGGTCTCGAAGGAGACTCTGAAGGAAAGGGATTCCTCAAATCCTGATGCCTTGCTTGAGGGGTATCGGAAGGTGAACGAGGTCATCCAGGAGAAGTGGCGTCGAGAAGGAAGTCATGCCTTCCTGCATCACCTGAATGCCATCTTCGGCTACGATCCGCTGGTCGTTTATGAAAGGCGCCTTATGAATTTTTGACACGGGCAGAGGCCGCGGATGCTCCGTCATCCCGTTGGGGCCGGATCGAAGCGTGGGAAGACTAACAGTGAGAACAGTGTGAGAAATTTGGCTGGAAAAATGAAAAGATTCCGGTAAAGAGAGAGGAGGAAAACATGGTACAACTCAGTGATGTTCAGAAATCGCAACTCAGAAGGCGCTATGAAAAACTGGACGCCCGGCACGCAAGGGGCTTGCCGACCCAGGATGCCAGGCTGCAGCGATTGACAACGGGTGAAATTCGACGCATCTTTGAGCAAAATGCCTACGATCCACAGAGATGGCCAACGCATACTGACCTTGAAGATCATCTGAGGAATATCGCGACACTGAGATCAATGGGGTATAATGCACCTGTTTGAAATATTTCTGTGCGTCCCGGAAAAAATGCTCGGTTCACGGTAATTGCGGTAAACTCGCCGCTTTTTCAGACGGAAAAAGTACCGGATTCGATCACCGGTGGGTCTTCTTCGTCTATGATCCGGGCGATATCTCCGTGCATACGGCGTTTCATTTCCGCAACGATCTCCCTGCGCTTGTTCAGGCCTTTTGCAAATTCCGTCGCCACATGCATCAGGTCGTCCCGCTGGCATGCCTTGAGCACGATACCGCGTGCTTCGCATTCCTCGGCCGTAGCCCGCTTGCCGGTGAGCTGAAACTCCTGGAATGTCTGCCTTGGGATCGCCTTCTGAATGAGGGCAATCATGCCGGGAAGAAACGGGATCCCGAGGTCCACCTCCGGAAAACAGAAAAACCCGCGATCCGAACGCATGAAGCGGAAATCGAAGGCGCAGGTCATGATCGCCCCGCCCGCAAATGCATGCCCCGAGATGGCGGCTATGGTGGGCATGGGATAGAGGAGCAGCCGCTTGAAGAGCCGGTTCATGAGATAGAAAAAGCCCTTGGCGGTTTCCCCGTCCCCCTTCTGGATGAAGGGCAGAAGCCACTCTAGGTCGATGCCGTTACTGAAGATTTTTTCATGGGAAGAAGTCACCACAAGGGCATTGGCGTCGGTCTTTTCTTCCATTTCATCAAGCACAGATAGGAAAGCCTGCAAAAACGGCGGATTAAAACGGTTCTCACCAGCATTGAGCATGGCGACCGCAACACGATTTTCGATGCTGTATTCAATAAGCGGCATGGGGCAGAGCTCCTCAAAAAAAGGGAAATGGGTCCGGAGTGCAGGAGGCTTTTCTAGAGAAAGACTCGATCGGGCCACTGAAGAGCATACGGAAAAGGCCTGCAAAAGGCAACCATGATATGGAGTGTGGGGGCCGGCCCCGCTTCGTCAAATATGGGAGACGGCCCCTGGACACTCCTAAAAGCGCATGGTGAGTCCTGCTACCCAGTTTCTCTCCTGGGCGGGATAGAGATAGAGCCCGGCCGGAAAGCCGCCGATAACCCCGTACTGAGAATATTTCTCGTCGGTAATGTTGTTCACCCCGAAAAATGCTTCAAGAGTTTTCCACTGGTAGGTAATCCTGGAATCAAGGGTGTAGTAGGAATCCAGCTTTTCATACTGGTTGGCCTGGTCGCTGATGGCGTAACTTGAGCCCACATAATTGTATTGAGCCGTCAGGATGAGTCCAGGGATGAAGTCATGGATGTTTAAACCGATGTTCGCCCTGTTTTTGGGAACGGCAGGAATATTGTTTCCGTCAAACGGTTCTTTTTCAAAGGTTGCTTTTTCATAGGTGTAATTCGCGTAGCAGGTGAAGAACCGGCACGGCTCCGCTCTTGCCCCCACTTCAATTCCCCTGTGAAGGGTCTCGGGATGGTTTTCATTCGTGAATGTCAGAGGGTTGTAGAAAATTTCGTTGTCAAACGCAGCTCGGTAGAGCGTTGCGTTCAGGCACATCTTCTTGCCGAGGTAATGCCGTATCCCGGCTTCATAATTCTTTCCTGCCTGTGGTTTAAGATTCTGGTTCAGGCCGGTAAATGAGCTGAACAGCTCATCAGTGAGGGGAAACCGGAAGCTCTTGTCCGCCCGCAGAAACAGAGAGGATTTCCCCTGATATGTATACGTAAGCCCCGCGCTGTACGCTTCTTTCCGGTAAACCGGTTTTACATCAGCAGCGGTCGTGTCAAATGTATATTCCACCCGTTCATGTCTTGCCCCCACAGAAAGGATCAGGTTTTGAAGGAGAGAAAACGCATTATTGAAATAATATCCCTGTGAATCCTTTTGAATCCTTTCCGCGGATGTCAGGATATCCATGTCTGTCCAGTAGAGATCCACTCCTGCCACAAGAGTGTTTTTGTGCCCCGCGAATGCGCCCTCCCAGATATAGTGGGGAGTGAATCCTCCTGTCTTTGTCTCCGTATCAGTGGACCACAGCCAGCTCACCCAGTTGGTTTCGCTGTCGCGCTTCCTGTAGGAAATATCGGCTACAACGCGGCCGAAGAGCGCCAGATCCAGGTCTGTCCCGAGGTTCACATATTTGTCGGTGGTATTGGCATTATCCAGAGGAAAGTCAGTAGCCCGTCGATCTTGTTCGGCTTCGGCCTTTGTAAGCGCTCCCGGAAGGCCGTACTCATCTGAATGGTACCCTCCGCTCAGGTTGAAACGAAGTGCCTCAGTGGGATCCAATACAATTTTTGCGTCAAGGTCCTTGGCCCGAAATCCGTTGTTTTCCCGATACCCATTCGTTGCATCATAGCTGGCATAGATGGATGCTGCTACTTTTCCCCGTCCCCCCGATAATGAGACACTTTCCTTATTGCGGTCATAGCTCCCGAGCGTGACCCCGACACTGGCCTGCGGCTTCTTCCCGGGTGTCTTCGTGATGATATTGATCACCCCGCCGACGGCATTGTCCCCATATAGAACACTGCCCGCGCCCCGAACAATCTCAATGCGCTCAATTTGTCCCAGAGGAATCTGGGTCCAGTCCACGCCGCTGAGATCAATGGCATTCACTCGTCTGCCATCCACCAGCACGAGGGTATTGGAAGAAGCGGTTTCTCCGAATCCACGGACATCCACATCAACGGTCTTCCCGTTTCCGAGCCAGTCTCGAACAACGATCCCTTCCTGGCTCCGCAGGAGGTCAGGCACGTTCTTGGCGTTGGACTTTTCGATATCCTGCCTGGTTATCACCGTTACATTCGCCGGTACTTCCCTGATTTCTTCCTCCGTCCTCGTCCCGGTCACCACCACCTCTTGCATAGTGACTTCTTCATCACGGGTAGGTTGCTCATCCACTGCGTACCCCGGGAAAGGGAATCCCATGAACATGGCAAGTACTCCCGCAAATACCAATATCCTTTTTGGTCTCATGATGTCCTGCATTTGACTGTCTCCTTTCTTGAACGGTGAAGAGATGAAGCCCGGAGACAAAAAATCCCCGGACCGAAAAACGATCCGGGGATATCCCTTTTTTATCCGCGAGATCAAGGATGCTCTCCTGTCCACGAGGAGGTCCTTCGTTGTTCAGGCAGGTCTTCTGACTTCCCTTCCTTTCTGACGGCCTTCCCATCGATTCGCTCAAACCTCAGGCAGCCGGCCCATAATGAATACCGCGTGACTATGGGCTGTCAGCTATGAATTATGAGCTCTTATTGACAGTGGCACCAATTGCCGGAAAGGTTCCCTTTTCTCTCGGAACAGCAAGAAAAGGGAAGGGTTACAGCGGCGGGCCCGTCCCCGACTTTCACGGGGTTCCCTCTTACGCTTCACGAGCACCTGAACATGGCATTTATTAAGCAAATATGGAGTGCAAAGTCAACAAGAAATTGCTTTGGCGCAAACCGGGTTCACCACGGGGCCACAGAGGGCTTTCTTTTTTTTGCCCATCGGGAGACGGCGATGGGCAAAAAGGACGTTGCCACTGCCACGGGCAGAACTGAGCCTTTTCACTTGCCGGTATCTCCCGGCAAGTGAAAAGGTGTTTACTCTGTGTCCTCCGTGTCTCTGTGGTAGAGGATTTTTTAATACAAATCATGAGCCGGGAGGGATTCCATTATCAGAATTGCGAACATACACAATCAGGAAGTAGGCAGGATTCCAGCGGAAAGCAGGACGGCCACCTCCACGAACTCGTTCAGAGCCCCCAGACAGTCTCCAGTGATCCCGCCTATCTTTTTTCTGCAATAGCGTACCCAGAGAAGAGTGACAAAGGCGGCCGACAGCAAGGAAGCAGCACCGGCAATCCAGCTTGCGGAGAAAATGATGGAAAAGGCGCTGACAACGGCCAAAATCACGATCATCAGGAGTTTATAGCGGGGAGAATGGTTTCCGGCAAAGGCTGAGGCAATTCCTTCCTCTCTCGCGTTCGGGACCATGACGAGGCAGCATCCCTGCATGGTCCTTGAAAGGATCAGGCTTATGACAATAGTCATGATCCGCGTGTGTTGAAAGAGGATTCCCCAGAGCACATATTTAAACAGGAGATCGAATACGACCGCACAAACACCGAAGGTCCCCATCCGGGAATCTTTGAGGATATGGAGGATCTGCTGCCGGTTTCTTTTTCCCGGAAAGGCGTCGGCACAATCGCCCAAACCATCCAGATGGAGGGCACCGGTAAGAAGCGATTCCGTGGCAAGGGCTGAAACGACCAGTAGGGGGATCATCTGGACGTCCCACAACCGTATGCCTTGGAAGAATGTCCAGACAATTGCTCCCAGGAAAAGGCCCACGAGGGGGAACCCGATAATAGACAGGGGAAATGCATGGGTTTCTTTCCCCGGGACCGGGAGTAGGGTAAGGGTCCGGAAAGCTGTGACAAAAGGTCCAAGCATGAGATTCACTCCTTATTTGCGACTCCCGCGGAACTGAACGTCGCCATTTGTGCATAGCACGCCATTGATTGTTTGATAATCTCGAGGGCCAGCACGGCCCCCGTGCCTTCGCCCAATCTCATGTCCAGGGAGAGGATGGGCCGTATGCCTTCTTTTTCGAGAAAATCCCGGTGAAATTTTTCCGCGGACGCGTGGGAGAAAAACATATACTCCCGGGTATTTTTTTCCAGCCTCATGGCTATCAAGGCGGCCGCCGATGCAATAAAGCCGTCTATTGCTACCGGGACCCTGTTCGCGGCCGCACCCAGGATCATGCCGCTCATCCCTGCGATCTCGTATCCCCCGACACGGGATAGAATGGCAAGAGGGTCATCCCCTGCCTTGTCCCCGTGGAGCACAATTCCCCTTTGCACCGCTTCTGTTTTCCGTTTCAGGAATTCTCCGGTTGAACCTGTTCCCGCCCCGACCGTCGTGTGCGCATCGAGTCCCAGAATCAGGCTGTAAATGGCTGACGCTGATGAAGTGTTCCCGATCCCCATTTCACCGATTCCCAGGATGTCCGCCCCCGATTGTTCCGCCAAATCAAATCCGTATCGAATCGCTTGCAGGGTTTCTGCATCCGTCATGGCAGGGCCTTTTGAAAAATTCCTGGTCCCGTATCCGATTTTTCTTTTCAGGAGGTTCGGCATGTCATCCAAATCAGACGTTACGCCCATGTCCACCACCGTATATTCGATGCCGGCATTCCTGCACATGACACTGACGGCTGCCCCGCCCACCGCCATATTGGCTACCATCTGCCGGGTGACCTCAGGGGGAAAGGGGGTGATCTTTTCCTCGGTGATACCATGGTCTCCCGCAAAGGTGAAAAACCGTATCTTTTCAAGAACGGCATCTGCGCTCCCCCTGCACAGACAATATCTGCGGGCGAATTCCTCCAGCCTCCCGAGACTGCCCCGGGGCTTTGTGAGATCATCCAGGTGCGCCACAATCCTCTTTTCAAGCTCCTTGTTGGCAGCGGATTGGATCTTTTCTGTAAATCGTTTCATTCAAAAACTTCCTCCTTTTCCTAAGCTTCTAGCCCTGAGCCGTAAGCCGTACGTCATAACGAGAAAAGGCCCAAGCAAGAACACCTGTTCTCACCTGAGCCCTTTACCATCAAGCCCGGTTGTCTCATCACGCCGGTACGTCTTCTGACTTACGGTAGAGTATCCCGGTTTTCAGCCTTCCCGTTTGTTCAACAGTGACCGACCAATGGTCCAAGACCGGGTACACCAATTACAGCGCCGGGTGCGTTACGGATTTGCACCGTATTCCGTTTACCGGTGAAACGCTTCCTTTTTTTGAGGCGATCGGCTGTCTTGAAGCCCCAAACATTCCTTCAAACGCAGATAACAGATTTGCGTTGATCATGTCAAGGCACAAACCGAACCCTGATCACTGACAAGGTATCATCTCTCCGTCCAGAGCGGCATTTCATGTGCATGTCCAGGGCAAACCGGCTCACCGGCTCAACCCAATTCTGTCAACCCTTTATGCGCACGGGGATTCCGCAGAGACAGCAATAGACCGTATCAGCCTGCTGTGCGATCCTCCTGTTCAGGAACCCGAGCATGTCTCTATACCGACGGGCAAGCCTGTTTTCCGGGACGATCCCGAATCCCACCTCGTTGGTGACCAGGATGAGTTGGCTGTTTATGTTTGGGAATACGCGGCAAAGCTTCTCTATTTCCTGAGCGACGGCCTTTTCGTCGCCGTTCCATCTGTGAAAGAGATTTCCAAGCCATACGGTCAGGCAATCCACAATCGCCACTTCCACATCCTCGGCCAGGCCGGCCAGGCAAGGGCCGACGTCAAGGGGTTCCTCAACAGTAGTGAAGTTTTCTCCCCGCTCTGCCCGGTGTTTTCGTATGCGATCGGCCATCTCCGTATCCAGGGGGAGTGCCGTTGCGATGAAGACGCGTTTCCCCGGACGCTTCAATGCCTCTTCCAGGGTAAAGGAGCTTTTTCCGCTTCTGGCCCCGCCGGTGACCAGAATTATTTTTCCCATATTGTTTCCAGCCTCCTGATGGAACCGAATGTCGCCTCTTCAGAAAAAACCTCCAGTGTCACCACGTTGTGAAATCCGGGAAGATATGTCTTTACCATTTTGATCAGCGTCTCCTGGTCGTTTTCTTCAATCGAGAGGTGATCCTTCCCATCCCACACCCCGTGCAGGTGTATGACTCGTGTTTTTTCAAGATACTGTGCCAGGATTCCTTCCCAGTCATGCCGATAAAGCCACAGGTGCCCGACATCCATACAGAGAGAGAAGCCGAAGCGGTTCACAATCCCTGTGTTCCACGCCATGGGATACCCGAGGTTTTCCACTGCCATGGCAGACCGGTCAATCCCGGCGAAGTTGCCGATCTTTTCGCATGTTTCCATGCTGCGTGATGTCCATGCATCCTGTTGATCCCTGTTTGCGTCTCCGCTGATCCCCTCCAGGTGGAGAATATACGCGAACGGATTGAGGGGAAGGGTCAGGTCCATGATCTTGAGGGCCTGTTCCTGGAAGTATTTTCTTTCCTGGTCGGAGGCACTTGCGGCCTTTTTGTCTATGGGAAAGTGGACCGTGTAACTATTCCCGTGATCTTTCTGGATTTGTGTCAGCTCTGATATGACAGCCTTGCCGGGAAGATTGGAAAGAGATTCCGTTTCAAAAAGCACGATCTCGATGTCATCCACGATGGGTGCCATCTTCCGGACATTGGGAAGGAGGTCGGCAGGATACACATACGATGTGCATCCCAGCCTGAACGGAAAGCCGTTCTTGGGGTATCTTTCAGCACTCAATGACAGGTATCCTTTATCCATGTCTCACTCAGAGCGCACAGAGATCACAGGGTTTCAAAACAAAAAAAGTTCTACTCTTGTTTCCCTGTGTCCCGAGTGAACCAAGTGGGGAACGTGAGACTTGTTTTTCCCAACTCAAAAGTCAAAATTAAGAATTCAGAATTCCTCGGTCCTTTGTCCTTTATCCTTCCATAGGGCCTGTCTCCGGCATCCCTTCCTTTTTCACTTTGCGCCAGGGTCGCTCGGGACCGAAATACTCGTCACACAGGCGTGTCCCATCGTTCAGCCTGTCCTCGAAGAGTTTTCGGTATTTCTCCAATCCTTCGCCGGCGGCAGAGGCGGGAACCAAGATGGGCTGTGCGTAATGAATGACAACCCGGGCGAAGGGCTTGGGAATGAGGTACCGGTCCCACGAGTTCAGGACCCAGCACCGGTCGGCGCCCCAGAGCACCGGGATCAACGGCGCCTCTGCGTCCCGTGCCATGATAACGGAACCTATTTTGGCGACCCTGGCCGGACCCAGAGGACCGTCGGCCAGCATCCCGCCTATTTCGCCCGACTTTATTTCATCGATGATAGCCCTGAGCGCTCGCGAACCGCCCCTGGTAGAGGACCCGCGAACGTTTTTAAAGCCAAGCCATTGGGCTATCCGGGCGGCATATTCACCGTCACGGCTCTGGCTGATCATCATAGTCACGTGTCGCGAACCGAAGTAGTGGAAATGATAGGGCATCCTCTGATGCCAGGTGGCATATACCGCCCGGCCGCCGGAACGCTCCAGTGCTTCCCGTTGCTTTTCATCTCCCTCGACCTTGCACACACGGCACGAGAGCATGAGGAGTTTGATGAAAAGCGCGATCAGGGGACAAAGAATGGCCAGCAGAATGGGATCATACCAGCGAAGCTCTGTTTTCCGGGAGGAGCCTGATTCCATTATGGATGTTCTGGGAGAAGGGGTTCGCCGCGAGGCGCACCCCTTCTCCTGAATTTTATCCCTTGATGATCCTGGGGATCATCAAGTGGTTCTGTGGACAGATGGATATGGGATTCTGGTACACACATCCGGCAAAGGCCTGGATGTATTTTCTGAGATCCGGGAGCGATACGATCTCGTCAACAAAACCCCTCTTGGCACAGTAAACGGGGCGTGAATTATCATAGTATTGCTGGGCCAGTTCGTTCATCTTGTCAATGACCGGCTGCAGGGGCCGTCCTGCATCCTTCTCTTTCACAAGCCTTCTCGAAAAGGATGCGGCGGCCGCTGTTTCACCGTGCATGACGTAGATCTCCGTGGTTGGTGTGCCGAGCGTAAAGGCATTATGATTATTGGCGGTGGGCCCGCCCATGATGTAGTGAGCTGCCGCCGTCCCTTTTCTGAGAACAATGCAGATCATCGGCACATCAGTTTGCTCGATGGAATAAATAAGCGACTGCCCGAGACCGAGGAGTTCGGCTTTTTCGGCTATATCTCCCACGTCAATGCCGCTGGTATCCTGGAACCAGACGATAGGCACCCGGTCACGGCCGCACAGGGTGACAAACTCGTTCATCTTTATCAGACCCTGGCGGTACAGTTTGCCGCCAATTCCCGGGTAGGGTGCATATTCAGGGTATTTGGCTCCCAGAAACCCCTGCCGGTTCCCAATGAAGCCCACCAGAAAGCCGTCGATTTTCGCCAGGCCCGTGTAGACCTCAGGGCCGTAATCCGGCCGGAACTCCATGTGTTCACTGTTGTCAAAGATCCTGGCCAGCACTTCGTCGAAGTTGTAGCTCCGCTTCTGGTTGAAAGCCACGAGGCGATTGACGTCATCTCCCGGGAACTTCGGTTCCTTCGGCGTGTCCACCCGGAAAAATTCAGGGTTGTAGGCCGGGACCATGTCCATATATTTTTTCAAGGCGTCGAGGACCCCTGTTTCACTTTCATATACTTCCTTGAAAAAACCCGTTTCATTGTAGTGGATGGGGACACTGCCGGGAGGGACCTCCTTGAAGTGACGGGTCGCCTCGATGAGCTGTTCCGCGCCCTCTTCATCAAAAAAACCTTTGGGACTCATGCCCCCTACAATGCCGCCGCCGCCCACGGCGATGTTGGCTTTTTCGTGGGCAATCAGGATGGTGGGGCTTATGCCTTGATACCCGCCGCCTGCCGGATTAGTGCCGTAAATTCCCGCGATGATGGGAACGCCCAGCTTTTCCAGTTCCGCGTGGCGGAAAAAGGTGGTCCCGTTGCCCCTCCGGTTTGCGTAGACTTCCTGCTGCTCCGTCAGTTTTACGCCGCTGCAGTTGACGAGCCATAGCAGGGGGACGTGGAGCCGTTTGGCCATGTCCGTTACCCTGAGCTGGTTGTCCGCCTGGCCCGAAATCCAGGCGCCCGCCATAACTTTATTGTCGAATCCGATGACGACCGCCCATTTTCCATTTATTTTGGCCAGCCCGTCAATAACGCCGGTGGTCCCTTCCTCATTGAACTGGGGATCGTACAGGGTATGGAGCGGGCACCACGTGCCGGGATCAATGAGATATTCGATCCTTTCCCATACCGTCATTTGTCCGCGCTGCTTGATCTTTTCGGCGGGGATTCCCGCGTTCTTCACCGCCTCGATGGCGTCGGAGATCTGTTCTTCCGCTTCTTTGATTTGCGCAACGTTTTCTTCAGCAGTCTCTATCTGTTTTTCTGTGAGGGCCTTTCCAAAGGCCTGCATATTCTGGAAATAAGGTCGCATCTTTTCCTCCATCCTGTTTTGTCGAGTAGGCTGGCTGCAGCGTTAATCAACTATTGCAGAATTATCTATTGGCTTTCCTGATACCCAGCTGGTCAAGGGCAATAATCCATTTACAGATATTGCTGGAACCTTCAACCATATAATAGGGCGGTGCATCCCGGTAGAACCGTGCTACCGGATACTCGGTGGAATAGCCGTAGGCCCCCATGATCCGCATGGCCATCTGAGAGGCCTTCGTTGCGATTTCACCTGCCAGGTATTTGGCGTGTGCCACCTCCAGGGTGTTTCCCAGTTGCCCCTGATCCTTCTGCCAGGCCGCCTTGTACACCATCATGCGGGCTGCTTCGATCTCAGCAGCCACCTGGGCGATGATATCCTGATTCATTTGAAATTCACCGATGGGTTTCCCAAACTGCTCACGTTCCTGGCAGTAAGCGGTCACGGTATCAAGACAGGCCTGGGCCAGCCCGACGCCCC
>CAZWEV010000076.1:0-17824 GCA_964633015.1 uncultured Desulfobacteraceae bacterium | reverse complement strand
AGAAAAGTCAAATATCCGCATTTACAGAATTCAATGCAAGCTTGTCCATCCGATACCGTAAGGAGCGCAGGCTGATCCCCAGGAGCCTGGCCGCATCCTGCCGCGAACCATGAGCTATTCTCAGGGCTTTGAGCACATACTCCCGCTCGATGGTCTCCAGTACCTTTTCCAGGTCGATACCCTCGGAGGTAAGATCCGTTTCCCGCCGGTTCTTCCTCTCTTTCTGGAGGCTTGAAAGGGTCAAGCTCTCGGGAAGCACAATATTGGATGTCTCAAGGGCGACACTCCGTTCGATGATATTTTCCAGTTCCCTGACATTTCCCGGAAAGGGGTATTCCTTCAGAATATCCATGGCGTAGGCGGAAATCTTCCTGATATCTTTCCCAAATTCGATAGAATATTTTTCCAGGAAATGCTGGGCCAGGAGCGGCAGGTCGCCTTCTCTTTTCCTGAGTGGAGGCATGGCAATGTGGATGACATTAAGCCTGAAATACAGGTCTTCTCTGAACCGCTGTTCGATAACCTCTTTTTCCAGGTCCCTGTTCGTGGCACAGATGAATCGTACGTCTATGCTTTTTTCCTCTGTACCACCGACAGCAGTGAAGGTCCTCTCCTGGATGACTCTCAGCAGCTTCACCTGGATAGCGGGTGAGAGTTCCCCTACCTCGTCCAGGAAAACGGTGCCCCCATCGGCCACATCAAAAAGTCCTCTTTTGTCATTGGCAGCTCCGGTAAAAGCCCCTTTCTTGTAGCCGAATAATTCACTCTCGATGAGGTTTTCCGGAATGCCCGCACAATTTATGACCATGAACGGCATTTCTTTTCTGGAACTCAGGTTATGGATGGCGCGTGCCACCAGTTCTTTCCCGGTCCCGCTTTCACCGGAAATCATGATATTTGTCTTGGTGCCCGCCACCCGGCGGATGAGGTCATAGACCTTCTTCATGGGCTCGCTTTCTCCCACCAGGAGATCAAAATGATGCCGCCTTTTGCCGCCGGATGTCTCTTGCTCTTCAACAGGCCTTTCTTTCGACAACAGGGCCTCTTGCACGATTGCCTTGAATTCATTCACCTTGAAGGGTTTCGGAATATAATCATAGGCCCCTTCCTTCATGGCTTCAACGGCTGTCTCAGCAGTTGCAAATGCAGAAATCAGGACAACCATGGTTCCCGGCTGCACGGACTTGCTTTTTTTCAATACATCGATTCCATCCACATCTTTCATCCGGATATCGGTGACCACCAGGTCAAAAACGTCCTTGTCGAGCACCTGGCATGCCTTGATTCCGCTTTCCGCAAGGGTCACCTCGTACCCTTCCTGGGTCAACAGAATCTCCAGAAACTCCCTCATGCTCTTTTCATCGTCAACAACCAGTATGCTTGCCGCTCTCTTGCCAGACAATCCTACCCCCAATCATGGTCAGGTCGTTCCTGCCCTTTAAAGGCATTCCAATAAACGGCGAATTTTTACTTCTGGAGTGGAAATCCTCTTCAGAGAGAACGTATTCGATATCTGCATCTATCACGGCCAAATCCGCCGGTGCTCCTTCTTTTATGCCTCCCCCTTGTATACCGAGAATTCCTGCCGGGTTGCAGGTCATTTTCCGGAAGGCTTCCACCATCCCGAGCACCCCTTCCCGCACAAGCGACAAGGTCATTGGCAAGGCCGTCTCGAGCCCGATCATACCGAACGCGGCCCGATCAAATTCCACGTCTTTTTCGATGGCGCTGTGAGGGGCATGATCAGTGGCTATAACGTCGATCACCCCGTCTGCCAGACCCTGCCTGACGGCCTGGACATCTGCGGGTGTTCTAAGGGGGGGGTTTACCTTGAAGCGAGTATCGTATCCCATAAGCGCATGGTGATCCAAGGCAAAATAGTGCGGTGCTGTCTCCGCAGTAACGAGTATTCCCTCCTCTTTTGCCTTCCGGATGAGACTCACCGAGCCCTTTGTGCTCACGTGAGCGATGTGTACAGGCGTACCGGTCAACCTGGCCAGGCAAATCTCTCTGAATACCATGATTTCTTCACTTGCAGCGGGGATGCCGGGGAGGCCGATTCGCGTAGACACGACTCCCTCGTGCATTACCCCTCCCTCGGAGAGGCTTCTGTCTTCACAGTGGCAGATAACTGCCAGCCCATGGTATCTCGCGTATTCCATGGCCCGTCTCATCAGCTCGCTGTCCACGACGGAGTATCCGTCCTCTGAAACAGCGACGGCCCCTGCCTCTCTCAGGTCCCCAAACTCAGAGAGCACCAGGCCTTTCTGGCCCATGGTGATTGAGGCGATAGGATAGACCCTGGCCAAACCCGCCCCTCTGGCTCGGCGGAGAATAAATTCCGTCACTGACCTGCAATCATTGGGAGGTTTCGTATTCGGCATACACGCTACAGACGTATACCCGCCTGCGACCGCCGCCATGGTGCCCGTCGCGATTGACTCTTTATACTCTTCTCCCGGTTCCCGCAGGTGCACATGCATGTCAATAAGCCCGGGAACGACCAGTTTTTCTGTTGCGTTAATAGTGGTTAGCCGGGGCCCCTGTTCCTCAATAGTTCCCCGTGGCAGGATCTTTGAAATTTTCCCTCGTTCAACGAGAATGTCGGACTGTTCAATGGTCCCTGATTCAGGGTTGATCAGCTCTCCCCCTTTAATCAAGATCGACACTTTGTTTCCCTCCGATGAGTAGATACAGCAATGCCATCCGCACGGCAACCCCGTTTGACACCTGATCCAGGATAACGGAATAAGGGCCGTCCGCCACGTCCGGAATGATTTCCACTCCCCGATTGATGGGTCCGGGATGCATTACGATAACGTTTTTCTTGGCGCGGGAAACAAGCTGACGGTCCAGCCCGAAAAATTTCGCATATTCTCTCGTACCCGGAAATATTTTCGCACTCTGCCTCTCCAGTTGGATACGGAGGAGCATAATCACATCTTTTCCCATGACAGCATCCCGGGGATTCGGAACTACTTGCACTCCAAGAGTTTCCATTTCGACGGGTATCATCGTCGGGGGACCTGCTACCGTCACCTCAGCACCCATCTTGGTCAAACCGATGATGTTGGACCTCGCTACTCTGCTGTGGGCGATATCTCCAATAATAACCACTTTCAGGCCCCTGATCCTTCCTTTCCGCTCCCTGATGGTAAAGAGATCAAGGAGGGCCTGCGTCGGGTGTTCATTGATGCCGTCTCCCGCGTTAATGATTGAGGCGCTGATTTCTCTGGCCAGCAGATGCGGGGCCCCGGTTGATGAATGACGGAGCACGATGAGATCAGGGTTCATGGCCTGGAGATTCCTGGCCGTATCTATGAGCGTCTCGCCTTTTACCATGCTGCTGGTCGAGGCGGATAAACTTACGGTATCGGCGCTTAGCCGCTTTGCGGCGATCTCAAAGGACGTTCTCGTCCTGGTACTTGGTTCGTAAAAAAAATGGACAATGCTCTTACCGCGGAGCGTAGGCACCTTCTTGATGTCCCTGGTGGATATGGCTTTTAGCGATTCAGCGGTATCCAGGATAAGTTCAATGTCTTCCACGGACAGTTGTCCCATCCCCAAGAGATCCTTATGATTGAATTCTACCACTGATGACTCCTTTTAGCGTTCTCACACAAAAAAACCTCCTTGCCAACAAAAATGGCAAGGAGGTTTCTGTATAGTCCCGATTTCAACCATAGATCAGTAATACTTTCCTGATTTCTGTTCTTGCTCAACAAAAAAGGGGAATCAATCCTACTTGCTTCCCTTGGGTACATCGGCAACTTCTGTACTACCGGTCGACTTTCCCTCCTCTGCATTCCGGGGAGTTTTTTCAGCCACGGATGATGCGGCCTTCTCCTTGTTCTGTATAGGTGGCGCCGTGGATGGCGACTTCACTGCCTTCTTTCTTTTTTCCTTCTTTTTTTTGCCCTTTGTTCCTTCATCGCCCGGCAAGAGCTGTATAATCGAGACAGGCGCTCCGTCACCCTTCCGGAAGCCTTTCTTGACGATTCGCACATACCCGCCCTGTCTGTCAAGATACCTGTCCTTCACTTCTTCAAAAAGCCGATGGGTAGCAGATTTATCCTGCATATAGGAAAGTGCCTGGCGCCTGGCATGGAGGTCTCCCCGTTTTGCGAGGGTAATCATTTTTTCAGCAATCGGCCGTATGGCTTTTGCCTTCGTATCTGTTGTTTCTATCTGATCATGCTTCATCAAAGAAGTAACCATATTCCTCAGCATGGCTCTTCGATGACTCGTATTTCGGCTTAATTCCTTGCCCGCCTTCTTATGCCTCATCTTTCACTTCCTCTTCCTTTTCTTCTCCCTCTTCAATATCTTCCTTGAGAAGTTCTGCGGGGGGAAAGTTCTCCAGTTTTATCCCAAGAGAAAGGCCCATTTCTTCAAGGATAGACTTGATCTCGTTAAGGGATTTTCTTCCGAAGTTCTTCGTTTTGAGCATTTCCTGCTCTGTTTTCTGAACCAGTTCCCCGATCAAGGTAATATTTGCGTTTTTCAAACAGTTGGCGGACCGCACCGAAAGTTCGAGCTCAGAAACGGGCCTGAACAAGTTCTCGTTCAGTTTCTCCTCTTCTTCCTCTTCTTCCTCTTCAACCGGTTCGGGTTCTTCCTCGAAGTTAATGAAGGGGGTCATCTGTTCTTTCAGAATTTTTGCCGCATATGCCAGCGCATCGTCAGGCAATACGCTTCCATCAGTCCAGATCTCGAGGGTCAATTTGTCGTAGTCTGTGATTTGACCCACTCTCGCGTTCGTCACCACAAAATTCACTTTTTGAATAGGCGAAAAGATGGCATCAATTGCGATCATATTGATATCCATGTCTTTTGCCTTGTTTCTCTCGGCAGGGACGTATCCCTTTCCGCAGCGCACGACCATCTCCATATTGAGTTTTGCTTCATTGTTCAGGGTCGCGATATGCTGGTCAGGATTCAATATCTCCACAAGACCATGGGTGTCAATATCCGACCCTCTGACCGCCCCCTCTTTTTCTGCTGAGAGATGCACCACCGCTTCCTCTCCCTCAAGGACTTTCAATTTGATCTCCTTGAGGTTCAGGATGATATCCGTAACATCCTCCTGAACTCCGGGAACAGTACTGAACTCATGCAAGACGCCGTCTAATTTCACTGAAACAATAGCGGCTCCCTGTAGAGAAGACAGCAATATCCGCCGCAAGGAATTGCCAATGGTGATACCGAAGCCTCTTTCCAACGGTTCACATACAAACTTCCCGTAAAAGTTTGTATAGGATTCCTGCTGGACTTCAATTCCTTTGGGCCGGATTAGCTCGCGCCAGTTTTTGCTTTTCAGATCTCTCAAAAAAGCCTCCCCTAATTATTCTGTTAATAGTAATTCATCCAAAGAAGGTTCGGTCCCGGGACAAATCACTTGGAATATAACTCAACGATGAGTTGTTCCTGAATGGGCATTGTCAGGTCTTCACGGTTCGGGAGAGTCTTTAAAACTCCCCTGAACTTTTCCTTCTCGATATCAATCCAGGCGGGAATTCCCCTCCTGACCACCGTCTCCATAGCGTCCAGGATCTGCTGCACTGTTCTGCTCTTCTCCCTGACCTCCACCACATCCCCGGGTGAAACCCGATATGAAGGGATGTTTACTTTCTGATTATTTACCAGAAAGTGATTGTGCCGGACAAGTTGCCGCGCCTGATTCCGTGAAGCTGCCATCCCCATCCTGTACACCACGTTATCCAAACGGCACTCGAGCAGCATCAGCAGACTAATGCCGGTAATTCCCTTTTGCCGCTCAGCCCGGTAATAATATCCACGGAATTGCTTCTCAAGAACACCGTAGATGCGCTTTACTTTCTGTTTCTCCCTGAGCTGAAGTCGATAATCAGAGAACTTGCGGCCCCGCCGTTGTCCATGTTGACCCGGTGCGTACGGACGTCTCTCAAATGCACACTTGTCCCCGAAACACCGGTCGCCTTTCAAAAAAAGTTTCAGGTTTTCCCGACGGCATAACCTGCACAGTGAACCGTTATATCTGGCCAAACTTGACCCTCCTCAATGCACTTTGTTTCATCAACAAGAAATACCCGGTAATTCTTACTAGACTCTCCGCCGCTTCGGTGGCCGACAACCATTGTGCGGTATCGGTGTCACATCCCGAATCATGCTGACACTGAATCCGTCTACCTGCAGTGCCCGAAGAGCCGCCTCACGACCAACACCAGGTCCCTTGACCCTCACTTCAGCAACCCGCAATCCCTGCTCCATTGCCTGTTGCAAGGCATCCTGCGCTGCGAGCTGCGCAGCAAAGGGGGTACTCTTTCTTGATCCCTTGAAACCTGCCCTGCCGGAGCTGGAGGAGGCGATCACATTCCCTTCGTTGTCCGTAATGGTGACAATGGTATTATTAAATGTGGACTGAATATGTACAATCCCGGAAGGGACATTCTTCTTTTCTTTCTTGGATTTTCCTTTTCTCTTCCTGGTCTTTGCCATGCTTTTCCCTCAGAAATTATTTCTTCCTTTTCCCCATGACCGCCCTTCGAGGTCCTTTCCTCGTCCTTGCATTGGTGCTCGTTCTCTGCCCTCTGACGGGAAGCCCTCTTCTATGCCGCAATCCCCGGTATGCGCCCAGATCCATCAACCGCTTGATGTTCATGGAGATTTCGCGCCTGAGATCACCCTCTACCTTGAAATGCTCATCGATTATTTTCCTGATATTGCTTATTTCTTCATCAGTCAGGTTATCTGACTTTGTGTCCCAGTCGACACCTGCTTCCGTTAAGATCTTCTGAGAAGAACTTCTCCCTATCCCATAAATATAGGTAAGCGCGATCTCGATCCTCTTTCCCCTCGGCAAATCTACGCCAGCGATTCTAGCCAATCTCATACTCCTTCCAGCAAATGGTTCCCGTCGTTACCCCTGACGCTGCTTATGTCGGGGGTTGACGCAAATGACGCGGGTAACACCCTTTCGCCTGATGATCTTGCAATGGTTACATATTTTCTTAACTGACGGCCGTACTTTCATGATCAGACATGCCTCCCTGTCGCCCGGAGGAACTTCTCCGCATCTCCCGGCAAATTACCTCGCTCTCCCGAGCCCCTTCTTCATAAATCCCTCATAATGCCGTGTCAGCATATGAGATTCAATCTGGTTCATGGTATCCATCGCCACACCGACGACGATCAGCAGCGCTGTTCCACCAAAATAAAAGGGAACATTGAGTTTATAAATCAGTATCTGCGGCAGCACACAAACGGCTGAAACGTATATGGCGCCGGAAAAAGTAATCCTGGTCAGAACTCTGTCAATATAATCAGCCGTATTTTTCCCTGGCCGGATCCCCGGGACAAATCCCCCGTACCGCTTCATATTGTCGGCCACATCCACTGGGTTAAAATGCACTGCTGTATAGAAATAGCAGAAAAAGAAAATAAATGCGACATATACCAGTATGTACATTATATGTCCCGGCGCAAGATAGCCGACTACTTTCTGAAGCCAAGGAAGCTGCTTTGCGCTCAGGAAATTGGCGATCGTAGCCGGAAACATGATGATGGATGATGCAAAAATGGGAGGAATAACCCCGGCAGTATTCACTTTCAACGGAAGGTGCGTACTTTGCCCTCCATACATTTTCCTCCCGACCACCCGCTTTGCGTACTGAACCGGGATTCTTCGCTGGCCCATTTCCACAAAAATAATCACTCCAAGCACTGCCACCATCAAGGCCACGATCAAGGCCATGAAAAATGGGGTTACTTCTCCGGTGCCCATCAGCCGGAACGTATTTGCCACTGCAATAGGGAACCGCGCGACAATTCCGGCAAATATGATGAGGGAAATTCCATTCCCGATTCCCCTCTCCGTGATTTGCTCCCCCAGCCACATGAGGAATGTGGTTCCTGCGGTCAGAGTCATCACGGTGAGTATCCTGAACCCCCATCCTCCGACCGGGACCACCATGACGCCCCCGGGACTTGACATTCTCTCAAGACCGACAGCAATACCGAATCCCTGGATAACGCAGAGAAACACGGTCCCATACCGGGTATACTGCGTAATTTTTTTTCTCCCCTGTTCCCCTTCTTTTTTCAGCTTCTCAAGATAGGGAACCACCACCTGCAAGAGCTCAATGATAATAGCGGCACTGATATACGGCATGATGCCGAGGGCCATAACAGACATTCTCTTCAGCGCCCCGCCCGAGAACATGTCAAACAGGCCGAAAAGAGTCCCCTGCTTTGACCCGAAAAACGCCGCCATGGCCGCACCGTCAATGCCGGGAGTCGGAATATGACACCCCAAACGGTATACGGCAAGCATAGCAAGGGTGAACAAAATGCGCCGTTTCAGCTCAGGAATCTTGGGAATATTCTGGAAACCGCCGATCAATGTCTCTTCTCTCCTCGACCCTCAGGATCTTTCATATGATTTCTATTCTTCCACCCGCGGCTTCAACCTTTTCTCTTGCTGCCCTGCTGGCCCTCTGTACCTTCACCACCACAGGGTGAGCCATTTGGCCGTTGCCCAGCAGCTTGACGCCGTCTTTTCTCTTTCTGATAAGCCCTTTTGCCCGCAAAGACTCCAGATCCACCTGCGCGTCCGGATCAAACCTGTTCAGGTCATCCACGTTTATAATGTTGTATTCCTTCCTGAAGAGATTTGTGAACCCTCTTTTCGGAAGCCGCCTCTGGAGAGGCATCTGTCCCCCCTCAAACCCCCGGGCAGGCCCACCTCCTGAGCGCGCCTTCTGGCCCTTATGACCACGACAGGATGTCTTTCCATGGCCTGAGCCAGGACCTCTCCCGACTCTCTTCCTCTTCTTTCTTGAGCCCTTGGCAGGTGAAAGATCATGCAGTTTCATAGTACCATACCTTACTGTCAATTCTCACCGATCCGGATAAGAAATGACACTTTCTCTATCATTCCCCGAATAGCGGGAGTGTTTTCCAATTCCACCGTCTTGTTCAGTCTGGTCAACCCAAGTCCTTTGAGGGTCTGGCGTATCTTTTTTTTCCTTCCGATACCGCTCCTCACAAGAGTGACCTTGATCTTGTCCCCCATGATGAAAACCTTTTCCAAATGCAGATGATTATTTCAGCAATTCTTGATGGAACCGCAAAAAGCCCGTCTCCGGACTTTTCAGGAGGTCATCAACTCTTCAACCGCTTTGCCTCTGCGACGCGCGATCTCTTCAGGGCTCCGTAACGATCGAAGTCCCTCCAGGGTCGCCCTCACGAGATTGTGCGGATTATGCGATCCAAGGCATTTGGTGAGGATATTCTGCAGACCCACCGCCTCGAGAACCGCCCGCACCGCTCCGCCGGCGATGAGACCGGTACCTGGCCTCGCCGGCTTCAGGAGGACCCTGCCTGCGCCCCATTCCCCAATGACTTCATGGGGGATTGTAGTATTATACAAGGGAATGCTCGCCATGTCCTTCCTTGCTTTTTCGACGCCTTTCCGAATGGCCTCAGGAACTTCATTGGCCTTGCCAAGTCCGCTTCCCACCGTTCCTTTCCCATCCCCAACAACCACAAGCGCACTGAAACTGAATCGCCGTCCGCCTTTAACCACTTTGGCAACCCGGTTTATATGAACAACCTTTTCTATAAGTTCAAGTTCCTGATCTTCCTTAAACAATGGCATTCTCCCTCATGTCCCGGTTTGCAAGGCCGTCACACCGTTTAGAATTCAAGACCTTTTTCACGCGCGGCCTCAGAAAGGGTCTTTATCCGTCCGTGATACAGAAACCCATTCCGGTCAAAAACCACCCTCTTAATCCCCTGTTGCAGGGCACGTTCAGCAACAAGAGCTCCAACCATAGCCGCCCCTTCTTTGTTTCCACCCTTCTTTCCGATTGTTGAACGTGCATCTCCTGATACAGAAGACGCCTCCACAAGAGTTCGGGCTCCCGTATCGTCTATGATCTGCGCATACACATGTCTCGCGCTTCGAAAAACGCAGAGTCTCGGCCGATCAGCCGTACCGCGTATCTTTTTCCTGACCCTTTTTTTTCTTCTCGAGCGTGCCTCTGCACTGTAAACCGTACTCATTTTTTCCCTCTTCTGTCTCTCCCGGCCTTTTCAACGGATTTCAGCCGGACTATTTCACGCCTGTTTTTCCCGCTTTCCTTCTGATCACCTCATCGGCATATTTGATCCCCTTCCCTTTGTACGGCTCGGGCGCTCTGATGCCCCGGATCTTTGCAGCGGTCAATCCCAGGAGTTCCTTATCGATACTGCTCAAAATGATCTTAGTTTTATCAATTTTTGCCTCTACCCCTTCAGGAAGTTCGAAATGGACCGGTTGAGAATAGCCAACGCTGAGTACGGCGGTCTTCCCCTGCAGCTCCGCACGATATCCAACACCTACGATTTCAAGTGTTTTTTCGAAGCCTTTGCTCACCCCGGTAACCATGTTCGCCACAAGCATCCTGGACAGGCCGTGTAATGCCTTCGACTCTCTCGATTCGTCATTCACCGAAAGCGTAACTTCATCCTTTCCAATGGTCAGAGCGACCCTGGACTGCATCTGCCTCATGAGACTGCCTTTGGGGCCTTTTACCGTTAAAAGCCCTTCCCTCAGATTGATTTCAACCCCATTTGGTATGGAAATAGGCTTCTTGCCTATGCGTGACATGAAAAACCTCCTAAAACTTCCTGCCTCAAATTCTGCTCCCGCAATTTCCCAAAAACATTCCCCTCGGGGAGAGCTACCAGACAGAACAGATGATTTCGCCCCCAAGCCTCATCTCTCGCGCATGGCCATCACTCATGAGTCCCTTGGAAGTCGACACAATGTTCATGCCGAACCCGTTCAAGACCTCGGGGATTTCATCATAACCGGAATAGACCCTCCGGCTCGGCTTGCTGACTCTCTTGAGACCCTGAATGACAGGAATCCCTCCTTCGTCATATTTCAAAACGACCTTGATCACTCCCTGCCGCTTGTCCGACACTATTTTATAATTCTTGATATATCCCTCTGATTTCAGAACCTTGGCGATGTTTGTCTTCACAGTGGAACAGGGAATATCCACCGTTTCCCGCTCGGCTTTCAGCGCGTTCCTGATGCGCGTCAACATATCCGCAATGGGATCTGTCATAGTCATTTATTCTACTCCTTGCACCAATGAAATCATTTCCATCCACGTTTACCAGCTTGACTTAATCACCCCGGGGACCTCTCCTCTCGAAGCCAGATTTCGAAAGCAGATTCGGCAAATTCCAAATTTTCTCAGAAATGCCCGGCTCCTCCCGCATATGGGACACCTGTTGTAATAACGGGTGGAAAATTTCTGTTTCCCCTTTGCCTTGTTAATTAATGCCTTCCTCGCCAAAGCAACCTCCCCTATCATCCTTTGAAGGGCATTCCCAACTCTCTCAAGAGATAACGGCCTTCCTCATCGGACTTTGCGGTCGTTACGATCGAGATATTCAGGCCCTTAACCTTATCAATTTTATCATAATCAATTTCAGGAAAAATAATATGCTCTTTAATCCCGATGGAACAATTTCCGCGTCCATCAAAGACCCTGTCTGAGAGGCCTCGAAAGTCTCTCACTCTCGGAAGTGCTACATTGAAAAGTTTATCCAGGAAATCATACATTCTATCATGCCGAAGAGTAACCATGCACCCTATGGGCATGCCCTGACGCAGTTTGAAGCTCGCGATGGATCTTTTTGCCTTGGTCACGACCGCGCGCTGTCCGGCAATCAAAGTCAATTCCTCCGCACCGGAGTCCAGAACCTTTATGTTCTGAATTGCCTCTCCTATTCCCATGTTCAGGACGACCTTGGATATACGAGGCACTGCCATAATGCTTTTATACTGGAAATCTTTCATCATGGCAGGGACAACATCATTTTGGTATCTATTTTTCAAACGAGACAAAGAAAAACCTCCACACCTTCTCCAAGACTTTACTCATGATTTATTCATCAATCGGCTCATTGCATTTTCTGCAAACCCGGACCTTTGATCCGTCTTCAAGAATTCGCACGCCGATTCTGGTCGCCTCAGTGCATTTATTGCAGACTATCATCACATTGGACATATGAAGCGGCGCCTCTTTTTCAATAATGCCACCCTGAGCAGTAGTGGGACCGGGCCGTGCATGCTTCTTGACAACATTGACCTTTTCGACAACTACCCGCCCCTTTTCCGGGTCCACTTTGAGGACAGCACCGATTTTGCCCTTTTCTTTCCCTGTGATGACGATCACCTTATCGTTCTTCTTTATCCCAGGATGTTTCTTTCCCACGTACCTTGCTCCTCATTCCCATCGCTTCTCAGTTTTTTCATCCAGCGCAGCGCCAAATCTTGGAAAAGGTTTTGCATGGTACACCTTGCGCAGGCAGGAAGCTCATTTTCGCCAGACTGTTCTTACAAAACCTCGGGCGCGAGTGAAATAATTTTCATAAAATTCCTGGCCCGCAGCTCTCTGGCGACGGGTCCGAATATTCTTGTTCCTACTGGCTCCTTCTGTTGGTTGATCAATACGGCGGAATTATCATCGAATTTGATGTATGTTCCATCAGGTCGTCTGATTTCTTTTGCGGTCCGTACGATGACGGCGCGAGCCACATCACCCTTCCTCACCTTCGAATTGGGCATTGCTTCCTTGATGGAAACCACTACGATATCTCCGATACTTGCGTATCTGCGCCTCGATCCTCCAAGCACCTTGATACACGAAAGCAGCTTGGCGCCTGAATTATCGGCAACTTTAAGTTTTGTCTGTGCTTGTATCATTTGAACAGCTCCAATAACAATCCATCACAACTCACATTAGATCTCAGTGTTTCCCTTTTCCAGAATTTCCACAACCTGCCAGCGTTTCCGTTTGCTTAGGGGCCGGGTTTCGATAATCTGGACCTTGTCCCCGACTCTGCACCGGTTCAAGGGATCGTGGGCCATGTGTTTGCTCCTCTTCCTGATATATTTCTTGTACACAGGATGTCGAGTGAGTCGGTTTACGAGCACCAAAGCCGTCTTATCCATTTGATCGCTGACGACGGTTCCTATCAGCCTTTTACGCACACCACCTTCTGTCATCATTCCCTCACAGACGTATCAAGATCCAGAACTTTCCAGTTCCCTTATCACCGTATTGATCCTTGCGAGATCCCTTTTTGTTTTTGGGATCACCGCCGTATTCCCCAATTGGCCGGTTGCCTTCTGAAGTCGCAGGTTGAAGAGTTCCTGACTCAGGTCCCTCTTCTTTTCCCACAATTCTTCCCGTGTCAACTCTCTCAATTCGCTTGCCTTCATGAGGTTATTGCCCTCCTGCTTACAAATCTTGTCGCAAAGGGCAGTTTGTGACCGGCAAGACGGAAGGCCTCCGAAGCAACATTTTCCGCGACCCCTTCCAATTCGTACAGGATCCTGCCCGGCTTCACAACAGCGACCCACCCTTCAGGGGCGCCTTTCCCTTTTCCCATTCGAGTTTCGGCGGGTTTCTTGGTAACCGGCTTGTCCGGAAAGACTCGAATCCAGACTTTTCCACCACGCTTCACATGCCTGGTAACGGCGATTCTGGCGGCTTCAATCTGCTGTGCACTCATAAAGCCGCATTCCAACGCCTGGAGGCCATAATCTCCAAATGCGAGGGTCCGTCCCCGGTATGCCTTGCCTCTTACCCGCCCTTTCTGTTTCTTCCGATATTTGACCTTTTTAGGACTCAGCATCGATTTTTCCTATTCACTCTTATCAGGCAATATCTCACCGTTAAAAATGGTCACTTTTACGCCAATAACCCCATATGTTGTAAAGGCCTCTGCAAATCCGTAATCAATGTCAGCCCTCAACGTATGCAGGGGCACCCTCCCCTCTCGATACCACTCTCTTCTCGCCATTTCGGCGCCGCCCAGCCTGCCCGCGCATGCGATCTTTATTCCAAGCGCACCAAATCGCAGGGCGGAACTGACCGCCTTTTTCATAGCGCGTCTGAAGGCCACCCTTCGCACCAGCTGCAACGCGATGTTCTCAGCCACCAACTGCGCATTGAGCTCGGGTTTTCTTACTTCCTGGATATCGACGATCACTTCCCGCTTAATTTTATTTTCCAGACTCTTTTTCAGTGCCTCAATCTCAGAACCCTTCTTGCCGATCACGATACCGGGTCGAGCCGTATGAATGCGGATCCTCACTTTTCCTGCCGCCCGCTCAACCTCAATCTTTGCGACCCCAGCCTGGGACAATTTTTCTTTCAAAAACTTCCTGATGGTATAATCTTCGAGGACAAAATCACTGTATTCCTTGAGGGCAAACCATCTGGAATCCCAGTCTCTGTTCACGCCCAGCCTAAATCCGATTGGATTAACTTTTTGTCCCAATATTCACCTCCGCAACAAAGAGCCTTTTTCCCGGCAATCCCGGATACCCGGTGCAAAAGCCGGTCTATTTGCTGTCCAAAATGACCGTCAGATGACTTGTCCTTTTCCGTATCCTCGTGGCACGCCCCAGGGCACGCGGACGAAATCGTTTCAACATGGGGCCTTCATTCGCATACACCCCCTTAATATAAAGGCTATCCACATCGACATTGCTATTCTGTTCAGCATTTGCCACTGCCGAATCAAGAAGCTTTTTCAGAATACGCGAACCCTTCTGAGGAGCGAATGAGAGCAAACCCAAAGCCTCTTCAACTCCTTTTCCCCGAATCTGATCCATGACCAGCCGGACCTTGCGAGGGGAAATCCTCACAAATTTTGCTTCAGCTCTTGTTTCCATTTTCCACGTCTATTTCTTTCCTTTAAGCCTTGATTTCTTATCACCGGCATGTCCATAAAAGGTCCTGGTCGGTGAAAATTCACCCAGCTTATGCCCGACCATATCCTCGGTGACAAAAACAGGCAGAAATTTTCTCCCATTGTGAACCGCAAAGGTCAGCCCCACGAATTCCGGCAGAATGGTCGACCTTCGGGACCACGTCTTGATGATCTTCCTGCTCTGCGTTTCATTGGTCTCGTGGACCTTTCTCAACAGATGATCATCAATGAAAGGCCCTTTTTTTAGCGAACGCGGCAAAACCTATCCTCCTCTAATCTTCCAATCACGGTTGACTCTCCTACACCACGGCAAAAAAAGCCGATGACCTCCATGTTACGCACCCAGGTTTTCTGATTCCGGCGGCAACGCACCTGTGTTGTCGCACTGCAAAAACCTATTTCCGCTTTTTCACAATCAGCCTGTCACTGGCTTTTCGATTGCGTGTCTTATACCCTTTCGTGGGGACACCCCAGGGAGTGACTGGGTGCCTGCCGCCTGATGATTTTCCCTCTCCTCCTCCATGGGGGTGATCAACAGGGTTCATGGCGACACCACGTACATGCGGTCTCTTACCCTTCCATCGATTCCGGCCGGCTTTTCCCAAGGAAATGTTCTCATGATCCAGATTTCCTACCTGGCCGATAGTCGCTTTACAGTCCAGGAGAACCATACGAACTTCTCCGGAAGGGAGCTTGATCTGAGCATATTTCCCTTCCTTGGCCATAAGCTGGGCATAGCTTCCCGCACTCCTGGCCAGTTGCGCGCCGTGCCCGACATTGAGTTCTATGTTGTGGACGTGACTTCCAAGAGGGATCTCCCGCAGGGGGACCATATTTCCCGTACGGATTTCCGAGCCTGCTCCGGAGGTCACCTGGTCACCGACCTGCAGCCGATTGGGGGCAATAATATAGCGTTTTTCCCCGTCCACATAGTGTAGCAAAGCGATATTCGCAGATCTATTGGGATCGTACTCTATGGACGCAACGACTGCAGGGATACCATCCTTGTTCCGTTTGAAATCGATAATCCTGTACTTGCGCTTGTGGCCGCCGCCTCTGTGCCTCGCCGTCACCCTCCCGAGGGCATTTCTCCCGCCTTTCTTATTCAAAGGACGCAGGAGGCTCTTCTCAGGTTTCCGCCCAGTTGTCTCCTCAAAAGTGGAACCGGTCTGGAATCTCCTGCCCGGCGAAGTTGGTTTCTTAATCTTGATCCCCATATTCCTCTCCGCAGTCTAGCGCTTTTCAATATCCTTCAGGCCCGCCGGCATCATACGCCCTCAAAGAACTCAACGCTCTCACCGGGCGCCAGTGTAACGATAGCCTTTTTCCAGTCCGCCTTTTTTCCGGCATAGCGCCCCATCCGCCGCTTCTTTCCCCGCACATTCATCGTCCTCACTTCAACCACTTTCTTTTTAAACAGGGATTCTACGGCACGCCTGATTTCGATCTTATTGGCCCTCTTGTGGACTTTGAAACTTATTTGGTTGTAAAGTTCCTTCTGGAGGTTTCCCTTTTCAGTGATGTGCGGTTCTTTGATTACTTGATAGATATCCACTATGCCACCAATGCCTCCTCTATCTTTCCAATGGCATGTTTTACCACGAAAAGGAAATCAAATTTCAAAATGTCATAGACATTCAGACCCTCGTATCGCATGACTTTTATCCATGGCACATTTCGCGAGGACTTCTCCAGTTCAGTATTCTTTTCTTCTGTAACGATGAGCGCCTTTTTCACCTCAAACAGATCCATAACCTGAACGAATTCCTTGGTCTTGATTTGGGGAAGACTAAAATCTTCCAGCACGTACAATTGCCCGTTTTGTACCTTGTCTGTGAGGGCCATACGAATGGCCGCCTTCCTGACTTTCTTGGGTATCTTGAGCGTATAGTCCCGGGGTGATGGTCCGAATGCAACCCCCCCTCCTCGCCTGGTCGGGGAAGATGCGACTCCAGCACGAGCTCTTCCGGTCCCCTTTTGACGCCACAATTTCGTGCCCGAAGATTTTACGTCCGACCGGCCCTTCGTGGCAGCGCTGCCGGCTCTTCTGTTTGCCAATTGTCCCAATACCACCTGGTGCAGCACATGCCTTTTTACGGGAACATTAAAGATACCCTCATGCAATTCCAGATCAGAGATCTTTTCTTTTTGAAGATTGTACACGTCGACCGTGGTCATTTCGTTCCCCTTAAATTACCCAACTATGCTCAGATTTTCCGTATCTCCACAAGGCTGTTCCGGCTCCCGGGAACAGCTCCTTTTACCAGAATAAGATCCATCTCGGGGCGGACATCGACAACTTTCAGGTTCTTGATGGTGACCCGGGCGTTTCCGTACCTTCCGGGGAGTTTTTTTCCTTTCTGAACCCTGCCGGGCGTTGCACTGCAACCGATAGATCCTGGAACGCGGTGTGAACGGGACCCGTGCGTCTTTCTCCCACCCGAGAAACCCCATCTCTTCATGACACCACTGAATCCTCTTCCCTTGCTGATACCAGTTACCTGCACTCGCTCGCCGATCTGGAAGATGTCAGACTTCAGCTCCTGGCCAAGTTCAAAGGTCTCAGGGTCTTCAACCCGAATCTCCCTCGCCACTGAAAAATACCCTTTTCCCGCGGCGTTAAAGTGCCCACGAAGAGGCTTGTTCACCCTCTTCTCTTTTTGGGGGCCGTATCCGACCTGAATCGCGTTATACCCCTCTTTGCCCAGGGTCTTTTTCTGGGTCACAACACAGGGACCGACTTTTAGGACAGTCACCGGACAACTATTCCCCTCACCGAGGAAATACTGCGTCATACCCAATTTCTTGCCGAAAAGTTTGTCAATCATGAGAAAAATCTCCAGTGCGTTCCACAACTCTCAGAAACAGACGCAATTGTGCATTTTTCTGCTACAGTTTGATCTCCACATCCACGCCCGCAGCAAGGTCCAGTTTCATCAGTGCATCCACCGTCTGCTGCGTCGGCTCGAGGATATCCAGCAGACGCTTGTGTGTCCGAATCTCAAATTGCTCCCTTGATTTCTTGTTCACGTGTGGAGATCGCAATACACAGAACTTGTTT
>CAZWEV010000075.1:0-17961 GCA_964633015.1 uncultured Desulfobacteraceae bacterium | reverse complement strand
CCCCGGAACCCTTCGCGTGGGGCTGGCGTTCCGGAATCCGCTCCCGGTTGAAGTTTGCCATCTGCTCAATGAGGTAGTGGTCCTGCAGCAGAATGGGTCCATCGGGCCCCACGGTGAGCGAATACTCGTCACTGCTTACGGGGATCCCGGCATCGGTTGTGGTGGCTTTGCGGTCGTCGTTTTCCATGGGAATACCTCCTTAAAGGTTCAAAATGGTTACCTCTTCATGCTTCCTTCCTCTTTCTTGGTCTTGGTTGGTTTTTCTTTCCTTTTACACTCACCGCAAATACCAAAAAAATCCAAACGATGGGTCAGGATGTCAAATCCGGTTTCATCAGACACTTCCGCTGTCATATCCTTCAGGGATCCCAGATCCGGATCGACAATCTTTCGACACCGGACACAGATGACATGAGGATGGGGAAAGGGCTTGTTGCCGTCGTAGCGATTACTCCCGTCCGGGAACCCCAGTTCAAGCACCTCGTTGAGCTGTTTAAGAACATGGACCGTCTTGTAAACAGTGGCAATGCTGGTCGTTGGAAACTGGCGCCGGACGGTTTCATAGACCTTTTCCACGGAGGGGTGCCCCTCGCTGGCCGCCAATATCCTCAGAACGGCCAACCGTTGCGGCGTAATCCTGAAAGCATGCTCTCTCAGCTTCGCGACCATTTGATCCATTCGTCGGTCGACATCTATCTTATTGAAATGTGGCCCCATCTTTCTCAAAAAGAATTCAATTATTAAAGGATAATTATTATCCATAATCATACCGGGGAACAGCTGCGCTTGTCAACCCTAAATTTTTTGTCATTTGAAAACAGAGATGAAAGGCGCAAAGGGCATTCGTGTTCGATCCAACGCTTCTTCTGTGTGGCACGACAAGACCTTATTGCTGCACACCAAAGGGACAGGATTAACTTCCTGCAGACCAATTCAGACGGTTGCGGGAAAGGGTTACATTTGAAATATGCAATCTGCGTTTCGTATCCTCCGAATACCCAAATATCGATGAACAGGGCGACGCGCTCCGCCTTGTAATCCGAGATATCGATCATATATTGGGGTTGTGTGAGAACAGCTCTTCTTACTGACTGCACAAGCAGGTGGAATAGTATTGCGGGGGAAAGGGCAATGTCTGCTTCGATCAAAAAAATGAATCGCCTCCATCAATCCCTGATGGCCGCGCTTCTCCGGGTTATAGAAGGCTATATGCATGTGGTATACGGCCAACGCAAACGCTCCGTCTTCCATGACCTGCCCGCAACCATCGTAGAAATCGGCCCGGGAACCGGTGCGAATATGCGTTATTACCCGCCAGGCTCCCGGGTCATTGCCGTAGAGCCCAATCCGGCCATGCACCATTATCTGCACCAAGCGGCCCGGCGTTACGGCCTGCAATTGGATCTTCGGGGCATGAAAGGGGAACACCTGGATCTGGACACAAACAGTGTGGATGCGGTTGTCAGCACCCTGGTGCTTTGCTCGGTGGATGATCCGGCACGGGTTGTTTCCGAAATCCGGCGGGTTCTCAAACCAGGCGGCCGCTTCATCTACCTTGAACATGTTGCCGCCATGCCGGATACGGCCCTCGCCCGGATGCAAAACATCCTGCACCGCATCTGGCTCCCGCTTTTTGACGGTTGCCGCCTCAACCGCCATACCTGGACCACCATCAACACAGCCGGGTTTCAGCATGTGGATATGGATTGTTTTACGCTGAAATCGTCCTGGATCCCGGTATCTCCCCATATTTTCGGGGTAGCTGTAAAATAAGGGCTGCATAGCGGCAGGCATTGGGCCATGCGCTGCAGCAGAAGATTATCGGTGAGGAATGGAACTGAATATGATATTCTGTTGGGTGATAAAATACATGGAACAACGTATTCCCTTGTGAGAATCGAATAGAGAATATTCAATATAAAAGGATTTGTCAGCACCTGTCGAAGAGCTGCCAGCCCAGGCCTATCTCATAGACCCCGCGCAGCGTGGACACGGCGAGGCGAACTTCTTCAATGCAGGGAGGGAAGGCGGTATGATTTCACTCAACGTGAATGGAAAAAGGTGTGATATCGAAGCGCCCCCGGATACCCCTCTTCTTTGGGTGATCCGGGAACACTTGGGCCTGACCGGGACCAAATTCGGCTGCGGCAAGTCGCTCTGCGGCGCATGCACGGTGCATGTGAACGGAAAGGCGATCCGCTCCTGCGTCACGCCGCTCTCGTCCGTCTCCGGCAAGGAGATCGTAACCATCGAAGGGCTCTCACTCGACCACAGCCATCCTGTGCAGCAAGCCTGGATCGCCGAGGACGTGCCCCAATGCGGGTACTGCCATTCGGGGCAAATCATGGCTGCTGCGGCGCTCCTGGCCGAAAACCCCAACCCCACTGATGCAGAGATAGACAAGGCCATGGCCGGAAATATCTGTCGGTGCGGCACCTATCAGCGTATCCGCCGGGCAATTCATCGTGCAGGCGAGATGATCGCCGAAGGAAGGATCAAGGGGAGAGAGCCACCTACCCACACTCAATCCGCAGAATCCTTTGCCCTCAATGACTTCGTCCACATCGGCACCGATGACATAATCACGCTGATCATCAATAAATCTGAAATGGGACAGGGGGTGTACACCTCCCTGCCCATGCTGGTGGCAGAGGAACTCGAATGCGATTTGAGCATGGTACGCGTAGCGCCGGCCCCCGTGGCCCCGGTTTATAACCACACCGCTATGGGCATCCAACTGACCGGGGGCAGCTCCAGCGTTTCCAGCGAGTGGGAAAGGATGCGGAAGGTCGGCGCCCAGGCGCGGGAGATGCTGGCTGCCGCCGCGGCCGATACCTGGGGGGTGGACCGGAAAAGCTGCCGTGCAGAGAACGGCAGAATCATTCACGAAAGCGGAAAGGCGCTGTCTTATGGGCAGCTAGCGGAAAAAGCCTCAAGCATGCCGCCTCCCCGGGATATCCCTTTGAAGAACGCTTCGTCATTCACAATTGTGGGCAAGCCGAGAAAACGTCTCGACAGCGGCGCAAAGGTGAACGGAGAAGCACTCTTCGGCCTAGATGCAGACATTCCCGGCGCACTCATTGCCGTTGTGGCCCGTTCTCCGGTCTTCGGCGGGAAGGTGAAAAAATGCAACGATGAAAAGGCCAAATCCCTGCCGGGCGTCAAGGCGGTCGTTCAGATCGAGTCCGGGGTGGCAGTAGTGGCCGAAAGCTTCTGGTCCGCAAAAGAGGCACGGGACAAGCTGGAGATCACCTGGGAGGAGGGACCTCTTGCCGGACTCTCGACACCAGGGCTGAGGAAGGAGTATATGGAGCTGGCCGGGACCCCGGGTGTTGTAGCTGCTGAAAGAGGGGCTCCTGATGAGGCCCTCGACAGCGCGGCCGTGCGCATCGATGCAGACTATGAAGTTCCCTACCTTGCCCATGCTCCGATGGAGCCCTTGAACTGCCTCGTGGATCTGCGCTCCGACAGCTGCGAGATCTGGACCGGCACCCAGTTTCAAACCGTTGACCGATCCGCCGCGGCCAGGGAAGCAGGACTCAAGGAAGAGGCCGTCAACATCCACACCACATTTCTGGGCGGCGGCTTCGGTCGCCGCGCCAATCCCCGATCCGATTTTGTGGTGGAGGCGGTCCAGGTAGCAAAAGCGGTCAAGAAACCGGTGAAGGTCATCTGGACCAGGGAGGATGATATCAAGGGCGGGTATTACCGGCCCATGTGGTATGACCGGCTCGCCGCAGGTCTTGACCAAAATGGAAATCTGGTCGCATGGAAGCACACGATCGTCGGCCAGTCGATCATCCGGGGGACTCCCTTCGACCAGTCCCTCGTAAACGAGGGCATCGACGGAACGTCCGTGGAAGGAGCCCAGGATTCCCCGTATGAGATTCCCAACCTCCTGGTGGACCTTCACACACCCGAAACGGGAGTGCCGGTCCAGTGGTGGCGCTCGGTGGGTCATTCCCACACCGCCTTCGTGGTGGAAAGTTTCCTGGACGAGGCTGCACACCGCGCCGGCAAAGATCCATATGAATTCCGCCGAAAGCTTCTCTCCAATCATCCGCGTCATCGTCGGGTGCTGGAACTTGCTGCGGAAAAGGCCGGATGGGGTGTGCCTGTACCTGAAGGCAAAGGTCGGGGAATCGCCGTGCACGAGTCCTTCGGCAGCGTTGTCGCCGAAATGGCTGAGGTCTCAGTGGGTCCGCAGGGGAAGGTGCGCGTTCACAAAGTCGTATGTGCCATCGACTGCGGAAGCGTGGTGAATCCCGCCACCGTTGAGGCCCAGATGGAGTCGGGCATTGTCTTTGGTCTTTCCGCCGCTCTTTACGGCGCCGTTACCCTCAAAGACGGCCGGGTGGAACAGAGCAATTTCAACGACTATCCAGTCCTGCGGATCGGAGAAATGCCGATCATAGAGGTGCATATTGTCCCGAGCACGGAAGCACCCGGCGGCGTGGGAGAGCCTGCGACCCCTCCCATTGCTCCTGCGGTGACCAATGCTGTCTTTGCGCTTACGGGGAAAAGGATCAGGCGCTTGCCCATTGATCCCGAGGTATTGAAAATGTAAGGTCGAATGAGTCTTCTCCGGCGGGGGTGACCAGAGAGACGGGACAGGCCCACCTGGACGAGGACATTCACTGATTTCTGCTGCTGCTTCTAACCGGCAACGGTGTATATTCTAATCTCGGGATCGGCATCCACAAGCGGTTTAAGCTTCTCCACCACATCCTGGTTGAAGAGACTGCTTTTGAGGTATGCCTGGGCATTGTCCACGGTATCGAAACGATGAAGCACCTGGACGTCGTCGTCCCTAACGAGCAAGGCTTTTGTCTCGGCGCCTTTAATCTCCGTAAGAAAGGGCTGCCGATATTCCTTGTAAACACCTGCCGCGGCGGGCCGGTTCTTTTCACTGATTTTGAGGGTAATTTCCAAATAAGCGCTCATGGGCCATTCCTCTCTTTCACGGTTTTTATATGGACCTTACCATAGATGTTCAGGTTTGTCGAGTGCATGGGGCCGGGGGTATTTTTCCATGTATTCCCACGAATGCGCGTGGACGCCAATGGCTAAACCTGCCCCCCGTCCGTCAGATGGTGAGTCCCCTCCCCCGGAGAGCTCTCAGGGATGAAATCTCTTTCTCTCCTCGGGGACGTTCTCCTTTGGGCCCGCCCTCTCCTCCCCCAATCCTGCGGGCGTTGAGGAGCACTCGGGGATCCTGGGTGTTCCACTCTCGTCCCGAAGCTCCGGTTTCCTGAGTGAGTCTCCTCTGGAAATGACGTTCAGGGGAAAGCCTTTTCTTCCGTTCCGAGGCTCCGGGATGGTCAGAGGGTTTCTTTGAATCGGGAACCGGCTCGTGCCGTAATCTTCTAATTTCAGATGGGTACGAGCTAGCGTACCGAGAGTTCCTTGCTGTACTCCCAGAGCCCATGGATGTTGCACAGCGCTGTGGCATACAGGACTCCCGGCTTCTTCACCTTCATGCTGGCCGTCACTGAGTGGTTGGTATACACGGACCCTTTATTCGGTCCTTCCGCGGTTTCCCCATGGGCGGTGAACTCAAAGTTCCCGACCTGGCAGGCAAATTTCTCTCCCTCGGGATGGAAATAGAGCTGGATCCAACGAATATGATGCTCCGTTGTGTTGGGGTGGGCCACCTCCTTGCCCAGGGACACCTTGACTTCGAACATCTCATCAGCGGGAACGCTGTCCGGACATTCGATAACGGGAACGTGTTTCTCGGCTTTCCAATCCGCTGTTTGATACAATTCTCCAAATTTTTTCATGATCATTCCTCCCTTTCTTGTTTTTGGTGGTAGATGTGCCCAAGGCGGAATTTCGCGAAGCTCAAGATGCGTTGCTTCCGCTCGCCGCCCAGCCTGCCGGTAATCACGGCTGGATCAATTCGTAGGGCTTGGCCTTCAAAGCCCATTCGCTGTCCGGGAATTCCTTTTTCAAGCGGTCGAGGCCTTCCCGCAAAAACCTGGGTTCGTTATACGTTTTGTATTTTACAACGCCAAGATAGAAAATCGCCTCCGGTACCGCGAATGATCCCTGGTATTTCTCAATTACCTCGTTGAAACATTTTGCCGCGAGTTCATAATTTTCTATGGTAAGTTCCACCTTCGCGCCATCCAATATGATTCTTGCGCACAACTCCGCCGGTGAAAGAAATCCCGTGGATCGATAATGCTCCCGTCCATCCGCGTCCAGCACGGCAATCGTCGGGGTCCAGCTTACGAGATTCTTCTGAAACACATCATCCCGCTTTTCCTTGTTAATTCTCAACGGAACGAACCAGTCGCTTACTACCCTGGAGACATTCTCATCCGGCCATGCAACAGCGTCCAGCTGCTGACATCCAATTCAATGTGGATTGAAAAAATCCATAAGAACGAGCTTTTTTTCATTCTTCGCCCTTTTGATCGATGCGTCTAATGACTCCTCCCATCTAATCATCTTGAATCACCTCCATTCTCCTAATGGTTTCCATCAGCAAAGATCCGGGGCCAGAGGACCGCCGGTTTTGGGTTGCCCTGAAAAAGCCTATACACACTCACCTTCCCGCGTCAAGCATCTTTTGCAGTACACTCATGACATCTGAAAAATCGCCCTCGTTATTGATCAGAAAACGGCGCCGCAGGCGATCGGCGAACAGGAGAGTTTCCTCTTCTCGATCAGGTACAAGGAGGATGATCCGAACGCCCTGGAACTGATCACGGAGGGAAACCATGCACATAAGCCGTTTCATGTCTCGCGCCTGGAGAACAACGATCGTTTCATGGTCGTATAAACCCTCCAGTCGTTGAGAAAGCTCTCTTATTGATCGATAGACCTCTAGCCTGTCTGCTGGAACGAAGCCCTTCAGCCGTCCCTCAAATCCCGTTTCGGGATCTTCCGCAATGCGTGCATAGAATAATATCTTCACCTGATGCCGATCTTTCCGGTTTGCCCTTGACCGCAATCTCGTACTGGGATAAAATAAAAAGTACGTCAAGTTGGGCACGAAACCGGATTTCATTCTTATTTGCGGTGGTTATGGTGATTTCTCAATGCGGGTTGTGGAGGTACCTTTCTTCTCACCTGTCCGCTCAAAGAAAAAAATGTCCCATCGCGCAGGAATGTATCTCGCAGTGTCGGATTGCTGTTATGAGGTCGGTGTCATGGGGTTCCATCTTCATCCTTTTCCGTTCGGGCAACATGGAAAAAAGAAAAAGGCAGTTCTTCAATCTACTCATGCCCTTAAATGCTTAATCCTCGAAAAATGACAAATTGTAAATCCAAAACCACGGCCGGGTGACGCAGCAGGAAAACGGCCTTATGGAATCCAGCCAAGAAAGACTGATTCCGATTTTGCAGGACAGATCGACACGATTCGTGAACGGCCGGCAATCTCAATAATTGGGTTAACTTGTTACAGAATCAAAGGAATTATTCCGGTGACGATGTTGGCATGGTTCTTGTTTTTGAGGTATGATGGACAAAATTAGTTCTTCCGGTTCAAGCGCAGTTTGGGACTCAAAATTGACTGAAGTTCGTCCGGGATAAGACCGTTTTTCGACTGAGAAACCATCAAACGAGGAGGACATTATGAGAGTGCGAGACATGATGACCACCAACGTGGTTACGGTGACTGAGAATACCACGCTGAGCGACGCAAGGAGGATCATGGAGGCACACCGGATCAGGAGACTTCCAGTGATGAAAAAGGACAGGCTGATAGGCCTGGTCACCATGCACATGCTTCTTGAGGCCTCGCCCTCGCCCGCTACTTCCCTGAACATATGGGAGCTCACCTATCTCCTGTCAAAGATGACCGTTAAACACATCATGGTGAAAGAACCTTTCACCATTCACCCTGACATGCCGGTGGAAGAAGCCTTACTGATAGGCCAGAATAAAAAGGTAGGCGCCTTTCCCGTAGTGGAGAAAGGCAGGCTGGTGGGCGTCGTGACCGAGTCCGACATCGTGCGGATGATGATCAAAGTTCTGGGAGTGCAGCGCGAGGGAACGAGGATCAACATCAAGGCCCCTGCGGAGTTCGGCATCATAAAACGGATCATGGACGTGCTCGACAGAACGAAAACAGTACTGTTGAGCGTGATGACGCTTCCACCGGAAGAGGACGAAGATGAGTGGCTGGTCATGCTTCGGGTAAGGAGCGAAGATGCCGGTCCCACCGTCAAAGAGCTCGAGGCCGCAGCTTTCAACGTCACCTATGTCGGCTGAAAAAATGCAAGGGTGCACCTCCTCCGACAGAGCAGAAGGCATGTGACGGATTACCTTTCGGGACATGTGAAACAGGAAAGATGCCTGTACTGGAGAGGCGAAAAATACTTAAAGAGGCCATGCTGTACGAAGCAGTTAACGGTAAGAAGGTTAACTGCTTTCTCTGCAATCACCACTGCCGCATCGCCGACGCCAAATTCGGTCTGTGCAATGTGCGGGAGAACCGGAACGGTCTTCTCTATACTCATGCCTATGGAAAGGCGATTGCGGCCAACATCGACCCCATAGAAAAGAAACCTCTCTTTCACTTCCTGCCCGGGACTTCCTCATTTTCTCTTGGGGCAGCAGGGTGCAATTTTCAGTGCGGTTTCTGTCAGAACTGGCAGATCTCCCAGATAGCCAAAATGGAAAAGGAAGAAATTCCCGGCCATCTGCTGGCTCCTGAGGAAATCGTCGCTATGGCCGAGGAGGAGATGTGCCAGAGCATTTCCTATACCTACACCGAGCCCACCATTTTCTTCGAATATGCCTATGATACGGCGAAGCTCGCAAAGGAAAAAGGCATCGCAAATGTCTTTGTCACCAACGGGTATATGACTGCGGAGGCCCTGAAGGAGATTCACCCATGCCTGGATGCATGTAATGTGGACCTGAAATCTTTCAGGGACGGTTTCTACAGAAAGGTTTGCCATGGTCGCCTTCAACCGGTGCTCGACTCGATTCGCCTCATGAAAGATCTCCATATTTGGATTGAGATAACTACGCTAGTGATTCCCTATGAGAATGATGATGAGGAGGAACTGGCCGATATCGCGCGGTTCATCGCCTCAATAGACTCCGACATTCCCTGGCATATCAGTCGGTTCCATCCTGATTATGAATTCACTAATTCCACTGCAACGCCGATCAAGACATTAGAGAAAGCCTACTCCATAGGTAGGAAGGAGGGGCTCAAGTTCGTTTATGTGGGGAACGTACCGGTAGAATCGGAGGACACCACATGTCCTTTCTGCGGGGAACTTCTTATCAGAAGGATGGGTTTCCTAGTGCAGGAAAACAAGGTGGAGGATTCCAGGTGCCCATCTTGTGGAGCAAGGATTCCCGGTATATTCTGAGGGCATCGGCGCAATGAGGCATCTCCGTACCGGCAGAGATCCTCATCGAAGCCTTCTCATGAAGGTCACTCCGAAAAAGCACCTATCCAGTATGTGATCGAATCAATTTCTTGGCGTCAAAGTACCTAAAACCGGATGAACCTGAATCTCTCATCTTTGGATTACGTTGACATGTTTCGGTCCATGATTAGTTTAAAAGTATATAATGGTAAACAAATCCAGGCCTTAATATGACCATGCTCCCGTGAATAGGCCTTTGTGGAGATGGAGAAGACACGATGGATCAGAGAAGCCAGAACATAGCTCAATCCAGGATTGAGCTAGATGAAAAAATATTGGACCGGTTTTTCAAAGAGGTCTTCCATGGAGGAATTTCAGACCTTGCAGTCGAGAAGCATCTGCCTTACTCCTTGATATACAACCTGGCCAAGGGAAGGATCAGGTCCCTTTCAGCAAGGGACTACAGGATTATATTCGGGGAAGAACCGCTGCCGCATGAACAGGACAGAGTAGAGGGAACTTATTTCCGGAAGATGGTAGACTTGTGGCTGTATCTGAATGACAGTGCAACAAAATCGGGGCTCTATCGGGAGTATTATCCTGACAAGGACCTGAAGAAAATCGACTATAGGAAATTCACCGGGGAGGTGAAAACTGTAGAAGCCAGACTTGAGCGGTTCATGGAGCAGAAATTCCTCGACGAGGGGTTTGACAGGTCAGAGATCAAGGAGGCTATCGAGGAACTTGACCTGATTCCCGAAGAGGAAAGAGTTCCTTATGAGGACATAAGGCCCCTCCTGGAATACCTTGAAGCACATTCAAAGGTGAGTCCCGCGCAACTATTAGCGGGGCATTATCATCGTTATGAGCAGGGCGAATTGAAAACGGTGACGAAAAGTCTGTTCGATTATGCGCGAAAACTGAAAAAGGAAGTGGAAAAGGCCTTGAATTCGGGAAAAAAGAGTGAGATTGAAATACTGAGAGAAAGAATCTACGGGAAAAGAGAAGGCCTCACCCTCTATGCTCAAGTGAAAGACCAGTTGGAATTCCTGCAGAACTACGGAGGGAAACGCCCGAATCGATATCTGGGAAGGAGTATAGCCCGCTATGAAAAATCGGAACTGAAAAGGATCGCCTCCTGGAGGGCCCGAAAGATCAGGAAAGATTACAATGCATTGATCGACAATTCGTCGGAACTTCCAATACGGTCAATTCCAAAGGCGCATCTTGAAGATAGATTAGGAAAGTTGCTCTCCATCCTGAAGGCCTTTCGAGCCAAGGCCATGACACAACAGGGAGACATGGAATTTGAGAGGAGCATTCTGTCCTCGGTACTCGCGCAAAATCCGGGAAACGAGCCTGCAAGAGACATCCTAACAAGGTTGGAGAGAGCACCATATGCCCTCAAAATGAACAAGAGGGCATTTGACCTGATGGTGGCCGGCAATAGCGACATATTCAAAAAAATAGGGCACTATGATGGGAGATGGTATTTGCCCACGCATTATCTGCAGAAGCTTTCAAAGCAGGAAGGATTTGATGTGGTAAAAGAAAAATACGAGTTCATAGCAAAAACCCGCGACGAGGCTTCCGGTTTAACAAAGAAGACGGCTTCAGTTTCGCCCGAGCAAAGTGAAACAACAGCTCCATATACAACAGGGCAAGGGACTCCGCATCATCGAGAGTCGGGTATTCACACGACCGATCGAAAACGATTTCGGTCTTCCTGGACAGACTTCAGACAAATCTTACCAAGCTCTAAGAATTTCCTCACCGGCAATCTCCACCCTTCCCTTCATATGGTGTTTTGAAGGATTATCATATACCATATAGTGTATAGTGTTCACGGTTTTTTCCGCCGGGTCGAAACCTTGCAAAATGCCCATTTTCAGAAATATCCTAGTGAAAATCAGTATTCTCCCGATAGACAGGTACTGCGAGGTCATTGTAGGATTTATTAAAAATCACGAGTTGCATTTTTCCTCCTAGAAATCTCATTCCCGGTTCGTGCGGCCACTCGCACTTCCAGGCACGGGTAAGTGAGATGAAAGTCCAAAATATGTTTGTGAATGAGCCTTGCTGGATAGAAAAAGGATTATTACCAACCCATTATCAAGATATGAGGAGGTGAAAAGTGGAGCGAACCATCGATGTGCTCGTGGCGAGACTTTCCCAGAAGGGCGTATCCCTCGATGAGGTGCCTTGGCTTTTACGGGATGTGCTCAGCGGTATCAATGGGACCGGGGACCCCGCCGTGACCACTGTCAACCATAAGCTCTCAGTTCTCGGATGGGACAATGAGATTCTTGACGAGGTCACCCTGGCGATCATCATGTACCTTGCCGAGACGAGCGAAGGAGGTCAAGTGGAAACGTACCGCACACTGCCTCGTTCTGAGCATACCGCCACATGATTGGAACCAGCAACTGAGCCCAATGTCCGTGAAACGCCTTGCTGAAGGATTTTCCTATGTAATCACCATCGATAAAGAATGGGGGGAGACAACCGATGTCGAGATTACGGAAAGTGATAGGTCCTCTGGAACATGCTGAATACAGCTACCGGTATAGATCAGCAAAAGCCTCACATACATGCCTAACTTGTGGCGATCAGGCAAGTGTATTCACTGACGAATGGGGGGCACTCGAATATGAGATCTCCGGGCTGTGTCAGAAATGTCAGGACGGATTCTTCAGGAACAAACAAAGACGGGAATTATAATAGAGCGACAGCGTTGCGTGATATTCTGAACGAAGCGAGTAAATACGGGCCTCGCTGATTGGATGGAGGAGACCGCCGTGAACCATCACGCCGCGGGAGGAGGCAACCCGTTGAAAAAAATAGTAATTCGAACAGACGATACTTCGCCGGGCGCGCATCTGCAATCCCTGCTGCAATTGCTCCACAGTTTTTTCCCCGAATGTGAGATCCATGTTGTGAGCAGTGCTGAAAATGCTGGATACGGAAACCAATTGCATTGGTCCCAAAGCAAGTTGTGGAACTAATATCATGGTTAATATTCTGGTCATTGACGATCATCCTTACATGGAACAATTGCTTGTAAAGGAATTGGCGCATGAGAAACACCAGATCAGCTATCTCGAGTATCCGGATTACCTCATGAGCTTTCTCGAAGAGTCAAGGCCGGATGTTGTTCTCCTGGAGCTCTATTTACAAGGAGTTGAAAGATGGGACCTCCTGGAGCGGATAAAGAAGTATCACCCCTCCGTGCAGGTACTTATCGTGAGTGCTTACAACAATTTTGTGAACGATCTTCGCCTGCACAACGCCGACGGTCATCTCATAAAAGATATACGCCTGGACGAGTTCAAGCAGAAGATCTCCCAAAACCTTGCGAGTTCGTTATCTCACAAGAATAGAGGGAAGAGAATAGGGAACCAGTCCTTAGGGCGGTCTCTCCAACTGAAGTGCGGATAAAAACGCCAATTTATGGAAGGGAACCAGGTTGATCGAGAACAAAAAAGAAAGGCGGTCCCGGGAACAAACCAGAGCCGTTACGAAAATTGAGAAAGACCGGGAGATAAAAATCATGGCATGCAATTTCAGAATTCTCCTGCATCGGAACAGTGAAAGCGCTCATCTCAAGCTGATGGGCAATTTTGACGGCAGTTCAGTTCATCAACTGCTTAATACAATGAAGACGTGTTCGGGAAATGCCAACAAAGTCTTTATCCATACCGACGGACTGAAAGATGTCAATCCTTTTGGCATGGCGGTTTTTCAGAGTAATTTTTCTCAGATCGGCCCACCGCCCGGCGGGTTCATTTTCACAGAAGAAAAGCTGACGCCGGAGATCCGGTGATCTGATGGAGAATAGAAATCAAGGCAGCAGCCTTTGGAAAGATCCTAGAGCCCTCCTCCTTTGGGAGAGAGGATAGACTCGGCAACCGCCACGATGTCGTTCGACGTGGCAGATACCTTTGAGAGAAAAAAGGAAGCCCCATTCTTGAAAGCAACTTCCTGTGTCTCCGGCGCATCATAACCACTCAAAACAACAATCGTCACGTCGGGATGGACTTCCTTAATCTCCTTGCAAGCAGGACGCCGCTCTTGTCGGGCAGTCGAATATCCACAAATATGAGTTTGGGAAGGCGTTCATCAATTTTTCCACAGGCCTCCCTTGCATCTTCCGCCTCTTCAATGGGCACTGACGGAAATTTTGAAGCGAGCAGGCTTTTCAGGGTTTTCCTGAAAATAGAACTATCATCAATCAGCAGTACGCCGGACACTATAATTCTCCATTACGTTTTCCGGTAATCACGGGACTCCCAAACACCGTTTGAGGGCAAAAATTTCAATATACCCTTTTTCAGCTCCAACTTATAGCTTCATGTCAGAAAAGTATATGGGGTATTTTATGTATTAGCCCTGCGGTCAGCTTTATTATCGGGTATTCCGCTGCTGTGCCGCCGTGAATATTACCAGCACCGGCGTGCACTCCGGAAGAGCCTTCAAGCCAAGGCAACGCCATGGCCTTCCGCTTCCCCTTCATCAGGTAATGCAAAATCCGGATCCAGAAGATATTCCAGCAGTAACAGCCAGATCATTTCCCATCCTTTGCTGTTAACCACCGTAACGGATCCCTCCTGTCCGATGGATTCGCATTCGCAGTGGGACAGGATCTCGGGATGCTCCTTTTTCAACTTCTCCCAAATCACATGGGAATCGTCCATCAGGCTCACGGCACGGATAGCATCAAGAACTGAAACCCAGCCCGATCTCTTTCTTCTGGATCTGAACATGCCGAAGATCGACGGAATCTCAGTCATTCTGGAGATTAAGAAGCGTTATCCCAAAACGAAAATAGTGGCACTTACCATGTTTGATGACGAAGAATACGTCCTGAACGCATTCAAGGCCGGGGCGGACGGCTATTGTCACAAGTCCTCCTCTCACGAGGAATTGATGCTGGCCTTAAAAGTTGTGCTCAGCGGCAAGCCTTATATCAGCCCGGAAATTTCAGAAAGAGTCCTCGAAGGATACCTGGAGTCCAACCGAACAATCAAGGAAACATCTTCATGGAGTTCCCTCACCCACCGGGAAAAAGAAGTACTCAAACTGGTCGCGGAAGGATATCAGAATAAGGAGATTGCCGATTATTTGTGCATCAGTATCAAAACAGTGGAGAAACACCGCGCAAACATTATGGGCAAGCTGGACCTCCATACAGCGTCGGCCCTGACTGCCTATGCCATTGAAAAAAAGATCGTTCGGACGTAATCAGCAGAGATCCCGCAGAAAGAGGCTGTCTCAGCTTTTCCGAAGGTCTGCTTTCCGGAACATTAACCCGCGACGATTCCGCCACTCAACCCATCTTCTCCTGCTGCAGATCACCCGTTGTCCCAGTCTTGATTAAACCGTCCACCTCCGGTGGCGGACCCGGATAGGTTCAACCGATCCGGAGACTGGAAGGCGTATTCCCAGGGGCGCTTCCTAATGCCTCTTACTCCGCCCGCTTACAGCTTACGGAAATTCCCTCACTGCTGGTGTGTATTATTCTGGTTTCGAAATTGGACAGGCTGTTCACATAATCGAGAAACTCCTTGATCCCCCGGTCACGGATCCATGATACATTGTGCGCTGTGAAACAGCCGCCCACCTCGAGCTTCGGCGCCAATGCGATGAAGTAGTTTTTGTACCAGTCCTTATCGGCATCGGAAAAAATAAAATCAAACGGTCCCTTCAGTTCTTCCACAAGCTCATGCGCGTCCCCGAGCCGTGCATCGATGTAATGGGACAGCCCGACTCTCTCGAAGTTCGCAACTGCCTCCCTGTGCCTTCCCTCATTGATTTCAATGGTGACGAGTTTCCCGCCCGTCTTGCTGAGAGCCCACGCGATCCAAATCGCGGAATGCCCGGTGGAGGTTCCAATCTCCAGTGCCCTCCTGTATTTATTCTTCACGATGAGATCGTAAAGAGCCTTGCCATCTGCGTACGGCACATTCCAATCACGCCACTTTTCCCTCTGGCTTTGGAGGAACGTGCTGACCTTCTGGTCGATACTCATGGTGTTTCTCCTTTCATTACCCATTGCAGGCACGATCGAAAAGGTCCAGCAAAGCGTCATGACGAAGAGAAGGAAAGCCGCAGAGAACGCCCGATCGCGCCGGGGAAAACCAGAAGACCTTGAATTGACTCCCGCAGGCATCTATATTATCCTGAATTTTATGGTTTTGAGAGTTCCGTGATTATGGTGCGAAGCAGTCTAATCCTCTTTTAGCACGAAAAGCATATTCACATAAGGGAAAACCTTCAGCCAAGCCTTTCTTTCATGGATAGCCCTGTTGGGTTATTTGTATTGGAAACCGCATCTTGCCACTATTTCAGAAAGGAAAATTATGAAAGAATACGGTCACTATATAAATGGGAATTGGACGAAACCTGAAAATGGCCAGACTTTTGAATCAAAAGATCCGGCTACCGGATTGACCTTGGCTCTCTTTTCAAAAGGAGGCAAAACGGATGTCGCCCATGCCGTAGAAGCCGCTGAGGAAGCGTTTCCCAGGTGGAAGAGGTATCCCGCCCCGAAGCGTGGGGAAATCCTTCTCAGGGCAGCGTCGATCATGCGCGAGAGGAAAGACGCCCTCGGAGAACTCGTTACAAAAGAGATGGGCAAGGTGATCGCCGAAGGCAGAGGAGATGTTCAGGAAGCTATTGATTTCATAGAATATATATCCGGAGAGGGCCGTCGGTTATTTGGGGAAACCACTACCTCCGAACTCCCCGACAAATTCTGTATGACCATCAGGCAGCCCATCGGGGTCGTGGGCTGCATCACACCATGGAACTTCCCCATTGCAGTCCCCAGCTGGAAATTGGGGGCTGCCCTGGTCTCGGGAAACACCGTCGTTTTCAAACCGGCAACCCTCACGCCTCTCTGTGCGACCGCACTGGTTGAGATTTTCGAAGAAGCCGGCCTTCCGAAAGGAGTGTTGAATCTGGTCACGGGCTCGGGGGAAGAAGTGGGCAAACCAATCGTCGAAGACCCAAGGATAAAAGCAGTGTCTTTTACCGGAGGGGTCTCTGCCGGCAGAGAGGTGTACTCCAGAGCCTCCGGGGGACTGAAACGGGTTGGACTCGAGCTGGGGAGCAAAAATCCCCTCATTATCATGGATGACGCGAATATCGATCTTGCTATCGAAGGCATCCTTTTCGGGGCTTTCGGCACTGCAGGCCAGAGGTGTACCGCCACAAGCCGAGTCATCATCCATGAACGCTGCTATGATGAGACCCTTGGGAAGCTGTTAGAAAAAACCAAGGCATTGCGGGTAGGACTCCCGCTGGAGCCATCCGTTGATGTGGGGCCTGTTTGCGGCGAGGACCAGCAGAGGAAGATCCTGAAATATATCGACGTGGGAAAGAAGGAAGGTGCCAAGCTGCTCTGCGGCGGGCAAAAGATGACGGGCGGTTTTTCAGACGAAGGCTTCTTCATACAGCCGACAATTTTCGAGGCTGTCCATGGAATGCGAATCACCAGGGAAGAAATTTTCGGCCCGGTGCTGTCGGTGATCAGGGCCGGCGGATACGAGCAGGCAGTGGAAATCGCCAACGACGTGGAGTACGGCCTCTCTTCCTCCATTTATACACAAGACATCACTACCGCTTATAGGGCCATTCACGACCTTGAAACCGGCATCACTTACGTGAATGCGCCCACTATCGGCGCCGAAGTCCACCTCCCTTTCGGGGGCGTGAAGAATACCGGAAACGGCGCCAGGGAAGCCGGTACCGCAGCCATAGAGGAGTTTACGGAAATCAAGGCCGTTTTTATCGACTACAGCGGGCGACTCCAGAAGGCACAGATTCAAGAATAAGCCTTCCCTGTCTTTTTTCGGGAAGTCTCATAAGAACGGCCTTCACGTAAACGGAGGCAACACCTGATCTGCACAGCCGAAAGGGAAGGATAAGAGAGATGCAGTAGTGGCTCATCGGGCTTTCAGGCCGGTCTCGATGTCGATTTCGGATGTGAGTGTTCGATGAACCGGACATCGGTTCGCGATGTGAACAAGCCTTTCGCGCTGTTCTTCGCTCAAAGGACCGATCGGTTCGATCTCCCGCGTGATGTGGTCCAGCCTTCCTTCCTTTGCTTCGCAGCTCCGGCAATCCTCTGCGTGGATTTTTTCATGTTTCAATCTCACCACCACCTGTTCCAGGGGCCATTGCTTGCGGTCCGCATACATCCGGATCGTCATGGCAGTGCAGGACCCGAGAGCCGCGGCCAGAAAATCGTAGGGAGAAGGCCCTGTGTCCGCCCCGCCGGCAGGTATGGGCTCATCGGCGATCAACCGGTGTCCGTTTGCGATTATTTCCGTCTGGAAGCCGGTTTTGCCGCTGCGCACCAGGACCCGGTTGTCTTTGAGATCTCTCTGCTGAGGCGGTTCTTCCATCAGGTCCAGATATTTGGAAGCCCAGGCGGCCAGCACAGATCCCGCGTACTGGGAATCCCGGTTGTCGGAGAGAAGATGGTCGGCCCGATCCAGGGAAACAAAACTCTTGGGCTGGCCGGCCGATTCAAAGATATCCATCGCGTTCTGGATGCCCACTACCTGGTCTGCAGGAGAGTGCAGCACGAGAAGCGGCCTGTTCAGATTCCTGATAG
>CAZWEV010000074.1:0-18282 GCA_964633015.1 uncultured Desulfobacteraceae bacterium | reverse complement strand
TGGACCAGTGGGTCTTTCCTGATCCCGCCATCCCGATCAACGATAGCCGCATATTGGGAGAACCTCCGTTCATACCATCCTCTTAATCTCATCGATCTTCTTCCTGAGGCGCTTGGGAGAAACAGGAAAGGCCGTCTTCAGCTCCTGGGCGAAAAGGGAAACCTTGAATTCCTCGATCATCCACCGGAGCTCTTGGAGGGCCTCTTTTTTCTCCGTGGAAGAACCCGAAGTCACGGCATCTCGATTCAACTTATCCGCATCTTCACTGAAAGCCGCTGCCTCGGCCGCCCTCTTCTGGTCTTTCAGGGGATCGTAGGCCCCCCTTTCCACCCGCATCTCCAGGGCCTTCAAATAGCGCGGAACATGCGCAAGACGTTCCAGACTATAGATCTCAAGGAAATCTTCCGGCACCAGTGTCTGCAATTCTTCCCGCACCAGCGTGCACAGTTCCAGGACGGCCTTGTTTTCCCTGCCGACATTTTCAACCCTGTGCAGGGTCGACCGCGTCTCGTGGTACGCGTCAAGCACTTTCAGGACCTGGTCCCGCAGTTCCCGTGCTTTTGCCCACAAGGAGGATCGTACTGCCTGTGCCTGTTCGAGAAAGGCTTCCCGAGTGCGGATGTTTTTCTGAAAGAGCATCCTGAGAAGACATTCGTACAGAGCCTTTTTCACAGCGGAAGCCCCCCCGAAGTACGCCGCGCCCGGGCACTGGACGCCCTTGAGAGAGAGGTCCTGCTTCAGGAACCGCAGGTCCCGGGAAAAATAGAGCATGAAGAGTTGCCGAATCCCCTCCTGATGAGAGACCAGGGCCTTTTGCGGGGACGCGAAGAGCCGGATATTCACCCATCTTTCCCCGGGCTCCAGGCCCGGATAGGCCGCCGTCGAAGGCCCCACGGGCACGCTTTCAGGCAGGTCCCCGAAATCCCAGCCGGTAATCCCCTCTCTCTCCCATTTTTCTTGCGTCCGCTTCCACGCATGATTCGTGCCGACAGGTTCAACCTCGGGGATAGTGCGCGAGAGAAGGTGCGCATCCCTTCCTGCTTCCAGTTCATGCCCCTGGGGGTCAACCACGGAAATGCGTATTTTCAGGTATTCCGGGATCTCTACACCGGCCCACACCGAAGCGGGAATATCCACTCCGAACCGGTCGAACACGAACGCGGCAAGCGCGCTCAGCAGTGAGCCGTTCCCCTGCTCCATCTCCTTTTCTATGATATCCACGGTGTTTGAGACCGGGACCAGCAGTTTCCGGTACCGCTTGGGCAGTCCCTTCACCAGAGCGGTAATCTTTTCCCGGTAAAGCCCCGGCACGCTCCATTCGAGCTTCTCCGCGGAGATAAGTGCCAGCAATCCGGAAGGGACGGAGACGGTCACTCCATCCTCCTCCCTGCCTGGAGCGAACCTGTACGAGCAGTCAAAAAGCCGGTTGCCGAACCCGACCTGATTCGGAAAAAGTGAAAGCTCTTCATCGCCCGGCCTTTCCAGGAGCAGATCGCTCTCTTTCATTTTCAGGAAATCATCTCCTCCCCTTTTCCGAATCATTTTCTTCAGGCTCCGGATATCACTAATTCCCTGCAGCCGGCGGGAATAGAAGTCGGCCACCGCTTCCTCGCTCACAAGGATTCCCCGCCGCCGTATTTTCTCTTCCACTTCTTGAACCTTTTGAAACAATCCCTTGTTATACCTGAGAAAATAAAGGGATTCCTTCACATCCCCTTCCACAAGGGCCGATTGAAGGAATATCCGGTGGGCTTGTTCAGGATCAATCCCACCGAAGGATACGGACCTCCCCGACACAATGACCAGTCCGAAAAGGGTGACCTGTTCAAGGGCGCGGACTTCTCCCCGGCTTTTTTCCCAGTGAGGATGGGAGTAGGTGGACCTGCAGAGGTCCCCTCCAAGCTCCTCCAGCCAGGCCGGGTCGATCTTCGCCACGGTCCTGGCAAACAGCCGGGACGTCTTGACCATCTCTGCGGCAACGATCCAGGGCGCTCCCTTATTGAAGAGTGTTGATCCCGGGAACACCATAACCTCTCTTCCCCGTGCCGCCTGATACATGTTTTTTTCTTTCTTTACCGCGATGTTTGAAAGAAACCCGGCCAGGATCGACTTGTGAATCCGCTCAAAAGCCCCCTCCTTATCCCTCCCTCCGTCGAGCTCCGCTTTCCACTCTTTCTGCTCATCCATGATGGCACGGATCTGGTCGTGGACATGGACCCATTCCCGCATCCTCGGGAACGAGAGAAAGTGGTCCCTGCAAAACGCCCGCATCCTGCTCCCGCTCTTGAGCCCTTCCGACGTCCGGCCGTACTGGTTCCAGATATTCAGGATGGTGATAAAATCCGAAGCAACGTCCTTGAACGGGGCGCGGGCCTTATCGGCAAGCTTTGCCTTTTCCATTGGCCGCTCCCTGGGGTCCTGGATGCTCAGCGCCGCGGCTATGACAGCCACCTCTTTCACACATTCCCGCACCCGGGCCTCGATCATCATCCGGGAAATTCTCGGGTCGAGCGGCATTCCGGCCATCAGGCGGCCCCTTTTTGTGAGCGTGGTCTCTCTGCCCTTTCCCGAAACAGCCCCCAATTCCGTCAGGAGGTTGAAGCCGTCGGTGATGCTTCGCTGTCCCGGCCGGTCCAGGAATGGAAATTCCGTGATATCGCCAAGTTTCAGAGCAATCATGCGAAGGATCACCTCGGCAAGGTTGGAGCGCATGATTTCCGGCAGGGTGAATTCAGGTCTGGCCAGGAAGTCGTCTTCCTCATAGAGCCGGACGCACACCCCGTTCTGGACCCTCCCGCACCGGCCCTTGCGCTGATCGGCACTGGCCCGGGATATGGCCCTGATGGGAAGCGCGGTGGTTCTGGTCCCGGGCATATAGCGCGAGATGCGGGCGAGACCCGTGTCGATCACGTACCTGATGCCGGGAATGGTGAGAGATGTTTCGGCCACATTGGTTGCCACCACGATCTTATACCCTTCAACCCTGTAAATCTTTTTCTGCTGGGACCACGGGAGCCGTGCAAACATTGGCAGTATGGCCATATTGCGGTATTGTCTTCCTTCGAGCTTCTCGCAGGTCTCAAGGATATCCTGTTCAGTTGGCATGAAGATGAGGATGTCCCCCCGCGACATCTCTTTCATGATTTTATCAACCGCCTTCACCGCCGCTTCCACGTACGCCAGTTCATCTTCTTCCCGACCCGCCCCTTCCGCGGGGAGATACAGCACCTCAACCGGATACGTCCTGCCGCTCACGAGGATAACCGGTGCGCCATCGAAAAACTGCGAAAACTTCTCCGTGTCCAGCGTGGCGGAGCTGATGATCAGCTTGAGTTCTGGCCGTGTCCTGACCAGCGTTTTGAGAATCCCCAAGAGGAAATCGATATTGATGGTCCGTTCGTGGGCCTCGTCAATCATCACCGTATCGTACTGGTAGAGGCGCCGGTCGCGCTGGGTTTCAGCCAGGAGCATCCCGTCGGTCAGGATCTTTATGTAGGCGCTCCGAGGCGTCCTGTCCCGAAATCGGACCTTATATCCTACCGACTCTCCCAGGTTTTCCCCCAGTTCCTCGGCGATCCTGCGCGCGATGGTACCCGCGGCTATCCTTCTCGGCTGGGTGCAGCCAATCTTTCCTGCAATCCCTCTGCCCGCTTCCAGGCACATCTTGGGGAGCTGGGTGCTCTTCCCTGAACCGGTGTCCCCGGAGATGATGATTACCTGGTTTTCCATGATGGCCCGGACGATATCATCCTTCGCCGCGCTGATCGGGAGCATCTCCGGATAAGAGACATCCGGTCTTCCCGCCTCACGCGACTCCCTCTCCCGGATTGATCGGCTAAGCCTCCGCTCTAGCGACGCGACCTCTCGCTCTACTTCTTTCCCGGCCCTGCCCTCACGCTGCAGCCTCTTCTCAATGCTTGCGAGACGCATACCTACCTGCTCCTGCTCCCGGAGCATGGCATGCGGGATACGCCTGTGGATACTATGAAGACGGCTATTTAAAGACATGGAAGACAATAGGTTACCTTGTTTTTATCCATGAGCTTTTTAACTCTCTACCTGATGCAGCACGTCATATTCCTTTTTTGTCATTCCGGGCCTGATCCGGAATTCAGCATCCTTGCGCCTCATGGAAAGAACCGACGTACCGCACAAGGAATACTTAAACAATAACGCAAATATTTGCAACCGGAAGGCACTTCCCATTCACGAATAGTGCACGCCTGGCACCAGTTTTCGGCTGATGCCTGATTGTAGGTTCTAATCTTCTCGACTCGGTGAAGAACAAGCTTGCGGAGAGAGGGTTACCGCTTGCGTCTCACTGTTCAGAACGGCAGCTGCATAATCTTTTCAAGTTCAAGGCAGGCGCAAGTTTCAGCCACACAACCTGTCCTTGCTTGACAAGAGAACACAGAGAGTATTTCGAGGACTAAGATTTGAGCACGACGCAAAAATTGAGCAAAAGGGGGTGTTTTGTGTGATAAGATGGGTGACCCCCTGACAAAGCGAATCGATGATTTGGAAAACCACATTTCAGGGCAGTGTCTATCGCACGGATCTCTGCCACTCTTTTCCAAAGATGTTTCCTATTCTGTTCACCTGGCTGGGATCAATTTTCAGCGCCCGGGCGATTTCCAAATACAGTTTCTTCCTGTCTGCATTTTCCGCACTGACCAGACTTTTGAGATCTCTTGTCTGCTTGAGTCCGAGCCCGCCGATCTTCTTTATTTTCACGTAACCGTCATTTCCCTCTTCGAGAAATCCTTTCAGGTAGAAGGTTTTCATGCGAGCGTATCGGTCTTTCATTTGCTGCTTCAATGCCCGGATCGTCGGGTTGGACACCGTCAGGGCCTCATCGGCATAGGCCGTGGAGCATGTGAAAGCCAGCAGTGTTTTCTCAAGAAGACGGCTGTCCTTGTCCGGGGAAGGCTTCTTTTCTGCCGGAGGTTTTTTGCCCCTGACATCATCCACGATTTTTCCCGCCACCGATTCGACCTTCTCTGCCGGAAAGTAAATGTTAATGGTGACGCAGGCGAACAGCATAACCAGAGAGATGCAGCTCACCCCCAGAAATATCCTTCTTTGTTTTTTCATTTCATCCTCCGGATCGCGGATTAAGGTCCCGGTCCATTACCTGTCCTATCTGACAACCGGGCCGGTCTTTGATGAGCCCACACGCTTCAACCGCTTGAGCATGTCTTTGAAACTGACGCTATTATCGGGATTCTGGTTTATCACATTCACGCCCGAGATAAAACCTCTTTTTACCAGATATTCCCTGCCTTCCTCCTTGATGGTGCCGTTTATCCTGAAGACATCGTTTGTCAGCGTGGCATGAATGCCGATCTTCTCGTATGGAAATTCTTTAAAGAGGCTCGCGAACATCCCCGCGGCGCCCACAAAAGGACTCTGCCCCCCACCTAGTTCGGCGATATGATCAACGGCCTTTACGCTTATCCTCTGTGGAACGCCTTTTTTCTTGACCGTCTCCAGGAGCAGGTCGAATCCCTGGGGTTGGCCTTCCGCTATTTCGAGTCGGTTCGCATGACCGTTCAACACCCCCTGGATCTTTCCAAATCCGCTGCCGGTTGTCAGTTCCGCAAGATCCAGGTCATCCCATCGGACATTCAGTTTGAGGACCGGGGTGGAGGTAAACAAGCCCGATGCGCCGATATTGGAAAGCACGATGCTTCCCCCGAAGACCTTTGCATCCATCTGCCCTTTGCTCCTCATGATTCCTTTTTCAATGTAAATGGAGTCCAGGTTGCCGTTCAGGGTTCCCCGGGCACCTTTTATGGGTAATTCTAATTTTGCCAGCAGAGGCCCCAGACTGACGGAATCCATACTGATGCTCGTCTCGCATGACGGGCTCATGTCGGCCCATCCCTTTGTAATCAAAGGTCCGATCCTGACGTTCCCGCCCGGGATCTTCAGAGTTGTGGAAGCGGGTATGGACAAGGTATTCGGCCCTGTAAGGAGGTTCAGGCCTAAGGACTGCAAAGGAAGGTAGGACACTTTCACAGTCCGGACGGAGAGGTTCCCTTTCAGAGATTTCACCGGTTGTTCTTCGCTGTAGTTCCGGCACCAGAATGGAAGCGAAAGATCAATGCCTTCCAGTGAAGCCCTGTTCCTGTCAATTGAAAGGGTACCCTTCTTCCAGAGCAGACGTCCCCTGGCCGTCCAGCGGGACCCAGTCCTGTTCAATCTGCAGTTTCCCGACAGGATCCCGTCGGCGTCGGTGCCTGTGAGGATCGGTTTTTCCATCTGAAAAGGTTCCTTCAGGAGTTTCTTAAACACAGGCCCCAGCGGCGTGCTGGGAATATTCATGGAAACATTAAAGCTCCGGACCGCGCCGCTCCCACGCAGTTCTCCATTCACGTGAAGCTGGAGGACAGACTTGAGTCCGAGCGTCGCTCCTCCCAGACGAAACCGTCTCTCCCTCGCGTTGTACTGTCCCTCCCCTGAACAGACGAATGGGTCCTTCTGAAGATTAAAGTAGAAACGGTCAAAGAGGACTTCTCCGCTGTCAGCTTGAACCACTGCGCGGCCTTCAATCTTCGAAAAAGACGAGGCAATCTTTCCTGTCATTTCTGCTTTGACAGCCAGAGCTTCTCCCATACAGGTTGCCTCCTGGTTCTGAAAGGAAAGCCCTTCAAGAGTCACCTCCGCGCTCAAGGCGCACCCTTCTTCCCTTTTCAGTCGTGCTTCAACCTCCATACCATCCAGTCCTGATGCCTTCCACCCGGACGGGAACAGGTCGAGTGATCGAGCCGACTCAAGAAGACCTGTTTCCCTGCCCCTAATTTTCATAACTACTTCGCTTTTCTCAACAGTCAGGGACGCCTGGAGGTTTTTCAAAAGAGAAGAGTCAATACGAATAGCAGGCAGGAAGAGGGTTCTATTTGCCGCATCCACCTTGCCATCCCCGGCCTTCAGACTCAGGTTCCGAACCAGAAATTCCCTCCCCTTGTACACACGCTTTGCCGCCGGAATAAGGACGGAAAAGTTCATGAGGTCATAGCTCGGATACCTGCCCGAAAAAGAGAGCGAAGCCGCGAAAGGTCTCAGGTCCAGGCCCGTGTCCGAAAGCAGAATATCGCTTGCCTTCACCGTGCCGGAGACCTTGATGTCGGGGAAAGTACCCTCTGCCCGGACGTCTCCGGCAATATTTCCGTTGCCTCTGATGCCTGAGGAAACCAATGAAAGGTGATTCTGCTTGAAAAATGCGCGAAGATTGCCCTTCCAGGTCCATGTTTTTTCCCCGTTCTGCTTACGAAAGCCCTTAATGTCGCCGGTCAGGTTGACGGGACCGATCAGCGTCACGGGGAGCGTCTGGATTTCTCGAGGGAGGACGGAACGCAGACGATCAGGGAAAAAACTGGACTTGAGAATCTTCACCAAGACCTCCAGCTGCGTTCCGAACCCTGCGTCCAACGAGCCCTCAAACAGCAGGCCATCACCCAGGGTGATCTGTAAGGGATCAGCACGCAGCGTCTTGTTCCTGAAATGGACTCCGCCTCCTGTCGCGATGCGCATGCCTGACGAAAAGATCATTTCCTGAGTCCCATGCTTAAAATCAATCGGCCCGGAAACAACTTCCGTACTGCTAAAGGAAAGATTTCCTTCCTTGGCTTGATAGAGAAGTTTTGTTGTTGCCTCCAGGTCTCTGACGCCGCCCATCGGGCTCTCAAAACTAACCCCTTTCAGGCTCAGGAAACCGCCAATTTCAGGATCGTCAAGGGATAGTTCTTGGTCCGCCTTTACGGAGACATGGGGAACCGCAAGATGTAAGCCTTGGGAGGGCCATTTGGCCTCCATTCCGCAAAAAATTTCAAGAGGGCGGCCTGCCTTCAGGTTTGCACGGATGCGGTTTATCTGGAGCGTCCGTTCCCCCAATCGCACGGATACAAGACCCTCATGGACCTCCGCTGACTGGAATCTCACATGCCTGAAAACGAAAAACATAAAAAGCCTGCGCAAGAGGCTACCAAGGAATGAAGGTTTTGCGGACGGTTCACCAAACCCGGAGAGTTCGGCCTTTTCAGTAATATGAAAGATGAATCCGGATACCTCGATGTTTCTCACAACAAGGGTCCTGTGGCCCCATGACCCTTCGAATGAAAAGTCGGCTGCACCCGCGGGCACATCCAGGGAGAAGCCCCGCGCCGCTTTTCCCGGCTCAACTTGAATTCCTTCAAGTTCCAGCCTGAGCGGGTTGCGTGAATAGACTATCCGTTGGATGCTGAGTGCCACCCCCATCGAGCTTGAGACAAGTCTTTCTATGGCAGCTTTTATTTTGGGGGGGTGCGTGTAGTAGTAGAAGAGGACGGACATCGAAAGCACAGCAAAAGCCAAAACGGCCACACCAACTGTCACAATGATTTTTGACCTGGTTTTCATTTTCCCCATGTCAATCACTGACGTCCAAGATAGTTTCTATTCCTGTACTTGCGTTGGATGTGGATGGGGACGCTGGTAAAAAGTAGATTGTTGGTCTCCCCCCCTGCTTTGAATCTCAGAACGGTATTTTTGCCAAGAACATGTGCCCACTAAAGAATATGGGTCGAGGAAAGGGGGCGTTTTGCAAAGGTCACTGAATTTTATCGAACGCCCCCATTTGAAATATCAGCCTTGATTCAATATTTCCACTACCCGGTCCCGGTATGCACGGCTCCGGTCGTCGGCGGCAACCACTTCGATTTCCCGCGGCGATGCAGCCCCCAGGCCGAGCTCGACCGCACGGGCAATCTGCCTCTGTTCAAAAATCTTCGGCTGCATGATCTGAGTATTGCTGCCCAGCGACTTCAAAACAGCTACCCCAACCGCATCAATGGCCACCCGATCATCCGATGCCAGGAATACGTTTCCCTTTGCCCGCTTTCCGGTCATAGGTCCCCCGTCCACAAAGGCGTCAATCCCGTCCAGAACAATCAGGTGAGGTTTGAAGGCCATATTGATTTCCGCGATCATCTCCTGCTGAAAGGCCGATTCATGCAGTTTCTGCATGTAGTCAAAACCGTGCCGACTCGTGGGAACCACGCCTACATGCAGTTTCAGCGACATGGTGAACACCCCGCCGTACTGGTGGGTTTTAAGGCAGCAGGTTGAAATCAGACATTCCGCTTCGAGAATCGGGCGCGCTACTCTAAAACCATTTTTCCAGTGGCTGTCTTCAGGTCTGACCTCAACCCACTCTCTTGGTTCCAAATCGTCGAAATCAATGATTTTGACATCCAGTTCCTTCATGAGCGGGATGATCCCCTTTTGCTCCATCACCTTACGGGTCGGCGGATAGCTTCGTTCCCCGAGGCTGATGGATTTGGCTCCCATTGCCCAAACCGCTTCAACCAGTGATACCAGGGTCTCGGTATGGGTGGATCCGGGAACCTGGTCCGCGGTGTTGAAATTGGGTTTGATCAGAACATGTTTGTTTTCGGCAGGGTTGATATTCATGCATTTTATGGATGAGAGAACACCTTCTTTTCGATCCTCTGTGTTTACAAACGCGACCTGACTTTTTGGGCTGGCCATTGTCGTACCTCCATGCACAAACTCAGTAGTAATGCGTCTCCGGCAGCACCGGAATATTTTAAAAACTCCCGCCTGCTGATGCCCGACGGCGGTTTATATCCTTTCTCTTTCAGGAATTCAGCTCTTACACTCTTTCAGGCTCTCCGTCAGAGCCCACGCTGTGACATTCTTGCGTATCAATGCAATCTTGTAAAGATCTATTCGCTGGAGGCCCTGTTTACCAGGGCGTTTCCATTCTGATCGGTAGCCGGATCGATAGGTTTTGTGATAACAGGGAAAAGAGTCTCAGCCGGAATCATTGCGCTTGGATGGTGATCACAAAAAAGGCATCCCCCGCTATTTCACAGGGAATGCCTTTCATTGCCTTAAAAGCAATTAGACGACGGTCACGTTGGCAGCCGACGGACCTTTCGGCCCTTGCTCAATTTCAAAGGTAACTCGCGCGCCTTCACTGAGGGATTTGAAACCGGTCGCATTGATTGCGTTGTGATGCACAAATACATCCGGTCCGTCTTCTTGCTCGATGAACCCAAAACCTTTATGGTCATTAAACCACTTCACTGTTCCGTTTGCCATATCATCATCCTCCTTTCAAAAATTTCAACGTCGCAAACTGAAGGATGATAGCCTCGAATAAACGGTCATTTCCTGCAGAAAGAAACCCTCCCGCCAATTTGCAGCAGGACTTAATTGATAAAACGTATTATAAACGCTCTTTATACGTAATAGCAAGCTAAATATTTATTTTTTTTGTTCTTCATTCAAAATAATCAAATGAGACAGTTTTTACAAGATATAGACAATCAAAAAATCACCCGGAGACGAGCGCTAGTGTAGTGCGTCATAAATGCCTTTCCTTTGTCCGTCATTCCGGACTTGATCCGGAATCCAGCGTTTTTGAGCGAAACAGGCATTCCACCGAAACAATGTCCCAGCACCGCATATAAGGAACAGTCTGAAACACTACTCATTGGCATATGTAAACAGTAGGACAAATATTGGTAACCGCAATTCTCAGGATAAGCCGAGACGATTCTATTCCATTCATCGAGACATGTTGTCTTTGTCTATCTTCATCTCCTGATGGGCAAAAAATCAACATTCTCTGTGCTCTCTGCGGCTCTGTGGTGAATGAACTGCAGATGAAACTTGCCACCGTGATTATAAATACCAAGGCTTAGCAAAAATGGCGTCCGATACCATTGTTCCTTGCATTCCTGTCTCAAATATGAGAGGAAAAGCGTGATGTTGAATCTGCGATTCAGCGTATGAGGGCGCGCCTCCGCCGGAACACAGCAGAACCTCTCCCCTGCCCATATAACCTCGATCAACTCTCTAAGGGAGAAATTATGTCAAAAATCTTTCCTCAACCAATCGAAAATCTCCCCGAAGCCGATATCCCGATCAACGGACTCACGGCATATCTCTCTCAATCAGACAACCACCAAATAATATTCATGCAGTTTGCAGACAATGTGGATCTGCCCGAGCATTCGCACGCTGCGCAGGTTGGCTTCGTACTGGAAGGTAAAATCGACCTGGTAATAAATGGCGAAAAGAAAACATATACAAAAGGCGACCGCTACTACATCCCGGAGGGTATTCCCCATTCGGGTAAAATTCATGCCGGCTATGCCGACATAACGTTTTTCAATGAACCCGGGCGATATCCCCAAAAAAGAAAGTGAAAAAAATGGCAGTCAATTTCCTTGAAGCCTTGATTTCAGAATGGCTCGAATATAAGGGTTTGTTTGTGAGAACAAACGTTTTTGCTGGGGCCAAGAGAAAAAGGGGGATATGAGCGTGAATTTGATGTGGTTGCCATCGATGTGAAACAGAGAAAGATTTTGCAGTATGAACCTCCTTCTTCACCTCATCCGCAAGATCTTCTTTATCGACCTTTTTAAAATCTCTCCCTGATCCATTGAATCGCAAATTCCATAGACCGCTTACTTAAGTATTGACAAAATCCACAGCGTTTGATTCTTTTCCCATATGGCACGAATGGCAAGGGCAGGAGCGTTGGACCAAGAAGCGATGATAGTATGGTAGCCTCTGAATTTATCTGCGGTTCTCGAAAGAAAAATGGATGATCTATGACAAGGCTGATGGATAACTTTGAAAATCACATTTCGGAAGCAGTCGCTCACTACTGGCAAACACGCAAAGCACAAAGAGACAGCCAGAAAAAGAGAGGGGTCTCCGATGCCGGGCTGAGAAGCGCGGTTACCGGTGGTGCTCAAATGGACGGCTTCATCCGTCTGTTCACCGAAATGATTACCGATACGGGAATGGACGAAAAATACGTATTCAGAAAGAGACGGCTTGAGCTGCCGGGTTTCTTCAGGCCCACGAAAGAATGGGACCTCCTTGTAGTCAAAGATGGACATTTGGTCGCGGCAATTGAAGCAAAGTCACAAGTAGGTCCCTCGTTTGGCAACAACTTCAACAATAGAACAGAAGAAGCGATGGGCAGCGCCCTTGATCTTTGGACGGCTTTTCGGGAAGGAGCTTTTAATGGCGGAGTTCAGCCCTTTCTCGGGTATTTTTTCATGCTTGAGGATTGTGACGCTTCGGTGCGCCCAGTCAAAGTCAAAGAGCCACATTTCAAAGTGTTCCCAGAATTTGTTGGTGCATCGTACATGAAAAGATACGAACTCTTTTGCCGTAAGCTTGTTCTCGAGCGGCATTATACATCAGCATCATTCATGACCTCCGAAAGCGAGACTGGTTCGAAAGGTGTGTATCAAGAACCTGCTGACGATCTCTCATGTACAATCTTCCTCAAATTACTCAGATCCCACATTGGAGCCTTTGTATGAAAACGGGTAAGCATAAGACCTTTCAGAGGCTGATTAATGGGGATGCCCGGGACCTGACGTTTTTGGAGGATGAGTCCATACATCTGGTGGTCACGTCGCCACCCTATTGGAACCTGAAACGTTACAATGAGAATCCGGACCAGTTGGGGCACATAAACGACTATGAGTCATTTTTGAGGGAACTTGAAAAAGTATGGAAAGAAGTGTTCCGAGTATTGGTACCGGGAGGCAGGCTGGTCTGTGTTGTGGGCGATGTGTGCGTTTCAAGGAGGAGATTCGGACGGCACCTTGTTTTTCCATTGCACGCAGACATTTCTGTTTTGTGCCGTAAAATCGGATTTGATAACCTCAATCCGATCATCTGGCATAAAATCGCCAATGCGAGCTTTGAAGTCGAAAACGGATCAAAATTCCTGGGGAAGCCCTATGAACCGAATGCAATCATAAAAAATGACATGGAATTCATCTTGATGCAAAGAAAGCCCGGCGGCTATCGGAAACCAACCGAGGAGCAGAGGGAATTAAGCAGGATCGATAGAAAGGACTTTAACTCCTGGTTTCAGCAGATATGGAATATCACCGGCGCTTCGACCAGAACTCATCCCGCCCCTTTCCCTCTTGAGCTTGCAACGCGGTTGGTCAGAATGTTTTCCTTCCACGGGGACACGGTTCTCGATCCCTTCTGCGGCACCGGCACGACGATGGTAGCGGCCCTTCGAAACGGAAGAAACAGTATCGGTATAGATATTGAACCTGAATATTGTCGAATGGCTGCACGGTATTTGAAAAAGGAGGGCAGCAATCTCTTCTTTGACACGGAATTGATATTTGAAAAACTTATCTCAGACAGCTCCGGTCATTTGCAGGTCTGCGAGGATCAGGCCCTGTACGAAGTCCGGTCAGCAAGAAAAACGTTGGGATAAACCACTGGAAGGGAGAAGCCCTTATCATCGCTAAAATAAGCGCACCCTGTTTCAGAAAATTTCGGGAATCGTCCTGACCGCAGCCATTCTCATCATGCCCCTTCCATTGTTGCATGTCCTGTGAGGCGTCATTTTCCTTCCGCAGAAACCGCACCCTCTCTGCCAATAATGATTGGACACTCGCCCTATGATAACTTAATTTAAAAAGAGGCGAGGAAGAAAGGGGTTTCGGATAATGGAAACGCCGAAAAATACGATCGAAATATTGCGGTTACTGGACAAATCCAATTGCCGGGAATGCGGCTTCGCCACATGCCTGGTTTTTGCCCTTGCTGTATGTAGGGGTGAAAAAATCCTGGGAGACTGCCCGCGGGTGGACCCGGATATTGCCAAACAGTATAGCGGAACGGGGATTGAACCCGGAGCGTCCCTGGAAAACGATGACGAGGCTATGGTCCTGCTTAAAGAACAGTTCAGAGGTATTGATCTGGCTGCGGCGGCTGAACGTGCCGGCGGGCGATACGCCAACGGTAAATTGACGATTAAGGTCCTGGGAAAAGACTTCAGCGTGGACTCCGAGGGCAGATTATTTTCCGATATCCATATCAACCCATGGGTGGCAAAACCTGTTCTCGATTATTTATTGAAAGGACAGGGGCTTCCCTCCACAGGCAAATGGGTTCCTTTTCGAGAGCTTAAAGGCGGCAAAGGATGGGATAACTTCTTCGTCAAACGGTGCGAAGAGCCTTTAAAGAAACTCGCTGACACCTATACCGACTTTTTTGAGGATTTGATTCACATTTTCAACGGGAAACAGGTGCAAAACCAATTTCAATCGGATATTTCGATGGTATTGTATCCTCTGCCCAAAATTCCTCTCTTGGTTTGCTATTGGAAACCTGAGGACGGGCTGCCATCTACTTTGAATCTGTTTTTCGATGCAAACGCCGAAGAAAATCTCCCGATTGAATCCATTTACCGCATTGGGACCGGTCTTGCCGTAATGTTCGAAAAGCTTGCAATGCGCCATGAGCATGGTGGAAGGCTGGCGGATGCAAGAAATTGAATGTCTTCCCTGCGCTTTTGGTATTGCAGCCCATGACATGGGGATGTGGGGGCCTGAACCGGGTTGCGCCAAGAATACCACATCCCTTTCCTGAAAATACATTCCCTACCCTATTCAACTCTACAGCATTCTGTTGAATTATTGGGATGAACATGGTACATCCGGACTATGCGGCGGTACCGATACCCGAAGGAACCAAGACCGGTGACTATGACTGAGATCGTCAGAATGCCTGAGGAGGCAGTGAAGCACTCAGCGCCTGGAGGTGAGCATGAAATATGATCGTGTGATTCGTTGGCTTCACGCCGGCATAGCTCTCGGTGTGGTAATCCAGCTTTCAAGCAGTCAGCTCATGGATGTCCCCGAACCCGGGAAGAGCGTTGCGGGAATGTTCCACTCCCTTTTCATTGTGCATCGCTGGTCTGGCATAAGCGTCTTCGTTATTGTGGTCCTTCACTGGCTGTGGGGACTCGGAGGTCACATCACCGGAGGATGGGGACACCTGTTCCCCTGGTTTTCCAAGGCGCGATTCGAAGCGCTGATGGCCGATGTGAAGGCCCTCCCGCTATGGCTCCGCGGACAGTTTCCTGATCAGCAAACCCAGACCGTTCCCCTTGCGGGCGCTGTCCATGGATTGGGATTGCTGGCAGTTTCTGCCATGGTGTTGACCGGCGCAACGCTCTTTTTCGGCATAGCCCCGGACGGTTCCATGTCGCCTTTCGTGAAAGGAGTGGAGAATATCCATTCTTTTATGGCCGGCTTCATGTGGGTATACTTTGTAGGCCACGTTGTCATGGCTCTGTTCCACCAGGTCAAGGGAGCGCCCCTCATCTCGGACATGTTCAACCTGAAGGCAAAATGAGCCCGCAGGGTCACACCATGGGCTGTGAAGACACTGGCAAAAGGGTATATATGCACAGCCTTCTTAACGTGACCTGCGGTTTGGTATCTACTTTACAGATCGAACAAAAAGGATGGTGCGGCAGGACTCAAGAGGGCTGTCTCGACTTCGGCGCTGCAGTATTGGACAAGCATTCGGGCGACCCGATCTCGTATGGAAGCGGTCCGCTCCTCACTGTCTTCGCCAAGTCCGTCGATGTTCATGAGCATGGCTTCTGTGTCTTCGGTGATTCGGGTTTGAAAACCGTTGCGCCAGTTCCACCTTCGACACATGACCTCCCGGGTTTCCGCGACCATGTAAATAATCTCTCCGGGATCAGGATGTTCAGTTTTGTCCGGATCATTCAGGGGTGTGAACCGTTCACTTCCGTCAGCAGGACGGAGCTCAAGGGTTGTCCCGGCCCGGTCTAAATCGTCTCCGCCGACAGGCAGGACCCCCCGGATAGAATTGTCGTTCATGATGGCCACGGCTTTGTTAATGAACGGCAGGGAGACGCCGGGTTTTTGGACGCGTTTCAGGAGAGCCAGATGGGCAGGTGGGAACTTTCTTGGATTGCATCCCAGCTCACGGTAGGTTTCGTTCCAGACAATCGTTCTCGGATCCGCTGTCAGATCGATGGGCGCGGCCGCCGCACTGACAAGCGCCTCATGCAAAAGGGCCTCGAGCTCCTTGGACGATCCACGATTGTTCATTTTGCGGGCTACGACGATGCCCCGCCTGAAGCTCGGAAACCTTTCAAAAATCTGTTCGCCAACACGTGTCTCAGCCATCGCGTTTCACTCCTAACCCGGATCAGTGACCGGCAGGTTTTTTAGCAGTGGTAGATGGGAACACTCTCGACTCATTTTTATCTTCTATGTCATATATCTGATGGCAGATGCCGATCAAGAAAAAAATACATTTACAAATACGTCCGTGTCATAGATATGATACTGGCAGTTGAACTTCGCCGCCCAGTACAGCACTCAGTTTCTATTTTTTCATGAGAGCAGGCTGATTTTTTTATTAATATTTTACTTGAATGGAACCTGATAACATGAATAAACTATTCGAACAAACATCCATTAACGTTATGAAACTGGCGAACCGATTCGTCCGGTCGGCAACGCGGGAAGGCATGGCTACAGATGACGGTGCATGTGCAGCCAGGGATGATGCTGGTAAAAAGGAGAATTTTTACCGGCGTCCCGGATGTCACGAATGGGGTGCCGGCTCGCTGTCGGACGAAAAAGTATTGAAGTTATCGATTCTGCTCATTCAGAAAGGTTTAATTCTAATCCGGCCGTGTCCTTATTGACTTCGAACTTCAGCTCGCTCCAATTCGGATAAGGAGAAAATTCCGTCGGCGCTTTGTACCAGCATATGGGCTCGAGCGGTTCCCCCCACGTATTCCGATCAACCTTCCCATTATTGTTCCTGTCCACAAAAGCAACAATAAGATAGTGTCCTTTCGGGACATCAGTGAAAGCAAAGGGCAGGTTGCCGGCACCGTTCCCCTTGATAATCTTTCTGAATCCTGATTCGAGGGGGACCAATTTTTTTCCAGGGCCTACAGCCTCTCTCCACGTTTCCTTGGTGTGCAGGGTCACGTGAACGTTTGACTCCCCGGAATATCTTATCTCTCCCGAGACACGGTATCTGTCCTGGGCCTGACCAACTACAAAAAAGATCAGACACATAACCATCGTTGCGACGAGCGTTACAATGATTTTTTTCATCATGGTCTCCTTTCGCGATTAAAGGGTTACGGTTCGTGAGAGTTCTCCGGCAGTTCCGAAGACCTCTCGCATTCTAAAAAAACTGTTTCCTCATTGTCGAATGCATGATACTATTCCTCATATCAGTTGGACGGTTCGAACCATCACATTTTTTCCGTCTCTATTTCTGAGCCCACAAATAACTACTCGCCGTTTCAATCAGATTCTGCGGAGCTTGAGCAATGGTCGAAAGCGCCTGTAGGCCCATAAGAATCGATCTGAACCAGTTCAAACTCCACCTCTCTCTCAAACCCAAGATCGAGTTAAGCATTCATTTCGATTCGCCTTCCCGGATGTTTTATCTTTCAGTGACGGCTCTCGTCGTCAATGAGATGAAGCGGCTGGGAAGAATCACATCTATTCCGATGGAAGGATATGTGGGCCTGCTTGCTCTCCTGAACGAAACAATTGGAGGATCGGCCGGTTCATCAAGCAGGGAGCGTTTACTGCCGAGGATTTATCGGAAATGGAAAGATGCCCTTCCGCATCTGGAGGAAGCCCCCCTCTTCAAGGTCCTTGGACGAAAAAAGGAATATGACGATGAAACGGGAAGGAACTATCGGTTTTCAGAAGAGGAAAAGGACAGTTGGGCCAACCTGTTTGAATACAAGGGGAGCCAGGAGAATGTCCGGCTGCGGTTCTCAATAGACAAAGTCGGTGCGAGCCTGGATGATGTGGAAGTTGTGTATGGGGAAAACCCGGAATTGAAAGGCGCGGAGGCCTGGGAATGTTTTCTTACAGACCTGCGGCAAGGCACGGCACACGAGACCGGGCATGCTGTTTCACAGCAGGGAAAAGCTCTGTCTTTGCCTGACAAGCCCTCTATCGCGGTGCTTCCTTTTCAGAATTTGAGCGGGAATCCGAAAGAAGAATATTTCAGTGACGGGCTTACTGAAGGTCTCATCACCAACCTCTCCAAGGTCCCGAATATCCTTGTCGTTGCCCGCAATTCTTCCTTCGCGTATAAGCACAAGCCCGTAAAGGTGCAGGCGGTCGCCGAGGACCTGGGGATTCGATATGTGCTGGAAGGGAGCATTCAGAAAACCGGCGGCAGGGTGAGGATTACCGCGCAGCTCATCGATGCCCTGGAAGGATACCACATCTGGTCTGAGACGTACGACCGGAAGATGGAAGACATCTTTGCGATACAGGACAAGATCGCCCTGGAGATCCTGAAGGCACTCGATGTAAAGCTGACGTACGGTGAAGGAGGTATGTTTCACGGAAAGGGCACGAACAACCTGGAGGTCTACCTCAAGTTCCTGAAGGCTCGCGACCTTAT
>CAZWEV010000073.1:0-18562 GCA_964633015.1 uncultured Desulfobacteraceae bacterium | reverse complement strand
TGTCCATGCGGGTTTTTTGGAGATGTAAAGCGTGAATGCACTTGTTCAACTGCCCAGATTAAGCGATATCGCGGAAAGGTCTCCGGTCCGCTGATGGACCGGATCGATATCCACCTGGACGTTCCGGCCGTCCCGTATAAGGATCTTGCCGCGAGGATAGAAGGGTCATCTTCCCGGGAAATTCTCGGTCGGGTCGTTATGGCAAGAAAAATGCAGACTACACGCTTTCGAGGGGCCAGTATTCATACAAATGCCGCGATGAACAGCCGACTTATTAAGCGTTTCTGCAAGGTGGATGATCAGTCAAACGCGCTGCTGGAGAAAGCCATGGAACGCTTCGGCCTGAGCGCACGGGCTCATGCGCGCATTCTGAAGATCGCCAGGACCATCGCAGACCTGGAGAATTGTGAAAAAATCGGCCCGCCCCATGTAGCAGAGGCAATTCAATACAGGACCCTCGACCGGAGAAACGTGGTGTGAAAACATTCCTGAAAATATCCGTATGGTTTTTTTCCATCGCGATCCTTCTGGGCCTGGGCACTGCCGCCATTTTCTGGTACCTGTGGTCCAGCAATCTCCCCTATATCGGATCCCTGCAGGAGTATCGACCACCAATCGTTACCGAAATTCTCAGTGAAGACGGGCAGGTGATCGGCAGTTTCTGGGATGAGAAACGGTTCGTGGTTCCGATTGAAGAGCTCCCACCGCATCTCATTCACGCGTTCGTGGCGGCAGAAGACGCCCGCTTTTATGAGCATGAAGGGCTGGACCTTCTCGGTATCTTTCGAGCCCTGATAAAAAACCTTCGGGCAGGAAAGATTGAACAGGGTGGGAGCACCATTACCCAGCAGGTGACAAGGTCCCTTTTGCTGAAGAATACCCGAAGAACCTATCGGCGAAAGGCCAGGGAAGCAATCTTGTCCATGCAGATCGAGAGGAATTTTTCGAAGAAGCGCATCCTTTTCCTCTATCTCAATCAGATTTATCTGGGGCAGGGAGCATACGGTGTGGAGGCGGCGGCAAGAACCTATTTCGGGAAGTCGGCGAAAGATCTGGATCTCGCAGAATCAGCTATACTTGCAGGTCTGCCGCAGGCCCCCTCCAGGTATTCTCCGTTGAAACATTTGGACCTGGCGAAGGCGAGACAGACCTATGTGCTCGGCAGAATGCGTGAAAATGGATATATATCAGAGGAAGATATGCGAGCAGCGCTCACAGAGCCCATTGTCATACACCAGGAACGGGACAATCCCTTCAGAAAGGCCCCCTATTTCACTGAGTACGTGCGGAAGTATCTCCTGAAAAAATACGGACATGATCTCCTTTACCGAAGCGGATTAAAGGTTTACACCACGGTAAACCTGGGGATGCAGAATGCGGCGCAGGAGGCGCTGCACAAGGGCCTGTTGGAACTGGATCGACGAGAAGGGTACCCCGGACCCGTTCGGCATCTCTCAAGTGAACAGGTCCCGCTGTTTCTTGAAAAATCAAATAAGGAAAGCACTGAAAAACCGCTCGCACCGGGTACCGTTGTAGAAGGTCTGGTGGAAAAAGTGGATGATAAAGATAAAACCGTGGAAATACGGATCGGCGCCGTTCGATGCCTTCTTCCTTTCAGCAAAATGAAATGGGCCAGGAGACCGGACCCCCAAAAGGCTTATTACGCAGTAAAATTGCAGAGACCCTCACAGGTATTAAGCAAGAATGATGTGGTCCTTGTTCGCATCAAAGAACCAGGCGCTCCCCCCTTTTCATGGGTCGTTTCTCTTACCCGGCATCCGGGAGTGCAGGGCGCCCTTCTCTGCATGGACCCTTTCACGGGGAGAGTAAGGAGCATGATCGGGGGAAGAGATTTTGATCTCAGCCAGTTTAATCGTGCGACCCAGTCACATCGTCAGCCCGGTTCGGCCTTCAAACCTCTCATCTATTCCGCAGCATTGGACAAGGGGATGAGCCCTGCGCAGATTCTTATTGATGCGCCGTATATCGGCATCAATGAAGGTCCGGAAGAAGAAGATTGGAAACCGAAAAACTACAAGGAAAAATTCTTCGGACCGACACTTTTCAGAACCGCTTTGGCAAAATCCCGAAATGTTATCACCGTAAAGATCCTGAAAAAAATCGGTGTTTATTACGCTATTCAGTATGCAAAAAAATTAGGCATAGAATCGACATTGAGCCCGGATCTCTCTCTGGCGCTTGGTTCATCCGGGGTCTCGCTCATGGAACTCACGCGTGCATATTCCGTATTTGCCAACGGGGGCTCTCTCGTCAGCCCAATCTTTATAGACAAGGTCGTGGATCGGAGCGGGCAGGTACTCGAAGAACATGAGCCGCAGCCCGCACAGGTCATTTCCCCGGAAACGGCTTACATCATGACGAACCTGCTTCAGGCGGTGATCCAGGAAGGGACCGGGTGGAGGATCAAGGCCATGAAAAGACCTGCCGCAGGGAAGACGGGCACGACAAATGACTTGAGAGACGCATGGTTTATGGGCTATACGCCGGGCTTGGTGACCGGCGTGTGGGTAGGATATGACGACAGGCGTTCCATGGGAAAAGGGGAAACCGGTTCCCGCGCAGCCAGCCCTATCTGGCTTTATTTTATGTCAGCGGTGCTCGAAGGAAAGCCGATAAAAGATTTTGTGGTTCCGGACGATATCGTTTTCGCGAAAATAGATGCCAAGACGGGCCTGCTGGCCAGCCCGTATTCCGGCGAAACAGTGTTCCAGGCCTTTCAGGAGGGCAAGCAACCCGAAATATTTTCTCCGAGACCTACCACCCCAAAGAGCGGACAATTCCTCCAGTTTGACATGGATTCCGGGGAGTAACTTTCGGGAGACGGAATTCCAGACTGTCTCCAAATCCACCGGCTCAATTTCGCATCATGACCCGGCGCTCCGCGTGATGTATAAAAGCAGAATTCAAGAGGTCTCTTCCAGATCCTGTATTCCCTTAAGGACAAGATCGAAAAGCTCCCGTATGTCTTCTTTTTCCAGGCAGGAAAAGGCTACGCGGAGATCGGTCTCGCCGAGAGATATAAGGCCGACTCCGTATTTCTCAAGCAGATGGACCCTGAGAGTTTCGGCATCGACGGTTTTGAGCCGAAGGCACATGAAATAACCGGAGTTAAAAGGGTATGGGGTCCAGACGTCATTGTATCTGGGATCGGAAAGGACTCGCTTTACCTCCCCGGCCCGCTCCTGCAAAATGCGCAGCTTTTCCGATTTGCTCGCCAGGTATTCTTCCGAGCTCATCATCACCTTCAGGACTATCTCCTGGCTCAGATGAGACGCGTTGGATATCGATCCCCTGACCGCTCCTGCTGTTTTCCGTTCAAGGGCATCATAGAAGGAGCCTGATTCCCCTTGGGTGAGCGCTCCATAGGTGATGAACCCAACCCGCAGCCCCCACACAAAATCCTCTTTAGTGGCTCCGTCCAGCTTGATGCAGAGGAGTCCTGGATGAGTGCCTGCCAGGGACGAGAAAATGGATTCCTTGAGGCATTCCTCATCGTAAAACAACCCGAAATAGGCGTCATCCGTCACAGCAATCACATTAATGCCGTTTTCCGCGAGATTCTTCAGTATCTCACTGATCCCGGCCGCCTCCCCGGGGGTGACCGTGTACCCTGTTGGATTGTTCGGAAAATTGAGGAGGACAACCAGTTTCCCTCTTTTTTCCCCCTCGGACGTGACGCAGGCCTCAAAGGCGCTGAGGTTGAATCTCCCTTCCACATCAAAGAGAGGATACTGAATTATTTCAGCGCCTCTCCGCACCTGGAATATGAGATTGTAGTTTCCCCACATCTTGTCCGGAAGGATAAGGGCGTCACCTTGGTCAACCCACATGTCCGCCACAACGCTCAATCCGTGAGTAAGGGCCTGACTGACGATGGGAAGGCTGATATCTTTCTGGGAAAGCGATGGATTTTTCTGTACGATTGCCGCCTTCCAGGCTTTTCGAAGGGAGGGAAGGCCGAAGGAGGGTGCATACGTCAGGACTTCCTCCGGTGTCAGGCCGTTAATCATTGCCATGACGGGGGGCAGGTGCATTGCGCTCCCTTTTTCGGTCGCCATGCCGATGGTTGCATTGAAACGGGAGGCCTTTTCTCTTGCCTCGGCACTCTGGGATAGTATTCCTTTCGGGAAGAAAAGGGCTTTTCCCACTTCTGAAAGCATATCATAGACGCGGGGATTCCCCTGACGTAAAATGGTATTCAATTCTTCTGCAATCGGGTTTCTCAATGTCACTTCTCCTTTGGATCAGTCGCGTGATGAAATGATAGTGAGGCTCCACCTTCCCTACCTTCCCGGAAGGCCGCATGCTTGCCGACGCTAAAATAGAGTAGCGCATGTACGAATCGTGGGAGTGAATCTCCTCCCGGAGAGCGGGAGGCAGCATGAAGTTTCCCTGAGCAGCATGCCCTTCCAGATCTCGGATCGGCAAAACTTGTCCGGGTCCTCCACCAGAAGTGCCTAGTTTAATGAAAACTAAATTACAGACGGTCTCGGCAATTTGTCAAGGAAAAGAGAAAATTGATTTGACTTGACTTGGAAACGCCACTCCCTATATATAGGGGCAGTTGAAAGCTTCCGGAATGGAAAGGGGTAACAGATGAGAGATGTTGTTATAGTCAGCGCGTGTAGAACGGCAATTGGTGATTTTGCAGGCTCGCTCAAGTCCATATCAGCAACGGATCTTGGAGCCAAGGTCATTCAGGAAGCCATTTCGCGGGCTGACATAGAAAAGGCAGAGGTGGACGAAGTAATCATGGGTTGTGTGCTCCCGCACGGACTGGGGCAGAACCCGGCCCGGCAAAGTATGGTACAAGCCGGTCTTCCATGGGATGTAGGAGCCATTACAGTAAACAAGGTCTGCGGATCAAGCCTCAAGGCGGTCATGCTTGGAGCGCAGGCGATTCAGTGCGGGGACGCTGAAGTGGTCGTTGCGGGCGGTCAGGAGAATATGAATCTTTGTCCGTACATGCTCAAGAAGGCGCGCGCCGGATACCGCATGAATAATGATTCAATCGTGGATGGGATGGTGCATGACGGTCTCTGGGACCACGTAAACGACTTTCACATGGGGATGAGTGCGGAATTGGTAGCTGAGAAGTACAATGTTACCAGGGAAGACATGGACTCTTTTGCTTTGCGTTCCTACGAAAAGGCCTGGGACGCAATTGAAAACGGGAAATTCAAGGAAGAGATCGTGCCGGTGGAAGTTCCCATGCGGAAAGGAGATCCGAAGGTATTCGACAGGGATGAGATTCCCTCGCGAGAACCGAAGACAAGTGCCGAAGCCTTGGCGAAATTACGTTCCGCCTTCAAGAGAGGTGGAATGGTCACCGCGGGGAACGCATCAAAGATCAGCGACGGAGCCTCGGCGTTGGTGCTCATGTCGCGTGAACGGGCCGAAGCCCTGGAATGCAGGCCCCTGGTGAGAATCGGGGCCCAGGGAGCTGCCGGAATTGACATGAAATATGTCCTCGTAGCTCCCATCTATTCCATTCCAAGAGTCCTTGCCAAGGACGGTCTCACGGTGGCCGATGTGGGGCTCCACGAAATCAACGAGGCCTTCAGTTCATCGTCCGTGGCCATCAATCGGGAGCTTGGGATTGATCCGGGCCTGGTCAATGTGCATGGCGGGGCCGTGGCTTTGGGGCATCCGATCGGTGCGAGTGGTGCCAGGGTTCTCACGACCCTCATCTATGCCATGAAGAAAAGAGGCACCGGTATCGGCGAGGCTACGCTCTGCCTGGGAGGCGGAGAAGCAGTGACGCTGGTGGTCTACAATGAGGAATAATAGATTAGCTCAAAGGAGGATAAACACGATGAGAGATGTGGTTATAGTTGCCGGTACTCGGACACCCGTAGCGTCGTTCGGGGGGAGCCTGAAAACGGTTCCCGTGGTGGAACTTGGTGCGCTCGTATTAAAGCAAGCGCTCAAGAAAGTGAATCTCAGGCCGGTCGCCCCTTCGTCCCTGACCGGGTATGAACCCGACGCCCTCAAGGGTATGGGGATGATCGATCTGGAAAAGAAGGGATATGACTATGATGAATCTTCTCAGCCCGTTGAAATCAACGAGGTGATTATGGGGAATGTGGTGGGCGCGGGACAGGGGCAGAATGTTACCCGCCAGGCCATGATCAAGGCGGGCATTCCCAAGGAAACACCCGCATGCACCGTCAATAAGGTCTGCGCATCGGGCATGAAAGCCGTGGCCCTTGCAGCCCAGGCCATTCGTTATGGGGAGGCCGATATTGTTCTGGCGGGCGGCATGGAGAACATGAGCATGATTCCGTATGCCCTTCCTGCGGCCCGCTGGGGGGCACGGATGAATAATAAGGATCTCGTTGATCTGATGGTCTTTGACGGTCTCTTTGAGATTTTTTATGGATATCACATGGGTGTCACCGCTGAAAATATCGCGGAAAAGTACGGTATTTCCAGGGTCGAACAGGATGAACTGGGTGCCTTGAGCCACCAGCGTGCCAGGGCTGCCATTGCAGACGGAGTCTTCAGGGACGAGATCGTTCCCGTTCCTGTTCCCCAGAGAAAGGGAGACCCGGTGATTTTTGATACGGACGAACGCCCCATGGACACCAGCGTTGAAAAGATGGGAAAGCTCCGTCCAGCCTTCAAGAAGGACGGCACGGTCACTGCAGGGAACGCTTCAGGCATAAACGATGCCGCCGCGGCCCTCCTTCTTATGTCGGCAGAAAAAGCCGGGGAGCTGGGGTTGACACCCCTGGCAAAGGTAAGGGCCTGTGCGTCCGCAGGAGTTGATCCCGCGTTCATGGGCCTTGGGCCAATACCGGCGGTACGGAAGATCCTGGAAAAGGAGAGGCTCGGGATCAACGATTTCGCGGTCATCGAGCTGAATGAGGCGTTTGCCTCACAGGCCATTGCGTGCATGCGGGAATTGAAGTGCGACCAGGAAAAAACCAATGTACTGGGGAGTGGTATTTCCATTGGCCATCCCATCGGCTGCACCGGCGCCCGCATCATCCTGACGCTTCTGGGCGAAATGAAGAGGAAGGGGCATGACCTGGGACTCGCGTCCCTCTGCATCGGGGGCGGCCAGGGAATGGCTGCCGTGCTGGAGAACGTATGAAGTGAGCGATGAATTTAACACATTGCGTATAGAGGAGCAAATTATGGCATATGAAAACATTATTTTTGAGAGAGACGGGGATGTGGCGATCATCAAGTTCAACCGGCCAAAGGCACTGAATGCCGTCAATCCGGATGTCCTGGCCGAGGTAAAGAACGCCCTTGACACCATCGAATCTGATCCAGATACAAAGGTACTCATCCTGACGGGAGAAGGGGAGAAAGCCTTTGTGGCGGGAGCCGATATCGCCCACATGGTCAACTTGAGCCCGCTTGAAGGGAGGAAATTTTCACGGGAGGGCCAGAATCTTCTCTTTCGCCTGGAGGCGTTGCCCATTCCGGTCATCGCATGCGTGAACGGTTTTGCCTTGGGAGGAGGGACCGAAATATCCATGGCGTGTGATTTCATCTACGCATCGGAAACGGCCAAGTTCGGACAGCCCGAGAGTAATCTCGGGATCATCCCAGGATTCGGAGGAACCCAGCGGCTCTCCCGGCTTGTCGGAAAGGCCGTGGCCAAAGAACTCTGCATGAGCGGTGTCATAATCAGTGCGGCGGAAGCAAAGGAAATAGGACTGGTCAACAAAGTGTTTCCCCCTGAACAACTCTGGGAAGAGACAATGAAGACCGCCCGCCTGCTTGCATCCAAAGGCAGGGTATCGATGCGGGGAGTGAAGCATAGCATAGATAGAGGGTTTGATGTAACCTTGCAGTCCGGCTGTTATATCGAGGCCGATGCCTTTGCCATGTGTATGGCGAGCCCGGATGGGAAGGAGGGAATGGCTGCTTTCCTGGAAAAAAGGAAGCCTGAATTCAAAGGGGGACTGTAAAGACATGGATTTTGAGCTGACTGAAGAACAACAGATGGTGCGCGAGATGGCCAGGCGGTTTGCTGAGAGCGAGATCAGACCGAAAGCGGCCGAGTTTGACGAGAAACATGAACATCCTGAGGCCATCATCAGAAAACTGGCGGAATTGAAGATGCTGGGCATAGCAGTTCCCGAGGAGTATGGCGGCGGCGGTATGGACAATGTCGGCTATTCTCTCGCGTTGATTGAAGTGTCAAAGGCGTGTGCGTCTACCGGCGTCATCATGTCCGTGAACAATTCCCTGTACTGCTTTCCAGTGCTGGCCTACGGAACGGAAGAGCAGAAGAAGAAATATCTAGCTCCATGTGCTTCCGGGGAATTCCTGGGGTGTTATGGGCTTACCGAAGCGGGTGCCGGCTCCGATCCCAAAGGGATGCGCACAGTGGCTGTCAGGGATGGTGACGAATGGGTCCTCAACGGGGAAAAAAAATTCATTACAAACGGCAATGTTTCTCGCTATGCAGTGGTGGCGGCAGTAACTGACAAGGACGCCGGATATAAGGGCATTACCTCGTTCGTGATAGACCTTGAAAACACGCCGGGCTTCAAGGTGGGCCGGATAGAGGAAAAATTGGGTATTCTTGCTTCGGGTACAGCGGAACTGGTTTTTGAAGACGCGAGGGTGCCCGAGGAGGCCCTGCTTGGAAAAGAAGGTGAGGGGTTCAAACAGATGCTCACCACCCTTGACGGAGGGCGTATCGGCATAGCCTCTCAGGCGGTGGGAATTGGACGGGCTGTCCTGGAAGAATCATTGGAATATGCCAAGACGCGGGAACAGTTTGGAAAGGCCATTACCTCGTTTCAGGCAATCCAGTGGAAACTGGCTGACATAGCCACGGAAATGGACGCTGCCGAACTCCTGACATTGAGGGCCGCCTGGCTTGAAGATCACAAGAAGCCATATGAAAAGGCGGCTGCCATGGCTAAATTATATGCCTCGGATGTCACCATGCGGGCGGCAATCGAAGGCGTGCAGATATTGGGAGGGTATGGCTACTGCAAGGAATATCCAATGGAACGCCACATGAGGGATGCCAAAATATGCCAGATCTACGAAGGCACCAATGAAATTATGCGGTTGGTTATTGCCAGAAACCTCATACGGGGAAAATAGGAACAGGTTCCGGCATCACGGGAGCGGTTTCCTGGCCGCAAGGCCGCGTCCCCGACCAGGAGGTGACCTATGTCGTTGACATATAACAGAGAGATTTTTGAGAACATCGAGAAGGGGAAAGAGACGTGGGATGAAACCTGCAAGGACGCATTTGCGTGTACGCCGGAGCGGCGCAGACGCTTTTCCACGGTTTCTGACAAGGAAATTGAGCGAATCTACTCTCCTGCGGACCTGAAGGACCAGGATTTTATGAAAGACCTGGCGTTCCCCGGCCAGTTTCCTTTTACCAGGGGGGTCCAACCTTCCATGTACCGGGGCCGTTTATGGACCATGCGTATGTTTGCAGGACTTGGTTCGGCGGCAGATACGAACCGCAGGTTCCACCTTCTCGTAAAAGAAGGGCAGACAGGTCTCTCTACCGCTTTTGACATGCCGACGCTCATGGGATACGACAGTGATTCACCCAAGGCGCGAGGCGAGTGCGGGAAGTGCGGGGTTGCTATTGATACGCTGGTTGACATGGAAGATCTCTTTGCCGGTCTTCCCATTGACCGGATAACCACTTCCATGACCATAAACCCCCCGGCTGCGGTTATCTGGGGCATGTACATTGCCATGGCGGAAAATCGCGGTATTGATCGCAGGGTATTGGGGGGGACCATCCAGAACGACATGCTGAAGGAGTTCATCGCTCAGAAGACTTTTATGTGCCCCCCTGAGCCTTCACTTCGCATCATCACCGACACCGTGGAATTCGGCACCAAGGAAGTCCCGAAGTGGAATACCATCAGTATCAGCGGATACCACATCAGGGAGGCGGGCTCAACAGCGGTTCAGGAACTTGCCTTCACCCTTGCTGACGGAATCGCCTACACGCAGGCCGCCATTGAGCGGGGACTCAATGTTGATGATTTCGCGCCGAGGTTTTCTTTTTTCTTTAATTCTCACCTGGATTTTTTCGAGGAAATTGCCAAGTTCCGAGCGGCAAGGCGTATGTGGGCAAAGATCATGAAAGATCGGTTCAAGGCCAGAAATCCGAGATCTTGGTGGCTCCGGTTCCATACCCAGACCGCCGGCTGTTCTCTCACGGCCCAGCAACCGTATAATAACGTGGTTAGAACAGCGCTTGAAGCCCTGGCCGCAGTGCTGGGGGGAACCCAGTCGCTTCATACCAATTCGCTGGACGAGGTCCTGGCTATTCCCACCGAAGAAGCCGCTACCATCGCCTTGAGGACCCAGCAGATCATTGCGGAAGAATCAGGTGTCGCCAATACCATCGATCCCCTCGGTGGATCGTACTTTGTTGAGGCGCTGACGAACCAGATGGAAGAAGAGGCCTTTGCGGTAATACGGAAAATAGATGAGATGGGCGGTATGCTGTCCGCAATTGAAAAAAATTACCCCCAACAGGAGATCGCGGATGCAGCGTACCACTATCAAAGACAGATAGATGAACTGGACCGAACCGTTGTGGGAGTGAATAAATATGTGACAGAAGAAGAAATCCCCGTTGAAATCCTGGGAATTGACGAAGAGCTTGAGCGGATCCAGATCGCAAAGACCCAGCGGATAAAAAATGAAAGAGATAACAAAAGGGTTTCTGAGGCTCTGGACAAGGTGGGCGAAGCCTGTGCAGGAACATTGAACGTCATGGAACCTATCATTAAAGCGGTCAAAGCACACGCAACCCTTCAGGAGGTGTGTGATGTGTTTCGCACGGTGTATGGCGAGTACAGGGATCCGGGAATTTACTGAACCGCGTGATGTGAGAAGCAAATAACGGTACTATCCCAAATCCACCGTCTAATTTCAGCAATGGTAATTTTGTGGGTTGATTTGGTGAGCTCTGATCGTCAGCAGGGTGTCAGATGCAAGTTGAAGATCCCGGACTTTGAGCGGGAGCGACCGAAGGCAACGCGGCTTGAGCTTTACGAAATCCCGTCTTGGCGGGAAGATGATACCTTGATGGTGGATCAGGGATTATTTTACTGGATTGAGCGCGAGGTTTTTTTATGCTACACAAGCGAAAACTGAGAGTTATGGTTGCGAAACCAGGCTTGGACGGACATGACCGAGGGGCTCGTATTATCGCCAGGGCTTATCGGGATGCTGGGTTTGAAGTGGTGTATACGGGACTCCACCAGACCCCTGAAGAGATTGTTGAAGCTGCCATACAGGAAGATGTGGATATGCTGGGTCTTTCAAGCCTCGCAGGCGCCCACATGTACCTCTTTCCTCGCGTCATAGAACTTTTACGCGAAAAAGGTGCTGATGACATCGTGGTGTGCGGAGGGGGGATCATCCCTGATGATGATATTTCCAAGCTGAAGCAGGCCGGCGTCAGAGAAGTTTTTACGCCCGGCTCTCCCCTGGATGAGATTACGGAATGGGTAAAGGAACATGTGCGGCCCAGAGACTGAGAACCGGCAACGAAAAATTGGGAGCCAGGACTTACAGAAAGACAAACGTATTGGACAGCTATAATGAATCCGACAGCTCAAAAAGTGATTTCCGGTGATATCCGTGCGGTAGCCCGCTTGATTCGGGATATTGACGACGGTATGCCCGGTGTTCGGGAGGTCCTGAAAGAGATCTATCCCCATACGGGCAGGGCATATGTAATCGGGATTACAGGTGCACCGGGTGTAGGAAAGAGCACGCTGGTCGATCAGATGGTTGGGCATCTGAGAAGTAAAGGCGAGACCGTGGGTGTCCTCGCCGTGGATCCTACCAGTCCCTTCAGCGGAGGCGCGATCCTCGGAGATCGCGTGCGAATGCAGCGGCACAGCCTCGACGATGGGGTATTCATCCGTTCCCTTGCTACCCGCGGGCATTTTGGCGGGCTTACCCAGTCGACCAGAAGTGCCATCGATGTCCTGGATGCCATGGGAAAAGACGTGATCATTGTGGAGACGGTGGGTGTTGGGCAGGACGAGGTTGATGTGGTAAAAAGCGCCCATAGTACCGTCATCGTGGTCATTCCCGGCATGGGCGATGATATACAAGCCATCAAGGCCGGCATCCTGGAGACTGGGGATATTTTTGTGATCAACAAGGCAGACAGAGAAGGAACGGATAAGACTCTCAGTGATCTCAGACTCATGATCGACATGGATCAGAAGAAATACGAGAGCGGCAGGTGGAAACCTCCCATTATCGAAACAGAAGCGGTGTTTGATAAAGGGGTCACGGATCTGCTGGATGAGATTGGTCACCACAAAAATTACCTGCAGAAAAGTGGCGAAGGTCTCCATTTCAGGAGAAAAAAAGAGAAAGTACGCGAGGAGCTCGCTGACATGGTAAAGCAGCGCCTCATCGAGGTCGTGCTGGAACGACTCATTGATACCGGCGATTTTGACGAAGCTGTGGATTCTGTGGTATCCGGAAAAACTGACCCATACACGGCGTGTGACCATCTGGTGCAGTCCCGCTTTACGATCAAACCGGGAAAATGACAGCAGTATGTGGCGCAGGTCGGCCGGGGTGAAGAATGCGGATTGCTTTTTGGTGGATGCGGCAGATTGCCTTTATTCTGGCGGCCCTTTTTTTTGCCTCTTTTGGGGTTCATGTGCTTGTTTCCGCATACTCGTTGCAAGATCCGTTTTCTTTTATCATGACCTTTTTTGCATCCAACCTGATCATCCTGATCAGTCTCTCAATGCTGGTCGTGTTTTGTATCCAGGCGTGGAAGGTAATCAAAGAAGGCCTAAATAAGTAATAATGCCATAAAGATATAATATGTATATAATGTAATATGTTATCTTTGTGATAGATGTCAGGAGCCGGCGTCCGGAAAAGAGGGAAACCGTGCTGTTGATTATTTTGCAGTGAGGAGGGAGAGAAGGGATGCCTGCAAAAAAAACGAGAAAACCCATCGGGAAAAAGCTCTTGAAATTGCGACGTGAAAAAAAGCTTACCCTCAAGCATATGGCCAATGAGACCGGTCTCGCGACGCAGTATATCTCCAAGATTGAAAGGGGAGAAGTGATTCCTCCGGTGGCGGTGCTTCTCCAGTTATCCCGGGCCCTCGAAATTGATTCAAGTCTCCTGCTCCAGGAGGAAAAGAGCCGCGCAAGCAGAAAGTCAGCAGATGATTATCAGCGCAGAACCGAAGATTATACGTATGAAACTCTGACTCCGGAAGCGAGACACAAACACCTGAAGGCGTTCAAAGTCTTCATAGACCCCAAATCTCATCATAAAGGCGTCAGCTACCAACATGTGGGCGAAGAATTTATCTACGTCCTGAGTGGAAAGATCGAAGTCACGGTTGGGGAAAACAAAAACAAGCTCAGTCCCGGTGAATGCATTCATTTTAATTCGTCCATTGTGCACAAGCTCAAGAATCTCAGTGCCGAGAAGGCGGAGCTGCTCGTGATCCTTTATACCCCATAAAGCGGCTGGTTTCGCAAGAGAAGCCTATACGATCGAAGATTGCTTGAAATGTGAAATTGAATGATATGGGCAATAAAGCTACCATTTTGATATGAAACTATTGATAGTGGTGTAAGCAGGGAAAAGAATATGGCCTACCATTTGACCGAAGAACAGAGAATGATCCAGACCATGGTCCGAGATTTTGCCCGGGAAGTCCTGATGCCCACAGCCGCAAAAAGAGATATCACCGGTGAATTCCCCGCGGAAAATATAAGACAAATGGGCGAACTGGGCCTCATGGGAATGAATGTTCCGCCGGAATACAATGGTGCCGGGGTTGACACGGTCAGTTATTCCGTTGCGCTTCAGGAAGTCGCCTATGTCTGCGCAGCCACGGCGGTTATCATGTCTGTGCATAATTCGGTTGCCTGTGGACCTGTCTACCTTTTCGGCTCCGAGTATTTGAAAGAAAATTATCTAAAGCCCCTTGCGGCGGGGAAAAAACTGGGGTGCTTTGCCCTCACGGAACCAAGCGCGGGATCGGACCCCGCAAGCCAGCGTTCCAAGGCAGTAAGGGATGGCGAAAGTTATGTGATTAACGGTACCAAGATGTTTATTACAAGCGGAAAAAATGCCGACGTGGTGGTGGTAACTGCTTACACTGATAAAAGAAAAAAACACCAGGGAATCAGCGCATTCGTCGTGGAAAAGGGCACCCCAGGATTTTCAGTCGGAAAAGAAGAAGATAAGATGGGACTCAGGGGCTCTGATACGGTGGAACTGATCTTTGAAGACTGCAGAGTGCCTGTCCGGAATCTTCTTGGTGAAGAGGGCGATGGTTTTGTTATTGCTATGGCTTCTCTGGATGGCGGCAGGATCGGCATCGCTTCCCAATCGGTCGGGGTGGCCCAGGCCTGCCTTGATGCTGCGGTGCATTACGCGCGTGAGCGAATTCAATTCAACAAGCCCATCTCACAGTTTCAAGGAATCCGGTGGATGATCGCGGACATGGCCACACAGATCGAGGCCGCAAGACTCCTGACTTTTAACGCGGCGGGCATGAGAGATCGCGGAGAGAATTTCTCCGCAGCCGCTTCCATGGCCAAAGTCTTTGCTTCCGAAATGGCAAACAAGGTGGCCTACCAGGCTCTCCAGATTCACGGCGGGTACGGATATATCAAGGAGTACCCGGTGGAACGCTTTTACCGGGATGCACGTGTCTTCACTATTTACGAGGGTACCTCTGAAATCCAGAGAAAGGTCATCGCCAGGAATATCATCGGGAGATAAAGGAACAGTCTTGCGTGACAGAACAAGCCAATAGCGTCCCATTTGAGCAATACAGCGATATTATTCCCGATTTTTCCGCTTTTCAGAAAAGTCTCCGAAAACCCCTCCCACCACATCTACGAATAAACACCTTGAAAGCCACCCCTGAACTGGTACTGTCGACCCTCAGAGAACATGGTGCTGCTCTTCAAAAGAGCGTTGTCGACAACGAAACCCTCTTCAGCGTTCCCGACCTTGTTTCGCCGGGGAATACTCTGGAATACTTTATGGGTCACATTCATCCTCAGGCGTTGACCTCCTGTCTGGTTTCCCTGGCCCTCGCGCCCGGGAAAGGGTCGCTTGTCCTGGATCTGTGCGCGGCACCCGGCGGGAAAACTTCACACCTTGCGCAGCTCATGGGAAATACGGGGTTGATTGTTGCGAACGAACTCTACAGGAACCGCCATATTCCCCTGGGAAATACGCTCACGAGGCTGGGAGTTCTGAATGCGGTGGTAACGGCGTACCAGGCACAGGAGTTTCCCCTGAAACAGCGATTCGATTTTATTGTGGCGGACGTACCCTGCTCGGGGGAGGGGAGATTCAGGAAGAGCAGGAGTGATTACACGTACCGGGAAACAAGAGAAAAGGCCCTGCTTCCGGACCTCCAGAAAAAGATTCTCCTTCGGGCGTATGACCTGCTTCAGCCTGGCGGCAGGATCATTTACGCAACCTGCACCTACAATCCGGCAGAAAACGAGGCTGTTGTCGCGCATCTTCTGCGTGAACGGGACGCGGGGCTCTTTCCCCTTGACATTGATCTTGCCTCTGAACGGGGGCTTTTTCGATGGAAAGATACCACCTATGGAAAAGAACTTGAAAAAACACTCAGATTCTACCCGCACCGCGTCGATTCGGTGGGATTCTTCCTGGCCGGAATTGGCAGACCCTGCTGAACGCTTTTCCATCCTATCATACCTGGAAGAACGTTTTGGCATCGGCCCTGAGATATTTGAAAAATTCCTTTTTTTCCGGAAGGAAAAGAGCTGGTGGATGTGCGCCGAGACCTCCCTGCTGGCAAGTGTCTCTCATCTGAAGATTTCACGATCCGGAATGAAGGCATTCCAGAAGGTGGGACAATTTTTGAAACCGACGACCCGGATGATACAACTCTTCGGCATTCACGCCACAAAGGCAAAAATTACTATTTCCGAGAATAATCTCCAGGATCTTCAAAAAGGGAAGTACATTGATGCAGCCCCTGGAATGAGTCAGGGATATGTAATCCTTTGCCTGGACGAAGCCCGCGTTTTGGGCCTTGGCCTCTGCGTAAACGGAAGAATCAGCACCCAGATTTCCAGGAAGGCCTTGAGAGAATCGATGATAGGAGGTGAAAAACGATGCTCACCAGGGAAAAGGTAGAAAAGTATGCGGATGTTCTCTTATGGGGCATCAGGACTGCGCGGACCGAGCAATACAAGCGTGGAGATATAGTCCTGGTCCGGTATGACCGTCCCGCAGCGGTTCTGGCGGAAATCCTCCAGGGCAGACTTCTGGATATGGGACTGAATCCCATCATGCGGGCTGGTCTGAGTCCGATGATGGAACATAATTTTTACGGGAAATCAAATACGAGACAGCTTGCCTTTGTCGCACCGGGAGAGAAAGAGCTTTGTGAGAACCTGCACGGCTCCATGGCGCTCCTGGCTCCTGAGTCGTTGACGCACCTCGGTGACATAGATTCGCGGAGGATGGGCAAGACCGCGGTGGCGCGGAAATTTTTGCGTGATATCTTACAGGAACGGGAAAGTCTAGGAGCATTCGGGTGGACCCTCTGCATGATGCCCACGGATGAACTGGCCAGACAGGCGGGATTGACCACTCGCCAGTATGCGAACCAGATTGTACGTGCATGTTACCTGGACAGGCCGGACCCGGTCATGGAGTGGAAATCCATTCACAAAAGGGCGGCCGGAATCAAAAAATGGCTGAACAGCCTGAATGTGAAACAGCTTCACGTTGAATCCAAGCATATTGACCTCAGAATCACACCCGGTGAGAAGCGGAAATGGGTGGGCATATCCGGGCACAATATCCCCAGCTTTGAAATTTTCATTTCTCCGGACTGGCGCGGTACCGAGGGAGTATATTATGCCGACCAGCCCTCATTCCGGAGTGGAAATTATGTGAAAGGCGTACGTTTGAGCTTCAAGAAAGGATCTGTTGTTGACATTGCGTCTGAAAAGGGAAGGGATTTTGTAGCCAAACAGCTTGCCATGGACCCGGGCGCAAAACGGGTCGGTGAGTTTTCCCTCACTGATAAACGCTTTTCCCGGATCAACCGGTTTATGGCAAACACCCTCTTTGATGAAAATTTCGGGGGAAAACAGGGAAACTGTCACCTTGCAGTTGGTGCATCGTATCCCGATACGTTCCATGGAGACCCGAGGGACCTTACCAGGGTAATGAAAAAGCAACTGGGCTTTAACGATTCTGCATTGCACTGGGATCTGGTGAATACCGAGCAAAAACGGGTTACCGCTTTTCTCCGGAACGGCAAGCACAAGGTAATTTACGAAAATGGCATGTTTACAATCTGAGTTGATACCATCCTCTGGCTCTGCATTTAGGAGGTTGCGCCCCGTTACCATGCTTGAACGCACTTTTGTTCACATCCCGGGCATCGGCCCAAAGACAGAGCAGATGCTCTGGCACAGGGGAATCACCACCTGGCAGCAATTCCTGGAGAAAAAGGAGTGTATTTTCTCACCTGGGAAGGACAGAATGGTGCACGAATTCCTCCTCAGATCTCTTGAACGCAGACGAGACATCCGTTTTTTCGGGGACCTTCTGCCCTCAGGCGAAATGTGGCGGTTATTCGAGACATTCCGGCACAAAGCGGTCTACCTGGATATAGAAACCGACGGCGGCCGTGAGGGTATTCACGAGATAACCGTTATCGGTATCTATGATGGCAAAAGAGTTCAGACCTTCATAAATGGAAAGAATTTGCAGGAATTCGAATGTGCAATTGCCCGGTATGATCTGATGATCACTTTCAACGGGAGTATTTTCGATCTGCCTTTCATCCGACGCTTTTTTCCGGGGATTTCTCTTCCAGCGGTGCATATTGACCTGAGGTTCGTCCTGGCAAGGCTGGGATACACGGGCGGGTTGAAGCTTATCGAAAAAAGCCTGGGAATACGCCGCGACCAAGGTATCGAGGGAATGAACGGCTATGATGCTGTACTGCTTTGGAGGGCCTATGAATGGGGAGACAGGGATTCTCTTGACCGGCTGATCCAGTACAATAGCGCTGATATTGTGAACCTGGAACCCCTCATGGAACTGGCCTACACAGCCATGAAAAAGAGGTTAATGAAATACCCGAAAGAGGTGTGATTGTGCGTGTGTACCGTCCTTCTTGAGGTTTGCTGTTCCTGTATAACATCTTGAAAATACAATATTATTAATAATCATATCAAGATTGCAGATACCGTTTGCTGCAACAGATAAAATAACGAAGAAGGAGAACAACGATGGATTCAGTTCTTCCATTTTAATACTATTTTTCTTGACAATTCATTTGGTTAAGTGTATGCATTATCTCCATAAATTAACATAGTAATGAAAAAAGTCTTAAAGGAAAGATTAGCACCATAATATGATAGGGAAAAGCAATTTGGGCCTTTATTAATAATGGCTAGTATAGAGACCTTTTGAGTCCTTTTTTTTGCGCAAATTTTCCCGTTTAACCCGGATGCGGCATAAACCTCTGTAGGATTTGAAAATGAGCAGATCTTCCCTCACGACG
>CAZWEV010000072.1:0-19361 GCA_964633015.1 uncultured Desulfobacteraceae bacterium | reverse complement strand
AGCCATGCGAAATCCCGTCTTGGCGGGAAGATGATACCTTGATGGTGGATCAGGAGCATATCAATTCGTTCTGATAGTACGGAGAACCATGCCGGTCATCATTGGATCCTGCACTGCCCATGATTTTCAGTGACAAATACCGGGAAATGAAGTATTTTCAACCAAGATCAGGCCGTTCTTCGCCGCAGACGCCCGATGATGGAAACCGACAAGAAATTCTGCAGGCGGGAGGAATACCATGACACCGGACGGCGTATACAGTGCCGCACAATCCTGGCAACCGGAGGTGTTCAGCCTGGTGCTCTACACCTTTTTGGTTTTCGTGCTTATCGTGGTCCTCCTCTTTCTCTCGAGCCGGCTCGGTCACAGGAAAGAGGACCCGAAAAAAGCGATGCCCTACGAATGCGGCGTGATTCCATCCGGTTCTGCCAGGCCCCGCTACCCGGTTCCATTTTATCTGGTTGCCGTCTTCTTTGTCATCTTTGATGTGGAAGCCGCCTTTATCTTTTCGTGGGCCGTGGCTGTGGACGCCCTTGGCTGGATCGGATGGATGCGCATTTCGTTCTTCATTATCCTGCTGCTCCTCAGCCTGATCTATGTATGGAGAAAGGGAGGTCTTGATTGGGTCCCGGGAACAATCAGAAAGAACAGAACCTGATCCTCCGGGGCACAGACTCCTTGATCAACTGGTGCCGCCGATACAGCCTGTGGCCCATGTTTTTCGGATTGTCCTGCTGTTTCATTGAAGAGTCCGTCGTCTTTACTTCCCGGTACGACATCTCCCGTTTCGGGGCCGAAGTCCTGCGGGGCACGCCGCGCCAGGCGGATCTCCTCATTATCTCTGGAACCGTCTTCAAAAAAATCGCCCCTGTGGTCCTGCGGCTGTACGAGCAGATGGCTGAGCCCAAATGGGTCATCTCAATGGGATCCTGTGCCAACTGCGGCGGCATGTACGACGTTTACAGCGTGGTCCAGGGAGTGGATCAGATCCTGCCCGTGGATGTCTATATCCCCGGATGCCCTCCCCGGCCCGAGGCGGTTCTGCACGGCCTGACCAGACTCCAGCAGAAAATCAAGACCGAAAGGCCGACCCGCGCCATTTTTCACCTGGCGGGAGGGTCCCAGGGAACCACGAAACCGATCCTTGTGGACGGTCATACCAAAACAAGGGATCCTCGCGGACCGGGGTACCATGGCACCAGTATCCGGGGTACGTCGGTGACTCCTCCTTTCTTTTCGGAAAGCCGATCCGACCTCATGTGGGCCCCGCCCCCCCATTGCATCCTATCCGGGGAAAAGGAAAGCGGTCCCGTACAGGACCTTCTGAAACATTTCGGCACTTCCCTGAGAAAAATGGATGAAACCTCGGATATGCCGACTTTTCAGGTGGCCCAGGACAACCTGAAGGCCGTCCTGCGATACCTGAAGACCGAGGCGAGACCAAGGTTTCGCCGGCTGGACGACCTGACCGCGGTGGACGAGTCTGCGCGGCGGGAGCGCGAGGCGTATCCGGACGTTACCCTTGTCTACCAGCTCCTCTCGTATGATTCTGCAGGCCGCTTGCGGCTGAAAGTGCCGCTCAACGGGCGGGAACCGGCCACCGAGAGCATAACCGACATCTGGCCCTCTGCCAACTGGTACGAACGGGAGATCTTTGACCTGTTCGGCGTCCGGTTCAGGGGGCATCCGAATCTCCGCCGGCTCATCATGCCCCATGATTGGGAAGGTCATCCGCTCCGCAAGGATCATCCGGGCCGCGCCACGGACATGCCGCCCTATACCCTGGAGCAGGCCCGACACCACCAGCCGCTTGATGCCGGCATATACAGCCGGAGGGAAAATGGACAGGAACAGATCCTCCTGAACATGGGCCCTCACCATCCGAGCACCCATGGACTTGTGCGGTTTATCGTCTCGCTTCACGGGGAAGTAATAACAGCCCTGGACATGGACATCGGATATCATCACCGGGGCGTTGAAAAAATCGGGGAACGCCAGTCCTGGCACCAGTTTATTCCCTACACGGACCGGGTGGATTATCTGAGCGGGGTAGCGAACAACCTCTCTTATCTTACCGCCGTGGAAACCCTGGCGGACATCAAAGTCCCTGATCGGGCACAGTTCATCCGGGTGATGCTCAGCGAGCTTTTCCGCATTTCCAATCATCTCATGTTCTTCGGGACCATGGCCATGGACGTGGGCGCCATGACGCCGCCTTTCTATTCCATCACCGACCGGGAGAAAATCATGGATTTCGTGGAATTCATCACCGGGGCAAGGCTCCATCCCGCCTGGTTCCGGCTGGGAGGAGTGGCGGCGGATCTTCCGGAAGGGTGGAAAGAAGCGGCGGATACCCTCGTCAAACACGTACGCAAACGCATCCCGGAATATGAAGCTCTAATCACCGGGAACCCCGTATTCGAGGCAAGGACCAGGGATGTGGGACACCTCTCCCTTGAAGACGCCATTGATTGGGGAGTGACAGGTCCCAATCTCCGGGCCTGCGGACTCCCCTGGGACCTGAGAAAAAACATACCCTACTCAGCCTACGACGCCTTTTCATTCGACATCCCCAGCCGGGAGGAAGGGGATTCCTATGCACGCTACCTGATACGTACAGAGGAGATGAAACAGAGCCTCAGAATCGTGGAACAGGCCGCGAGCAACATGCCCCCGGGGCGTGTTGTCGGTGAGGACTACCGGTACGTGGTGCCGGAAAAAGAAGATACCCTCAATGACATCGAAAGCCTCATACACCACTTTATCAACGTGAGCCGGGGCCCCAAGATACCGAGAGGAGAAGCGTATGCCGCCACCGAGGCAGCACGAGGGGAGCAGGGATACTATGTGGTGAGCGACGGTCTGAACATGGCCTACCGCATGCGCATCCGGGCACCCGATTTCGCCAATGTACAGGCCATACCGCTCATGGCCGTCGGCGGCACGGTTTCCGATCTGATCGCGCTCATAGGCTCTCTTGACTATATCCTGCCAGACTTGGATCGATAGGCTGTTCAGAAATGACGTTTGATGACCTCATAAAAGGATTACGAAAACAGATTTCGGAGACGCATCATCCCCGGGAACTGGCCATAGATGTGATGTTCGCTCTGCAGAACCGTGACGGGTACCTGACCGACCGGGGTCTTCGGGAAGCGGCGGACCTGCTGGGCATGACGCTCCTGGAACTGGAAGAGACAGCCACCTTTTACGATTTTATCTACCGGGAACCGGTGGGGAAATTCGTCATCCACGTCTGTGACGGCCTCACCTGCTGGATGTTCGGAGGGGAAGCGGTGACCGACTACCTTTGCAGGAAGCTTGACATTACCGTGGGAGAAACAACCCGGGACGGCCTTTTCACGGTATTACCCACCGCATGTATCGGATATTGCGACCGTGCGCCCGCCCTGTTGATCAATCGCGTTCCCTACGGCCCTTTGACGCCGGAAAAAATCGACACCATCCTTGCTGATCTGAAATCGGCTGCTTTCCGGACGAACGGGGAAAGGACGTAGCCATGTCCGAGTACGTGCTCCTGCAGGACTATCATCCCGGCCGCACAACCAGCCTTGAAAAATATCGCCGCCGCGGCGGCTATGAAGGCTTAGCCGAGGCCCTTCGGAAATGGTCGTCCGCTGAGCTGCGGCAGGTGATCACAGATTCCGGTTTGCGAGGCTGCGGGGGAGCGGGATTTCCCACAGGACGCAAGTGGGAAGGGATCAGACAAGATGCTCCTTTGCCGCGGTACATTCTCGCCAACGCCGACGAAATGGAACCGGGCACATTCAAAGACCGCCTTTTGATCCATGCCTCTCCCCATATGATCATAGAAGGAATGATTCTGGCGGGGTATGCGGTTTCAGCGCAGAAAGGGATCATGTTCATACGGCCTTCTTACGAGACCCAGGCAAGGATCATGGAAAAGGCGGTGGAGGAAGCCAGGCAGGAAGGGTACCTGGGCACACACATACTCGGGAGCGGTTTCGATTTTGATATCAAAATCCACCGGAGCGGAGGACGGTATATCTGCGGGGAGGCGTCGGCCCAGATCAAGGCGATCCAAGGGATGAGACCCCGTCCCGATAAGACGTTTCACATGGTGCAGCACGGCCTGTGGGGAAAGCCGACCATCGTCAATAATGTGGAAACCCTTGCCTTTGTGCCCCACATCGTGCGCAAAGGGGGTGCCTGGTTTCAATCACTGGCCGAGGGGGAAAACAATGGGGGTACCAAGCTTTACTGTATCTCGGGAAAAGTGCGCAGGCCCGGATGTTATGAAGCTCCCATGGGAACCCGGTTGAGCGAAATTATTGAAGAACTTGCAGGGGGCATGCTCCCGGGATGCACATTCAAGGCCTGCCTCCCGGGCGGGGCGTCCTCCAGCTTCATGACCCGCGAGCATTACCATATCGCCATGGATTTTGATTCCCTGAAAGCGGTGGGAAACCGCATGGGCACCGGCGCCATCATCGTATTTGACCAGAACACCTGCCTGGTGGGGGCAACGTTGAATCTCATTGAATATTTTGCCCGGGAATCGTGCGGGTTCTGCACACCCTGCCGCGAAGGCCTGCCGTTCACCAGGGATCTCCTGCGCCGCATTGAGGCCGGTGAGGGGGAGGAATCCTTTATCCCTCTCCTAAAAGACATGTGCCATTTCATGACCCATGCCTATTGCGCCTTTGCCCAGGGCGCTGCGACTCCGGTGCATGCCCTCCTCACCTTTTTCGAGGAGGAAGTCCGCGAGCATGTGCGCCGGAAGAAGTGCCCGTATGGCACAACTCACCGGTGGCCGGGAACAGGAATCGAAGACTCATGCCGGAACTGATCATTGACCAGCGGAAAATTGTTGTTCCCGAGGGGACCAAGGTTATTGCCGCGGCAGAGCAACTGGGAATCATGATTCCCCGTTTCTGCTACCACCCGGCCCTCGGTTCTCTGGGCGCCTGCCGCATGTGTGCAGTGCTGTTCAAGGAAGGTCCGGTCAAAGGCCTGGAAATGAGCTGCATGGTGGATGTCCAGGACGGCATGGTGGTTTCGACCACCGATCCTGAAGCCGTTGCGTTTCGCAAATGGATCGTGGAATGCCTCATGTTGAATCACCCCCATGACTGCCCCGTTTGTGACGAGGGAGGCCACTGTCTTCTTCAGGATGAAACCGTTTCCGGGGGCCATGGTCTTCGCCGCTACCGGGGGAAAAAGCGCACGTACACGGATCAAAATCTGGGGCCGTTTATCCAGCATGAAATGAACCGGTGTATTCACTGCTGGCGCTGCCGCCGCTTTTATCAGGAATATGCCGGATATCACGACCTGGGGGCGTTCGGGATAGGAAATCGCACGTATTTCGGGAGAACCGAAGAAGGTGCCCTCTCCAGCCCCTTTTCCGGAAACCTTGTGGATATCTGCCCCACCGGCGTTTTTACGGACAAGCCCTCCCGCTTTAAAGGAAGGCGCTGGGATTTCGAGCGGGCCCCAACTCTCTGCCTCAACTGCTCCCTGGGGTGCAACATGGTGGCAAGTACCCGGTATCGCGAACTGGTGCGTATGGAGGCCCGGTTAAACAGCCGGGTGAACGGCTATTTCATATGTGACCGCGGACGCTATGGATTCCAGTACGCGAACCATCCGGAGCGGCCCCGCCGGCCAACGGTGGACGGTGCGGCGGCAGCATGGGAAGAAGCCCTTCACGCCGCGTCCGAAAGACTTCAGGCAATCAGGGAAAAGAACGGGAGGCAGGCCGTCGCATGTCTGGGGTCCGTCCGAACCAGCCTGGAGTCCCAGGCCCGGCTTGCCCTCCTGTGCCGCAACCAGGGCTGGCCGGAGCCTCTTTTTTTCTCTGATCCTTCTCTGAGCCGGAAAACCCGCACAGCGGTATCAAGACTGGACAGCACTCTGGCTGTTTCCATGAAAGACATGGAAGACGCCGATCTTATCCTCGTGGTGGGATCAGATCCCATCAATGAAGCGCCCATGCTGGCACTGGCCTTGAGACAGGCACAGCGTCGGGGCGCGGTGCTCGCCGTGCTGGACCCGAGGCCTGTCTCCCTCCCTGCTGCTTTTCAGCACGTCCCGATTCGTCCTTCGCGGCTGCGTTCCGCGCTCTGCGCTCTGATCACCAACGCCGTGCCCCACGATGCAGCGAAGCTCGCAGATCCCGGGAGGCTGCAATACCATCAGCGCTGTGCTCGGGTCGCCGCTGAGGACCGGGAGATCATGGAACAACTGGCCGCCCTGCCGGTGCAGCTCCGAAAGAGCAGGAGGCCTGTTATTGTCTGTGGAACGGATGTGGTGCCGGAAACAATTCCTTCTCTCGCGGCGGATCTCGCGCTCCTCTTGAAACAGGTGAAAGACGATGCAGGGCTTTTTTACGTGCTCAACGGAGCCAATGCCTTCGGGGCCGCTCTCCTCTCTCCTCCAGACGAGCCCTCCGGGACCATGATCGAGAACATTGAAAACGGAAATACGAGGGCATTGCTGCTGGTCGAAACGGATCCTTTCAACCGTTTTCCCGATCAGAGGCGTCTCCGTGACGCCCTTGCCAGGCTTGAGCTCTTGATCACGGTGGACTATCTTCCCTCCCCGGCACTCTCAATGGCGCACATTGTCCTGCCCGCCTGCACGGCCTTTGAAACCAAGGCGCACTATGCCAATCAGGAGGGCAGGATCCAGACCGCATGGCCCGCGTATGAAGGGGGTACCCCATTGTCACAGGTAAGCGGAGGGACCCATCCTCCGCGATCTTTTGGAGACGACCTTCCGGGAGGGGAGTCCCGGAACGCCTGCCGGGTGTTGGCGGATCTCGACGCAAAACTCTCAGGGCGCGAAGAAAACCGGCATCCGGTGGATCTCTGGAACCGCCTGGAGGAGAGAGGCGTTTCGGTCCCACGTGATTTCCCGTGGGACGAAAATCCCGAGGTATCCGCGAGGGTATCGGTACGAACCCCTGAACAGCCCTTTTCTCCCGGTACCCTATCCGCAACACATGACAGCGTGACCGACGGCGCTTTTTCACTCCTCCTTGTGGAGTGGACGTTCGGTACGGAGGAACTCTCCTCATGTTCCCCTGCCGCGCGGCAGGCTGAAAACCCGCCCTTTCTGACCATGCATGCTGAAGACGCGGCGGCCTTAGGTCTTGCATCCGGGGACATGGTTCTCCTGCACCTGGATGATACCCGGTTGAAACTGGGAGTCCAGGTCGCGGAAAAGACAGCCAAAGGAATCCTGATCCTCCCCAGGCATCGGCAACTGGACTGGCAGGGAATCTCCCGGATCCCGGCAATGCTGTTCAAAAAGCACATTGAAAGAACGGAGGCCTGAATCATGATCGGCTGGATCCTTGGAATCATCATCCTATTCATTAAGCTCGGGATAATTCTGGGAGTCCTGCTGGTTGCCGCCGGGTGGCTCGTGTACGGGGAACGGAAGCTCCTGGGGAGGATCCAGATGCGGCTTGGACCCAACAGGGCGGGTCCGTTCGGACTGCTCCAGCCTGTGGCGGATATCGTGAAACTCCTGACAAAAGAGGATATTGTTCCGGCGGGGGCTGACCGGGCTCTCTTCCTGTTCGCACCGGCCGTGACGGCCCTCACAGCGCTGCTGATCTTTGCCGTGGTGCCCATGGGGAAGGAATTGTCGGTCTTCGGGAGAAAGATACCCATGGTCATCTCGGATCTCAACGTGGGGCTCCTCTATGTACTCGCCCTCTCATCTCTGGGAGTTTACGGCGTCGCTCTGGGCGGCTGGGCCTCCAATTCTAAATACAGTCTGCTGGGCGGCATCCGGGGCGCCGCGCAGATGATCAGCTATGAACTCTCGCTTGGACTCTCGCTCGTACCCGTGGTCATGCTCGCCCGCTCTTTCAGCCTCGTGGATATTGTCACGGCCCAGGCACGCTGGCCGTTTATCATTCTCCAGCCCGTGGCCTTTGCCGTCTTTTTTGTCAGTTCGGTGGCGGAGATAAAAAGGATTCCATTTGATCTGCCGGAGGCTGAAAACGAACTGGTGGCCGGTTATCACACGGAATACAGCGGCATGCGGTTCGGGCTCTTTTTCCTGGGGGAGTATATCACGATGATTTGCCTGGGCGCGCTGGTGAGCGTGTTCTTTCTGGGAGGGTGGCGTGGGCCGCTCCTCCCTCCCCTGGTCTGGTTAAGCGTGAAGGTATTTCTGACGGTCTTTGCCATGATCTGGATCCGGGGAACGCTCCCCCGGCTGCGGTATGATCAACTCATGAACCTGGGCTGGAAGCTTCTGGTTCCCGTCTCCCTGATCAACATCATACTGACCGGGGGACTGACCCTACTGATGAAGGGCTGATCTTCCCCTTGCCCGACGCCCTGAGGCAGGAGCACCATTCATCCGCGGCAAGAGACGCGGCGGGAGAAAACACGGTACGCAAAAGGATGGCACGATGCATCGGAGAAAGATAATCCAGGGGATACAGGGGCTGGGAGCCGGGTTCGCCACCACTCTCAAGCATCTTTTCCGCAGGCCGGTGACCGAGGAATATCCGGAATACAAGCGCCCGCTCCCCGAACGATCCAGGGCGAGGATCATCCTGACCCGTGACCCGGACGGTGAAGAGCGGTGTGTTGCCTGCTATCTCTGTTCCGCCGTCTGTCCGGTCAGCTGTATCTCCATGGAATCTGCAGAACGGGAAGACGGACGCCGCTGGGCCACCTGGTTCCGCATCAACTTCGCCCGCTGCATCTACTGCGGTTTCTGCGAAGAAGCCTGTCCCACACTGGCCATACAGTTGACAAGCGATTTTGAAACCTGCCAGTATGATATCCTGACGCTCGTAGCCGAAAAGGAAGACCTGCTGGTGAACCATGGCGGCAGGAACCGCGAATACAACTTTTACAAATACGCCGGTATCGCCACCCGGGCGAATGCCAAAGGCACCCACCTGCAAGAGGAACCTCCGGTAAACCCGAGGAGCAACCTGCCGTAAGGATATACGCCATCCTCTTTCATGTCCCGACATTTCTTATTGCGGGGGCCGTCATATCCCTGTTATCGGCGGCACGCTCTCCCCGGCACCTCTCCGCCCTTGCCAGGCCTGCTCCGGGCGTTTTTCCGTGAGTCCGTATCGCGACGAAAACCGGTGAAAAAAATGCGTCAGATCCTTTTCGAGACCCGCGGCGGTAGTCCGGTACAGCCATTGGCCGTACCGGCTGATGAGGGCCGTGTTGTTATACCAGCACCGGCACCGGTCATCCGCGGCGATTTTCTTTCGCGCCAGATTGAAGGCGTCAGACTCCCAGACGGCCCTGAATCCCCTCTCCCGCACGGACCCTACGCATATGTGCTGTTCAAGACAGGGATACGCATTGCCCCAGGGATCGATCCTGACCATCAGGATTCCCGCGTAACACCGGTGCCTGGGAAAGCTTCCGCTTTCCCGCAGGCTGGTCATGAGCGTCTTCACATAGTGCTCCTTTTCCAGGGGAAGCCCGTCAAGCTGACGTGCCAGCCTTGTCCGGTCCAGCTGAAATGCCTCCGAGTCCGGCCCGGTGTAAAAGGCATCCGGCGAGTAATGAACCGCCTGGACCAGCACGTGATCCACAATGGGCGTCCATTTCAGATAGTAGGCACACAGTTCTTCCACGTTGGTATTCGAGACGGTCATCCTGACGCGAACAAGGGGCCGGGAATGGGAAGCACGGGCTTTCAGATGCCGGATTCCCTGCTCAATCCTCCCATAGGAACCTGCTGCACCCCGGGCCTTTTCATGCGTCTCCGCGCCGGCACCGTCCAGGCTCACGGTAACGCATGAGACGCCCGCTCGCCGCAGGGCCTCCGCGCGCTCTTGCAGCAGGATGCCGTTGGTACAGACATTTACGGACATACCGAAACCGGCAAACGCGGCAACGATGGAAGGAAGATCATTCCGCAGGAGCGGTTCGCCTCCCGCTATACTGACCTGACAAACCCCCAGGCCGTGAAATTCGCGGGCAAGCGCCCGGTATTCTGCCAGACTCAGCTCGTCCCGACGGGGATCCTGCCAGCGCTGGCACATAAAGCACCGACAGTTGCACCGGTAGGTAACATCGAGCTCCACCATGTAGGGTCCGATTACCGGGTACCGTCCCCGGTTTGCCGCCAAGACGTTCTTCCGAGAATGCCACAGTGAAGCGATAAACTTTCGTGAACCCAGGATGTGTCTATACTGCCAGAGTCTCTTCAATGCAACGCTCCTTTCCGGCTGGTTCATTGGTTCGGTAAGTGTATCGCATTCGCCTTTCCCATCCAAAGCAATTTTTGAGATTTCAGGACAAGCGAGTGCGGCACAAAACGGATATTTGTCCCTTTTGATTCCTCCCTCGGGTTCCATGTCCCGTCGGTTGCGGCGGCATGGTCATTCCCGCGAACCCCGTCCTTGACCCCGATCAGGGAGTGGAAATCCGGATTCCGGATAAGCCCTGCGGGCTTTCCGGAATGACAACAGAGACTATCCTGCAGCCGGCTGCGGGGTAGTTCATTCCGAAGTATCGTTTTTGCGGACAGCAATACACACTTTCCATTGTCCGAAACACAGGAATAGGGTAGTATGCAAAATATTTCAACGAGATTATCAAAAAAAATGACGTCCGGCATCCAGACATCCCAGAAAAACTTTTTCAGTCTTTCGCGGCTCGCTCTCTTTCTTGCCCTGTCCAGGACTCCCCATGCCCTGTTGGATATGGCGACCCCTTGCCTGGCGGCCGTGCTCTGGCTCGGCACATTCCCTTCCCTGCGGACAGCCCTCCTCGGGCTTCTCACCGTTTTCGGCGGCTACAGCGCCGTTTACGCACTCAACGACCTCATCGATTACCGGTTCGATAAGGAAAGGATCCGGCACGGCGCCTTCTCCGCATCCGACAGTTATCTGGATGGAATCATGGCGCGGCATCCCCTGGCCCAGGGCATGCTCAAGCCGAGAGAAAGCCTGGTCTGGGCTGCAGGCTGGAGCGCTGTTGCGGTGGCGGGTGCGTATCTGCTCAATCCGGTCTGTATTCTTATCTTTCTGGGCGGCTGCTTCCTTGAGGCAGCGTACTGTCTCATGTGGAGAACCAGCTGGCTCCGCGCTGTCGTCAGTGGGGCGGTCAAGACCTCCGGTGCTGTGGCCGCAGTGTTTGCCGTGGATCCCGAGCCTTCCCTTTTCTTCCTTTCTCTCCTTTTTTTGTGGCTTTTCTTCTGGGAGATCGGAGGACAGAATATTCCGGCAGACTGGACAGATGTGGAGGTGGATCGAATATTAGAAGCCAGGACGATTCCCGTCCGGTTCGGACCGCATCTTTCCGCCGTATTCACTGTCGTTTCCATTATCTTCACACTGGGAATGAACACGGTCCTGTTGCTCACGAAAGCCCGCCCGCCGGGATGGATAACGGTGGCGGCCGCTTTTTCCGTGGGCGTTTTGCTCCTCCTCATCCCGGCCGTTCGGGTTTACAGAACCAGGGAGCGCACCCGAATCATGACCCTTTTCAACACGGCAAGCTATTACCCCCTGGTGCTCCTGGCCCTGTTTACCGTGACATATCTTATTTCAGGCAAAGGATAACAGATGGACAAACTCATCGGGAATACGAAGGTGAATCAGGAGAGATCTCGGAACCGGTTGGAAGGAGTCTCTCCGCATGTGCGCCAAAGAGAGATCTGGTTCGACCGGAAGGGACGCTTGGATCAGCTGGACGAAGAGATACGGCAGAAGAGACAAGCAAGATTCGGCTTTGAAACCCTGCCTGAAAACGAAAAACGGGAACGGGTCCGCCGGCATTTTGATTCGGTTGCACAGAGATATGACGGGACGAATACCCTGCTCAGTTTCGGTCTTCACTATCTGTGGAAACGTCGGGCCGTCCATATGACGGGATTGAAGCCGGGAGACCGAGTCCTCGATGTCTGCGGGGGCACCGGAGATCTCTCCATTCTCAGCCAAAGAATTGTGGGGGATCAAGGACAGGTGGTGCTCTATGACATTAACTGGCGCATGATGGCCGCCGGCAGGCACAAGAGGACAAACCAGACAACCCGTCAGCGCATCCAATACGTACAGGGCGACGCAGAACAGATCGCATTTCCCGCTGACACCTTTGACGTGGTAATGGTGGGATTTGCGATCCGGAATATCACCCACATGAAGCGGGCATTTCATGAAATGGTCCGCGTCCTCAAACCGGGAGGCACTTTTCTCTGTCTTGAATTTTCGAGACCTGTCCTGCCCGTGTTCCGCCTGTTCTACGATTTTTACTCTTTCAATATAATGCCGACCGTCGGAGGGCTGGTCACGGGGGACAGGCGGGCCTACACCTGCCTGCCCGAAACCATCCGGACGGTTCTCATGCCTGAGGAATTCTCGAACATATTCACGGAGACCGGTCTCACCCGGGTCGCGTACAGGTACCTGAGCAACGGCATTGCTGTTGCCCATACGGGCATGAAGGATCCCCGGTTCGCATCCCGGAAGGCTCAACGGCCAGGGGGGGGCATGCCGGCCGGAACAGGTGAAAAAACGCGGGCAGGAGTGAAAAACACTGATGACCGTGAGATAGCCAAGTTTGACCGCATGGCCGCTTCCTGGTGGGACAGAAACCGCGAATGCAAGCCCCTCCACGACATCAACCCCCTGCGGATGGAATATATCATGCGGCGGACATCCCTGAAAGGAAAGCGGGTTCTCGACGTAGGCTGCGGAGGAGGCATCCTGACTGAAGCGCTTGCCCGGGCCGGGGCGCGGGTTACGGGCATTGATATGGGAGCGGAAACGCTGGAGATCGCCCGTCACCATGCAAAGAAGAGCGGCCTTCCCATCGAGTACCGCCGGACAACGGTGGAGGCATTCGCATCTTCGGCAGCAGAAAAGTTTGATGTCATCACCTGCATGGAACTGCTTGAGCACGTACCGGCCCCCCGGTCCGTCATCCGCTCCTCTGCCCAACTCCTTGAACCCGGCGGGAATCTCATTTGCGCCACTCTTTCCCGGACTCCGAAATCGTTCCTGTATGCCATCATCGGGGCGGAGTACATTCTTCGCCTCCTCCCCGTGGGTTCCCATTCCCACGGGAAATTCATCAAACCGGCTGAACTCAGGGAGTGGGGAGAGGCCACGGGTCTGCAGGTGATGGACATCGCCGGGATGGGCTATAACCCCTTCACCCGCACGTATTTTTTTACCCGGGATATTCGCGTAAACTACCTCATACATCTCGTGAAACCTGACCCTGCCCTTCAGGACCAACGGTCAGGAGAGACCAGGAAAATGTAAAAATACCTGTTGATTCTTTGGTGTGCTCCCTGTAAGATCAGCGGAAAGCAAAGGATACTCACTGCACCGATAATGATTATTCTACCGGGAGGTTTTCATGACACAAGATCCCGTGTTTTCAAGGGAACCGGAAGATTTCTATTATATGGAAAGAAACGTGCCGTGTCAGAATGCCTGCCCTGCCGCCACAAATATCCCTGCCTACATCAGGGCGGTGTTCGAGGGACATTACGGGGACTCCTACAAAATCAACCGCACGGTCAATATTCTTCCCGGTGTGCTTGGTCGAATCTGTTCCCGCCCGTGTGAAGACAAGTGCCGCCACGGCGAGCCCGAACTGGGGAAACCGGTCAATATCTGCCACATCAAGAGGGTGGCCGCCGATTACCGGGAATCAGGGTCCGGCCGGGAAGTGGTTGCTCTTCCCGACACGGGCAGGCGGGTCGCCGTTATCGGTTCCGGGCCCGCAGGTCTTGCTGCCGCGCACGACCTGCGCATGGCCGGCATATCCGTCACCCTCTTTGAAGCCTTCGACCGGCCCGGAGGCATGCTGGCATACGGGATCCCTGAATTCAGGCTGCCGCGTCCTGTTCTGGAAGATGAAATCGACCATATCCTTTCTTCCGGCATTACCTTGAAAACCGGCGTCAAGGTGGGACGCGACGTGACCGTGGAAACACTGCGTTCCCAGTATGATGCCGTACTCGTGGCCACCGGCTGCTATACGCCGAGACCTCTGGATATTCCCGGAGAGGGCCTTGCCGGGGTCTATTCCGGTCTGGACTTCATGATTCGTGTCTGTGCCGGGGAAGCACCGGTCCTCGGGAAACGAATTCTGGTGCTGGGAGCCGGTTTCACGGCCTTTGACTGCGCGCGTTCAGCTCTGCGCCTTGGAGCCGAACATAGTGCTATCTGCCTCCGTCGAACCGAGGAAGACCTGGCCGTCACCAAGGATGAAGTCCTCGAAACAAAAAAGGAGGGAATCGCCATACATACCCTCATGGTCTCGACCCGCATCCTGGGTGAAGAAAACGTGGAAGGTGTGGAATTCGTACGAACCAGACCGGGCGACCTCCGCCCTGACGGGAAAAGAGAAGTCACTCCCATTCCGGACAGCCGGTTCGTTCTGCCCGCGGACGGCGTCATTATCGCAGCAGGCCAGGGTCCAAGCCCCCTTGAGGCGCCGGGCGATAAGGATCCGCGGGGTATCCTGAAAACAAAAGAAGATTCCTTCAGCACCTCGGTACCGGGACTTTACGCAACGGGAGACTACGTGACCGGCCCGTCAACGGTCATCGAGGCCATTGCCGCCGGACGACGGGCAGCGAAATGCATCACCGAAGACCTGATGGGGAAGCCGTTCCGTGAGCAGGCGGTGCGCCTCCAAGAGACCCAAACCACCGATCGAAAACGTATCTGGGATTTTATCCCGAGGCAGGAGATGCCCATGATCTCTTCGCTCCGTGACCGGATAAAATCCCCCCCACCGGAAGTGGAAACCGGATACTCAGAGGAACATGGCCGCGAGGAAGCGAAGCGGTGCTATCTCTGTTACCTCCATTATGAAATCGATATCGAGCGCTGTATCTATTGCCGCTACTGCATCGATACGGCGCCCCGGGACTGCATCAAGCTGGTGGAGGAGGTAACGCTCAACGAGGCAGGAGCCATCAGCGGTCTTGTTGAAACGTCAGACTGGTGCAAAGTCAACGCCATTGTGATTGACAATGAACGCTGTATCCGGTGTGGTGAGTGTATGCGGGTCTGTCCCGTGGACTGCATTTCCGTGACCCGGGTGGAACTCGTCGAACGTCTCTCGGACAGGAGGGAGTGACATGCCCGGACCGCACTTCGTGGTGATCGGAAACGGACCCGCCGGCAATGAGGCTGCCCTCACCCTGCGGGAAAAAGCGCCGGACGCGAGGGTTACCATTATCACCAGGAATCTCGGGGGTTCGTACCGGCCTCACCTGATTCCCGAGTTTATCGCCGGCAACATCCCGGAAAAAGGACTGTTTGCGGTGACTCCCGATACTTACACGGAGAAAAACATCAAATTTCGTCACGGCCAGCGGGTGGTGGACCTGGATCCGGAGAAAAAGACGCTGACACTCGACCACAAGGAAGTGATCCCCTTTGACGGGGTCATCATAGCAGTGGGAGGAATGCCGCGTATTCCCGAATACCTCAAGGTTTTTGAACATTCCATGCTGACCCTCAAGACCATGGAGGATGCCCGCAGATGGATCTCTACGCTCGCCGAGACCGACTCGGTACTCCTCATAGGAGGCGATCTTACTTCACTCGCGGTGACCAAGGCCCTTCTCTCTCTCGGCAAGAAAATATACTTCATGCTCACCGAACACGCTTTCTGGCCCTTACGGCCGGACGAGGCCCTTTTTGCCGAGGTCTCCGATCGATTGGCCTGTAAGGGAGTGGACGTCATTTCCGGCAAAACGCTGGAAGGTCTTGCCTCCACTTCGGAGAATTCCTTTATCGTCCGATTCGACGACCGACGTGAACTGGAGGTGGGAATGATCGGCGCCTTCTTCGGTCTTGCACCCGATATCGGTTTTCTCAGGAGAAGCGGAATCCGAATGGACCGGGGCCTCCTTGTGGACGAATACCTGTGCACAGGATTCGAAGGGGTGTATGCGACGGGAGACTGTGCCCAGATATACCACCCCGAGCTTCGCGATTACTGGGTCTCCATTGGATACGCGAATGCCGAGGTCCTGGGGCGGACTGCCGCAAATAATCTCCTGGGAGGAAAGGATCAAACCGCCGTAGCCGCTGAAAGCATCTTTGAAGCGGAAGGGATCAACGTAAATACTTCCTGGTGGATGGAGTTCTGATATGCCCCATGTGGATCTGACCATAGAAATTTGCGGGATGTCGGGGGACGGAACCATTGCCGCGGGAGCACTTCTCAACGGCGCTCTTTCAAGGGCGGGGTTCTCTCTCATGGCCTTTGATTCCTACCCGGCGGAAATACGTGGATTCGGCCGCTGTGTGACCCGGACCCGTGTCGGCGTGGAGGAAATGGTGGCCCTTACTTCAGAGACGCACGTCTTGATTTCCCTCGATGATGAGCAGTCCCTTTCAAGGATCCCTTTTCTTGCAAGAAGCGCCACGGTTTTTTTCGATAACAGACCTCCTTCCTATGTTCCGGAAGGCCAGTCCATCGCAGCGCATGTGGAGCCCCATATCACCCTTCTGGGAATACCGTTCGGGAATCTTGCTGCAGAGGCCACCGGCACCACGAGGGGACGGAACCTTACTGCACTCGGAGCCTTTGCAGGGGCGTTCGATCTGCCGTCCGAGCCTTTCCACGAGGTCATCAGGAAGAAATTCGATCCAAAAGGGGAAAAGGTCGCCCAGGCAAACATCAAGAGCTTTGATGCGGGCGTGCAGTACGCCCGTGAAAAGCTTGACCCGTCCATCAGGGGTATCCTTTCCCTGCCGCAAAAGACAATGGAAAAGGACGACCGGGAGCTCCTTTCAGGAAATATGGCCATTGCCCGAGGGGCACTTGATGCCGGGCTGAAGCTCTATTTCGGCTATCCCATCACCCCGGCGACCCCCATCATGGAATATCTGGCAAAGGTCTTGCCCGAAAGAGGGGGCAGGCTCCTCCAGATGGAAGATGAGATTTCCTCCATCGGTGCGGTCCTGGGCAGCTTCTACGCCGGGAGCAGGGCCATGACCGCCACTTCCGGCCCCGGTCTTTCCCTCATGACCGAGCTCATCACCCACGGCGTTATGGCGGAAATTCCAGCGGTTATCATTGACGCCCAGCGGGGGGGACCTGCGACCGGCCTGCCCACGAAATCCGAACAGTCCGATCTGCATGCGGCGGTCTTCGGCGGCCCCGGCGACTCGGCCCGCATCGTGATCGCGCCCACAAACGTTTCAGAGTGTTACGAGTACACGGTCAAGAGCTTCCAGCTCGCGGAAAAATATCAGACCCCGGTCATCGTCCTCACCGACTTCTTTCTCGATAACCGGGTGGAAAACGTGAGCATGCCCCATGCCGCGCCGGAAGAGATCTCCGACGGAAATGTCTATCCCGACCCGGCCCTCAAAGGCCACTACCGCCGGTTTGAGCGCACTGAATCGGGCATTTCTCCCCGCTCGATCCCGGGTATGGAAGGATTTATCTTTACCACTACGGGGCTGGAACACACGGAGAAGGGGATTCCTGATTACGCACCACAAAACCACATGCAGATGAGCGAGAAGCGCCACCGGAAAATCACCGGGGCCCTGGCCGAACTCCCGGTCCCAAAGGAGTTTTCCCAGAAGGAATCTCTGGATGTGGGAGTCATCGCCTGGGGATCAACGTTCGGCTCCGCACTGGAGGCGGTCAGAAAGGCTGAAAAAAAAGGGATCCGCGCGGGAGCATTGAAAATAACCTCCATCTTTCCCTACCATGCGGATAGTATCCGCGGGTTCATGGAGCGGTGCGGGGAAATCCTCATTCCCGAACTCAATTACGAAGGTCAGCTTGCCAATCTGATCGGGCACCTCTTTGGAAAAGAAGTGACGCGTTTGAACAGGGTGACGGGAGAACCGTTTCCCGCATCGATCATCCTGAAAAAGATAGAGTCCCTCGTAACGTAGACCGCGGCTGACACGCATCTGCCGGGTTTTTTGCGCAGACGCGCCAGAAAACACGACCGTTCCGGAGGCTGTAAATTATGAAGACATCTGGCAGGATCCTTGCCGAGAAGGTGTCAAAAATCAAGAATTCGGATGTTTTTTCCATCCGTTCCCACAATCTCCCCACCTGGTGTCCGGGATGCGGGTATTTCGGGATCCACCAGGGCCTGAACAACGCAATCCAGCGCCTGGAGTTGCCGCATCATAAAACCGTGACTGTTTCGGGAATAGGATGCGCGGGCCGGTACCCGTTCTTTGCCAACACATACGGCCTCCACACCGTCCACGGAAGGGCGCTCCCTGTTGCAACCGGCGTAAAACTGGCCAACCCCGATCTGACCGTCTTTGCCGTGGGAGGGGACGGTGACGGCCTGGGCATCGGAGGCGGGCATATTCCCCACATAGCGCGGCGGGATATCGATGTGACCTATCTCCTTTTTGACAATTCCATATACGGCCTTACCAAAGGGCAGCCATCCCCAAGCTCCCCCACCGGATTTAAAACCAAGGCCTCTCCGTACGGCACGACCGAGGCCCCTCTGAATGCTACCTTGATGGCCCTTTCTTATGGGGCAACTTTCGTGGCGCGTCTCTTTGCAGGCGACCCGGATGCCATCACCGACGCAATTGTGGAAGGAATTCAACATAAGGGTTTTTCCTTTTTTCACATCTACTCCACCTGTGTTACGTTCGATAAACAATTCAAGACATGGGATCACCTGCACGAATGGGTCCATCCCCTCTCGGACGAACATGATCCCACGAACCTGAAACAGGCAATGAACGAGGCGCTTGAAGATCATTTCAGCCTGGGAATTCTCTACAGACGGCAAAAGGAGTGAAGATGCCGAAAAACTTGACACACAAGATTCTGGAAGCCCACCTGGTTGAAGGAGACCTGATTCCGGGCCGGGAGATTGCTGTCACTATCGACCACACCCTCCTCCAGGATGCGACCGGTACCATGGCCATGCTGCAATTTGAAGCCCTGGGCATTGACGCCGTAAGAGCGGAACTGGCAGTCCAGTATGTGGACCATAACATCCTGCAAACAGATAACAGGAATGCGGATGATCACGCCTACCTTCAGTCGGCCTGCGCCCGGTACGGCATCTATTTCAGCCCGCCCGGGAACGGGGTTTCCCACCAGGTCCATATGGAGCGATTCGGCGTGCCAGGGAAGACCATGCTCGGGTCGGACAGCCATACCCCGGGTGCGGCTGGAGTTTCCATGCTCGCCATCGGCGCCGGCGGACTTGACGTGGCCCTCGCCATGGCGGGACGACCTTACTATTTTCCCTGTCCAAAAGTGTTCGGAGTAAAGATCACGAACAGCCTCCCCGACTGGGTCGGCGCGAAGGATGTGATCCTCGAACTCTTGCGGCGATTCGGCGTCAAAGGCTGCGTGGGGAAAATCATAGAATATTACGGACCCGGCGTGATC
>CAZWEV010000071.1:0-20062 GCA_964633015.1 uncultured Desulfobacteraceae bacterium | reverse complement strand
TTGCATTATTCACGATTGCCAGATTGCGTTTACCATTATGTTCAGAGTGCCTTCGCTCTCTTTTCTGGTATCTCCGATTTTCTTTATGATCATCATGATCAGCAAAGGCGGCATAAAAGACCCCATTTGCTGTCAGTAGAAATGTCAACAAAAATAAGATCCACTTATCTATTTGTATTCTGTTCATGTCGTACCTCTTTCATAGCAAGGGTTTCTCGAACCAGATGGTTCCAAATCCTTATCAACCTCATCCATCCTCTATTTTGTATGAATGCAGTCAGAACTTAACAAAACAATTTCTTATTAGAGTGGGGAGATATTTTAAAAGATTAACAAAGAATAGATAGGTTTTGCAGATATATAGGTGGCGATGCGATTGCTCCGCGGTTATGAAAAGAACAAAAATCCTTGAGGATATGATAAGTGGGAGGAGAATCGAGGAGAGCAGGCAGGATGAATGCATTGTCGAGGATTTTCACATTAAGCGACCGGTGTCCAGAGTTGGCTGCTTTAAGCTTTTGGCCCTTTTCCAACTCACAGCTCTTACACGAAATACCTGAGCAACACATATGAAACAGGAAATTTACCTTTATCTTTGCGTTAGGTTGAAGACCATGCAAGCAGGCCTCTCCGCAGAAACAGACCTGGGTCAATGCGCTGTTTGCGAAAACACCCAAGACCAGCAGCAATGCAATCAATATATTAGGTCTTTTTCGATATCCCATAAGGTTGTTACCAAACACCAAAACGTCACATTATTTTTCTCTGCCACGTAGCGATGGGCTGCAAAATACACATTCAATCTCCAAGAAAACCGGCCAGCTTTCACATGAGAAGATACGTGAAATCTTCTGTCTCCCATGGGCCAAGTCTTAATGGCTTTCAATAAGATTGCCAAAGAAATACTTGCGAAATGTTTGATGCAAGTGTACAGAGCTTCCACCATCATACCAAAATTTTAGGAAGATCTTCAACAAAATAACAAATCCATTATCAAATCCACACAGACACAAGGTATAACGGTCGCTCTTGACTTCAAGAATTGCAGAGGTGCTGCTCCGAGTCTTCAAATCGGCAAAAGGCTGCACAAAATAGCAGATATCGCACCCCCCATCGCTAATATTGTGCCAGTAGGTGGATCGTTCTTCCCGTGTCATTGTCGTTACCCCCTTTTCCTATTACCCAGGGGCAACAATAGTATGGTTGGTCACCAGATGAAAGATGGTTTGGTTTGACGGTTACGTTGAGCGAGCCGACAACATGCATATGTTGGATTTACACGAACGTTTTGATAAATGTACCCTTTGTTAATTTCATTTAATGCTTATATTCTCAATAATATATTCACAGTTAATTTGACAACTTATCTCTTGAATGAAGCTATCATTAAACGGAGGGGAAAATGCAGAAAAAATGGAGATATAAGGATTATGAGATTCAAGAAGGATTAAAACCCGGAAGCACAACGTTTCGATATTTTTTTGTTGTTTCAGAAAAAGGTATGAGAAAGGGTAATTATTGTGTCTGGATAAAGGATGACGCCTTATCCCGTTTTGATGAATCTAAGAATTTTGACACTATTATCTTGTCTCAAAGAGAAAACTGGAGCAAATGGGTTAAGCAAAAAATTGACGAGCAGGATTTTCAAGATCGTGTGCTAAAATTTGATAAAACGGCTGAATCGGAGATTAATCTATCGGAAATGAATGGACATGTTACCATGGATTCGAAATAGTAGTTTGAAAGATAAGGTTTAGGAGAGGATATGTATCATGTCACTTGAGAAAGCGGGGAAATATGCTTTTGAAGTGGGAATGTACAGAATTTGGTTCCTCAAACAGAACTAACCCGGACCGAATCCGGGGTGATGGAAGGATCTTTGTTTGCTGCACATCTTTGTCGATGCTGATGCGTGCCCGGTCAAACCGGAGGTGTACCGCGTCGCGAACCGATGCCGCCTTAATGTCACATTGGTGGCTAACTCCTGGATGCGAATCCCGAATGAACCATGGATCGCACTCCAGGTTGTGGGGAACGGATTCGACGCGGCCGATGATTGGATTGTCGAACACGTGGAACCTCACGATATCGTGGTCACCGCTGACATTCAGCTTGCGAGCCGCTGCATAGAGCAAGGCGCACGTGTAATTGGGCCAACCGGAAAGCCGTTCACAGAAGACAATATCGGTGAAGCCGTTGCGACTCGGGACTTGTTGTCAGAACTTCGTAGTGCAGGAGAGATAACAGGCGGGCCGCCACCTTTAAAAAAGCGTGACCGGTCACGTTTTCTTCAGCGGCTCGATGAAGTGATTCAATCAATCCGTCGTGAGCAACTGCGCAATCTCACTTGACACTGGCTTGACAAGGAAGGGGTGTAATAACTCAAAAAGGCGAAACCCGATTTTTTACGAGGCATCAGCGATAACGCGCATGAGCAGGAAAACCATGTCCTCCGCAAACCATGAACTGCAACTCGCCAACGACTTTGTTCAGTATACCGGCTGCAATATTTTTCTGACGGGTAAGGCGGGCACCGGCAAAACAACCTTTCTCCATAATCTGCATAAGAACACGGCGAAACGGATGATTATCACCGCTCCAACCGGTGTTGCGGCTATCAATGCCGGCGGGGTAACACTCCATTCTTTTTTTCAGTTGCCCTTTGGCCCGTTTGTACCGGGCAGCGAGACATACGAGCGCAATAAACAGCGCCGGTTCAGGTTCAGCAAAGAAAAAAAGCGGATTATACAAAGCCTTGATTTGTTGGTGATTGACGAAATAAGTATGGTACGGGCCGATTTACTCGATGCGGTGGATGCCGTGCTGCGTCGCCATCGCCGTAATAATCAGCCCTTTGGCGGGGTGCAGCTGCTTGTGATCGGCGATCTGCATCAGCTCTCTCCGGTGGCAAAGCAAGATGAATGGCACCTTTTGCAGCAACATTATGAGTCGGTTTATTTTTTCAGCAGCAAAGCGCTTGGTCTTACTGAACTGCTTACCATTGAACTGACGCATATTTATCGCCAGTCAGACGCCCGTTTTATCAAGCTCCTGAATCGGGTACGTGACAACCGGCTTGATGAATCATCCATAGCGGATCTTAATCAGCGTTACATCCAGGATTTTACACCGGGCGAAGATCAGGGCTATATTACCCTAAGCACCCACAACCGAAGCGCCGAATCCATCAATCAGACCAGACTTGAGGGCCTGTCCAAAAAAGAACACCGTTTCAAAGCTGAAATTTCCGGAGATTTTCCTGAACATAACTACCCGACCCTGGCCACTCTTCTGCTTAAAGAGGGGGCACAGGTGATGTTTGTGCGCAATGATCCCTCTGCTGAAAAACTCTATTACAATGGGAAAATCGGCAAAATAACCAAAATTTCGAGCAAAAACATCCGCGTTACCTGCCCCGGCGACAAACAGGAAATCGTGGTTGAACCAATCATTTGGGAAAATATCAAATACACACTGAACGAAGAAACGAAGGAAATTGAAGAGGAGATAATCGGTCAATTCAAACAATATCCCCTGAAACTTGCATGGGCAATCACCATCCATAAGAGCCAAGGGCTGACTTTTGAAAAGGCGATTATTGATGCCAAAGCAGCTTTTACCCATGGTCAGACTTACGTAGCGTTAAGCCGTTGTAAAACTTTAGCGGGCATGGTCCTGAGCTCTCCCCTTTCATCCCGGGGAATAGAAACGGACGAAGCAATACGGTGCTTTGACGAAAACGCTCGTCAAGACCCGCCGTCAGAAGGCCGGCTTCAGACAGCCAAAATCAGCTACCAGCAGCAGCTATTGCTTGATTGTTTCGATTTTTCACTATTGCGCAGCCGTCTTCATTATCTTGCCCGGCTCTTGCAGGGTAATGCAGGAGTCGTTCAGGTTTCAGGCCTTGAAGATATCAGCCAACTGGAGAAAAAGGCCACGGAAGATATTTTTGTTGTTAGTGAAAATTTTAGGCGACAGTTACGAACAATTTTTGCGGATGGTGGCTTGCCCGAGTCAGATGCAGTTATTTTGGAACGGATCAGCAAGGCGTCAGCATGGTTCCAGGAAAAGTTTGCCGAGATTTTTGAAGAATCAATGCCAAAATTGCACGTAGAAACAGACGATAGCAAACTCCGCAAAAAAATTGGGAATGCTTTGAGTAATCTCAAAAAAGAAATTGCCGTGAAGGTAGCAGGCGTACAATACTGTGAAGATGGGTTTTCACCGTCAAGTTTCTATCGTGCTATTTCAGCTGCTGAAATTGACTTTGCCCCTGAAAAGGGAAAAAAGCGCCGACCACCGGTCTATACCGAATCGGACGTTGCCCATCCGGAGCTGTTCCAGACCCTGAAGGCTTGGCGTTCCCGCAAGGCCAAGAAGGAAGAGGTCGCTCATTTTCAAATTCTACATCAACAGGTACTGCTCCAGATTGTGGTATGCCTGCCCGGCAATACTGCTGATCTAAAGAAAATAAATGGCGTCGGCAAAAAAACCATTGAGAAATACGGTGAAGAACTCGTGAAACTGGTTTTGGCCTATCGCGAAAAACACGGGATAGAAAAGGTCGTTCTGTCTGAGCCTAAAGAACCTCCTCAAGAAAGCACACCGGCAAAAGATGCGGCCCTACCTTTCGGGACGAAACAGATAACTTTCGACATGTTTAATAACGGACTGAGTATTGCCCAGATTGCACAAAAAAGAGGTTTGGTACAATCTACCATTGAAGGGCATCTGAGTTTTTTTGTGGAAAAAGGTAAACTGGATATCAACAAGCTGCTTTCACCTGAAAAACAACAGGCCATTGAAAAGGGACTTGCTGCAGATCACAAAAATTCCCTCAGTGAAGCAAAAAATGCCCTGGGGGCTGACTATTCCTATGGAGAAATCAAAATGATGTTGGCATACCAGAAATATCTGGCATCAGAATAAGAAGGGGAACGAACAGAAGGAACGAAATGTGGAAAACCATGGGAAAAAGATAGAACGGCTCAATCTCGTATTGCAGACCATGCGGGATGTAAGCAGGCTCATTATCAAGGAAAAGAACCGCGAACGGCTTCTCAGGGGCATATGCCGTGCCCTCATTCAACATCGGGGATACTATAACTCTTGGGCCGTTTTGTTTGATGAACAGGGAAATGCGAGCATGAGTGCGGAGGCCGGTATCGGCGAAAAGTCCCGGCAACTGATTAGCTTTATGCGGAGCGGGCACCAGCCTCCCTGCATCGGCCGGGTCCTGACAGAAAGGGATATTGTGGAGACGGATGATCCGGCATCCGCCTGCACCGATTGCCCCCTTGCAGGGGATTATCAGGGAAGGGGAGCGCTCACCGTTCCCTTTATTCTCGATGGAATAGTATACGGGGTGATGTCGGTTTCCATTCCGCGGGAAGTGGCCCGGGATGCGGATGAAAAGCTCCTCCTGAGGGACCTGGCCGCGGATATCGCCTTTGGTTTGCGCGCGCTGGAGCTGGAAGAGGCAGGAGATACGGCGACAAAGGCCCTGATCGAGAGCGAAGAACGATTCCGCGACCTTCTGGAGAAGTGCCCGATCGGCATTTTTATCATCCAAGACAATCAAGTGGTGTATCAGAATCCACAGCAGAAGGAGTTACTGGGACCGCTTCCCCGATCCTTTGACCTGGGAACATTTGAAGGGTTACATCCCGAGGACGTGGAAAAGGTGAGGACCATGTGCAACAGTGTCGCCGAGGGCAGGACCAAAACGCTCAGTGCAGACTTCAGGTTGTGCCCTGTGACGGAACCGGACTGCCATCTGGGAAGAAAATGGATCTATTGCTACGCTTCGCAGATACACTTCCGGGGAGAAGAGGCGACACTCGTGAACATGATGGATATTACCCGATCGAAGGAACTGGAGCACCTGGTGCGGATCCAGGACAAGATGACCTCGCTCGGCCGTGTTGCCGCAGGGATCGCCCATGAGATTCGAAACCCCCTGTCGGGCATCAATATCTATCTGAGGACCCTTGAGAGACTTCTTGAGCGGGGAATGGACAGGGAGAAAGCCGCAGATATCCTCAATCATATTCAATCCGCATCCAACAAGATTGAATCGGTGGTAAAAAGAGTCATTGATTTTTCCAGGCCGAACCGTCCTAATTTTATTTTGGCGAACATAAACGGAGCCATTCAAGACGCCATTTCTCTTTCCGCGGTCACCTTGAGAAAGAGTCGTATCAGTCTCGAAAAAAACCTGCAGGAGGACCTCCCGGCGTGTACCCTTGACAAACATCTCATGGAAGAGGTTATCTTGAATTTGATCACCAATGCTGTTGAGGCCCTGAGAAACACGGAGAATGACCGAAACATGGCGGTGAGTTCCTTTGTCCGGGGCGAATCCATATTTGTAAGCATAGCCGATTCAGGACCGGGAATTCCCCCGGATTTGCGAGAGCAGGTTTTTGATCCTTTTTTCAGTACCAAAGATGGGGGCACGGGCATCGGTTTGAGCCTCAGCCACAGAATAGTTGTGGATCACGGTGGTTCCTTGAGTGTATCCACCAGTAAGTGGGGCGGTGCGGAATTCCTGATTGAAATACCCTGTCGGAAGGGAGCCGGTACCAGCAGATGACGGTTTCTACCATCTTCGTCATTGACGACGAAGAAGTCATACGGGAAGGGATAGCTGTTGCCCTCGAAGGAGCGTATTCTGTCAAGGCCTTTGCCACCGCGGAATCCGCTTTAAAGGACATGGAAAATGAACCCCCTGATCTGGTTCTGCTGGATATCGGCCTGCCCGGGATGGACGGGATACAGGCCCTCAAAGAAATAAAGCAGAGAAACAGCGACCTGCCCGTTATCATGATAACCGCCTATGAGGATGTGCAAACGGTCATATCAGCCATGAAGCTGGGCGCGCATGATTACGTGGTAAAACCCATTCACATGGATGCCCTGGAAGTGAGCATTGGGAACGCCCTGGAGACGGTAAAGCTGAAAAGGGAGGTCCAGGCACTCCATGAAAAATACCTGAAAGAGAACCTGCCCTGTTTCATAGGTGAAAGCAACGCGATTCAGGACGTCATGGATTTCATTGAAAAGGTGGCAAAAAGCCCTGATACGCCGATTCTTATTATAGGGGAGACCGGTACCGGCAAAGAGCTCATTGCGAGCGCAATCCATTACAGGAGCCCGAATTTCAGGGGACCGCTGGTGACAGTGAATTGCGCCGCCATCCCGAAAGACCTGGTGGAGAGTGAACTCTTCGGATACGAGAAAGGTGCCTTCAGCGGTGCGAGCCCTTTGGGGAAGATCGGTCTGGTTGAAGAGGCGGCAGGGGGGACCCTGTTCCTTGACGAGGTGGGAGACCTCAGCCGGGATGCCCAGGCCAAGCTGCTCCGGTTCCTGGAAGACGGCCAATTTTACCGGATTGGCGGGACAAAACAGCGCAAGGTCCAGGCAAGAGTGGTCTCCGCTACGAATAAAGACCTGGAAGACATGGTTGCAGAAGGTCATTTCAGGAAAGATCTCTACTTTCGCTTGGGAGTGATACGGGTGGAAGTTCCATCGTTGAATGAACGTAAGGATGATATCATACCGCTTGCGAGGGCGTTCCTGCTTGAATTCAACACGAAATTCGGGAAAAAACTGGCGGGCCTGTCAGGAGATGCCGAGAATGGACTGCTCCGCCACACGTGGACAGGGCACGTGCGGGAATTGCGCAATCTGATTGAACGGGGCGTTCTCATAGGACGCGGTCCTGTTCTCACCGCTGAGGATCTGGGTCTTGCAAAAAAGGCCGGCGCGAAACAAGAGGCATTGCAGCAGGAAACAACAGCAGCCTTTCCCTCCTTTCCTCCCCAGGGCATTGATTTAGACGCGGCTAAGGAAGCGTTTGAAAGGCATTATGTGGAGCAGGCCTTCAGACTGGCTGATGGGAACGAGAGCAAGGCTGCGCGGCTGCTTAACATGAATCACCACACCTACCGCTACCGGAGAAGGAAACTTCTCGGGTCGTAAAATTCGCAGTTGCGGTGGATCGCCAGGCGATCTTCTTCGTATTGAGAATCTTCTAAAAACCATTTCGAATTTTTCCGAATATTCTTGCACCAAAACCTGGATTCCGCTTGCACCTCGTTCATAACTATTTGAAATTATGGGGACTATGTATCCGCATACGATTGGCACATATTGTGCTCTATAATATTATTTGGTGACCTCCTGCCGGGTTTTTGGGGAGCGGAAGGTTTTTGTATGAAGAGCAGGTGAACGGGATGTTCTGGAAGCGGCGGCATTTCGGCCTTGGAACAGGATAGAGGAAGGGCCGAAATCCCCGAGCGACCGGAGTCACGCCTTTCGGCCCTGAGGGCTCAAGGCCTCGAAGGGGACGACGGAGGGAGCGTAGCTTCTGGAATATGCCGTTTGACTGCTCAATTGGATCATGACCAACATAATTCAATAAACTGCCCAATTGCGAGAGGAGGCCTCTTATGGAAAGGTTGTTTGCACCGCTGATCATAGGCGATAAAGAACTGGTGAATCGTTTTGTATTTCCACCCGTCAAGCTCGGATACGGGCAACCGGACGGCACGGTTACGGACCGGCAACTGGTTTTTTACCGGAGGATCGCAGAAAACGGCCCCGCCCTGATTATCCTGGAACCTGTTGCAGTCACCCCCGATGGAAGAGAACATCCCAAACAGCTCTGTGTCCATCTTCCTGAAAGCGCAGCGGAACTCAAGAAGATTGTTGACGTGATCCATGAGGAGGGGCGGCTCGCCTGTCTCCATCTGAACCATGCCGGCGCTGCGGCGAACCCCAAGGCGTCAGGAGGCCGGCCGAAGGCGCCCTCGGAGATCACGTGTCCTTCCACGGGTCAGGAATCCGCAGCCCTGACCCCGGATGAAATTGAGGGAATTCTCGGCGGATTCCGGACCGCCGCTGAAAAGGCGGTAACCGCGGGATTTGATGTCATCGAAGTCCAGGGCGGCCACGGATATCTCCTGTCGCAATTCCTGAACAGCAAGGTGAACAAGAGAAAGGATGACTTCGGGAATGACCGTCTGTTGTTTGCAAAAGAAGCGTTGGCAAGAGTGAAAGAAGGTGCTCCCCATATGCCTCTCATTCTCCGGATTTCAGGAAACGAGATGTCCCCGGAGTTTGGAATCAGCCGGGAAGACCTGGCGCCGCTCCTGCACCTGGCTGAACAATCGGGAGTCGCAGCGATTCACGTGGGCATGGGGAATTCCTGCTTCAGCCCGCCCTGGTACTTTCACCATGGCAGTCTTCCTGACACGCCTCAGATGGATTCCCTGTCCTGGGTTCGCGCTCAGACGTCTCTGCCTCTCATTGCAGCCGGGCGGATGGGGAGAAAGGAAAGAGCACTGGAGGTGATTGAAAAGGGCGTTGCCGATCTTGTGGCACTGGGAAGACCCTTGATTGCCGATCCGGACCTTGTTGAGAAATGGAAAGACGGCCGGGAGGAAGAAACCATGCCCTGCGGCTACTGTCTCCAGGGTTGCCTCCATCGCTTGAAAAACGGAAATCCCCTCGGGTGCAACCTGAATCCTGAGGTGGGGTTGCTCCCATTGGAACCGGTGCTCAATCCAATGAAGGTTCTTGTGGCCGGCGGCGGTCCCGCAGGCATGAGCGCGGCCCTGTACCTGTCCGGGCGGGGGCACCAGGTAACCCTGGCGGAGGCGGATGAGCAGTTGGGAGGTCAGTTTACGCTCGCGTGGCAGGCCCCCGGCAAGGCGGACATGGAACCGGGTCTCAAGGCCCTGGAACGCCGGGTTATGAACAGCGACGTCTCAGTTCTGTTCAATAGAAAAGTTGCTGGAGATTTTGTGAAAGAACAGGCCCCGGAGCTGCTGGTATGGGCCACGGGAGCAGTACAAAACATTCCGGATATCCCCGGACTTCAGGATCAGCATATGCTGACGTCTCTCGAATACTTCGAAGAGGCAAAAGACATTCGAGGCCCGAGGGTCCTCGTGATCGGCGCAGGAAGAGTCGGGCTGGAAATCGCGGAGAGACTGGGCAAAGAGGGCTATGACGTGGTGGCCACGAAACGAACGGATCCCATCGGGAGCATGATGGAGATGATCACGAGGAAGCTGCTTCTCATGCGGCTCGAAAAAATGCCCAATGTGACGCTTATGCCGCACACCACGGTGAAGAAATTTTCCGCGGGAGCGGTTGAAATGGAGCAGGACGGGGTTCAGAAGTCCCTCGAACCGTTCCAGACAGTGATTCTCTCTTCGGGAATGAATCCTGCGACGGGACCGGATCAGGAAATAAAGAATGCTGTCTCCAGGATTGAAATCATTGGGGACGCAAATGAGGTACAGGATATTTTCAGCGCGATTCACAGCGGCTACGAACTGGCGCGCCGGATCTGAAGCCGGGGAGGGTGTAACATGGGAGATGAGGTCGCTCGCAAAAAAGAGATTCAGGAACTGAAGGCGAGAGTGGAAGAGATGAAGGCAAGGCTCGCAACGCTGGAAATGCAGATCGAAAATGCGGGAAAGCGGACAGCGGCGAAACCCCAATGGAAGGCCCTCGTGGATACGGAGCTATGCGTGGGATGTGGAACGTGTGAGTCAGTTTGTCCCGTGGAGGCAATCAGTATCGAGGGGCAGGCGCGCATCCATATTGAAAGATGTATCGGCTGTGGTCGCTGCGTCCAGGAATGTCCGGAAGGCGCTCTTTCTCTTCAGCCTCTTGGCGTCTCAAATCACGCTGCCCTGCGATTTCAGGATAAACTTCAACATGTTGGATGAGGGGGAATTACGATGGATCAAACGTCATTTTCAGATATTGCGATAGTAGCGTGTGGAACAATGAGCCTGGAGTTGAGCCATTTGCAAAAGCAGGGATTTCTGGATGCGAAACACATTTTTTATAATACCCCGGGGCTTCACGAAACGCCGAAGGAGCTTGAGCGGCAGTTGATATATCGGGTCAACAAGGCCAAGGAAAAAGCGGAGAAGGTCCTCGTGGTATATGGCGGAAAATTCTGTTACGTGAACGGCGATGACCCCTATCGCACTATGAAAAAAATCATCGAAGAGCAGGGGCCGCGTGTCTCGAGAATAGAAGCGACCCATTGTATGGATATGCTGGCCAGTGAAGAAGAACGGGAGCGGATAGCCCAGGAACTGGCAGGAGGGGAAAAGGTCTGGTGGATGACACCGGGGTGGGTGAAGTTCCGGCACTATGTCTTTAAGGGATGGGACCAGGGGCTTGCCAATGAAAACTTTCCACGGCATACCGGAGGGGCGATTGTTCTCGACGCCCTGGGCTACATTGACCGCTACATGGCTGAGCGTCCCGAAGATTTTCTTGAATACTCCGACTGGATGGGCATCCCGATTCAGGCCTCTCCTATTACACTCGATCGTCTGCAGTCCCTGCTTATTGAACAGGCGAACAAACTTCATAACGCATAATTTTTTAAAAAGGAAAGGAAGGAAAAGAAAAAATGGTGAACGAAATAACGGAACAGAATTTTGAGGAAGAGGTTTTGAAATCGGAAACAGGAGTCCTGGTCGATTTCTGGGCGCCATGGTGTGGCCCTTGTCACATGGTTTCACCGACTGTTGACAAGCTTTCCAACGATTACGAGGGCAAATTCAAGTTTTGCAAAATGAATGTTGATGAGGCCCAGAAGACGGCCATGAACTACGGGATCATGAGTATCCCCACACTGATGTTTTTCAAAGACGGAAAGAGGGTGGATGAAATCGTGGGGGCGGTCCCGGAATCGATGATCGCGGAGAAAATCAAATCACTTATCTAAAAAATGCATAATAATTTGAACGGCAGAGTTGCAGGACAGCGTGGCAAGACAGGAAGGAGAAGCAGTTGGAAGAAAGAGATATCATGGAGGTGGACGTTCTTTTCGTGGGTGGAGGCAGTGCCGGCCTGAGCGGGGCACTGCATCTTGCGAATTTGATAAAGCGGCATGACGAAAAAGTAGAGAAAGAAGGGGAGGGGAAAAGGCTGGAGGAGATTGTCATCGCTGTTCTGGAAAAAGCCGCCTTTGTGGGTTCTCACAGCATATCAGGTGCGGTCATGAATCCGGTTTCGCTCCGGGAACTCATGCCTGATTTCCTCGAAAGAGACGCGCCGCTGGATGGTGAGGTGACAAAAGAGGAGGTCTGTCTGCTGACCGGGAACGGCCGGGTGAAGGCTCCCATAATCCCTCCGCCGTTGAACAATCATGGATGTTATGTGGTTTCTCTTTCGAAATTGACCGGATGGCTTGGAAAACAGGCGGAAGAGGCAGGAATCGATATCTTTCCAGGATTTGCCGGCACAGAGATTCTTTATGATGGGGACCGGGTACTCGGGGTCCGAACCGGAGACAAGGGTATCAGCGCTGACGGCAGCAGAAAGGCGAATTATGAGCCGGGCATTGATCTGCATGCCAAGGTAACCGTCTTCGGAGAGGGATCAAGAGGAAGTCTCACAAAGACGCTTATCAAGAAATTTCACCTCGACGAGGGGAAAAATCCGCAGAGCTATGTGGTCGGCGTAAAAGAGGTTTGGGAGCTTCCTGACGGCAGAATGAATCCGGGCGATGTCATCCACACCGTGGGGTACCCCCTCAAGCGGGATACGTATGGCGGCGGATTCGTTTACGGAATGAAAAACAGCATGGTCTCTCTGGGCCTTCTGACCGGTCTTGATTACAAGGATCCATACCTTGATCCCCATAGAGAGTTCCAGAAATTCAAACTTCATCCGTATGTGGCGGAAATCCTGAAAGATGGAAAGGTAGTCCAGTATGGGGCGAAAACGGCTCCGGTCGGGGGATACTTTTCAATCCCGAAATGTGTCGTGGATGGAGCGGTCATTATCGGGGACTCGGCAGATCTTTTTATAAGCCAGAAGATCAAGGGAATCCACGTTGCCATGAAGTCCGGCATGCTCGCGGCCGAGGCAATTCTGGAGGCACTGCTGAAAAATGATTTTTCCGGAGACGGGCTGGCAGATTATGAGAAAAAACTGTACCGGAGCTCCGTAGGAAGAGAACTCTACAAGGCCCGCAATTTTCACCAGGCTTTTCAGAAAGGTCTCTGGGGCGGCATTGTGAAAGGCGGTCTGCAATACCTCCTGGGGGGAAGAATACTGCGGAACCGCCTGTCCACCACGCCCGATTTCACCCACCTGAAAAAAGTGAAAGATGTCTATGGGACGCAAACCCCGGATGACGAAATGAAGGGTGTCATAAAGTATGATGGGGACCGCACTTTTGATAAGGAAAGCGATGTCTACTATTCAGGCACTACCCACGAGGAGGGGCAACCACCTCATCTCAAGATAGGGGATCTCAATATTTGCTATACCAGATGTACGGAAGAATATCACAATCCCTGTGTCACGTTCTGTCCGGCCCATGTGTACGAGTTGGAGACAAATGAGGAAACAGGGAAGCGTGAAATGAGGCTTAACTTTTCAAACTGCGTGCATTGCAAGACCTGTGACATAAAAGATCCTTATGAAAATATAACATGGGTTCCACCGGAAGGGGGTGGAGGTCCAAAATATTCTGTGCTGTAATAGTTATTCCCGATTCGGGTTCCATATCCTGCCGCTTGCTATGTTGCGGCCATTCGGGCGAAGCTTGTGCTTGAGCCCGATCACGGAGCGGGAATGCGGATTCCGGATAAGTCCTGCGGACTTTCCGGGATGACGATAAAAGGATAGCCCGCTGCTTACGGCGGGGTGGTTCATCTGGGAAGGGAGGTGACCGTATGCCGAGAGGTGATGGAACAGGCCCGAGGGGTCAGGGACCCGGCACCGGAAGAGGTATGAGAGGCCGCGGCGGTGTTGGAGGCGGTGGTGGAAGAGGACGAAGCGGCGGTTTCGGCGCAGGCCCGGACGGGGATTGTGTTTGTCCGAACTGCGGAGAAAAGGTTGCCCATCAGGCAGGTATGCCCTGCTATGATCAGCGATGCCCGAAATGTGGAACCCCGATGACCCGGTGATGCGCGGATTCCTGCGAAGCGAAATGATATGGATATATTCCCCATCCTGAAACATGCGCTTTTGATCACCTTTCTTGTGTTTTCCATGATGCTTCTGCTGGACTTCGCCAACATTGCCACCAGAGGTACCACATCCAGGCTCATGCAGGGCGGCCCGTGGCGTCAGTATACGCTGGCCTCCTTTCTTGGTTCTACCCCGGGGTGTCTCGGGGCCTTTATGAATGTGACACTCTATGTACACGGCATGATTTCTTTCGGGGCAGTGACCGGGGGGATGATCGCTACTTCGGGCGATGAGGCCTTTATCATGCTTTCCCAGTTTCCGGGAACGGCCGTGCTGCTTTTTGCGGTGCTGTTCGTGCTGGGAATCGGTTTTGCGTGGGTGAGTGATCGATTAATAAAGATATTGCATGTGATTCCTTGTGAGGCCTGTCTCCAGGCAGACTGTCAAGAGTGTATGGAAGAGATGGAAGATTCCCAAACAAAACGGCATACGTTCCGAGTGGAAAATGTGTGGAAGAATGTGAGAGCTCCGTCGTTCACCCGTTTCCTTTTCTTCATATTGATTGGGTGTTTTTTCGTGCTGGTTTTCGCTGGCATTGTCGTCGATTCGAATTGGACGTGGAAGCGGATTACTTTTCTCAGCCTTACCCTTTTTTCCTTGTATGTCGTCATATTTTCTTCGGAGCACTATCTCCACGCGCATATTTGGGACCACATCGTAAAGAAACATCTTTTCCGGGTCTTCCTGTGGACATTCGGTGCCCTTTTTTTCCTTCACTGGGGACTATCATTCTGGAACCTGGAGGCCGTTATCAAAACACACATGACGTGGGTGCTGGTGCTGGCGGCACTGATGGGAATCGTTCCCGAATCAGGACCCCACCTCCTTTTCGTGATGATGTACGCAAAAGGGCTTATCCCCTTTTCTGTGCTTCTCACCAGCTCATTTGTTCAGGACGGACACGGAATGCTTCCGCTTTTGTCGTACAGCATCAAAGATTCAATATACATCAAAGTGCTTAATTTTGCTTTTGGGATTGGAATTGGCTTTCTCTTTTATGCGTTTGACGTGTGAGTAATTTATCAACAGGAAGTCGTACTATCTTATGACCATTTTTTCGGACGATACGGATTCCAGGGGACCGGACAAGGATGATATGCAGACCCTCGCCTTTTATAAATTTGTGTTGGACAGTGCTCCGGTCGCAATCCTTACGGTGAATGCCGACTTGCGAATCACAGGATTTAACCCGTGGGCTCAAAAAGTCACGGGATATTCTCAAAGAGAAGTTGCAGGAAAATACTGCGGGGAGATCCTCCAGGGGGGGATGTGTTCCAGCCATTGCCCATTGAGGACAGTGATCGGGGGACACGTTCCCATATCCCTTGTTGAATCAACTATTCGAAACAAGTGGGGAGAGACTATTCCAGTCAGATTGAATACCGCAGGGCTATTTGATAATAGAGGAAATCTCATTGGAGGAGTTGAGTCTTTTCAAGATGTTTCTCGGCTTAAAGCGCTTGAAAGAGAGAGAAACAATCTCATTTCCATGTTCGCCCATGACATGAAATCTTCTCTTACCATTATTGGTGGATTTGTCCTTCGGGTATTAAGAAAACAGAGGAACAGCTCACCTGAGAAAGAAACAAAATATCTTACTATAGCGAGAAATGAGGCCGCAAGGCTTGAGGCTCTCGTCAATGAATTCCTCGAATTTTCACGCTTTCAGTCGGGAAAAATCAGGCTGAATCTGGATGCGACCTTGCTTGACAGGGAGTTGCTGGAGATGTTTGATGCCTATCAGCTTGATGCTTCTCAGCACGGTATCAGACTCGAACTTGAAAATGAGGAAGAACTCCCCATGATTCAGGCTGATGCCGTTCAGCTGCGGAGGGTTTTCGCTAACCTGCTGGATAATGCAATAAAGTTCACAGAAACCGGAGGCACCATCCAGTTGAAGACGGGCAAGACCAAAGATGAGGTGTTTGTACAGATTACCGATGAGGGTATTGGCATTACCCCGGAGGAGCTTCCTTTCATTTTTGATCCGTTTCACCGTGGTAATGCTATGAGCGACAAGAAAGGTTTCGGTCTGGGACTGGCCGGAGTGAAGGCGATCGTAGAGGCACACGGTGGACATATCAGAGTTTCGAGTGAATCGTTGAAGGGTTCGGTTTTTACGGTGGCTTTACCAAGAAAAAACAGTCAGGATGTCTTGAATGATGTGCCCTCTACAACCTTGGAACAGCTTTGACAGAAAAGTCGAAATGGATTTCAGATATGACAGCCCCATATTTCCTTGATAACCCGTCTCCCGAACGGTTTGAAGCGGTGATCCAGAGTATCAGTGATGGCGTGATGACGGTTGATTCCGACTGGCGGATTACCTGTTTTAACGATGCCGCAGAACGCATCTCCGGGGTACCACGGGAAAAAGCAATAGGGCGCCGATGCTATGAGGTCTTGAAGTCAAATATCTGCAGAGACACGTGCGCTATTCAGTATTCGATTGAGACAGGCAGACCGGTCGTCAATCTTGCAATTTATCTTGAAAACAGCCATGGAATCCAGATCCCGGTGAGCATTTCAACGGCGGTGTTCAAAGACAAAGACGGCAATTTGAAAGGAGGGGTGGAAACCTTCCGTGACCTCAGGGAGGTCGAGGAGTTTCGCAAAGAAATAAAAAAAGCCTACTCCTTTGGAGACATCATCAGCAAGAGCAATAAGATAAAAAAGATCCTGGATATTCTTCCAACCATAGCGGAGAGTGACAGTGCCGTCCTGATAACCGGAGAGAGCGGCACCGGGAAAGAAATTTTTGCCCGGGCTATTCACGGATTGAGCCAGAGAAATAAAGAACCGTTTGTGGCTGTCAATTGCGGGGGATTTCCTGAAACCCTGATCGAATCGGAACTCTTCGGTCACGAAGCAGGGGCTTTTACCGGCGCCACCAGAGCGAGAAAAGGCCGTTTTGCAAGGGCGGAAGGTGGGACCCTGTTTCTTGACGAAATCGGCGACCTGCCGCTTCCGCTCCAGGTAAAGCTGCTGCGGGTCCTCCAGGAAAAGACCTATGAACCTCTCGGCGGCACACGCTCTCTGAAGGCAGACGTCCGGATCATTACCGCGACCAACCGGGATCTTCAAGAAATGGTGGCAGCAGGGACCTTCAGGCAGGACCTTTTTTACAGGATCAATGTCATAAAGCTGGAGATCCCGCCTTTGCGGGAACGGCTGGAAGATGTGCCGTTGCTGGTTGAGCATTTTATCAGTCGTTTTTCGGCCCTGCACAACAAGGATCTAGCCGCGGTTTCCCATGAGGCTCTCGATGTCCTGATGGGTTACGACTATCCGGGAAACGTACGGGAGCTTGAAAATATTCTCGAACATGGATGCGTTCTCTCCCCCGGAGGCCTGATTCACGTAAAGCACCTCCCGGATTCGCTGCGTCCCGCCCTGGATTCCTTTGTCCGAGCCGACACATTTGAAGAAATGGAGCGGCAGTTCATCATCTTTATGCTGAAAAAGAACAAATGGAATCGCCTTGCTGCGGCCCGGGAGATGGGGATACATAAGACGACCCTTTTCCGCAAGATAAGAAAGCTTGGTATTCGTCTGCCGGAGCAGGACGGCCGGCACAAATGGGAAGACAGGGTAGCGTTCATGCGCCCCTAGAGAATTCATTCGGTAGCATATTTGCAACTCTTCTCTGCCTTTCCTCTTTCTGCTGTCCTAGCTATTATTGGTAAGATATTGAAAAAACAAGGGTATTTTTTTGAAGAAACGCTTTTTTCCTTTTGGCATGTTTGATGCTCTTCTATAAAAGGCAACAAGCATCAAAAACATATTTTAGATCAGAAAGGAGAAAAGAAAATGGCAGAAGACAAAAGAATCCAGGCGAGCACGGATACCCACAGGCCCGCACGTCCCTTGAAATACTTTCAGGACAGAGACGGGAACGGCTGGCTCTGCGACAAGGACATCGACTTTGGCGGTGATCTGCGGGAGCAGGGCTGCTGGAGATGCGATGAGATGGCCTTCCCGACGGGTGGAAGGTAATCGGCGCCGTCCTGCGGATCGAGCGGGACGGAAAGACGTTCACGGGAATATCCTGGCGCGTTTATGAGGAAAGGGAAACCGCACCAGGATATACCCTTGTCCAGGAAGGGGGGAGGACAATGTACAAGAAAATACTGTTTTGTACCTGCCTGACGGAGTATTGTGAATACATTTTGCATTTTTCGCTCAACATGGCAAAAGAACATAACGCAAAACTTTGGATTTATCATGGGCTCGGACGTCTTAATCTAACCCAGGATGAAACAGTGAAAGAAATAAGCAAGGCGGAAGCGCGGGTAAAAGAGGCATATGTTGACGCGATGAGACGAGAGGGATTTGACAATTATTCCATCAATGTATCGGATGGAGATGTTGTGAGCGAAATTGTCAAGCTTGCCAGGAATGCGGCGGTGGATGTTATTGTCATGGGTACCGACACAAAGGTCCCCATCCAGACAGGAGAAGATGTTCGGGTAGGTCCTTTGGGATCGGTGACAATGGATACTCTGCTGTGGTCACCCTGTCCGGTCCTGGTTATACCGCCGGCCCTGGTTCCCGGTCTTACGAGGAGATAGGTGTATCTTGGCGGAGAAGTGAACGAAATGGGTGAAATGAAGCCAACGGAGTATGATCACATGCTCACTGAGGAAGAGGCCGTCAAGGAAAGGCTCACAGATCTGAAATCCCAGCTTCTCGATCTTCACGGGGCGCTTTCCTGCCTGAAGCAGTGTTCGTATTTGAGCAACCTCCTCCAGGAAATATATGAAATACGAGAGGGGCTCACCCAACTGGAGAAGGCTTTGCTGCAGAGACATCTGAAATGTTGTATCTCTCCCAGCATTAAAGTCCCCGGGGAAGTCATTCTCGCAGTCTCCCGGCTGAGTTCCAAGCGTTATGGAGCCATCATTGTGATCGAGCAGGAAGACAATGTGGATCCGTATCTTCGGCAGGGAGTCACCATTGAGGCCGCGGCAAACGCCGCTATCCTCGAGAGTATATTTTATCCGGGGAGCCCGCTCCATGACGGGGCGGTCCTTATCAGAGACGGCAGTATTCGAAAGGCCCAGTGTCTGCTTCCTCTGGCCCCACACGCCCCTGAACTGGAGCGGCTTGCACTGGGTACGCGGCATCGAGCAGCCCTCGGAATCAGCCAGGTAAGTGATGCTCTGGTTATTGTGGTTTCTGAAGAGAAAGGATGGATATCAATGGCTCTTGGAGGCCGGTTGTATCCGAACCTGGGCACATTTGCGTTGTTGAAAAAGCTCGAAAATGAGGTGGACGCGGGCAGCATGTAGATTGTACGGATGCATGGCCGGAGGAGGGTGCGTAGTGTCGGGTAAGACGGGGAATCATCCGAGTAGTGCGGCAGAACAAGAGCTGGAAAGAGGCCTTGATCTTGCTCGAAAAGGGAAGCTGGCAGATGCTCTTCGGGCCTTTACCCGAGCAAGTGAGTTGGGTGACGAAAAATGCAAGGCATTTCGATACCGGGGCATAACGTACGCCAGGATGGGACATCATGATGCCGCCGTATCGGACTTTGACAAGGCCATTAAGAAGAACCCTGAGTGCACAGATTGTTTTTTTGAACGCGGACAGGTAAAGATGTTCAGCGGTTCTCTGGATGATGCGCTGGAGGACGTCTCGGCTTGCCTTCGCTTGAATGCATCCTTCGCACCGGCTTTTTCCCTCCGGGCCGGGATTTACGCGAGAAAAGGTTTCCTGCGGGAGGCATTGGACGACATAAACAGTGCCTTGTCTATCAGCCCGGAAAGGGCTGACTATCTGCACAACCGTGCCGTTGTCATGACCGGGCTTGAACGCCTTGATGATGCCATACAAGATTATCTCAAGGCTATTGAGCTTGATCCCAAGAGCGGGGGGTCCTACAATAACCTGGCATGGTTGTTGGCCACCGCGGAGGACCCCAGGCATCGGGATTGCAAGAAGGCGATTTTTTTCGCGGAGAAAGCACTCGAAATAGGGGAAAACGGAGCCTGGATGGATACCCTCGCAGCCGCCTATGCCGAGTGCGGGGCATTCAAAG